>NZ_FYFA01000001.1:1200000-1800000 GCF_900188435.1 Marinobacter sp. es.048
AGTCGGAGGAACTGAAGCTGGGCACCCCTGCGGTAACCGGCCGGCGGGTCCAGGACGTCATGGTAGGCCGGGCGGAGGGTCAACTGGGTGAATTCCCTGTGCGCCTGCTGGCCTGCCCCGAGACTCAGGCGGAAGGTGTCGTGGCCCTGGTCGTCTCTGACAACCGGTTCAGGCGGATCCTCCGGTGGAGCGACGTTATTGATCTGGCTGCGTTCTCTCAACAGGTCATGGGAGAGAGGCGCGGCGATTTCCCGGGGCCAGCCGTCAGCTTCGCTTTTGTAGCGAACATAATCGTAGGTGGCGTCCAGAACATGGGCCCTCTGCTCGGGTGGCAGCGAGGTTATTTCACCGCCATCGGCGTCGACATAACCGTTGGCGATCGCTGCTGCGAGAGTCTGGTGATCGTCGGGCAGGGTCGAGAGACTGTAGGCCACGGAGGTGGCGGCCGAAGGCCGGTAATACACGTCGCTGACCAGATCCTTGTCCACCACCCAGCGTACCGTGTCCGAGGGGATAGCGTGAGTGCTTACTTCTCCCAGGAGGTCGGTGCCGGGGCGGGCGATGTCTATCAGTGCCAACAGGCGGTAGGCGCAGTTTTCATCGAAGAAGTAGTAATCGAAATTGCGGTCCCGTATTTCCCAGGCGTGGGCAATCATCAGATCTACTTCATCCTGTGTGAGGTTCAGTTTGTACTCCCACAGGTCGCGATGCTCGATGTCCGAATACAACCGGATTTTTTCATAGTAGGGCTGAACCGAGGTGATTCCGGGGTAGCCGCCGAAAATGCCCTTGTAGGCAAACAGCAGTTCGCTGTCGTGGGCAGCGGCATCGGCTGCATAGGAAATCGTGTTAGCCAGTAGCAGGTTGGTTTCGTCGTCATCCTGGGGTGGGTCCAGGCGTAGAAACGTGTGGCCGAACATGGACGAAGGACTGTTCAGGTAAGAGGCGGCAAACACCAGGGTCACCGTTTCGGTGTTCAATGTTTCCGACCATTCCTGGAAACCGGGGCACTCGATTTCCGGTAACGAAAGATCGAGTTGCTGGCTTAGCCAGGTTTCCCGGGCTGGGAAGCGGCAGCGGGCGTGATCATCGCCTTCTCCGGGCTTCTGGATAGCTTCGAGGGTTGCCTTAAGCTCTGCCTTTGGCGAGTGCTTTCCGGTTTCACTGAGAAAAAAGGCCGGATCGTCGGCCTGGCTGGTATATCCGTCGCCAAACCTGTCGGGCTGATAATGAATGAGTGTGAGCCAGGCAGGATCGAGATGGAGCTCGGTTGCGTTTTCAGGCGTATTGGCCTGGGTCGGCAGGCTGACTGCAAGCCAGATCAGGGCTGGCCCAATGCGAAGCATGTTGCCCATGGGTTGGTGCTGCATCCGGGGTTGAACTGGGTGGAGATTGAAACGATGCGCCGTCCCTGGCGCATGCGAGTCCGTTCAATGGGTCAGTATCAGGCTGCTACGTACTTGCTGAGTGACTCGTTTTGTTCCAGCAGCGCGACGATGGCGTCCACGGCTTCGCCGGAGGTGGTGTCAGAGCTCGGGAAAATGGTGGCAAAGTTGTCCTGCAGCACCTTGCGGAAGGTGTCGCGGTCAGTTTCGTCGACGCCCAGAAGTACTGCCAGGGTATCCAGGTTCTCGCCGGAACCGCGGGACATGTCCCGGGCGACCTTGTCGATGTTGCTGTCCATGTACATGGCCATGGACTGAACAGACTGGTTGGTCTGGCAGCCAAGGGTGCCCGTGGTCATACCAAAGGTCTGGTTACCAAAGGTTCCGTTAGTGGTTGCGGCCAATACGTGGGGGGCAATGCCGGATTGTCCTTTCCAGATCATGGCACCGACGCCACAGCCTGGTTGGGCAAAGGCCATAGAAGAGGCGCCAAGAAGAATTGCACCTGCGATCAGTTTTTTCATTATCCACTCCTTCCTGTGGTTTAAAGCTGTCGTCGCAATACACAATGCTGCCCCTGACGTGGAGCAGCATTGCGAAAACGGCCCTGACTGGTCTTGTGGAGACAGGTTGACCGTTGTTTTGAGTATAGTTGATATCCCGCTAACGCAAGTTTAAAGATTGGTGAGTATTTGATTTGGACCCAAAAAAGCCGGGGCACGTTGCCATGCTCCGGCTTTCTCGTTTCCAGGCAATGATCGAAGATCAGCCGCCCAGGTAGGCGTTCTGAACGTCCGGGTTTTCCAGCAGATTCTTGCCAGTATCATGCAGTCGAATCTTGCCGGTTTCCAGAACGTAACCACGGTCGGCCAGGTTCAACGCCTGGTGGGCGTTCTGCTCAACCAGGAATACCGTGATGCCTTCTTCGCGCAGCTGACCGATGATCTCGAAGATCTGCTTGATGATCAACGGCGCCAGGCCTAACGATGGTTCATCGAGGATGATCATGTTAGGCCTGCTCATCAGTGCCCGCCCGATTGCCAGCATTTGCTGCTCGCCGCCAGACATGGTGCCGGCACGCTGGTGCTCGCGTTCCTTGAGCCGGGGGAAGAGCTCGTAGACATGGTCCTGGCTCTTGCGGATTTCTGATTTGGTGTTGAAGAACCCCCCCATGTGAAGGTTTTCTCCGACGGTCAGACCCGAGAAAATCCGTCGTCCCTCGGGAACGATGGCTATGCCGGAACGCATGATCTGTGCGGTTGGTTCGCGGGTGATCTCACGACCTTCCAGGAAAATTCGCCCTGAACTAGCCTGGGGATGACCACAGACGGTCATCAGCAGGGTGGTCTTGCCCGCGCCATTGGCGCCGATCAGCGAGACAATCTCGCCCTTGTTGACCTCGACAGATACCCCGTGCAAAGCCTCGATCTTGCCGTAATGGGTATGGACATCTTCTAGTACTAGCATGTTTTTACCTCAGGCCTCGCCCAGATAGGCTTTGATCACGTCGTCGTTCTGGCGGATTTCTTCCGGTGTGCCACTGGCCAGGGGGCGTCCCTGGTTAATGACGTTGATCCGGTCGGAAATATCCATTACCAGGCCCATGTCGTGCTCAATCAGCACCACGGAGACGTTGTAGTCCTCCTTCAGGCTGACGATCAGCTGATTGAGTTCCTTGGTTTCCGCCGGGTTGAGGCCGGCTGCTGGCTCGTCGAGCATCAACAGCTTTGGCTCGGTCACCATGCAGCGGGCAATCTCCAGACGCCGTTGCTGGCCATAGGCCAGATTGCCGGCTTCCCGGTTGGCGAGGTCCAGCAGGCCTACCCGGTCCAGCCAGTAGGCGGCACGATCCAGGGATTTCTGCTCTTTCGTCCGATAACTGGGCGTTTTGATTAAGCCAGAGATCAGGTTGGTGTTGAGATGGCGATGCTGTGCCACCAACAAGTTTTCCACCACCGTCATCTGGCTGAACAGCCGGACATGCTGGAAGGTACGCACCATCCCGAGACGAGAGATTTTGTAGTCAGGTTTGCCCTGTACCTCTCTCCCCTCGAACAGGATCTTGCCGCCTGTGGGCCTGTAAAAACCACTCATGCAGTTGAATACGGTGGTCTTGCCGGCTCCGTTGGGGCCGATGATGGACACAATCTCGTGTTCCTGAACGTCCAGAGACACTTCGTCCACCGCCAGCAGGCCGCCGAAGCGCATGGACAGATTCTGTACTTCAAGCATCGTCTGTCACTCCTGCCTTTTCAGTTCAATGTGAATGCGGCGCATGGGCATCAGGCCCTGCGGACGCCAGACCATCAACAGCACCATGGCGGCACCGAAGATCAGCATGCGGTACTCGGAAAACTCACGGGCCAGTTCTGGCAGGATGGTCACGGCAATCGCCGCGAGTACCACACCGATCTGGGAGCCCATGCCGCCGAGTACCACGATGGCCAGGATGATGGCGGATTCAAGGAAGACAAACGACTCGGGGCTGATAAAGCCCTGCTTGGAGGCGAACACGGTGCCGGCGAAACCGGCAAAGAATGCGCCGATGGTAAATGCGGATAGCTTTACCGCGGTGCGGTTCAGGCCCAGAGAGCGGGCAGCGATTTCATCTTCCCGCAGTGCTTCCCAGGCACGGCCCACCGGCATCCGCATGAAGCGACGGATAACCAAGGCGGTAAATACCGCCAGAACCAGAGCAATCAGGTACAGGAAGATCACCTTGTGCTCACCGCTGTAGGCGATACCGAAGGTTTCGTGGAACGAGGTGTTTCCCTCTTCCTTCACCCGACGACCGAATTCCATGCCGAACAGGGTCGGATCGGGAATCCCACCAATGCCGTTCGGGCCACCGGTAAGTGTTGTCCAGTTATTCAGCAGGATCCGGATGATTTCCCCGAACCCGAGGGTTACGATCGCCAGATAGTCACCCCTTAGCCGGAGCACCGGGAATCCGAGCACCAGGCCGAACAGGGCGGCAAGCAGGGCGCCGATGGGCAGGGCCAGCCAGAACGAGATACCCAGATACTGGGAAAGCAACGCAAAGGTATAGGCGCCTACGGCGTAGAAGGCCACGTAGCCAAGATCCAGAAGACCGGCCAGACCAACCACCACGTTCAGGCCGAGGGCCAGCATGATGTAAATCAGTACCAGTGTCGCCAGATCCACAGAGCCGCGGGATACAAGGAAAGGCCAGAACAGGGCAAGAACCACGATGCCGGTGAGCACCCAGGATTCAATTTTTGCCCGTTTGTTCTCCGCCATCGGCTCTTTGGAAGAGTCTGACGCAGGTGTAGGGATGCTCTTCAGAGCCCCCATGATCTGGTCCCGGAACAGCTGGAACAGAAATACGATCACGGCAGCAAGCAACACCATCACAATGGTGCTGGCATCGGCGCCTGTCAGGGTTACGCTGATGCCCTGGGCTTCGAGGTTGAAGCCGATGATCGGGTAGGAAATGATCAGTGTAATGATCGCGCAGAAGAGCGCGTGTCTGAAATTGTTAGCAGCCATCAGATCTTCTCAACCTCCGGTTTGCCAAGCAGGCCGGTGGGTTTGAACAGCAGAATCAGGATCAGCAGGCTGAACGAGATCACATCCTTGTACTCACCTCCGACGTAGCCGGAGGTCATACTCTCTGCCACGCCCAGTATCAGTCCGCCGAGCATGGCGCCCGGGATGCTGCCAATACCGCCGAGGACGGCTGCGGTGAAGGCCTTCAGGCCGGCAATGAAACCGAACAGGGGGTCGACCGAGCCGTAGTACATGCCGATCAGGAGGCCTGCCACGGCGGCTAGGGCGGCGCCAATCACGAACGTTGCTGAGATGATCCGGTTGGTGTCGATGCCCAGCAGGCTGGCCATGCCCAGATCCTGTGACACCGCCCGACAGGCCCGACCGGTCCGGGAGCGGGATATGAACACCGACAATGCTGTCATACAGATCAGGGTGGTGATGAATATGGTGATCTGCATATAGGACAGTGACATCTGGAAGCCGTCACCCGAACCGAAGTTGAAACCGCCGTCTATCAGCTCGGGAAAACCGATGTTCCGTGAACCCTGGGCCAGATGCACGTAGTTCTGGAGGAAAATGGACATGCCGATGGCGGAGATTAGCGGGATCAGGCGGTGACGCCCCCGCACAGGCCGATAGGCCACCCGTTCCACCGCCCAGCCCATGGCGCTGGAAACGATCATGGCGCAGAGCAGGGCGACGAGCAGTATCAGCGGTAGCCAAGCAATGCCCAAGGAGGCGAGGCCGGTAATGGCAATCAGCGCCGTGTAGGCACCGATCATATAGATTTCACCATGGGCAAAGTTGATCATGCCAATGATGCCGTAAACCATCGTGTAGCCGATGGCGATCAGGGCATAGGTGCTCCCGATCGTCAGCCCGTTGATGAGCTGTTGCGAGAAATACAGGAGGTCTTGCATTGTTATGGGACTCCGAAAGCCTGCTCCCTCCGCTACCTCACCCCGTGCCCGGGATATCCGGGCAGGAAGTGGGGGAGGATCAACAGGAGCCTAGAAAAACACCTTCTCCCGGATCGCGGTGAGAAGGTGCTCTCATGATTACCGTTTGTTAACGATTTTGGCTCAGTTTACCGGAGTTTTGCTTCCATCTGAATGCCATTCGTACACAACAAACTCGAATGACTTCATGTCGCCGGCCTTGTCGTATTCAACGGTGCCGATCGGAGTCTGGAAGGTGCCTTCGCGCAGGGCGGCAGCAACATCAAACGGGTCGGTGGAGCCAGCCGCTTCGATGCCTTCGGCAACCAGTTGCACGGCAGTGTAAGAGGTCAGAACGAACGGACCGGAGGGATCCTCGCCTTTGTCTTCAAACGCCGTTACCAGCGCCTGGTTCTCGGCTTTCTGGTCGAATGCCGGTGGCAGGGTTACCAGCAGGCCCTCGGCGGCTTCGCCGGCGATGGAGTTGATGTCCTTGTTACCCACACCTTCGGGGCCCATGAAACGGGCATCCAGATCAGCGGAGCGCGCCTGGCGCATGATCAGACCCAGTTCCGGGTGGTAACCGCCGTAGTAGACGTAATCCACATCGGCCTGCTTGAGTTTGGTCACCAACGAGGAGAAATCCTTGTCGCCAGCAGTGATACCTTCAAACATGGCGATTTCAACGCCTGCGTCCTTCAGGGTGTCACGAACGGCGGTGGCAATACCTTCACCGTACTGCTGCTTGTCGTGAACAATGGCCACGCGCTCAGGATTCTGGGAGGCGATGTAGTTGGCGGCAACAGGGCCCTGCATGCTGTCGAGACCGATGGTACGGAACACCAGTTCATAGCCGCGTTCGGTGATTTCCGGGCTGGTGGAGGCCGGGGTCACCATCAGGATGCCTTCGTCCTCGTAAATGTCAGACGCAGGCTGGGTGGAGCTGGAGCACAGGTGGCCGATCACAAAGCCCACGCCATCGTTGACCAGACTGTTGGCAACGGTAACGGCCTGCTTCGGGTCACACACGTCGTCGTATTCCACGCCAACAAGCTCTTCACCCATGACACCACCGTTGGCGTTGATCTGCTCGATCGCCATGCGGGCACCGGAGAATTGCATGTCACCATACTGGGCAACAGGGCCAGTCATTGGGCCGGCAATACCGATCTGGATTTCTGCAGCGGCGTGGCCGGCGCCCATCAGGGCTACGGAAGTACTAACAGCGGTTACGAGTTTTTTTACTGAAGTTCTCATTGAGTCTGTCCTGTTTTATTTCAGGGTTATTCTTGTGTTCTCAGAGAGTTAAACAAACACTACACATCACTGCTTGTCAAGCAGATGGCTCTGGAGTTTGCTCCGGAACACGGGCTTATCTGCAAACGCAAAACCCGTGCCGCTCTGAGGGGTGTTACGCATCCCTGCCGTCTTCTTCATCCTGTGAGACCAGCGTCCGGAAGCTCTCATGTTCACGGAGCTGGTCAAAACTCACGTCTACGGAAGCATCGTCGCGGTATGCCTCCGAAATTTCAATAGCTTTCTTCAAGGTGCTGACGGCGTCGTCCCAGCGGCCGATTTCCGCATAGGCACATGCCAGCTGATAGTGCGCGTGGCCATTATCCGGTGCAAGTTTCAGTGCCCGTTGGCAGAGACTGATGGCCCAGAGTGGTTCCTGCATTTCCAGAACGGCGTCGGCTTTGTAACTCAGGGCTTCGACATCATCCGGGCGAAGATCCAGAATCTGATCGTAGGCGGAAATCTTGTTCTGCTGTGAGGTTTCCTGGCTGGCTTTAAGCCACAACGAATGCACTTCGTTGGTGCGCTCAATCTCGGCCTGGTTCTGGTGAATGATGTCGGATTTCTGCTTCAGCTGTTCTTCGATGAATTCGAGGCGTTTCTCGTATTCAACCACCAGTTCGTTGACCCGTTTTTCTGCCAGGCTGGTGAGTTGATTGCGCATATCCCGGATGGAGTTCCAGCCAATAACCACGAGAATGGAGGTTGCGCCGGCGATCAGGTAAAAGAAGTAGGTAACCGTGTCGGTGGCGTAGGACATCGTCTTGTCGGCAACGGACAGTTCTTTGTCCACCACCTTTTCGATCAGCTCTGCCCGGGTATTCTGCATCTCCTTGCGGAGGGCCTTGCTTTCCTCCAGCAGGTACAGTTCCACGAAGGGCGTATACATGGGTTCTTCCAGCGTCTTGATGCTCTCTTCCAGATCCTCCGCAGAGAGCTCTTTCTCTGGCCCTAGCTCGTCCTGAGCAGAGAGGGTACCGGCGAATGTCATCATGAAAAGAAAAGGCAGAAAAAACTTGGTCATCGGGCGCAGTCCGTCCGTCTGTCGTAAATGGGACAAGTGCGAAACCTTAGCATAGTGGCGGACTGAAAAAATGCCGGGAATGGTTATGACTTGCAATTCTGAGTACAAAGACCTCTAATAGTTAGGGGTATAAATAAATTCCCAATACCGGATCGGAGTATTGCTGTGAACAGTTATGAAGATGTACTGGTAGCGCTCAGGCGGGTAATCCGGGCAACAGACCTTCACTCAAAGCGCCTGAGCAAGCATGCGGGGCTTACCGGGCCGCAGCTTCTGATTATGAGAACGATTCGGGATCTTGGCGAAGTGACTATCGGCACCATTGCCGAAAAGGTCAGTCTCAGCCAGGCAACGGTGACGACCATTCTGGACCGTCTGGAGCACCGTAATCTGGTGTACCGGGTACGCAGCACTCAGGACAAGCGGAAGGTGCATGCCCATCTGACCGGCGAAGGGGCGGATCTGCTGGCCCGGGCGCCGAATCCGCTTCAGGAGGATTTTATCCAGAAGTTCCAGAGCCTGGCAGAGTGGGAGCAGACCATGATTCTGGCCTCGCTTCAGCGGGTGGCCAATATGATGGATGCCGACGATATTGATGCATCGCCTGTGCTGACCGTTGGTTCGGTGTTGAAGGACGACGGGTGGAAAGAGAAAGCCTGAATGAATGTGTCGGATTACGACCCTTCGGGTCTAATCCGACCTACAAATCAGCTATCTCGATCGTAGGTCGGATTAGCGAAGCGTAATCCGACAATTCGCCTTCCATTAATGCACTGAAGATCCTTTCCTGGGCTTATCGCCAAAGCACACTTGGAAAACATCGCTGTAGTGCTTGGCGAAGTTAACCACCAGGCCTTCCTTCAGGTACTCCGGCAGTTCCTCATAATCACCCCGGTTTGCTTCCGGCAGAATCAGGTTGCTGATTTTTTGCCTCCGCGCCGCAATCACTTTCTCGCGAATACCGCCCACCGGCAGCACCTGTCCGGTCAGGGTGAGCTCACCGGTCATGGCGATGTTCTGCTGTGGTGCCTCTCTGCGTGCGATAGAAAGCAACGCAGTAGCCATGGTCACGCCGGCACTGGGGCCGTCCTTGGGCGTGGCGCCCTCGGGTACGTGCAGGTGCACGAAGGATTTGTCGAAGAAAGTCGGGTCCCCTTTATAGCGCTTCAGATTTGAGGATACATAGCTGTAGGCGATTTCGGCGGACTCCTTCATCACATCCCCCAACTGGCCGGTCAGTTTGAAGCCGCGCTGGGAGCTGTGGATTCTGGATGCCTCGATGCTCAGAGTGGCCCCGCCCATGGCGGTCCAGGCCAGGCCGGTTACCACGCCAATTCCCTTGAGCGATTTCTCTTTCTTGAACGAGGGCTGTCCGAGGAAGCTCTGCAGATCGGAAACGCCCACCTTCACCGGCTGGTCCGGATTGTCCAGCAGCTTCACGATGCCCTTGCGGAGTATCTTGTGCAGCAGCTTTTCCAGGCTTCGCACGCCGGCTTCGCGGGCGTACCCCTCAATAACCTGCTTGATTGCGGCGTCTGTGATGTTTAACTGCTTTTTCAGCAGCCCGGCCTGCTTCAGCAATCTGGGCAGCAGGAAGTGCTTGGCAATGGCCAGCTTTTCTTCCGCGATGTAGCCGGAAAGACGAATCACGTCCATCCGATCGAGCAGCGGCCGCGGAATCGTGTCCAGCTGGTTGGCGGTGCAGATGAACAGAACCTTGGACAGGTCCATGCGGACGTCCAGATAGTGGTCAAGGAAGTCTCGGTTTTGTTCCGGGTCAAGAGTCTCCAGCAGGGCTGAAGCGGGATCGCCCTGGAAGGACGCACCGATCTTGTCGATTTCATCCAGCATGATGACCGGGTTCGCTACCTTTGAATCTTTCAGTGCCTGGACAAACTTGCCTGGCATGGCGCCGATGTAGGTGCGACGGTGGCCCTTGATTTCAGCCTCATCCCGCATGCCGCCCACGCTGAAGCGGTAGAACTTCCGCCCCAGTGCATCCGCCACGGAATGGCCGATGGATGTCTTGCCAACGCCCGGCGGGCCCACCAGCAAGAGGATCGACCCGCTGACCTCTCCCTTGAAAGTGCCTTCAGCTAAAAACTCGATGATGCGGTCTTTTACATCGTCCAGGCCGTCGTGATCCCGGTCCAGAATCCGGCGAGCTTCGGCCAGATCGAAGTGATCTTCTGAACGAACGCCCCAGGGAACCTGCGTCAGCCAGTCCAGATAATTACGGGTGACGCCATATTCCGGCGAGCCCTGCTCCAGCACCTGCAGTTTTTCAACTTCATCGTTGAATCGCTCCTGAACCGCCTCGGGCGGGTTGAGCTCCGCCATGCGCTGCTGGAACCGCTCCACATCTGCGGTCTTGTCGTCCTTGGCCATGCCCAGCTCGCGCTGAATGACCTTGAGCTGTTCCTTCAGGAAGAACTCGCGCTGATGCTTCTGCACCTTGGCGTTAACTTCTTCGCTGATTTCAGACTGCAGCCGGGCGACTTCCTGTTCCTTGCGCATCAGCAACAAGACTTTCTCCATGCGGCGGAGCAGGGGTACGGTGTCGAGCACGTCCTGCAGCTCATTGCCCGGGGCGCTGGTCATCGAGGCGCCGAAATCGGCCAGCGGTGAGCTGTCATCCGGGCCGAACCGGGAAAGGTACTGCTTTACGTCTTCACCATAGAGCGGGTTGGTGCGCAGCAGCTCCTTGATCGAGCTGATGATGGCCAGGGTGTAGGCCTTGAGCTCGTCTGCGTCTTCTTCCGGTTCCGCCGGGTACTCAACTTCCACCAGGTAGGGCGGCTTGCGGCGCAGCCACTGGACAATCCGGAAGCGCTGGAGACCCTGGGCGATAAACTGGACCTTGCCACTCTCATTCTGGGCGTGATGCACCCGAACGGCGCAGCCCACGGTCTCCAATTGCTCACTGGCAGGGGTGTCGTCTTCCGCTTCCTGTTCTTCTACAAAGCAGATACCCATAACCTTGTGGTCGGTCTCGCCGACCCGCTTCAGGGTTTCCTGCCACGGATTCTGGTTTACCACGACCGGCTGCACCTGGGCCGGAAAGAAAGGACGGTTTGAAACTGGCAGCACATACATGCGCCGGGGCATCATCTGTTGGGGCAGGGCGAGGCTCTTGCTATGCTCGTCCTTGCCGATGTATTCGGTCACGTCCTCTTCGAATTCCTCAAGTGAATCGTTATGCGTGTCATCGTTATTCATGCCGCGGGTATCCATCCGGAAAGGTTGTGAATCAGTCCGGGACCGGCTGCTGGGCAATTGTCCCGGAGTGTTGTTTACTGGCTATGTGACGGCAGATACGGTGATTTCAAGGAGTTGGCTTTGGGCTGTCGGCGCTTGAATTTCCGGGAGTTGGCCCCATGTCTCTGACAACTCGTAACGATTCATTCGACTTTTCAGGTGCCTTGCATGAGCAACTCTTCGTACATCTTTGATGCCACCATGGAAAACTTTCAGCAGAAGGTCATGGAAGCCTCTGCCGGCACACCCATTCTGGTGGATGTGTGGGCCGAATGGTGCGCTCCGTGCAAACAGTTGATGCCTTTGTTGGAAAAGTTGGCCGAGGATTACCAGGGCGCGTTCATGCTGGCCAAGGTGAACGCCGACGAGCAGGAGCAGCTTACGTCGAGCCTTGGCGTGCGCAGTCTGCCTACGGTAATCCTGGTCAAGAACGGCCAGGCGGTAGATGGCTTCAACGGCGCTCTGCCGGAGAGCGAGATCCGCAAGGTTCTCGACAAACACGTGGAAGCGCCCAAGGAAGACCCCTACGAAAAGGCTCACCGGATCTGGGAAGAGGGTGATGTAGAAGGAGCGCTGGCCATCCTGTCGCAGATGAACCAGGAAGACCCCGAGAACCTGAAGGTCCTGATCGATCTTGCCCAGTTGAAGGCGGAGATGGGCGATCTTGAAACGGCTGAACAGGTGCTGAAAAGCCTGCCTCCTGAAGAGAAGATGCAGCACCAGGCCAAGCAGCTGGCGGCCCGTATCAAGTTTCTCAGGCAGTCGGCCGAGCTGCCACCGATCAAGGATCTGGAAATGGCCCTGGAGCAGGACCCGAAGGACCCGAACGCATTGCACCAGTTGGCACTTCATCACGTATTACAGGAAAACAACGCCGAGGCCATGGACCTGCTGATTCGCCTGATGCAGTTGGATAGCAAATACAAGGACGAAGTGGCCAAGACAACGCTGATCGAGCTGTTCGACAAGCTGGGTAACAACAACCCGGATGTTCGGACCTATCGCCGGAAGCTCTATACCCTGATGCACTGATCGTTTGGCGTTATCCAAATACATCGTAGGTCGGGTGGAGCCAAAGGCGAAACCCGACTGGTATCTCTGAAATGCTCAAACTTCCACCCCAGCCCGATAATTGTGAACTCTGCGAACGCCCTGTTGCCAGACTTACCCGTCACCACCTGATTCCCAAGCACCTCCATCGCAAAAAACGCTTCCAGAAACTGTTCTCTAAAGAGGACCTGATCACCCGTACGCTCTGGGTGTGCCGTCCCTGTCATAACGCAATTCATAAAACTCGCTCGGAATATGAGCTGGGTTTGTACTTCAATACCCGGGAAAAGTTGCTGGAGCTGGAGGAGTTGCGGACGTTTGTTGAGTGGTTAAGCGACAAGCCGGAAGGGTTTGTGCCGAAGTTTGTCAGGCAGAAATAACGAACCTGATCCAATGGCCTGTTGGTTCAGTAGTTACAGCCTCATTCTTTTTTGAGGTTGCGTTATGCGAAGTAGAAAAGACGACCGTCGAATTCAGCGATTTATGGCATGGAGTGCTATCATTCTGCTTACGCCATGGTTTCTGATAGCCGTGCTTAAGGCGATGGAAGCGGTTAACGATGGTGTGCTCGACAACGGAAGCCTGCAAGTGGGGCTGATTGCCGTCATCGGCCTGATTTTCGGAGCTTTGGTATTCTGGGTGATTCCTACCTGGAAGGCGCGACGGTCCAACCGATGAAACGTAAAGCGGCCCCGTCAAAGGGGCCGCTCAGCTAAGAAGGCCTGTTTAGCCGTTACCCTTCTTCATGTCTTCATACTCATCCTCAAAGAAGAACTTCTCTTCTCCGAAGGCCGGTTCCAGCTCGTGCAGCCAGGTGGCTGTCTCGCTGTACTTGGCAAAGAACGGGCGTTGTACCCAGTCCGGGTTGCGGCCCTGCAGGAAGCGCAGGACGAACACCTTCTCGCCGTGGATTTCGGTAATACCCTGAATCTCCACCTTGCCGGGGCCGGCGCTCATTGAGGGGCCGCGGGCGGTACGGGCCAGGCCGCTGACCTTCTTCATGGCTTCCCGATAGATGTGGAAGGCCTCGGCGAGAGGCACTTCAAAGTAGTTTTTTGCCCCGGTGTCCCGCTCTACAAACATGTAGTAGGGAATGATGCCCAGCTGCACTTCCTTCTTCCACAATTTGGCCCAGGCGTCGGCATCGTCGTTGACGTGTTTGATCAGCGGGCCCTGGGCGCGGATCTCGGCACCTGTAGCACGAATACGGCGGATAGCCTCTTCGGCAATCTCGGTGGTGATTTCCTGCCAGTGGTTGTAGTGGGCCATGATGGCCACGTGCTTGCCGGCGTCCACGAGACGGGCGAACAGGTCAATCAACTCATCGGCATCCTTGTCGGTCACGAACCGGTAGGGCCAGAAGGTGAGAGCCTTGGTGCCGATACGGATGGTCTGGATGTGGTCGAACTCGGGCTCAAGGAGCGGCTCGAGGTACTGAACAAGGTTCTTGGTTTTCATGACCATCGGGTCACCACCGGTCACCAGCAGGTCAGTCACCTCGGTGTGCTCCTGCAGGTAGCCATGGAGCTTCTCGGCTTCGGTGCTGGCCATTTTCAGGTCCTTGTCACCGACAAACTGCGCCCAGCGGAAACAGAAGGTGCAGTAAGAGTGGCAGGTCTGACCCTGAGCCGGGAAAAACAGCACGGTTTCGCGGTACTTGTGCTGAACGCCATCCAGAACTTCACCGTCCAGCTCCGGCATATTCATTTCCATCTGGCCGGCCGGGTGCGGGTTCAGCTCATCCCGGATTTCCTTGGCAACCGCCTGGATTTCTTTCTTGTCGGCACCTTCCCGGTGCATTCTTGCCATGCGCTCGTAGTGCCCGTCTTTCAACATGCCTTTTTGAGGAAAAACAAGCTGGTAGATCGGGTCGTTGGGAACCTTGTCCCAATTGATCAGTTCATTGATCACGTATTCGTTAACCCGGAACGGCAGCACGCTGGCGACCACTTTCATTTCAAACAGGGTCTCTTCAGGGAGATTCTGAATGACTTCAATCTTGTCGAGCTGGCGGTCCGTGTAGACCTTGAAACGCCGTTCCTCGAACTCCGCAGTGGGAATCCGGTTCGGAAAGGTGACGATGGAGTTCATAGGTCGCCCTCTGTTGGTGCCAATAACAGAAAAAGTGGTCCGACCACTTTCTCGGTGGTTAAAAATCAGGCAGGCGAGTATACATAAATCGGATGTTATTTTCAGGTCTAATTAAAAAGTTCCGGAAAATCAGGCGAGCGCAATGGAGTTAAGGGCCGTAATTTCAATAAAAATCGCTAAATTCTGTGAATGAGTGGCGAATGGCGGCGACCAGATTGTTTAGCGTGGTAATCAATTTTTTTGTTGATAAGAATGCTACGACATTGGTCGCAGTCTGGTTGTCTGTTGGTCCAAAAACGGTCATTCTTCCGTAAGTAATCGCAAGAAGTCCGTCTGAAAAGGATGTTCGTAGGGCTCTGATTGAATTTAACGACTAAAATGTAGTAAAAATACTACGCAATCAGGTGGGCTGATCCGCGCACTTCGCCGGCACGCCGGTCATCTTTTGGGCCAAAAGCCCGTAAACCGGGGCGATCAGGCAGGAAAAGTGTGAAAGCTGTTCTATGCTTTGTACAGGTTCTGTGTACTGGTGGCCGGTACACCTGTCAGGCTGAAATACCCACAACAAAACACTGCATTCCATCGCAGCTTATCGACACCGCAACGCGCCCGGCTGCTGATCGTGGCGGCGCTGCACTTTTTGATGCCAAGGGGAGGGTTTGATGTACCAGGACGATGATCCCATTGAAACCAGTGAATGGCTGGACGCGCTGGAATCTCTGATCGAGAACGAAGGCGTAGACCGGGCCAAATACATTCTTGAGAGGCTCTCCGAGAGGGCGAGCCGCGATGGAACCGAGCTGCCTTATTCCATTACCACGCCATTCCGGAACAGTATTCCTGTGTCCCAGCAGGCGCCGATGCCCGGCGACCTCTTCATGGAGCGCCGTATTCGCTCCCTGATCCGCTGGAATGCCATGGCCATGGTTATGCGTGCCAACCAGCGTCCCGGCGATCTTGGTGGCCATGTTTCTTCGTTCTCGTCGGCTGCGACGCTCTACGATGTTGGCTTCAACTACTTCTTCCACGGCGGCGACGAAAAGCGCGAATCCGATCTGGTTTATTTCCAGGGGCACTCATCTCCGGGCATCTATGCACGCTCCTTCCTTGAAGGCCGTTTTGACGAGAAAGATCTCGACAAGTACCGCGAGGAAGTCGACGGCACTGGCCTTTCTTCCTATCCGCACCCATGGCTGATGCCCGATTACTGGCAGTTCCCCACGGTTTCCATGGGCCTGGGCCCGATCCAGGCCATTTATCAGGCCCACGTGATGAAATACCTGGATAGCCGGGAACTCATCGAGATGGGTGATCGCAAGGTGTGGTGTTTTGTCGGTGACGGCGAGTGCGACGAGCCGGAAACCCTGGGTTCCATTTCCATGGCCGGCCGTGAAAACCTCAGCAACCTTATCTTTGTGGTTAACTGCAACCTTCAGCGTCTGGATGGTCCAGTCCGTGGTAATGGCAAGATTATTCAGGAGCTTGAGGGAGTCTTCCGCGGTGCCGGTTGGAACGTGCTTAAAGTTGTCTGGGGTCGCCACTGGGACCCCCTGTTCGAGAGGGACAAGGAAGGAAAGATGCAGCACGTCATGGACGAGGTTTGCGACGGCGACCTGCAGAACTTCAAGAGTAATGGCCCGGCCTATACCCGTAAGAATTTCTTCGGCAAGTACCCCGAAACCGCCAAGCTGGTTGAGGATCTGTCGGATGAAGAGATCAACAAGCTGAACCGGGGTGGCCATGATCCTTACAAGATCTATGCAGCCTTCCATCATGCTATTAACAAGAACGGTGGGCGTCCGACTGTTATCCTGGCCCACACCATCAAGGGTTACGGCTTCGGCGAAGCTGGTGAAGCACAGAACACGGCTCACTCCTTGAAGAAGTTGGATGTTGAGCAGCTCAAGGCCTTCCGGGACCGCTTCGCTGTGCCCCTGAAAGATGACGAGCTTGATGATGTTCCCTACTACCGGCCAGCGCCGGATAGCCCGGAAATCGTCTACATGAAGAAGCGCCGGCAGGAATTGGGTGGTTTCTATCCCAAGCGCCGCAAGGATTGCCAGCCGCTGCAAATTCCCGATCTGGACATCTTCAAAGCGGTACTGGACGGCTCCGGCGACCGGAAGATCTCCACCACCATGGCATTTGTCCGTATTTTGACCGCGCTGACAAAAGACAAGCGTATTGGCAAGCGCGTGGTACCGATCGTACCCGACGAGGCCCGTACCTTTGGTATGGAGGGCATGTTCCGTCAGTTGGGTATCTACACGGCTGAGGGACAGAAATATGTGCCGGAAGACCGTGACCAGATCATGTACTACCGGGAAGACAAGAAGGGTCAGATCCTTGAGGAAGGTATCAACGAGGATGGCTCCATGGCGGCCTGGATGGCAGCAGCAACGTCATACAGCACCAACAACTTCCCGCTGATTCCGTTCTACATTTTCTACTCCATGTTCGGCTTCCAGCGGGTTGGCGATCTGGCGTGGGCCTCTGGCGACATCCAGGCCCGTGGTTTCCTGATCGGCGGTACAGCCGGCCGGACCACCCTGAACGGCGAAGGTCTGCAGCACCAGGACGGCCACAGCCACGTGCTGGCCAACACCATTCCGAACTGTAAGGCCTACGATCCGGCTTACGGCTACGAAATGGCAGTCGTACTCCGCAAGGGTATGAAAGAGATGTTCGAGGACAATCAGAACGTCTTCTACTACCTGACCATTGAAAATGAGAACTACGAACAGCCGGCCATGCCCAAGGATTGTGAAGACGGCATTATCAAAGGTATGTACCTGTTCGAATCTGTTGAAACCAAGGGCCGCAAGAAAACCCCGCGGGTTCAGCTGCTCGGTGCTGGCGCCATTCTCAACGAGGTGCGTGCTGCGGCCCAGATGCTGAAGGACGACTGGGGAGTTGCCTCCGACGTGTGGAGTGTTACCAGCTTCAATGAACTTGCCCGTGAGGGCCAGCACGTAGACCGCTGGAACCGCCTGCACCCGGATGACAAGCCCAAGAAGGCCTACGTCACCCAGTGTCTGGAAAAGCAGACAGGGCCGGTGGTGTCTTCCACCGATTACATCAAGCTGCACTCCGAGCAGCTCCGGGCGTTCATCCCCAAAACCTACCTGACTCTCGGTACCGACGGCTTTGGCCGCAGTGACACCCGGGAAAAGCTGCGCAGCTTCTTTGAAGTGGACCGTTACTACGTAACAGTCACGGCGCTGTCAGCCCTAGCCCAGGACGGTGAGGTGAAGAACGATGTGGTTCTCGAAGCCATGCGCAAATACGGAATCGATCGCAACAAAACGAACCCGGTGCTGAGCTAAGGAGACCGCCATGAGTGAGCAGGAAATCAAGGTTCCGGATCTCGGCGGTGCGGATGAGGTCGAGGTTATCGAAATCACCGTCAGTGCTGGGGATTCGGTTGAGGCAGAAGATCCGATCCTGACCGTTGAGTCAGACAAAGCCTCGGTTGAGCTGCCGTCGCCCGGTGCCGGCAAGATCACCAAGATCACCGTCAAGGTGGGTGACAAGGTCAAGGAAGGCGACGTCGTAGGGATGATGGAGGCCAGCGCCGATGGTGGTGGCTCTGACGATACCGGCAGCGATGAATCCGAGGAAAAGGCTGAAGCAAAATCCGAGGAAAAGACCGAGGCCAAAGAGGAGCAGAAATCTGAAGAGAGCAAGCCGGCGCCGAAAAAGGCTTCCGGTGGCTCCCGCAAGGAGACCGTGAAGGTTCCTGCGCTGGATGGCTTCGACAATGTTCCGGTAATCGAAATCAACGTCGCTGAAGGCGATAGCATTGAAGCCGACGATCCGCTGGTAACGGTGGAATCCGACAAGGCGACCATGGAGATTCCCTCTCCCTACTCGGGCAAGGTGGGCAAGATCCTGGTTTCCGAGGGTGACAAGCTCTCTGAAGGCGATGAGCTGCTGGAGATGACGGTTCAGGAAGAAGGCGGCGACGAAGGAGAAGCCTCTGAGTCGGCGTTTGAAGAACCGGCGAAGGAAGAAAAATCCGAGCCGAAGTCCGAAGAGAAGCCAAAGCAGGAAGCAGAGTCTAAGCCCGAACCTCAGGGAGCAACCTATGAGGCACCTACGCCAGGTGCCAAGGTCCATGCTGGCCCGGCCGTGCGTAAGCTGGCTCGTGAGCTGGGTGCTGATCTGGCCCGCATCAAGGGCTCTGGTCCCAAAGGTCGGATTCTGAAAGACGACGTCCAAGCCTATGTGAAGGGCCAGCTCAAGCAGGCTCAGCAGGGCGGGGGCGTTGCCACCGGTTCCGGTATCCCCGGGGTCAAGCTGCCGGACTTCAGCCAGTTTGGTGAAGTGAAGCGTGAGGCCATGTCGCGGATGATGTTCGCCACGGCCAACAACATGCAGCGCAGCTGGTTGAATGTGCCTCACGTAACCCAGTTCGACGAAGCCGACATCACCGAGATGGAGAGCTTCCGCAAGGCCCAAAAGGCGGCGGGCGAGAAGAGGGGCGTCAAAATGACCCCGCTTCCGTTCCTGCTCAAGGCCTGTGCGGCCGCTTTGGCGGAACTACCCCAGTTTAACGTGTCGCTGGACATGGAGCGCAAAGAGGTGGTTCGCAAGAAGTACATCCACATCGGTATCGCGGTGGATACGCCGCATGGCTTGATGGTCCCTGTCATCCGTGACGTGGACCAAAAGGGGCTGTGGGAGCTGGCAGCCGAGAGTGCCGAGCTGGCCCAGAAGGCGCGGGACAAGCAGTTGAAGCCGGCGGAGATGCAGGGCGCGTGCTTTACCATCACCAGTCTCGGTGGTATCGGTGGCACCGCGTTCACGCCGATCGTGAATACGCCGGAGGTGGCTATTCTGGGTGTCTCCAAGGCGGCAATGAAGCCGGTCTGGGATGGCCAGGAGTTCCAGCCTCGGCTGATGCTGCCGCTGTCGTTGTCCTACGATCACCGTGCGGTGAATGGTGCGGATGCCGCCCGGTTCACCAATCTGCTGACGCAGGTTTTGGGGGATATTCGGTCCCTGCTGCTGTAACTCTCCGCTGAATTCGCCCCCAGTCTTGATGGCTCGGGGTGTCGAGAGGCGGGTGCTGCGACTCAGAGCTGTTGAGGGCCAGGGATGGCACGAAACAAGCGCACAAGGATGTGCCTTCAGTCGAGCCTCGCTGCAGCCGCCCTCCCGGCCAATGCCCCCATAACAACCGCACTGAGTAAGCCATTGCCTGAGAGGTAGCCATTGTCACCTGCTCCAGATACGCCTCTGGCAGCCCCGCCTGCGGCGAAAAGGTTAGGTAGTGGGTCCCCTTCGGCATCCAGAACTCTCCCGTCAGTCCTGATCTCAAGCCCGCCTTGGGTGTGGAACAGGGCACCGGTAACCCTGATTACATGGTAGGGAGGTACCAGTTGTTGCTCCGCAGAAAACTGTCGGCCAAAGCGATCGGTTCGATCCTGCTCGCTTAGGCTGTGAATCTCTGAAAAAGTTTTAAGGACCTCGCTCCTTGGCATTTCCAGTCCATCGGCCAAGTCTTCCAGCGTGTCGAAAATCTTCACGGCCCCTGCCGCGTGGGCATTACGATAGTCCTCAAACTGCAGGCATTGTTCATGGATACGGGTGTCAAACACGTTAAAAGCTATGCCTTCGGGTTGGGCCTTTACCTTGGCTGCCTGCTCTGAGTAGCCACCATGTTCGTTCGAGAATCGCTGGCCTTGCAAATTCAGCTGGATTCCACCCTGCATCATGACCGCCCAGGAAATCAGGGTCTGATGGGGCCATGCGAGCGAGCCGTGGCCTTGGTATGACCCCATGTCTTTCAGGCTGGCCTGAAGGGCTTGGCCCCATATCACGGCGTCACCCTGATTTCCCTCATGGCCATAGTACAGCGCACCTTCCATCTGCGGGATATGCTGTCCGATTAGGTCCTGGTTGCCTCCGTAACCGTTACAGGCCAACAGCAGGTTCGTGCAGCCAATCTGTTCGGTGGTGCCATCGCGTCGTTGATACGACAGGCCACGCACCCGCCGCTCCTCGTCAACGTGGAGAGTGGTGACTCGAGCTTCGGTCAGAATTGGCAGTCCTGCATGCTCTGCCGCATTCAGCAGGCAAGCCATGAGCTCCTCCCCTGTACGTCGGGGCGTACAATGCATGCGCAAGCGGCTGTGGCCCGGGTAGAGGAAACCTTCCACTAGCTCAAACGGAATTTTGTGTTCGTCGGCCAGCCACTCGATTACTTCACCGGAAGCCTGGGTAAGAGCTTCAACGATAGCAGGATCCGACTGATGCCCATTTTTATTCTGGATGTCGTCGGCCATTTGCTCGGGTGTGTCGTCAACGCCAGCTGCTTTCTGAAACCTGGTGGCAGCAGCGGGGATAAAACCGGACGACATGAAGGTACTGCCCCGTGGTGTCTCGTCACGCTCCAGAACAACCGCATCAATTCCCTGAGATATGGCTGCAAGCCCCGCCACCAGACCACAGGCGCCACCCCCCACAATCACCAGAGGCATTTCGATTTCAAAGTCCAGGGTCGCGCCATCGGTAAGGACGTCCGCCATGGTTCAGCCCTCTTGGCCCATTTGTGCATTGAAGGCATCGAGGATGTCTCCGGCAGGAGCCTGCCAAATCTCCTCGTGCCCGGTAATGTACTCCAGAACTGCTTCAAGGCTGCTGATACGGTGCGGCTGGCCAATCATCCAGGGGTGGATGTTCAGTGCCAGCATCCGACCGCCCTGATTGGCGGACTCGGTCAGCAGAAAGTCGAATGCGTCCTTTACTTGCTCCACCCAGGAATCTTCGGAATGCAGGTTCTGGCCGATGATGAACTGGTCCTCGATTTCCGTGGTCAGCGGCATCATGGTCAGCGGGCCGTTAGCGGTGCGGAAGTGATAGGGCATGTCATCGTTGACCCAGTCACAACAGTATTCGATGCTGTTGGCCGTCAGTAGGTCCGGGGTATGCCAGCTCTGATTCTTGGCCGGGCTCAACCAGCCCCGGACCGGAGACTCCACCAACGCACGGAGCGTGTCCACAGAGCGCTTCACCAGCTCGGCTTCTTCCTCTTTGTCCTGCCCGCCATAGTGGAGATGGTCCATATTCCAGCCATGGCAGATGAACTCACCACCGATGTCCTTCAATGCCTCCAAGAGGTATGGCGTGTCCTGAGCCAGCTGACTGTTAATCGCAAAAGTGGGCAGAATGCCATACCGGTCGAAGGCCCTTAGGCAGCGATAGATTCCGACGCGGTTGCCGTAATCCCGCAAGGTAAAGTGGCGCAGGTCAGGGTAGGGCATGGTCATGCCATTGGGTACCTTGAACGGTTTGCCGCGCTGGTTCATTGGGTACAATTGCAAAGACGTGTTGATCCACACCGCCAGTCGTTTGCCGTTTGGCCACTTAATCGGCGCCCGGTCTGCCAGCATGGACCAATCGAAGCGGTCGTGGTCATTCCCATAGGCCCGTTTGGGATATTCCAGGTAGTCTTTGTCCAAGCTCATTTCACACTCCCCTTCTTTTTCGCAATGTCATCCAGGGCTGCGTCGTAATAGTTGGATAGATAGTATTCGGCTATCTCTCGGCCGGTTGCTACCCAGACATCGCTGTGGCCAGTGATGTATTCCAGCGCCTCCTCAAAGGCTTTCATGCGGTGCGGGCAACTCACCTGATAGTTGTGAGTAGGAATGCACATCACGGTGCCGGAGTCCTTCCCCTCTTCATAGAGACGATCGAAGTGGCGCTTCAACATTGTGGCATAATGGCGAGGTTCCACCTTGTTGACCGCGTAAACAATGGTGTCATTCATCTCCAGGGAGTACGGCATGGATATGAAACGCTTGCCATTGCGCACCCGTACCGGCGTGGGCTGGTCATCATGGAAAAGGTCACAGGTATAGAAGCCGGCGTCATCACCAAACATTTCCGACCCCACCTCCGCGAACAGATCCAGGGTTTGCTCGGAGTGGGACAGGGCTGGCGCCAGATAGCCGGCGCATTTCTGGCCGCTATGACGATGAATCGTCTCGATGGAGTCGCGGATCATGTCGCGCTCCTGTTCTTCGCTCAGGCCGTAGGTATAACGGGTGTTGTAAATGCCGTGGCTGAAAAGCTCCCAGTCTCTCTCGCATACCATATCGATGATTTCCGGATGGTGCTCGCAAAGGGCCACGGATAAGGACACTGAGCCTCGGATGCCATACTTGTCCAGGAGGTCCATCTGGCGGCGGTGCCCCACACGGTTGCCGTAATCCCGGATGGTGTATCCCGGTAGTGCCGGGCTGGGCTGGGGCCAAGCCTTGCGATAGGGGTTAGAGGGTGGGTCCAGTTCGTAGAATTCGATATTGGGTGCCACCCAGAAGGCTACCCGTGCCCCGTTAGGCCATCGTATCTTCGGGCGATTGTGGTACGGCCAGTAATCGTAGACGCCAAGACTCTCTTTCATAACCTCCGCCTCTTGTTTTCAGGAGTGAGAGGCGGCGGGACTGTTGCTTCCCGCCGCCGGGGGACCTAGCGGGAATGATCAGCCCTTTTGGGCGATCTTTTCGTCCAGCCAGTCCAGCACACTCTGCACTTTCATCACATCCGCATACTTCAGGTGCAGATCGGTCAGGTTGGCGAAGTGGTAGCTTTCATGCTTGTCGGCCACGCATTCCTCGGGAACAATGGTCCTATAACCCCGAGACAGGCTCTCAACCGCCGTCGCACGCACACAACCGGAGGTTGAGCCGCCTGTCACGATCACAGTATCCACTTGATGCCAGACAAGCAGCGATTGCAAGGGGGTCTCGAAGAATGCTGAAGGCATGCGTTTGGTGTAGATCACGTCTCGGGATTCATCGATGTCCACACGCTCATCGAACGCGGTGCGGTCCGAGCCATATTTGATGTTTTGCAGTGAGTCCGGTGTGTCTGTACGTGTGCCCCATACACCGGCATCCTCCGCCGAATCCAGAAAAGCCACATGGGTCCACACCACCGGCCAGTCCAGCGCCCGGAAACGTTTGGCCAGCTCATTGACATATTCCAGTTGGCGCGGGTCGGTTTCGTAAGCGGTCTTGTACAGATCGGTGCGGGTATAGGACTTCTGCGGATCCACATTGACCAGGACTGCTTTCTTGCCAAACCCGAAAGGAACCCGCTGAGGGTTCTGCATGACCTCGTGGAAAATTTCTTTGGCAGTTTTATCGGTGGAAATCATCGTGCTCCTCCTGAATTTGATTATCGTAGGGCTTAGTGTGAGCGGTCTTCATACTGCTGACCAAGTTCCAGCATGCGCTGAGTCCCCAGGTAATCATTGAGTTGTTTGAAATCCAGCATCCGATCACGGAAATTATCGGTAGTGCCATCTTGCTTCAGAGTGGAAAAGAACTCAGTTGCCATGTAAGTGAAGGCGCGTACCAGTGCACCCGGGAAAATGACCAGGGAAAAGCCCATCGACTGCAGGGTGGGCGCATCCTGAAGCGGTGTGTCACCACCTTCTACCATGTTGGCCATCACCGGAACGCGGCCTTTGAAACGTCCCATTACCTGGTCAATCTGTTCGGACGAGCGTATGCCTTCCACAAAAATCATGTCCGCTCCCGCTTCATAATAAGCCTCGGCGCGTTCCAACGCCTTGTCTATGCCCTCGCTGGCAATAGCATCGGTCCGGCCGATGATCAGTGTCTGATCGCTGAGTCGGGCATCCAGGGCAGCCTTGATCTTGCCAACCATCTCACCGGCACTGACCAGGGTTTTCCCGCGCAAGTGACCACAGCGCTTCGGGTAGGTTTGGTCTTCCAGCTGGATGGCGTTGGCTCCAGAGCGTTCCAGCAGTCGAACGCTGCGTATGACGTTCAGGGCGTTACCAAACCCGGTGTCGCAGTCGACAACGATGGAGATGTCGCTGCGTTCACGGATATGGGCCAGGGTATCGTTCACCTCAGTAAGACTCATCAGACCAATGTCCGGACGGCCGAGCTTGGTATATGCCAGGCTGGCTCCGGATAAATAAACAGTATCGAAGCCCGCTTGTTCTGCCAATGATGCGCTCAAGGCATCGTAAACGCCGGGGGCCAACACGATGTTGGGGCTTTGTAACCGGTCTTTCAGAGTCGTTGGGGTGCCAAGAGTGTTAGTTATTGTCATAAGTCAGTGCTCATCATGATTTTCGTGAAACAGCAACCCGAATGGTTGTTGCTGCGGACTGGGCATTGTTGGCGATTATGCTTGAGCGTTAGCAAGGTCGTTCCAGACATCCTGGCGGACTAAGTGGTCATCTCTAATCTCAAAACGGTCAATGAAACGAACGCTGTCAAAGGCGGCGCCATCCGGCCATTCACCGGAAAGGGTGCCATTTACGAACACAACAACCTCGCCCATCTCGTACGCGACATTGACGGCGGCTACTGTTTTCTTGACAAACCGATAACGCCCTTTGGACCACTCAACCAGCTGGTTGAGAGATGTGAGGTCGCCGCTGCCGGGAAAGGTCATCACGAAATCCTCGCTGAGATAGCGGCGCGCCGTGTCCAATTCACGCTGCTCCATCGCCGTAAGGTAGTCGCGGACCAATGTCTCGGGGTCGGCAGCGCCAGGCCCGGGCTGTCGCACCTGGCCGCCTCGGCTGTAATTATCCGAGTCGAACTCGTCGATCCAGACAGAAATGGTCTCTGGTTTGGCCCGGGTAATACCGGAAATGACAGCCGTAAGAACTCTTGATAAACGGCTCTTCAACTCGCTGTTATAGCCCCTCAACAGGTTGACCTGTAACATCGGCATGGCAAATCCTCCTTCGCGCAAAGACAGCTTTGGGGTCTTTGCTTGATTATTTCTTTGTTCTATTAATAATACATTTATATGTGCGATTCCTGTGAGCTGTCAAGTGCTGATGGCCGCGTAACTGAGAGGTAAGCCACATGGATACACCCCTGTACACTAAGGGGCCTGGCGGCACCAAGTCCCACCAGCTGTTTCTATTGCTGAAAGATGCCATAGTCAGTGGACGCATGGCGCCCGGAACCAAAATTCCAGGAGAACTCAAACTGGCAGAGGAGCACCGGGTGTCACGGGTGACGGTGCGCCGGGCTCTCGAAGCGCTTACTGCCGAAGGGTTGATTATGCGCAAGCCCGGTGTCGGTACTCTGGTATGCGAGCAGCCAGTCGGTGCCACTGTGATGACCGCCAGCGTTTCCAACTTGCTGCCCAATATTGTGAAGATGGGCGAAAGTTCTCGCGTTCGGCTTCTCGAGTTCAGTTATGGTTATCCCCCGGACGGTGTCCGGGAACGTCTTCGTCTTGGATCAACCGAACGCGCCCAGCGTTCTATTCGGGTGCGGCTCGCCGGGGACAAGCCTTTCTCTTATCTCACCACCTACGTGCCCGAGCGCATTGCTCTCAGCTACAACGAAGATGAGCTGGCGACCACGCCGTTGTTTGTCCTGCTGGAGCGAAGTGGTGTGCATCTCGATCATGCCACGCAAACGATCTCGGCAACTCTGGCAACCAAGGACGTATCAGACGCTCTGGGTGTGGCGGTAGGTGCGCCTCTCATATCCCTTAATCGCGTGGTGTATGACAAAAAGGGTAAAGGCGTTGAGCACCTCCATGCTCTTTATCGGCCCGACCGCTACCGCATCGAGATTGACCTTTGTCGCGCCGATGGTGAAGGCGGCCGGTATTGGCAGCCACTGGCGTCGGAGTAGCGACCGCGGGCGTAAATCCTCCGGAACGCACGGCGGATTGATCATAAGTTGACATCGTCCAAAAACTTGGTATACCTTCATTTGTATCGTAAATAATACAAATAATGATCACAATAAAAGACATGCGACCAGGTTTTCGTCGCCCCGTCTCGGGGAAACAAGTTTCGGAAAACCATGGTCCTAAAATGAGAGCAGGGCGATGGCAGGTAAAACACTCTTTGACAAGGTTTGGCAGGCCCACGAAATTTACCAGAATGACGAAGGCCAGAGTTTGTTATGGGTAGACCGGCATCTGGCACATGAAGGGTCGTTTCACGCCTTTAACAAGATCGCTGAGCGTGGGCTGTCAGTTCGCCATCCCGAATGCACGATCGGCATCGCAGATCATTACGTGCCCACCACCAGCCGCAGCCTCATTGCGGTGCAGCCGAAGATACGCCACGTCATCGAGCAGTTAGTCGAAAACACCCGTAAGCACGGCATTAAATTGATTGGGCTTGATGATCCGCGCCAGGGGATTGTCCACGTCGTTGGCCCTGAGCAAGGCATTACTCAACCGGGTCTGTTGATGGTGTGTGGCGACAGCCACACTTCCACCCACGGTGCTCTGGGTGCCCTGGCTTTCGGCATCGGTGCGTCGGAAGTGGCGCATGTGCTGGCGACACAGACCCTTTGGCAAACCAAGCCCAAGCGAATGCGGATTACCATAAACGGGCAGTTGGCGCCGGGCGTCACGGCAAAGGATATTGCGCTGGCCTGGATTTCCAGGCTGGGTGCGGACGGTGCCCGCGGCTACGCCATTGAGTATGCGGGCAGTGTTATCCGCGACTTGAGTGTGGAAGCGCGGCTGACCCTCTGTAACTTATCCATTGAGGGCGGGGGCCGGTGTGGGATGATCGCCCCTGACGAGAAAACCATCGAATACGTTACGGGGCGTCCATATAGTCCCCGTGGTGAAGCGCTCACGCGAGCTATCGCCTACTGGAAGACGCTTTACAGTGACGATGATGGGGAATTCGATCGGGAAGTGATCCTCGATGGCGAAGAGATTGCCCCAATTGTGACCTGGGGCGTGTCCCCGGAGGAGGCTCTGCCCATAGACGCTTCTGTGCCGGACCCCTCCTCCGCCAGTTCAGCGTCAAAGTCTCGTCAGATTCAGGACAGCCTCGATTACATGGGGCTTGTACCCGGACAGAAACTGACCGACGTCACCATTGACCGTATCTTTATCGGGTCTTGCACGAATGCCCGTATCGAAGACCTTCGTGCCGCCGCAGATTTGCTCAAAGGCAAGACCTGCAAGGTTCCTGGCATCGTTTCTCCTGGCTCTACCGCGGTTAAGGCCGAGGCAGAGGCTGAAGGGTTGGGCCAGGTATTTATGGATGCAGGTCTTGAATGGCGCGAGTCTGGCTGTTCTATGTGCGTCGCAATGAATGGTGATCTGGTTGCCAGTGGAGAGCGTTGCGCGTCGACGACAAATCGTAATTTCAAGGGAAGGCAGGGCCCCGGCGCTCGCACTCACCTGATGTCACCGGCCATGGCTGCTGCAGCGGCACTGACTGGCCATCTTACCGATATTCGTGATCTTCTGGGGTAAATGGATATGAAACCGTTCACGCGATTGTCTTCACTGGCCTGTCCGCTACCGCTTGAGAATGTTGACACAGACCAGATTATCCCGGCCCGGTTCATGAAAGAGTCCCGAGCCAATGGTTATGGCGGGTTCCTTCTGTATGACATGCGCTTTGACAGCAACGGTACGGAGAAGAAATTCATTTTGAATAATCCCGATGCGGCGGCTTCCGAGATACTGGTGGCTCGTCGTAACTTTGGCGCCGGGTCTTCCCGAGAGGCCGCAGTCTATGCGTTGATGGATTTCGGATTCCGCTGCGTTATAGCGCCAAGCTTTGGGGATATTTTCGCTTCGAACTCCGTGAACAATGGCTTGCTGCCGGCTTTAGTGTCGGAGCAGGACTGTGAACGATTGCTCGAGATCATGGATGCGGAGCCCAAGCAGATGGAGGTGGATCTATCGGCTCAGACGATCACTGTTGCAAGTGCTATTGTTTACTTTGAGATCAATCCAACCTGGAAGCTAAAGCTTTTGAATGGTTGGGACGATATTGATCTGACACTCGCAGAGAAATCAAAAATCGAAAAATTCCGAGAGAACTATCGGAAACATTACCCTTGGCTAGGGTAATACGAGCGCTGGAAAGCCAAAAGAAATTAACTTTAACAAGAAGCACAAAAGAGGTTGTCATGAAAAAGCAAATTCGTTTTATTGCCGCTGGTGCGTCACTGCTATGTGCAATGGGTGCGATGGCAGAAGAGCAAGAGCTCAAAGCGGTTCACGCCTTCCCGTCTTCCCTGATTTATTCGCAGAGCTTCCTTGACTTTGTTGATAAGGTTAACGAGCAGGGCGAAGGTGTCATTCAGATCCGGGTACTCGGTGGGCCAGAAGTAATCGGCCTGCCCCAACAGCCGGACTCCGTTCGCAACGGCGTCGTCGACATGGCATACACTGCTGCCAGCTTCTACTCTGGCAAGATCCCTGAGCGGGACGCTTTGATCTCTTCAAATACCAATGCGGTCTATGCCCGTGAGTCCGGCGGGATTGATCTTTTCAATGAGATCCATCAGCAAAAGATGGGCGTTTACTACCTGGGCTGGTTCGACAGCGGGGTAAATTATAACCTGTATACCATCAATGAGCCGAAGCTGAATGATGAAGGCGATCTGGATATGTCTGGGGTGCGTCTTCGCAGTAATCCAGTATATGACGCTTTCTTCACCGACTATTTGAAAGTTCAGCCAATCAGCTTGCCGACGACCGATGTCTACTCCGCGCTGGAGCGTAACGTTGTAGATGCCACAGGCTGGACCCAAATCGGCATGAGCGACCTGAATTGGGACAAGTTCCTGAACTACCGTATTGATCCTGCCTTCTACTCGACTGATATGGGGGTGATTGTCAATCTGGATAGCTGGAACGAGCTCAGTGATGAAGCGCAAGAAATCCTGCAGCGAGTCGCTATCGAGCATGAGCGATACAGCGCCGAAAGCTTTGCGGAAGTGGCGGCCGAGCAGCAGGCCGCTCTTGAGGAAAACGGCATGAGTCCGTTCGAGCTGGAGGGAGAGGCTGCAACCCGTTATCTTGATGCCGCCAAGGAAGCTTCACTGAACCGTATGCGTGCGCGTATGGAGCAGCACCCGGATGGCTTGACTAACTACGACGAACTGGTTGAGAAGTTCAATAAGCCTGATACCAAGTAGCAAACCCGGGCCCGGCGTCCGTCGGGCCTTCCCCTTTCTTGACAACGGGTAGTCTTATGTCTCCCTTCGTTCGCCTCTATGACAAGCTGGTTGATGCGCTGGCGCTCGTCTCCGGCCTGATGCTGCTATGGCTGATGATCGCGGTAGTAGCCTCCGTACTCATCCGCAACATAGGGGGGCAGCCGCCGGCCTGGCTTTTCACATCAACTGAATACTCCATGTTCTACCTGACGCTGCTGGGCGCGCCCTGGCTGGTTCGGGAAAGGGGGCATGTTTTTGTTGAGGTCGCCATCGCGCGACTTCCGTCTGGTGCGATCGATGTGCTTTCGCGAATCGTCATGTTTCTGTGTGCGGGTATCAGCTTTGTGCTGGCATGGACGGGCCTGGAATTGGTGATATCCAATGTTCAGGGCGGTGACTATGACGTCCGGATTTACTTCATCCCGATGTGGATCTTTACGGTCACTTATCCGATCAGCTTTGCCCTGATGGGAATTGAGTTTACCCGTTTTATTTTCGCAAAGAATACGTTCCATCGCTCCATATACGGGGAAGTCTGATATGGCTTGGCACGAAGCTTTACTCTTTCTGCTGTCGGTTGTCTTGATTTTGATGTTGATTGGCGCGCCGGTCGCCTTTGCATTTATTGGTGCTAACCTCGTCGGCGCCTGGTATTTCATGGGTGGCAGCGCCGGCCTGACCCAGGTGCTCAACAATGGATTCGGTGCGTTGTCCAACTTTGGCCTCGTGCCGATACCGCTGTTTTTGTTGATGGGGGAGCTGTTTTTCCGGACCGGCCTGGGAATGAGAATGTTCAACGCCATCGATCAGTTGATGGGCAGGGTTCCAGGACGTTTGTCTTACGTGACGGTGGTCGGAGGTACCGCGTTCTCCACGTTGAGCGGGTCTTCTATGGGATCCACGGCGTTGCTGGGCTCTCTTCTGGTTCCGGAAATGGAGCGTCGCGGCTACAAAAGATACATGTCCATCGGCCCGATCCTGGGTACGGGCGGTCTTGCTATTATCATTCCGCCTTCGGCCATTGCGGTGCTTCTGGCTACATTGGCCAAGATTGATATCGGGGATGTATTGATTGGCGGCATCATACCGGGTCTGCTGTTGGCCGCACTTTACATGCTTACCATCTGGCTCAAGACCAAACTCAATCCGCAGGCTGCGCCAGCCTATGACGTCGAGACCGTCCCGCTGGCTCAAAAGCTCAAGATTTTCGGCCGCGATATCCTGCCCATGCTCAGTATCATTGTGATGATCGTAGTGATGATGCTCAGTGGCTTCGCAACACCGTCTGAGTCAGCTGCCTTTGGCGCTCTGGGTGTCATTGTTCTGGCCGCACTGTTCAAAGGCCTGTCGCTGAAATCTTTCAAGCTATCTGTAATTGGCGCACTGAAAGTGACGTTGATGGCATATCTTATTGTATTCGGTTCCGCCACATTCAGTCAGCTGCTGGCATTTTCGGGTGCCTCCAGCGGTCTGATCCAGTGGGCTGTAAGCTTTGATCTCTCGCCGCTGCTCATGCTGCTTGCAATGTTCCTGGTGCTCCTTGCCCTCGGCACCTTCATGGAAGCTATCTCCATCATGATGATCACGGTGCCGTTCTTCTTCCCACTGGCGGAATCGTTGGGTTTCGATCTGGTGTGGTTCGCCATCATCACACTGGTGGCACTGGAGGTAGGCTTTTCCACTCCACCTTTGGGTCTGAATCTGTTTGTGATGAAGGGCGTTGCGCCCCCGGGCACCACCATGCGGGAAATCTATATGGCGTCGATTCCCTACATCGCCTGCTCGCTGTTGCTGGTTGCGCTGATGATAATATTCCCGGATATCGTCACCTGGTTGCCAGGTCTTTCGGCTGACTGAGGAGCCAGGTATTGCTCTGTGGGAATGGTCTACGCCGATCTGCGGGGCCTATCCCGGAATCCCCCGACTCATGCCCAGGAAGTGCTGGTTGAGCTGGCCCTCAAGCTCGCGATTGAAGTGCTCCGCTGATTCCATGTGCTCGTGCATCAGCTGGCGGGCTCTGTCTGCATCGCGGGCATGGAGAGCCGCCAGTAATTTCTGGTGATATTTGAGATTGGCGCATGAGAACTCACGTTGCTCCGGTAGAGCGGATTTCTTGAAAATTACCATATCGCGAATCATGTCGTTTACGAAACGGCCGATGAACGCCAGCATCGCATTGCCACAGCGCTGCGCCAGCAGCACATGGAATTCGAGCTCGGCGATACGCTGATCCATCCGCTCGTCAAAAGTTTCGGGTGTCACTTCGCAGCGTTTGACCAGGGCGTCGAGCTCCGCCAGGTCCTCGGTAGTCAAGCGGGGCGTGGCCAGGGCAGCGATCTCCGGTTCAACCAGCGTCCTCAAAGCATAAATTTCCGGACCGGAAGGTTGCTCAAAATGAAGAAAGTTTCTCAGCAACGCACTGGCTTTCTCATAGGGCACTCGCTCGAGAATCGCGCCTCCGTTCGGGCCGGTGCGGATTGACACAAGGCCCTGAACTTCCAGCGATTTCAGCGCCTCCCGAACCGTGCCCTTGGAGCATTGAAACTGCTCCATCAGCTCCCGCTCATTGGGAAGCCGTTCGCCCGGTTGCATCCTGTTGAGCGCAACCCAGCGCTTCACTGACTCGACAATCTGATCTGATCGTTTTACTCGCTTGGGTATCTGTAGGTTCTTGTCGTTCATCAGGTTTCACGTCTCCGATCAAAGGGGCATTCTGCCACACGGCATATTTTTTTACGACTTGGTTGAATTAATCTATTTATTAGTATAAATATAATAGTCACATTATGGCCAATCGCGAACTGTGGTTGGTAATTGAAACGACACCCACACGTTGGAGGTTAGATATGTCCCATTCATCCGGCTTTAACTGGGAAGATCCGCTGCTGTTGACCCAGCAACTGAGTACCGAAGAGCGTCAGATCAGTGAGGCCGCCCGTGCCTATTGCCAGCAGGAGCTGCAACCTCGCGTGCTTACGGCGTATCGTGAAGAACGCTTTGATCGAGAAATACTCAATGAGATGGGTGAAATGGGGTTGCTGGGGGCTACCGTGGCTGAAGAATACGGCGGAGCGGGTCTTAGTCACGTGGCCTATGGTCTGATTGCGCGGGAAGTTGAGCGGGTAGATTCGGGCTACCGTTCAGCCATGAGCGTGCAGTCCTCTCTGGTGATGTATCCGATCGAAGCCTATGGCTCGGAAGAGCAGAAGAAAAAATTCCTGCCGAAGCTGGCCAGTGGCGAAATGGTAGGCTGTTTCGGTCTGACCGAGCCGGACTATGGTTCTGATCCCGGCTCAATGAATACCCGTGCCAAAAAAGTGGACGGTGGGTATCGTCTCACCGGACAGAAGATGTGGATCACCAATAGCCCGATCGCTGATATTGCAGTGGTCTGGGCCAAGTCGGAAGCGCATGAGGGGAAAATTCGCGGCTTTATCGTTGAGCGGGACACAGACGGTTTCTCTACTCCAAAAATCGAAGGTAAGTTGAGCCTGCGGGCGTCCATCACCGGTGAGATCGTGCTTGATGAAGCATTTGTGCCTGAGGAAAACTTGCTACCGAACGTTAGCGGCCTGAAGGGTCCGTTTGGTTGTTTGAACAAGGCCCGCTTCGGCATTGCATGGGGCTCTATGGGAGCGGCGGAATTCTGCTGGCATGCGGCACGTCAGTATACACTTGACCGGAAACAGTTTGGTCGCCCACTGGCAGCCAACCAGTTAATCCAGTTGAAGCTTGCCAACATGCAGACAGATATCGCTCTGGGTCTGCAGGCTGCCCTGCAGGTGGGGCGCCTGATGGATAGCGGCAACTGGGCGCCCGAGATGGTCTCCCTGATCAAGCGTAACAACTGCGGCAAAGCCCTTGATGTCGCCCGAATGGCTCGCGACATGCACGGTGGTAACGGCATCGCCGATGAGTACGGGGTTATGCGGCACATGGTCAACCTGGAGACAGTGAATACCTATGAAGGTACTCATGACGTGCATGCTCTTATTCTGGGCCGAGCTCAGACCGGCATCCAGGCATTTTTCTGAACATAGGCCAAGTGACATAGCGGGGCTTGTGCCCCGCTCGGGAGAATCGTGATGGAAAAACCCTTAGAGGGAATACGCATTATTGATCTCTCTCGTATCTTGGCCGGCCCATGGTGCAGCCAGCATCTGGCCGATCTTGGTGCGGAAGTGATCAAAGTCGAGCATCCGGAAAGGGGAGATGACACCCGAGGATGGGGGCCTCCGTACCTTAACGGGACCCACGAGGCCGCTTATTACCTATCGGCCAATCGGGGCAAGCGCTCTATCGCGGTCGACATAGCTCAACCTGAGGGGCAGGCTCTGATCCGGGAGCTCGTTGCCACCAGTGACGTGGTATTGGAAAATTTCAAAGTTGGTGGCCTGAAACGTTACGGTCTGGATTACGAGAGTCTTAAGCAGATCAAGCCGGACCTCGTATATTGCTCGATCACCGGGTTTGGTCAGAATGGTCCTTACTCGAAGCGAGCAGGCTACGATTTCCTCCTCCAGGGTATGGGGGGGCTGATGGACATAACCGGAAATCCGGACGACGAGCCCGGTGGCGGCCCGATGAAGGTCGGCGTGGCGGTGGTCGATTTGTTCACCGGAATGTACGCTGCAACCTCTATTCTTTCAGCCCTTATGGGTCGGAACCGGACCGGGGAGGGGACTTGGATTGATCTCGCCCTGATGGATGTGCAGGTCAGTATGCTGGCGAATCAGGCACTCAATTTTCTCACCTCCGGTAAGTCCCCGCAGAGGCTGGGCAACTCCCATCCCAATATCGTGCCTTATCAGGCTTTCGCGACAGCGGATGGTCATATCATCCTGGCGGTGGGTAACGATAGCCAGTTCCAGCGGTTCTGTAAAGTTGCCGGGGTTCCGGTGCTGGCCTCGGATGAACGCTTTGCGACCAACCGTAGCAGAGTACTGAATCGTGCTGTTTTAATTCCGCAAATCGAGCGCTTGATTCGTGGTCACCCCTCTCAGTTCTGGTTAAACGCCCTGGAACGGCAGGGCGTGCCCTGCGGCCCGATTAACAGCGTTGAGCAGGTATTTGCGGACCCTCAGGTACAGCATCGGGGAATGCAAATGAAAATGACACACGTGGAGGCTGGCGAGATGAGCCTGGTGAGCAATCCGGTTCGTTTCAATGACGCATCTCTGAATGCAGACCAGCCCCCGCCCAAGCTTGGCGAACACACCCGGAGTGTGCTCTCGCAACTGTTCCCTGATCGGGAAGACTACCTGGATAACCTTCGCGATAAAGGTGTTATTCGGTAAGTCAGGTTACCTTTGGTACTGCGATCACCTGGTCGCAGTACTTCAAGCATTTTCTTCCCCGCATAAACAGCAAATTAACTGATCGGGATTTTCTCCCTTTCTATACAGTTCGAATTCGATCACGGCTCCTGAGGGAGGGTGTGATAGGCGCCCTTGTGGACACAGACTGACTATTCCCTGGATCCGTTGACAGTTTGGATGACGTCAGCAGTTTCGTGCAAGTCTTGTTTGGCCGAACCCGTAATGGCTGCTGCCAAAGTGAATCAGGCAGTGGCCCAGAAACGAAAAAGCCCCGGCAGATGCCGGGGCTTTTTCGAGTTAACTTCTAAAAAGGAAGGATTAGAAGCTGTACTGAGCTGCGAACAGCAGACGGTTAGCGTCAGCAGAGTCGCCGGCAACGGTTTCCTGATCGAAGTAACCGTATTCAACGCCCAGCATGACGTTTTTGACCGGTGTCCACATATAGTTGACGAAAGCGTTCTGGTTGGTCTCCGGATCCGCATTGGTCGTTGCACCTGCAGCGATCGCATCGTCCAGGTCCATAGTGGTCATGCCATAGGCCACGTTGATGCTGCTGCCGCCACCCAGCGCCATGCTCACACCTACGTTACCGCCATAGGCTTCGATGGTTTCCACACTGTTGCCATCGACGTAGGCGGCCGGACCGTAGTAGTTGGAGCCGGAGCGCCACAGATAACCGGTAGCACCATCAGTGTAGTTGAATGTGCCCTGAACAGAGAACATGTCAGTCAGTTTCAGTTTCGCACCGGCCGCTACGGAGTAGCCGATAGCACTGTCGTCGTTCGTGCCATCATCGGCTGTGACTTGACTGGCCGAAGCAGAGGCTCCATAGGAGAGCATGTCAGACGAGCCTTCGAAACGCGCAGTGAAAGCGGGAGCTGAGGTGCGAGTATTGCCACCTGCGCCCAGTACTGCCTGGGGACCCGGATCTTCAATGGAGAAAGACATGCCGCCAGTGGTGTAGCGGATCTGCTCTGTGCGATCCCAGCTGCCAAAGCTACCTGCCACGCCGTCGAAGTCGAGAAGTGGTGTAGCGGCTACGAAGCTGATTGTGTTGGACCATGTGCGGCCAACCAGCCAGCCGTTGTAGGTACCGTAGGCATGACGCATGCGCAGGCTGCCCGCGCTGTTGCCGGAACCACGGAAATCACCTTCGACGGTAATGCCAACGCCGTTAGCGTGGGTTACTTTTACACCCAGACGGCTTTGCTTAACGTCAGCACCAAAATGACCGGTAACGTCTTCATTTGCGGATGGGGCTAGTGAGCCGGCACGAGTCGACACTGCACGGTTGCCGTCGATGTCATAGCTCATGTTCAGGCGCGCGTAGCCGTAGAGGCTTGCGTCGACATCATCTCCCACGCTCAGGGTCATCGCACCCGCTTGGGAGGCAACACCCATAACTGCTGCTGCCGCGGTTGCACGAATCGCCAATCTTAATTTATTGCTTTGCATCGTTGTTGTCTCCACACATTTTTGTTGTTGGACCCAGAAACAAGGTAGTTACGAATTCGTGACAATTCAAATAAATTCATGCAGAAATTAGACGAATGTCTATAACAGCTTTTCGTTCATATACAGACATCTGCAGTTGCCAACGAGGCGTAAAGTTGTTCCATGACGTCCGAAAGTACAGTTATTGAGTCAGCCACGTTCGCGTTTCTTGATATTGAAACCACCGGCGGCAATCCAGCCCGGGACAGGATTACCGAGATTGGTATCCGGTTCTGGCGGGCCGGTGAGGTGGTGGGCGAGTGGCAGACGCTGCTGAATCCGGAAACCCGGATATCCCCGTTCATCGAGAACTTTACCGGTATTTCCAATGAGATGGTGGCTGATGCGCCGTTGTTTGAAGATGTGGCGGATGAGCTGGAAGCGCAGCTGAAGGGCAAGGTGTTCGTCGCTCACAATGCCCGCTTTGATTACGGTTTTATCAAGTCCGAGTTCCGCAAGCTGGGGCGCCTGTTCTCGGCGAAGGTGCTGTGTACTGTCAAGCTGTCCCGTCGGCTGTATCCGGAATTTCGCCGGCATAACATGGATGCGCTGATTGCCCGCCATGGCCTTGCCCGGGTTCAACGGCATCGTGCCATGGGAGATGTGTCCGCCATGTTGGCCTTCTTCGAGCATGCACGCTCAGAAAAAGGACACGGGAAGTTCGACAGTGCCCTGCGGGAACTGTTGCAACGGCCCAGTATTCCATCTCACCTCCCGTCGGATATTCTTCATGACGTGCCTCGGGGCCCCGGGGTGTATCGGTTTTACGGCGAAAACGATGTGCTTTTATATGTTGGCAAGAGCACCAACATTGCCCAGCGCGTGGCTTCACATTTTTCCGGTGATCACAATTCTGCCCGGGGCGTGCGGATGTCCGAGAGCCTGCGCCGTGTCGAGTGGACAGAAACAGCCGGCGAGCTCGGGGCACTGCTAATGGAGCTCAAGCAGATCAAGGGCCTGAAGCCTCTGTTCAACCGCCGCTCCCGGGCGGCCAAGAATCTGGTGAGTATCGAACTCTCGAAAAACGAAGCGGGTTACCTCCAGGCGCGGCTGGTTCGTGAAATCGAGCCCCACCGTTTGGGGGATTATTTCGGGTTGTTCCGAAGCAAGCGGGATGCGGAGCGGGCATTGAGCGGCATTGCTTCGAAAAATGAACTGTGCAATCGGCTGTTGGGGCTGGAGCCAGAGCACGATGGCCCCTGTTTCCAGCGCACCCTCGGGCGCTGCAAGGGTGCCTGCGAAGAGCTTGAGAATGTGGAACGTTACAACCTCAGGGTACAGATCGCCTTTCACAGTCTGCGACTCAAGACCTGGCCCTGGAAAGGCCCGGTCGGGATAGTGGAGCAGGATGCCCGGTCCGGCCGCAAGGACATCCTGGTGGTTTATAACTGGATGCATGTGGCCACTCTGCACGAAGAGGAGGAACTGGAGGATCTCTCCCTCCGCGGCCAGGCGGTCACCTTTGATCTGGATTCCTACAAGCTTTTGATCGGCGCCCTCATGGACAGAAAAAAGGGCGGGCAAGAACAGCAGCGGGTGATTGAGTTGCCGGCCATGGGGGAACCGGATGTTCTTATGCCGTGAGTGGCGTATTATGGTGCAAGAGTCCGCACACCTACTTACTTGTTTGGCGCGGCCACTCTACTATTTTTAATTGCTTAGCCGCTTTCCCGAGAGAGATTTATGAATAAAGAACCCGTCAGCCGCGAACTGTTCGATGAAGTCATGGTGCCCAACTACGCTCCCGGTTCCATCATTCCGGTGCGAGGGGAGGGCTCCCGGATCTGGGATCAGGAAGGCCGCGAGTTTATTGATCTCCAGGGTGGCATCGCAGTGACCTGTCTGGGCCATTCCCATCCGGGGCTGGTAGGTGCGTTGCACGATCAGGCTGAGAAAATCTGGCACCTGTCCAACGTGATGACCAACGAACCCGCCCTGCGTCTGGCGAAAACCCTGTGTGACCTCACCTTTGCCGAACGCGTGTTCTTCGCCAACTCCGGAGCCGAGGCCAACGAAGCGGCGTTCAAGCTGGCCCGTCGTTACGCGTGGGAGCATCACGGTAAAGAGAAGAACGAGATTATTTCGTTCAAGAATTCGTTTCACGGGCGCACCCTGTTTACCGTCAGCGTCGGTGGCCAACCGAAATACCTGGACGGTTTCGAGCCGGCACCCGGCGGCATTCACCATGCCGAGTTCAACGACCTGGAATCCGTGAAAAAGCTGATCTCGAAGGAGAAAACCTGTGCGGTCGTGGTCGAGCCCATTCAGGGTGAGGGTGGCGTTATGCCGGGCGACCAGGCATTCCTTCAGGGGCTGCGAGATCTGTGCGACGAAAATGACGCGTTGCTGGTGTTTGATGAGGTTCAGTCTGGCGTTGGCCGGAGCGGTCACTTTTACGCTTATCAGATGTACGACGTGGTGCCGGATATTCTCTCCAGTGCCAAGGGACTTGGCGGTGGCTTCCCGATGGCGGCCATGTTGACCACGGCCAAAGTTGCCGCCAGTCTGGGTGTAGGTACTCACGGCAGCACCTACGGCGGTAACGCCCTGGCCTGCGCCGTGGCGCAAAGAGTGGTGGATACCGTCAGTCAGCCGGAGATTCTCAAGGGCGTGAAAGCCCGCTCTGAGAAGCTTCGCAAGGGCATGATGGACATCGGCGAGCGCTATGACGTGTTCAGTGAGGTTCGCGGCGCCGGCCTGCTGCTCGGCTGTGTTCTGACCAAAAAATGGCAGGGCAAGGCCAAAGATTTTCTCAACGCCGGTCTGGAAGAGCGCGTGATGGTTCTGGTGGCTGGCGCGAACGTTATTCGTCTGGCGCCGTCTCTTATCATCCCGGAACCGGATATCGACGAAGCCCTCGAGCGTTTCGAAGCGGCGGTGAAAAAACTGACGTCCTAAGGAGTTTTTATGTGGCTGGTACGTCCGGCTCAGCCGGATGATCTGGACCAGATTCTTGCCATTGCGGGCACTCAGTGTGCCCGTCTTTCCTCCACCCTGCCCAAGCACGGCGATGCCCTGGCCTACAAGATCGAGCAATCACTGGCTTCCTTTGCTGGCAGGATCAGCCCCGAGGATGATTCACCCAGGTTCCTGTTCGTGCTCGAAGACACCGAGACCGGGGACATTGCCGGCACGGCCGGTATTGATGCTCGCGCCGGCAATGGTCAGCCCTTCTACAGTTATCGGCGGGATGCCCTGATCCACGCATCCCATGAGCTGGGGGTTTCGCGTCGGGTGGAAGTGCTGTATCCCTCCCATTCGCTCACCGATGTCTCCCTGCTGTGCTCGTTCTCGATCCGCCCCGAACTGCAGGGGACCGATGCGTTCGAATTATTGTCCCGGGCCCGGATTCTGTTTATCGCCGATCATCGTGAATGGTTTACCGCGCGGATGGCTGTGGAGATCCAGGGCGTGCAGTTGGAGGATGGCAGCGTGCCCTTCTGGGACAGCCTTGGCCGGCACTTTTTTGATATGGATTTCGAGACGGCGGACCAGTACTCCGGTCAACTGAGCAAGACCTTTATTGCCGAGCTCATGCCGCCCAATCCCATCTATGTCACGCTGCTGAGCGAGGCGGCCCAGAAGGCAATGGGGCAGCCGCATCTGATAACCGTGCCTAACTTCGAGCTGCTGCAGCGGGAAGGGTTCCAGCCGGGCAGTTATCTGGACATTTTTGATGCCGGCCCGGTCCTTGAAGCGCGTACCGACAGCCTGAAAACCCTGGTGACCAGTCACCCGAAGGAACTTCATGGCACCAATGAAGATACTGGCGAAACCTGTCTGATCGCTGCCGGCGAGCGTGAACAGTTCCGCTGCACCCTGACACCGGTCGCTGAAACGCTGGACGACAAACTCAAGGTTCCGGTCTCGACCTGGAAGACCCTGAACAGGACCGCGGGTGACCGGGTAAGGATCGGGCCGCTATGAAAGGTATGGGAATAGTAAAGTATCAACTCGCCTGGATCAGGGAGGCGACACCATGCTGGTAATTCGCCCGTTGCAGGAAAACGATCTTGATGACCTGTATGCCATGTCCCAGAGCGCCGGGAAGGGGCTGACCACTCTCCCGGCGGACCGCGAGCTTCTGCAGAAGAAGATCAATCACGCCCGGGAGACCTTTAACCAGCGCATTGCGCCGGAAGCAGGGCTTTACCTGTTTGCACTGGTGGATATCGAGCGGAAGAAAACGGTCGGGATCAGCGGTATCCAGGCCCGGGTTGGTCTGGATGAGGTGTTCTACAACTACCGCCTGAGCGTGGCCGTCAATGCCTCCAAAGAGCTGGGTGTTCACGTACGGACCCCAACGCTGCACCTGTCCAACGATATGACCGATACCAGCGAAATCTGCTCGCTGCTGTTGTCTGATGAATACAAGGGCGGGGGCAACGGGCTGCTGCTCTCCCGGTGCCGGTTCATGTACCTGGATGAATTCCGGAAACACTTTTCTGAAAAAATATTCGCGGAAATGCGCGGTGTGTCTGATACCCAGGGGCGGAGCCCCCTGTGGGATGCGCTGGGAACCAAGTTCTTCGACATGGAGTTCAGCGAGGCGGACATGCTGTCGGGGTTGGGCAACAAGTCATTTATTGCCGAGTTGATGCCCAAGTATCCGATATACTTGTCCATGCTGCCGGAATCAGCCCGTGCCGTGATCGGCCGGGTTCACGACAATACCGCGCCGGCGCTTCGGATGCTTCAGTCCGAGGGGTTCAACTTCAACGGACTGGTGGACATTTTTGATGGCGGGCCCGTGGTTGAAGCCTTCGTTCACAATATCCGCACGGTACGGGAAGGCATGAACCGGCACGCCATGGTGACGCGCAAGCCGATCAGCTTGGACGTGCCTGCCGATGAGCGGGTAATGGTATCCAACCGCTCATTCCGGGACTTCCGGGTGACCACCCTGCCGATAGACTGCATCGGGCCGGATACCGTCAGCCTGCCGCCGGAAGTGGCCGAGGCGTTGCAGATTGAATCGGGTGATCCGGTTCGTTTGGCCCCCTTGAAAGACTCGGGGCTACTGACCAAACATAGTTATAGAAGCTCAGTACCGGGAGGTGCATCGAAATGGCAAAGCTGACAGGTGAACTGTTTATCGACGGGCTCTGGCTACCGGGTCATGGGCCGGTATTCGAATCTGTCCAGCCGGTGAACGGTGAAACAATCTGGGATGGCGAAAGCGCCAACCTGGAGGATGTTGATGCGGCCGTTCGTGAGGCCCGAAATGCCTTTGTGAAGTGGCAGCGCAAGAGCTTTGCCGAACGTCAGGCCATTGTCGAAGCCTTTGGCGAGTTGCTTGAGGCTCACAAGGAAGAATTGGCCCATCAGATTGGTCTGGAAACGGGTAAGCCGCTCTGGGAATCCCGCACCGAAGTGGCGGCGATGATCGGCAAGATCGGCATTTCGGTGAAAGCCTACAACGACCGCACCGGCACATCCGAATCCGATGTTGCCGGTAGGCACGCCGTGCTCAGGCACCGGCCCCATGGCGTGGTGGCGGTATTTGGCCCCTACAACTTCCCGGGGCACCTGCCGAACGGCCACATAGTGCCCGCTTTGCTGGCCGGCAACACAGTGGTCTTCAAACCGAGCGAGCTGACCCCCGGGGTTGCCGAGCTGATGGTAAAACTCTGGGAGAAGGCTGGTATTCCGGACGGTGTGATCAACCTGGTGCAAGGTGGTTCGGATACTGGCAAATCCCTGGCCACTCACCTCACGATCGATGGCCTGTTCTTTACCGGCAGCTCGACCGTTGGACACCTGCTGCACAAACAGTTCGGCGGCCAGCCTGAGAAAATCCTGGCCCTGGAGATGGGTGGCAACAACCCGCTGATCGTTCAGGACGTGGCCGACGTGGACGGCGCGGTACATCATGCATTGCAGTCGGCCTTCCTGTCGGCCGGCCAGCGTTGTACCTGTGCACGTCGACTGCTGGTACCCAAGGGCAAGAAAGGCGACGCGTTCCTCGACCGGCTGGTTGAAGTTTCCGCCCGTATCAAGGTCGGTGAGTTTGACGCCGATCCGCAGCCGTTTATGGGCTCTGTGATTTCCGCGGAAGCCGCCGACAAACTCCTGGCGGCCCAGGCCAGCCTGCTCGAGAAGGGCGGCAAATCACTGCTGGAAATGAAGTCCCTGAAATCGGGAACCGGTCTGCTGTCGCCCGGTATCATAGATGCCACAGGTCTGGACGTGACCGATGAGGAATTCTTTGGGCCACTGCTGACGGTCTATCGCTACAAGAGCTTTGACGACGCTCTGGAGCTGGCCAACGACACCCGTTACGGGCTCTCAGCGGGCATCCTGACGGACGACCGGAAGCTGTACGAGCGGCTGGTGGAAGAGGTCCGTGCCGGTATCGTGAACTGGAACCGGCCGCTGACCGGCGCCAGCAGCGCGGCCCCCTTTGGTGGTGTTGGTGCCAGCGGCAATCATCGCCCGAGTGCCTACTACGCTGCCGACTACTGCGCTTGGCCCATGGCTTCTCTGGAGGCCGGCAAGAGTGAGATGCCAGACTCCCTGGCACCCGGCCTCAATTTCGATTAACGGAACCCAGTGCCATGGTGAAACACGCGGTAGAAGCAAACTTCGATGGTCTGGTTGGCCCCACCCACAATTACGCCGGACTGTCTTGGGGTAATGTGGCCTCCAAGTCCAATGTCAGTTCCGTCTCGAATCCGAAAGAGGCGGCACTGCAGGGCCTGGCCAAAATGAAGCGTCTGGCGGACCGGGGGTATGTGCAGGGCGTTCTGCCACCCCATGAACGCCCGCATGTTCCAACGCTTCGGGCCCTGGGATTTGAAGGGACGGACGCCCGTGTGCTGGAGCAGGCGGCCAGATCCAGCCCGTCGATCCTGGCGGCGGTCTCTTCTGCCTCGCCGATGTGGACGGCCAATGCCGCCACGGTATCGCCCAGTGCGGATACCTCAGACCACCGCGTGCATTTCACCCCGGCCAACCTGAGTGCCAAGTTTCACAGGTCCATCGAACACACGGTGACCGGCCGCTCCCTGAAAGCCATCTTTGCTGACGAAAGCTACTTTGCCCATCATCCTGCGCTGCCGTCTGTCAGCCACTTTGGTGACGAGGGCGCGGCCAACCACACCCGGTTGTGTGCCGGTTACGGCGAGCCCGGTGTGGAGCTGTTTGTATATGGTCAGATTGCGTTCAATGAGCAGGCACCAGCCCCGAAGAAATACCCGGCCAGACAGACCCTCGAGGCGTCCCGGGCGGTGGCGCGGCTGCATGGCCTCAAGGAGCAGCATGCGGTGTTTGCCCAACAGAATCCGGACGCCATTGATGGCGGCGTTTTTCACAACGATGTAATCGCCGTGGGCAATGGCAATACCCTGTTCTATCACGAGATGGCTTTTCTGAAGGAAGAGCAGGTGCTGGCGGACATCCGGGAGCGCCTTACCGGCGCGGAGCTGGAAGCGGTTCGTGTCAGCAGCGCCGATGTGCCGCTGGAGGATGCGGTGGCCTCGTACGTGTTCAACAGTCAGTTGCTGAACACGCCCGACGGTATGCTACTGGCGGTGCCCGGCGAGTGCCGGGAAGTGGCTTCAGTCAGCCGTTACCTGGATAGTCTGGTGAATTCCGGCGGGCCGATTACGGCGGTGGAAGTGTTCGACGTCAAGCAGTCTATGCGCAACGGTGGTGGCCCGGCCTGTCTGAGGTTGAGGGTGGTGCTCAACGACGATGAGCTGAAGGCCATCAACCGGAGTGTGCTGCTAACCGATGAACTCTATGAGCGTTTGACCACCTGGGTGGAAGCCCATTACCGGGATAAGCTTAGCCAGAACGAGCTTGGCGATCCGATGTTGCTGGAAGAGGTCCGCAAGGCCCTGGATGAACTTACCGGGATCATGGGCCTCGGCTCGATCTACGATTTTCAGCTTTAGCGAGCGGCCTGCCGGCCTGTCAGGCGGAAATCGAGGACGTCAGCATATCCATGGTATGCCGGATCAGCTGCTCGGCAGGAAACTCCGGATTGCCTTCGCCCATTTCCGACTGGCAGAGCAGGATCACCCCGTGCAGGGCGCCGCGCAGGTATAGTGAGGTCTGAACGGGGTCGTTAATCCGTTCCCGGTTCATGGTGCCGTCCCGGAGCCCCAGTTCGATGGCCCCTACCATCAGCTCCATCAGGTCTGATTTGGAGCACAACATTTCTTCCGTCTGACTTTCATCTGCCTCCGCCATGGCGGTGGACGCCTTGGTCAGCGCCGAGAAGTAATCCGGTTCTTCCAGATAAAATCGGTAGTAGGATTCCCCCATTGCCCGTATCTGGGCCAGGCCGTTATCGGCGGTCTGTCTTGCCTCCTCGAATCGCCGGAAAAGGCTGTGCCCCGCTCTGAGCATGATGCCCCGCTGTATGGCGGCCTTGTCCTTGAAGTACACGTACAGCAAGGCCCGGCTGAGACTGGCGGTGCGGGCAATGTCGTCCATGGACGTTCGCTCGTAGCCCTTTTCTGAAAACACCAGTTCGGCGGCGTCCAGAATGGTGTCGTAACGGGCCTGTTTCTCCCGTTCGCGGCGGGTCTTCAGCGGTTCGCTCATTCAATGATCCGGTTAGTTGGTAACAGCGGGCACAGGATACCTGAAAACGAATCAAACACGATTATTGACAAAATGTCAAAGAATGACATTATGTCTAAAATTACCGTCGGGTTTCTCCATGGACAGGATCCCGCCAACTACACAAGCATGGATGAAAGGACGAGTCATGACACCACTTCGAATCCCCGTCGTCATCGTTTCTCTTGCGGTTTTTTCACTGTTTCTGTCGGGCTGTAAAGCCGGTGACGTAGCCCCGGAATCCGGGCAGCATAAGGTTTCAGTGCGTGTGTCAGAGGTTACCGGCGGAGAAAGCCAGGATATGCCGCTGCGGTTCTCAGGTATTGTTCGCGCCACTCAGCGCGCGACGCTGACCTTCCAGGTCAGTGGCACCCTCAAAGAGCAGGCGGTGGAGCTCGGGCAGAAGGTGCAGGCCGGTGATCTGCTCGCCCGGGTCTACAATCCTGGCCTGGAGCCAGCCCGGGATTCTGCCAGGGCCCGGCTGGCAGAATTGAGAACGCAGTATCAGCAGGCACAGCGGGAGTGGGAACGTTCCAGCCGATTGCATGAGCGTGGCGTTGTATCCGAGCAGACCCTCGAGCAGCTTGCCGCACGGCGGGATTCCCTGGAAGCCAGCGTGGCAACGGCGCGGGCGTCCCTGGCAGAGGCAACCCAGTTGCTGGAAGAGAGTAGTCTTCGGGCGCCCTTTTCCGGCCGCGTAGAAGCCCTGCTGGTCGAGCGGGATGAATTTGTTGCCGCCGGGCAGCCGGTGATGCGGCTTTCCTCGCCGGAGGGTCGCGAAGTGGAAGTGCGGGTGCCGGCGTATCTTCTGGACCACGTGGAGCTGGAGCAAACCTTGCCTGTGTGGTCGGTTCAGGACCGAAGTCGCCCGCCACAGTCCGGTTCGGTGGTCGAGATTGCCCAGGCCAGTGCCATTCGCGGCGAGCTGCATCCGGTTCTGGTGAGTCTGCCGGTTAACACGCTGGAGCCTGGCGAGCCAGTCGAGGTCGGTATTACGCCGGTTCGGGAGTCGGCGCTCACGGTGCCCTTGCTATCGGTGATCCGCAACGCCGAGGGCGTCAGTGTGTTCCGGGTACGGGATAATGTGGCCTCCCGTGTTGCGGTAGAAGTCGACCGAGTCGTTGGCGAGCGGGTGGTGGTTACCTCCGGCGATCTGTCCCCCGGTGATCAGGTGGTTTATGCCGGCATGACGCGGCTGGCGGACGGTGATGCCGTGGAGGTACGCTGATGACCCGCCGGCTTCTGAACTGCCAGCGCCTGCTGGGCATGGTGGTCACCATGCTCTGCCTGCTTGGTATCGCTGCCTACAGCACCATGCCGCGCCAGGAAGATCCATCCTTTCCATATCGGGCAGGTCTGATCAGCATCAATTATCCGGGCGCCAGCGCCGAGGCTGTCGAACGGCTTGTGCTTCGGCCTTTGGTGGATGAGCTTCGGCAGGTGGAGGAGGTGGATTTTACCCAGTCAACTGCTCGCACTGGCGTGGCTCTGGTCCGCCTGCGTCTGAACGATGACATTTACGACACCGATCCCGCGTGGGACCGGGTACGTCAGGCCATGGAACGAGCGAAGCAGGACTTCCCGGACGATGTGGGTCGGATGGTGCTCGATGATCGCCTGATTGATATCCCCGCCATTGTCATGGCCGTGGGTGGCTCGCCGTCAGTAACGGAATTGTCCGACGTCGCTGAACGGCTGAAGCAGAACCTCTCGGATTTGCCGGGGGTTTCCCGGATTGAGCTGGAAGGTGATGCCGACGAGCAGATCACGCTGGCCCTGGACGATACCGCGCTCTTCCGGCTTGGTATCTCACCTGCGCGGGTGCTGGACACGCTGGCGCGGCGAAACCAGACCATTCCCGGCGGCTTCGTGGTGGTCAATGGCCGCCGCCTCTCAGTGCTTCCCAACAGCGAATTTGCCGATATTGACGCGATTCGGGCCACGCCCATTGAATTGCCCGACGGCTCCCAGGTACCGCTGGCCGCAGCGGCGGATGTCTGGCGCGGACCGGCTGAACCTCGGCAGCCGGAAACCTGGTACGACGGCGAACGGGTGGTGCTGGTCTCCATCATCATGGAAGAGGGCACCACCGATGCGATCCGCTTTGGTGAGCATGTGCGCGAACGCATGGACCAGATTCGCGGAGATTTTGAACCCTACGAGATCCGCGAGATGTTTTTTCAGCCGGACAAGGTACAGGAACGTCTCGATAACCTGGCCTGGAGCCTGGTGCTCTCGGTACTGATCATCGTTGCAGTGGTTTTCACCGGCATGGGCATCCGGATGGGCCTGCTGGTGGCCTCGATTCTACCGCTGGTTGCCCTGATCAGTGTCGGGCTCTACGACCTGGGGGGCGGTGTGCTGCACCAGATTGCGGTGATCGGCATGGTGATCTCATTGGGTATCCTGATCGACAACGCCATCGTGATTGTTGAAAACATCCAGGGGCATCTGGATGAGGGCATGCGCCGACTGGACGCCCTGCGCAAGGCCGTCAGTGAACTGGCCGGTCCGCTGGGGGCCTCAACGGGAACCACGTTGGCTGCCTTCGCACCCCTGCTCCTTGCCAAGGGCGGTGCCGCGGATTTTACCCGTGGCGTGCCGGTCATGATCATGCTGACACTGTCCGTCAGCTACCTGCTCGCTATCTCGGCCGTTCCCCTTCTGGCGGCCAGGTTCCTGAAACCCCGCCGCAAGGCCGGTCAGGACCGATTGATTGGATTGGCGCGCTTCCTGGGAAGCCTGGTGTCCCGCTATCCCGGACGGCTGATTACCGCCGGCGCCATTCTGGTGGGCATTAGCCTTGCGATGACCCCCTTTATGGCTAAGCAGTTCTTCCCCAATGCCGATCGCCCGAGGGTGATTGTCGAAGTCTTCATGCCCGAGGGCACCGACCAGGCCCGCACGGCAGAGGCCACGGAAAGCCTGGAACGAATTATACGTTCACAGCCGGATGCCCTGGAGGTTCACCGGTTTGTGGGCTTCACCGGGCCGTCCTTCTATTACAACCTGCAACGCGCCCCCCAGGCACCAAACCGGGCACGGCTGGTGGTTACCACGCCCACACTGGAAGACACTACCGGCATGATCCGCTGGATTCGCGCACACGTGAAAGAACAGATGCCGGAACTGGATGTGACCGTGGGTATCCTGGGGCAGGGGCCACCAAGGGCTGCGCCGGTGGAAATTCGGGTTTACCACGCCGACGACGGCACCCGGATCGAAGCGGTGGAACAGATTTTCAGCATCCTGAGAGGTGTTGAGGGCACTGTTGATGTCCGCCATGACCTGGATATTGGCGTTCCGAGTATTGCCATCAACGTCGACGATGCCACGGCGGCCCGATATGGCCTGACCCGAGCCGATGTGGCCCAGAGCCTCTATGGCCAGAGCTTTGGTGTGGTGGCTGAGCGCTATCGCCAGGAAGAGGATCCCATTCCCCTGGTGCTGCGTTCCCGCGAAGGCACGGCCCTGTCGCTTTCACGGTTGCTGTCAGTGAATATTTACAACGACCGAGGCGACGCCGTACCGCTCTCAGCAGTGGCGACAGTGGATACCACCTGGGAACCGGCGGCTCGATACCTGCGTGACGGTGTGCGGATGAACACCGTCACGGCAAACCTGGAAACCGGCTACAGTTTCAGCCAGGCTTTGGACGGGCTTTACGCAGGGCTTGAGAAAAAACCGTTACCACCGGGTACCCGCATGGCCATGGGCGGTGACGCCGAAGGCTCCGGTGAAGCCAATACCGCATTGCTCACCGCAGCTCCCATCGGGATGCTGTTGCTGCTGTTCTTCCTGCTGCTGCAGTTCAACTCCTTCCGCCGGGTCGGCATTATCCTTCTGACGGTGCCGCTGGCTACCGTCGGTATTTTCCCCGGATTGGTGCTGTCCGGCTCACCCTTCGGTTTCCAGTCTCTGCTGGGCGTGATCGCCCTGGTGGGAATCGTGGTGAACAACGCCATCGTTCTGCTGGACGTGATGGATCGGGAACTGGAGAAAGGAAGAGATATCCGCGACGCCATGCGCAACGCGGTAGAGCAGCGCACCCGCCCGATCCTGCTGACCACCGCAACCACCGTGGCTGGCCTGCTGCCCCTGGCGTTCTCAAGCTCCACGCTCTGGCCACCCATGGCCTGGGCCATCATCTCCGGCCTGCTGGCCTCAACGGTGCTCACGCTGCTGGTCATCCCCGCTGTCTGCACCCAGTTGATCAAAGTCAGCGTGCCGGAACCTGAAAACGCCCCGGCCTGAGTAGTTGAAAGTGGGGTCAGATGAAGCTTTCATCTGACCCCGTTTTTGGCCGGATCATCAGCCCGACTCGATGGCCGACCGGCACCTCCGGATTGGGAAACACAATCGCCTCCGGCGAATGCCCGACCCGGTAACTGGTCTCGTCGTCCTCCCAGATGACTGTGCCGGGCTGATACTTGGTGAAATTGGCGACATCGTCCGGAATATGGAACCGGAAGTTCTTTCCGGTGTTCAGAATCTCATGCACCACCTCGAACACCGTCAGGTGATCAAACGGCGGCTGCGGGGAAGGTGAGGGCTGCCCCCGGAACCGCCGTCGCAAGGCATCCTGTATACCGGAAAAGTGCCCCAGATCATTCTGCCCGAACGGCCGCACCTTACCCAGCTCCACGGTAAAACTCTCGGCTTTCAGCAGCGACGAGGAAAACGACGAAAACGTTGTGCCCGCCTTATGCTGTAGCAGAAGCGTCTCCACCTCCGCCTCCAGCAGAAAATCACACTGGTCTACTGGAACCGAACGATTCTCAACAAACGGATACAGGGCAAACCGCTCGCGGTGAGAAGGGCGAATGGCCGTGTGCAGATCGTAGTGGTAAAGCGCCTGAGGGTTGGCCATTGCAAACTGCCGACAGGCCTCCTCAAGCTCCTGCGCCCGCGCAGCCTCATCCAGCCCCTCATATTCGCTCCGCCCATGAGCACCATCGAACAGCCGGTTAAGGTTCACTTCCAGAAAGCGTTTTCCAGCCACCATCGCAGGTGGGTTACCCAGAATCAGCAAGACCGGGCAAGCCAGCTCCCATTCGCCATCAATCAGTTCGGCAACCAGTTTGTTCAGAACCTCGATAGGCGCTGTTTCGTTCCCATGAACACCCGCGGAAACGATGATGGCTTCAGCGTTCGGATTGCTCCGGCCAGCCGGAGGAATAATGTCCAGAACGCCCACGGCCTTGCGGCTTATGCGGGTGCCGTCGGGGAGGAAGGTCTTGGTTTCGGGAAGTGACGCATCCGAGTTGTCGAGGGTGTGGGAAAGCCAGTCTGAACTAGTTCCGAACAGGTCACGTTTTGCCGACATAGAATCCCCGAACCAGGTCTGGGGGCGGGCAGGGTATTGCCTCCCGGGAATGTCTGAAGCCATGGCTGGCTTCAGTCAAGCGCACATGGATGTGCTCGTAGCGGTTCCCGGGAGGCAATACCCTGCCTGCCCGGGCACCCAAGTCAGAATCAGCAGGGTCAGCCGTTGACGGGTCGCTGGTGCTTCAACAGATGGTTTTCGAGTTTGCGGAAGGCAAAAACCAGTATAAACGTGAGTGCCATATAGCAAAGTGCTACAAAGATAAACGCATCAAACGGCGCATAAAACCGGGAGTAAATGTTTCGTGCCGCCCCGGTCAGATCCACGATGGTCACCACACTGGCAATGGCACTGGCGTGCAGCATGAAGATCACCTCGTTGGAGTAGGCCTGCACCGCCCGCCGCGCTGCACTTGGCAACACAATCCGCCGCATGCGCATAAACCAGTTCATGCCATAGGCCTTGGCCGCCTCAATCTCACCGTTGGGCGTAGACACAATCGCACCACGGATAATCTCCGTGGTATAGGCCGCTGTGTTCAGTGTGAAAGCCAACAGGGCCAGATAGACAAACGCCACCGGAATGAAAAAGTGGAACGGCATGCGCTCCGCCTTGGCAGCTTCTTCAGCCACACGAACCATGTCCGTCAGGCCGATAATGGAAACCAGGGCGGTGGTCTTCAGCAGAACCTGCCAGTTGTTGCCCAGACCGGGCAGGGCATGGCGCATCATTTGTGGCAGCATGATTCTGCGGAAGGTATGAAAACGGGTAAAACCATAGGCTCGGGCAGCCTCGATCTGGCCGGTTTCAACGGCCAGGAAAGCCCCGCGGAAGGTTTCGGTCATATAGGCGCCGAAAATCAGCCCGATCGTTACTACGCCGGAGATGAACGGGTCGAACTGGAAGAAAAAGTCGATTTCGTAGGCTTCCCAGACGTAATCCGAGAGCATATTCACTGCAACCTGGCCGCCATAGTAGAACAGCAGCATCATGACCAGGTCTGGAACGCCACGAATCAGTGTGGTGTAGGTAGTGGCGATACCTTTGGCAACCCGGCTTTGTGAGAGCTTGGCAGACGCGCCAATCAGCCCCAGGGCAACCGAGAGGGCAAGAGACAGGAAGGCCAGTTCAATGGTGACTATTGCCCCTTCCATCAGGGCCGGGCCATAGCCTTTCAGATCAAGCATGGGAGCGTCCGGTAAGCAGGGGCGGCCCCAAAGGGCCACCCCTCGGCAGATTTACATCTTGATGTCGTAAGCGAAGTACTTCTGCATGATGGTGTCGTAGGTACCATCTTCCTTCAGGGTACGAAGGGCAGCATTCACTTCCTCCGCAAGCTCGGTATCACGCTGGCGCATCGCAACACCCACGCCTTGTCCAAGCTTGACCGGCTCACCAACTTCCTTGAAGCCCTCTTTGGAAAGAACGGTTTCTTCACCCACCGGGTAATCTACGAAGACTACATCCAGACGCTGGCCTTCCAGGTCCAGAACCATGTCGTCCGCAGTGGTGTAACGTTTGATGGTGACAATGCCGCCCATGTTTTCCGTTACGTAGGTGTCCATGGTAGTGCCGCGCTGAACGCCAACGGTCTTGCCTTCCATCGCATCCATGTCGGTGACGTCGGTGTTGAAGCTCTCAGGGCCAAACCAGCCACCCGGGGTGTTGTAGTACGGTTCGGAGAACAGAACCCGCTCCGCGCGTTCGGGGGTGATGGACATAGAGGACATGATCAGGTCGAATTTACGTGCCAGCAGGCCCGGAATCATGCCGTCCCATGCCTGGATCACGAACTCGCAGTTGGCGCTCATTTCTTCGCACATGGCTTCGGCCAGTTCCACTTCGAAACCGGTCAGTTCGCCATTTTCGTCTTTGTACTCAAACGGGGCATAGGGCACGTCGAACGCGATTCGGAGATCCCGTTCCTGGGCCTGTGCGCCACCGGCAATCATGGCGAGGGCGCAGCTTGCTGCAACAATCATTTTCTTCATGTCTAACTTCTCCAGTGGTTTGCCTTTTGGGCTTTATTTTTGATGGAAGTTTTTGGTTCCAACATTTTATTTCTTGACCGGTTCAAGATAGCACCGAGTGTCAGAAGTTGGGAGTCAGGAACTGCTTCATGCGCTCTGAATCCGGATGATCAAACACTTTCTCGGGGGTACCCTGTTCCTCGATCACGCCCTGATGCAAAAACAGGACCTGACTCGAAACATCCCTTGCGAATGACATCTCGTGGGTGACCACGATCATGGTTCGGCCTTCCTCCGCCAGGCTTTGCATAACCTTGAGAACTTCGCCCACCAGCTCAGGGTCCAGAGCTGAGGTGGGTTCGTCAAACAGCATGACTTCCGGTTCCATGGCCAAGGCCCGGGCAATTGCCGCCCGCTGCTGCTGTCCGCCGGACATCTGGGCCGGGTAGTAATCCTTGCGCTCGTAGATGCCCACTTTGTTCAGGTAGGCTTCGGCGCGCTCGATGGCCTCCTTCTTGGGTACTTTCAGGACGTGGATCGGGGCTTCAATGATGTTTTCCAGAACAGTCATATGAGACCACAGATTGAAGCTCTGGAAGACCATGGAAAGTTTTGCCCGGATCAGTTCAACCTGTTTGTTATCGGCCGGAATACGTTCGCCCTTGCGGTTGGTTGTGAACCTTATTGGGTCACCGTGCACGATAATATCGCCGGAGGTGGGTGTTTCCAGCAGGTTGATGCAGCGCAGAAAGGTGCTCTTGCCCGAGCCGGAGCTGCCGATCAGGGAAACCACGTCGCCTTTGCGGGTCTCCAGTGAAATACCTTTGAGCACCTCGAGTTGGTCAAAGGTCTTATAAATGTCCCTGCAGATCAAAGGCGCTTGGTCCGCCATGGGTGACTCCTGGGGCTGTAATTCAAAGGCGCATGTTTTACGGACTGTGGATGCGGAAATCAATCCCTTAAAGGGAGCGTTTTGCCGAATTTCACCGCCGTTCGCTGCATGTCATTGTGGTCGAATGATTGTCCAGTGCAAGCTTTTTGCCATGCTCAGGCCTCTGCCCGCAGATGATCGCTTGCTTTGTCCTGTTCAATGGGCATCCTGATCAGTTTGCCGCCGTCTTTCTCCATGTCTCTCATGGCCTCACTCACAAACCGCACGTGGGCCATCGCCACCTTCTGGGCATTGGCCGGTTTGCCGGCAATGACGGCTTCATAGAGCTGCCGATGCTGGCGGACGATTTTCTTCCGCATTTCTTCTCTCGGGTTCAGGTTGGCAACGGAGGCCTGAACGGTCAACAGCATCATGTTCTTGAGGCTATTCAGGACATGCACCAGAACCGGGTTGTGGGATGCTTCCACAATCGCCAGGTGGAAGCCGTGGTCGAGCCGGGCGTTGCGAAGCGGATCGGTATCCTCAAGTGCTCGGAACGCCTTCGTGATGCGATGCCGGTCCAGCCGGGTTGCCCGCAGGGCAGCGAGATAGGCGGCCTGACCTTCCAGTTGTTCGCGTACTTCCAGAAGGTCGAAAAGGGTTCGCGGATGCCCTTCGAAAAGATGCATCAGTGGGCTTTGCTCCCCGAGCTCGTTTGCGCCGGGCACCATGCTGGCGACAAACGAGCCCTTGCCGTGGCGGGTTTCGATCACGCCACGGCCCTGGAGTTCATGCAGGGCTTCCCGAATGACCGCACGGGACACGCCCAGCCGCGTTGCCAACTGACGTTCGGACGGTATCTTTTGCTCCGGAGCCAGCCCGCCATCGAGAATAAGGCGTTCCAGCCGGTATGAGATTTCCTGGGAGATTGCCATTTTGGGGCCTGTCTGTGCTCTCTGGTCTGACCAGTGAGTGCTTCTGATTGTTGGTGTTTCCGTTCTCACCTGATGTGCGTCCGAGCCCATTAAATATGGCCGATTCAGCGTATTTCGTCCATTTTTAATACTTCAAAAACTGGTCAGACCAGTGCTCACCGAACTGGACTAAACCGGGATTGGCTACGAAGATCAGTGTAATGTCGGCCTGTGCCGGCGTTGCCATAGACGCTGATAAAAACAAAGCCAACGGAGACGTTTCGATGAATTCGAAGAATAACATCCGGAATAGTTGTGACACTGGCGAGCTCCCACCTCGCAGAAGCTTTTTTAAAACAGTCGCGGTAGGCGCGGCATTTGCCGGCGCGATGCTGATGGGTGCCGGACAGGCCCATGCTGCAACAACCTGGAAAATTCAGTCCGTATGGGACGCCGGCACGGTCGGCTATGACCTGTTCGAAGACTGGTGTAATGGCATGGAGGAGAAGTCAGGTGGTGAACTGATTTTCAAGTGTTTCCCTGCCAAAGCTGTCGCTGCTGATAGCAATTCACTGTTCGATTCGGTTCGCAGTGGTGTTCTTCAGGGCATGAACCCGTTCACGCTGTACTGGTCCGGCAAGATTCCCGCATCCGTGTTTCTATCGTCCTACCCGGCCGGCCCTGACCAGCCTCACCAGTGGGATATTATGTTCTATTCCATGGGGATGCTGGAAAAGACCCGGGAGATCTACGAAAAGTTCGGGCTGTTCTACGTTGGCCCGATCCAGCACGATGCAAATATTATCCACTCGAAGCAACCGGTTAACAGCCTCGAAGACCTTAAAGGCCTGAAGCTCCGGGTTCCGGGTGGCATGGTCGCTGAAGTTTTCCAGGCATTCGGTGCATCTACTGTGAGCATGCCGGGTTCTGACATCTTTCCGGCTCTGGAAAAAGGCACCATCGACGCGGCCGACTATGTGGGCCCTGCGGTGAACTGGGAACTGGGCTTTTCTCAGGTGACGGATTACATCCTGTTTGGGCCTCCCGGCGTGATGTCGATCTACCAGCCGGTGGATCTGATGGATCTGACCGTGAACCTGCGTGCCTGGAACGCCCTGGATCCGAAGCTCCAGCAACTGGTTGAGGATGAAGTCCGGATTTATTCCCAGAAGCACTACCTGACCATCCAGAAGCGTAACGTTGAGGCCATGAAGAAGTTCAAGGACGCGGGCGATACGGTAAGCCGTCTCAGCCAGGATGACGTGGATGAATGGCGCCGTAGGGCCATTCCGATCTGGTACAAGTGGGCGAACAAGGACGAAGATGCCCGTGCCATCTTTGACATTCAGGTTGAGTACATGATGAACGAGACCGTAGGCTACATCGAGGAGTCTGATCTGGAAGGTGTGCCGGGCCGGTAACACTCTCCGAACCAATAACAAAGAAACAGGGGGAAGGTCAGGGACGACTCCGAAAGAGGCGTCCCGCCTTCCCCGTTTTGTGGCTGAGGAAGTATCAACATGTCTGATCTTGAAGGTTTCGGATTCGTAATGCCGCACTGGTTCTATTGGGGCTGGCTGGCGGTTATGCCGCTGATCATGATGGCCTGGGACAAGTGGAGCAGTGGTCACGGAGGCGAGGCTGCAGAACCGGAATTGACGCCGGGAGAATTGCAGGCGGAAGAGGATGATCCCCTGATTTATCTCCAGTTCGAAGGGAACTGGTTTACCAGGGTAGTGGACTGGATCTGTGACAAATCCGGCCTGTTCGTGTCGTTCTGGACAATCAATGCCGTTGTTTTCTATTTCTTTGGTGTGGTCATGCGCTACATCTTTAACATGCCCACCATCTGGGTTCATGAAGCCAGCTTCCTGTTACTGGGTATGCAGTATATGCTGGCCGGCGCGTTTGCCATGCTTCATGGTGCTCATGTTCGTGTCGATGTCATGTACAACATGCTGCCGCCGCGGGGGAGAATCGGTCTGGATATCTTTACTTCCCTGTTCTTCTTCATGTTTGCCCTGATTCTGCTGGTTACCTCCTGGACCTTCTTCCAGGATTCCTACGCAATGAATGAACGCACGGTCGAGACCTGGGGCATCCAGCACTGGCCGGCTAAAGGCATGATGGTGCTGGGTTCATTTCTTCTGTTACTCGCAGGCATATCCAAGCTGATCAAAGATATCGTCCTGTTTGTTCGTCTTGGCCGGGAGCGCATGGCATGACTACAAATACAACAACTGCGCCGGGTAGTAACCTTGTCGGGAAACTGAGCACCTGGCTGCTGATCATTGCCACGGTTGGTCTGGCATTCGTCATCTGTGTCGAAATGATCAACATTCTTTTCTATGACCCGTGGAGCGACGAGAAATTCCTGTTCAAGCTCTCCGGTAGCCTTTCTGACGTCAAGATCGGGCCTTTGACTTATCTGATGTTCGGTTCCCTCGCCGTGGCTCTGATGATGGGGCTGCCGCTGGCTTTTGTGACCGGTGGTCTCGGGGTGATGTTTATCTACCTGGTGGGCGATGCACTGATGCTGAACATCGTGCCGGGGCGCATCTTCCCGATGATGACCAACTCTGATCTGGCGGCGATACCGCTGTTTATCTTCATGGCCTCCATGCTGGAACGAGCGGGGCTGATTGAGGAGATGTTCAGTGTCGTCTATAAATGGATGGGCGGCCTGAGCGGTGGTCTGGCGACTGCAACTATTCTGGCGTCTACCCTCCTGGCAGCCATGGTGGGTGTAATTGGGGCCGCAGTTGTCACGATGGGTATCATCGCTTTACCTGCGATGCTCAAGCGCGGTTACGATCAGAAGATCGCGCTGGGCTCGATCATGGCTGGCGGTACTTTGGGCATACTGATTCCTCCCTCAATCCTGGCGATTCTCTACGCGGTTGTTGCGCAGCAATCGGTCGGTGAGTTGTACCTCGGCTCTGTAATTCCGGGCCTCATGCTTTCCTCCCTGTATATTGCCTATGTGCTGATCCGTAGTTGGATAAATCCGAAGCTTGGGCCACCTGTACCGGTGGAGGAGCGGATTTCCCTGAAAGAAAAGCTCATTCTCACGAAAAACCTGATTGCTCCACTGGTTTTGGTGTTTTTGGTGCTGGGCCTGCTGTTTGGTGGCATTGCGACGCCGGTAGAGGCGGCCGGTATCGGCTCCTTTGGCGCCATTGTGGTGGCCATGATGCACGGTAAGTTCTCCATTGCCGGACTGCGGGAAGCATCTGTAACCACTACCAAGGCATCCGCCATGGTGTTGTGGATCATGTTCGGTGCCTCGGTCTTTGTGGGCTTCTATATCCTTCAGGGGGGGCAGCAATTTGTCACGGATGCCATCCTCGGTACTGGCATGTCGCCTTACGGCATCCTGTTCCTGCTGATGTTCCTGCTGGTGGTTCTGGGTATGTTTCTGGACTGGGTGGGTATTCTTCTGCTCGCAGTTCCTATCTTCATTCCCATTGTCAAAGCGCTGGAGTTCCCGGGTCTTCTGGGTTTTCCGCCTGTGGCAGGTGATGACGTTGTGCTCTGGTTTGGTGTGCTCTATCTGGTCAACATGCAGATGTCATTCCTCAGTCCGCCATTCGGTTACGCCTTGTTTTACCTCCGTGGGGTGTGCCCGCCGGAGATATCCATGGGTACGATTTTCAAGTCATCCCTGGTGTTTCTGGCGATTCAGGCGTTCGGGCTGTTCATGTGTATCCTGATCCCCGGCATCGTAACCTGGCTGCCAGGGCTGGTTTACGGTTAATCAAATCAAGGAGTAATGCTTTATGTTGACGATCAAACGACTGGACCTTGCCGAGGCGCGCATCCTCATTGAGGGCGCCGCTGAAAAGGCCCGTGAAATCGGCGTACCCATGTGTATCGCGGTGGTGGACGAATCCGGCAACCTTGTGGCCTTCGAGCGCATGGACGGCGGCAAGGTTACCAGTGTGACCATTGCCCAGGACAAAGCCTTCACTGCGGCTGCAGCCAAAAAAGCCACCCATGACTACAACAAGGTGAACGTGCCCGGCAGTCTGGCCTTCGGGATTCATACCGAAGTTGGCGGACGCATCAGCTCTGTTGGCGGTGGTCTGCCGGTGATCGTCGACGGCGACGTGGTGGGTGGTATCGGGATCAGTTCCGGTACCCCCCAGCAGGATATGGACTGCGCCCAGGCCGGTCTTGACCACTTTGAAACAAAGCGCGGTTGATGACTGTCACACTGACGTAATTCACACTCAGAGAGTGCTATGACTACCAAGCCGAAAGTCAGCAAAGCCGAGCTGGCGGAGCAGTTCCGGGCGTTTATCGACCCGGACTTCGTTATCACTGATGACGAGACCATGAAGCCCTACGAATGCGACGGCATGTCGATGTATTGCGAGATGCCGTTGCTGGTGGTGCTGCCGGAGACCGTTGAACAGGTGCAGCGGGTGATGCGCATCTGTAACGAAAACGCAGTACCGGTCGTGGCCCGTGGTGCGGGAACCGGGCTCAGTGCCGGTGCAATGCCCAACAAAGAGGGCGTAGTGCTGTCGCTGGCCAAGTTCAACCGCATCGTGGAAATCGATCCACTGGCCCGAACGGCCAGACTGCAGCCCGGGGTGCGCAACCTCGCCATCAGCGAAGAGGCGGCCCAGGATGGTCTGTATTACGGGCCGGATCCCTCCTCCCAGATCGCCTGCACCATTGGCGGTAATGTCGCCGAGAATTCCGGCGGCGTGCATTGCCTCAAGTACGGTCTGACGGTTCACAACATCCTCAGCGTGGAAATGGTCACCGCCGAGGGCGATGTTGTGACCGTGGGCAGTGATGGTCTGGACGGCTGCGGTATGGATTTGTTGGCGCTGATGACCGGCTCGGAGGGGCTGCTTGGTGTGGTGACGGAAGTCAAAGTAAAACTGCTGCCCAAGCCGGAAGTGGCCCAGGTTGTCATGGCCGGGTTTGATGACGTTCAGAAGGGTGGTGATGCCGTGGGCGGAATCATTGCCCATGGCATTATCCCCGGTGGCCTGGAAATGATGGACGGCCATGCCATTGTTGCTGCGGATGATTTCGCACAGGCCGGTTATCCGAGGGATGCCAAGGCCCTGCTGCTGTGTGAAGTGGACGGCACCGAGGAGGAGGTTCACGAGCATATCGCTGAGGCCGAGGAAGTCTTCCGCAAACTCGGTGCGACGTCCGTCCGGACCTCCCAGAGTGAGGAAGAGCGCGCGCTGTTATGGAAAGGCCGTAAATCCGCTTTCCCGGCCGTGGGCCGGATTTCCCCGGATTACTACTGCATGGATGGCACCATTCCCCGCCGCGAGATTGCTTACGTTCTCACCGAAATGGAAAAGATGTCCGAGGAATTTGGACTGCGCGTAGCCAACGTATTTCATGCCGGCGATGGCAACCTGCACCCGCTGATTCTGTTTGATGCCAATGTGCCCGGCGAATTCGAGCGCACCGAGGCTTTTGGCTCACGCATTCTGGAAATGTGTGTGGAAGTAGGTGGCTGTATTACCGGCGAGCATGGCGTTGGCGTTGAGAAGATTCGTCAGATGGCGGTGCAGTTCAACGACGAGGAACTGCAGCAGTTCCACGACGTGAAGGCCGCGTTTGATCCCGCCGGTATCCTGAACCCGGGCAAGGGTGTGCCGGCCCTGCGGTTTTGCCAGGAATACCGCTCCCTTGAGCACAAACAACACACGCACGAGCATACGGAAGCCGCCCATGGCTGATATTTCCCAACAGTTGAAGGAGCAGGTGCTCCAGGCCCGGGACAGCGGGCACAAACTCAATATTGTCGGTGGTGGCACCAAGGCCTTCATGGGCCGGGCCGCCGATCCCGATGCCGGAACCCTCAACGTGGGCGAGCACACCGGTATCGTTGACTATCACCCGGTCGAGCTGGTGCTGACTGTCCGTGCCGGCACGCCGCTGAGCGAAATCGAGGCGACTCTGGCTGAGGAAGGTCAGTGCCTGCACTTCGAGCCACCGCATTTTGGCGCGGCCTCCACCATCGGCGGCACTTTGGCATGTAACCTCTCTGGTCCGGGGCGCCCCTGGGCCGGTTCGGTGCGTGACCAGGTGCTGGGTATCCGGCTGCTGAACGGTAAAGGAGAGCACCTCCGGTTTGGCGGTCAGGTTATGAAAAACGTGGCCGGTTACGACGTATCCCGGCTGCAGGCAGGAGCCCTGGGAACCCTGGGCGTGATCACCGAAATCAGCATGAAAGTGATGCCGAAGCCGGCGGCCTCCCTGACTCTGGTTCAGGAAATGGGCATGGATGAGGTGATTCATTACATGAACAGCCGCGCGGCAGAGCCCAAGCCAATCACGGCCGCCTGCTGGGTGGACGGTAAGGTTTATCTGCGCCTGGCCGGTGCGAAATCCGGTGTGGAAGCCACAGCTGAAAAGTGGACAGGCGAAGTGATGGAGCAGGGCGACGAGTTTTGGCAACAGGTGCAGGACATGCAGCACGAGTTTTTTGCCGGTAACGACGTACCGCTTTGGCGCTTCTCGGTAGGTTCTACCGCTGCCACGCCGAAACTGGAAGGCAACTGGTTTATCGACTGGGCCGGTTCCCAGCGCTGGTTCCGTGGCGGAGGTGAGTTGAAAGATCTGGAATCTTCCGCCCGTGCTGCCGGTGGCCAGGTCAGCCTGTTCCGGGGTGGCGATCGCAGCGGTGAGGTGATGCACCATCAGCCGGAGGCCCTTAAAGGCATTCAGCGCCGAATCAAGAACGCGTTTGATCCGGACAACATCTTCAATCCCGGACGTTTATACAGCTGGTTGTAATTATGCAAACGAATCTGGTTCAACAATTTGCCAACACTAAGGAAGGCCAGGAAGCCGAGTCCATCCTGCGGGCCTGTGTGCATTGTGGATTCTGTACCGCGACCTGTCCCACATACCAGGAACTGAACGACGAGCGTGACGGTCCTCGTGGCCGGATCTACCTGATGAAAATGTTCCTGGAAGGGGCGGAAGTTACCGAGAAAACCCGCGAGCACCTGGACCGCTGCCTGACTTGCCGCAGCTGTGAGACCACCTGTCCGTCCGGTGTCCAGTACGGCCGCCTGGTGGACATCAGTCGCGGCCTGATGGAAAAGGAGATGCCCAGGGAGCCGAAAGACAAGTGGCTGCGCTGGGCCCTGGCGCGGGTCATTCCCAATCGTCAGTTGTTCGGTGTTCTGCTTCGCCTGGGGCAAGTGTTCCGCCCGGTATTGCCGGAAAAACTGCGCACCAAGGTGCCGCCCAGAAAGCAGGCCAGCCCTTGGCCTGCAGCCAGCCACAGCCGCATTGTGCTGGCACTGGCAGGCTGCGTGCAGCCTTCCGCCACGCCGAACACCAATGCCGCCGCCGCCCGGGTTTTGGACCGGCTTGGTATTACTATGGTGGAAGCGCCTGAGGCTGGCTGCTGTGGTGCCGTGAACTACCACCTTTCCGAGCATGAGAGAGGCCTGGAAAGAATGCGCCAGAACATTGATGCCTGGTGGCCCGCCATCGAAGCGGGTGCGGAATCGATCATCATGACGGCTTCCGGCTGTGGCGCCATGGTTCAGGATTACGGCCATCTGCTGAAAGATGATCCGGTCTATGCCGCCAAGGCCCAGAAGGTAAGCGAGCTGTGCACCGATCTTGGCGCCTTCCTGCTGAAACAGGATCTGGAGAAACTCAAGGTTCGCCAGGACCCGGGCAAGGTGGCATTCCATTGTCCCTGCACCTTGCAGCACGCCATGAAGCAGAACGGTGTGGTGGAACAGGTCCTGACCCGTGCCGGTGTCAATCTTGCGGCAACAAAGGACAAGCACCTTTGCTGTGGCTCTGCTGGTACCTATTCGGTGACCCAGCCCGAGATGAGCCAGAAGTTGCTGGGCAACAAACTCAAGGCTTTGACCGTCGATAATCCGGACCGCATCGTAACCGCCAACATTGGCTGCCAGATGCATCTGGAGACCAAGTCGCCGGTGCCGGTTCAGCACTGGGTTGAGCTACTGGATCAGTAAGGCCTGAAATCGGGTCTGGAAAAGGGTCAGATGGCAAACTCATCTGGCCCTTTTTCATATGCCCCAAGGCCGGCGCTTTTTTCGCTATACTGCCCGACCAAAATACCGAACCACAGGGAGTGGAACCGTATGCCAAGGATGATGGCGGGTCTTGTTTTGTCTTTTTTTATCGCTTCAGTAGCCAACGCTGAGGTCTATACCTGGATAGACAGCCGAGGCGTGGCACATTTCTCCGATTACCCGCCGGGAGAGATTCCCCATAAACAGCTTCAGGTGCAGGCGCCTGTGACAGTACCGATGTCGGAGAACCTCAGGCAAGGGAAGCGTGTGTCCGGAATTCGTAAAGACGTTGAAGGCCTGCTTGCCTCGGGCCGCCCGGGAGGTTCGGGAATAACCGCGAAAGAAAAGGCCGATGCCCAGCTTGAGAAGACCTGTGCAACCTACAGAAGCAAGCTGGAGCGGATCCAGTCCAAACTGCGGGCGGGCTATAGCAACGATAGGGGGAATACGCTCAGGCGGCAGCGCAGGACGCTCAGCCAGAAGCTGAGCCGGGAATGTATCCTGCGTTGATTCAGCCTGGTATCAGGCGCGCTTGAAGCTGGCCAGGGCGACGGCGGCGGTCACGAACAGCCCCCCAAACACACGGTTCATTTGCCGCTGACGTCGGGCCGTGGTCATGAACCGGAACAGCTGGCTGGCGAGCAGGGCGTAGCCCAGCATTACCAGGCAATCCACCAGAATCAGTGTGACGCCCATGGTGAGCAACTGCGGGCCATGGGGTGCGCCTGCTACCAGAAACTGTGGAAATAAAGCCACCAGAAAGACTGTGGCCTTGGGGTTGGTGAGGTTCACGAACACGGCATTCCAGAACCGCTTGTACCCGCTAACGGGCTGACGGTCATCGTCCATGGATTCCATCACCGGCTCTCGCCATTTGGAAATGCCCAGCCAGATCAGGTAAGCCACACCCAGCCATTTGATGACTGACAGGGCAAGGTTCGAGGAGGCAATGATGGCGCCTAGCCCGGCACCCACCAACAGAATCTGAATCCCAAAACCAAGCTGCAGCCCCATGATGGCCGGCAGCGATCGGCGAACGCCGTAACGCATACCATTGCTCATGGTATTGATCGCCCCAGCACCCGGGGAGACACTGATCAGAACGGCTGCAACAAGGAAGGTCAGCCAGGCTGCAAGTGACATGATTTACGCTCCTTAAAAGGCCAAGAAATACACCGAATAGGCAGCAATGGCAAGCAGCAGGACGCAGCCCTCAAACCGGTTAATGCTTCCCGTTCAACGGGAATCACAGCCATTTGCAAACAGTGTCTGGGTTTTCTGAATAGATTTTGATGCCTTGTCTTCTACACTGAGTCATAGCGGTTCAAGGAATGAATGGTGTTCAGCGGAAATTTAAGCCCTCAAGGAGTCACCCGGGTGTATGACTTGGGTCAATCATCCGGCTTGCGCATCAGTGTTATGTTGAAAATACATCCAATAGGAAGGGAGAGACGACCATGGCAAACGGTACTCAAAGCTTTGTAGTCGCGTGTGACGGTTCAGAGCATTCATTGCAGGCCGCCAAAATGGCGGCCGAGCTTGCCAAGGCGACTGGCCAGTCACTCAAACTGCTGGCGGTTTTTCCGGGCACAAGGGTGGAAAAACTGATTGTCAGCGGCGTGTGGCAAAGTGATATCGATGAGGAGGCAAACGAATACGGACGCAAGGCATTTGATGCCGCAAAGCAAGCCGTAAGCGGGATTGTTGAACCTTCTGAAGAAGTCCTGCTCAAGGGTGACCCAGCCAAGGAGATCGTAGAATATCTCGACGAAAATCCCGGCGCCCATATGTTTCTGGGGCGGCGTGGTGACTCGATGTTGAGAAGCCTCACTCTTGGCAGTGTCAGCGAAAAGGTGGTCAGACACGCCCACCGTCCGGTGACGGTTGTAAGTGAATAATAACGGTCTCACTGCCGAAAAACCGCGACCTTGGTCGCGGTTTTTTTGGCTCAGAGGCTTGCACTAGGTATCGACACGATAGCGGCGCAATTATGGAACTGGACCAAATCAATGCCATAGAAAGGGCGACCCGTTACGGTCGAGCTGAGGTTTTTCGTATCGGCCTGGCGGTGATATTCCTGGCCGGGATCATGTTGTACGTGCGCTCGATCGGGGCTGACGCGCCGAACATGGTCATGCTGGTTATAGCGGCCATGATCGGCGGGTACATGGCGATGAACATCGGCGCGAACGATGTCGCCAATAACGTGGGCCCTGCGGTTGGTTCCAAAGCACTGACCCTGGCCGGTGCAATCGCGATAGCAGCGATCTTTGAGGCCAGTGGCGCGCTGATAGCCGGCGGTGATGTCGTGGGCACCATCAAGAAGGGGATTATCGACCCTGCGCTGATCGGAGATTCTGACACTTTCATCTGGCTCATGATGGCGGCGCTACTTGCCGCGTCGCTCTGGTTGAATACCGCCACCTACATCGGGGCACCGGTCTCCACGACCCACTCAATCGTCGGCGGTGTCATGGGCGCGGGTATAGCGGCGGGTGGCGTCGATATCGTGGATTGGACCCAGTTTGGCCAGATAGCTGCCAGCTGGGTCATATCGCCAGTACTTGGCGGGGCGATTGCAGCGCTGTCGCTGTATCTGATCAAGCGCCGGATTACTTACAAGCGAGACATTGCTCAGGCCGCCAGGTACAACGTACCGCTGTTCGTGGCAATAATGGCCTGGGCCTTTGCCACGTATCTTGTGGTCAAGGGGCTGGGCAAGATCATCGAAGTCGGATTTCTACCCGCCATCGTGTTCGGTGGGGTAGTTGCGGTCATAGTATGGTGGCTTACGAAATGGCTTATTGCCCGGTCCTCTGCCGAAGTGGAAAACAGTAAGGCGGGGGTGGATAGCCTGTTCACTTATCCGCTTATTTTTTCGGCTGCACTTCTGAGTTTTGCGCACGGGGCGAATGATGTTGCGAATGCGGTGGGCCCGTTGGCCGCGATCAATGAAGCTGTGCTTCAGGGCGGCGTCGCAGCCCAGGCGGCGATTCCCAGCTGGGTGTTGTTGGTCGGGGCGCTCGGGATTGCGCTGGGTCTGGCTCTTTATGGCCCGAAGCTAATCCGGACCGTTGGTTCGGAGATCACAGAACTCGACCGCATGCGTGCGTTCTGCGTGGCCATGGCCGCGGCTATTACGGTCATCATTGCAAGCCAGTTGGGCCTGCCCGTGAGTTCGACCCATATTGCTATAGGTGGCGTGTTCGGAGTCGGCTTTTTGCGAGAGCATCTTAAAACCACCTACCGCAGGAAGATAGACGAAATCGAGGCCCACCATGCCGGAGAAGATCGGGCAATAGTGGAGCGTTTACTCAAGGAGTTTGATGAGGCCTCGTTCGAAGAGAAGGGTGAAATCCTCGAGAACCTGAAAAAGCAAAAGGGCCTCTCCGCACCGATCTCGAAAAGCGATCGTAAAAGTCTGAAACAAGTGTACCGTCAGGAGCTCGTCAAGCGATCGGCGGTGCTCAGAATCGTGGCGGCATGGTTGATTACGGTACCTTTATCAGGGTTATTAGCCGCTGTGCTGTTTTTCACCATTAGAGGGATGCTTCTTCCATGAGGTCTCGCAGTTTCGCGAGTTGGGCCTCGACCACTCTCAGACGAACTTCGGTCTGAGCGGGGGTTTCCCGGGAAGAGCCGGACTTGAGCTGATCGCGGTATTTTGCCTGTTTTTTTTCAAGCTCCTGCTGCAGGCGCTTCAGTTCCTTACGCTTGAGGGATTTGCCCTTGTCGTGCTCGCGGAGTACATCGTCGAGCCTGGCCACCAAGTCTTTGAAACCCATTGTCCGACTCCGTCACATTCGAAGGTTGGTCGGCCCGCATGTAATCTCGAGCCATGGGCGCCTCAAACGGTGATTTCTGCCTGCCCCTCATCGTCCACAGACAGCGCCTCTGTGGTTCTGGCAACGTCCACGTCTGTCGCTGTAAGGAGCGCCCGCGTCCCCGTTAGAATAGCATCCACTGTCTCGCTGGCATAGGCGGAATCGTTGAGCAGGGAGGTTGCCATTGCGGAATCGATCCGCTTTGTTCCCAGGAGTCGCGTAACGCGCGCAACCATGGATTCACGGTCCACTCGGGCACGCACCGCGATCTCGTCCAGCTCCAGTATTGCCGTGCTGGCATCGTCAAATTTGCCTTCGTAAAACCGATGGGTTTCACGTAACACCATCGCGACACGCAGTCGGAGATCGTTGTACTCCTGTCTGATAGCAGCGTTCTCTGACACCATGTAGGTCGTGAGATTCTTGCGCAGATGTTTAACGTGCTTGATGGCTTCCACCATCTCGGCGGCTGCATGCTGCAGACGATAGAGTGATTCAGTGGAGCTGGCCGGAGACATGCGGGCCATTCGCCCGGAAATGAAGTCGAGGATGGCGTTGTAGAGGCGCTTGACGCGCTGCCGATAGACCAGATCAATGTCAATGTCGATGCGTTCCCGGCTATGATTGATCATCCATGCCAGGTCATCGCAGTTGCGGATCTTCTCACGGTGAAGATGGAGACCGTGGGCAAGGATAACGAAGGCCTGATCAAAGAGGTGCCAGACTTCACGGCGAACAGCGGCGTTTGCGCTATCGGGGAAGTCCATTGCTGCCGGATTCAGGTACTTGGGCTGCGCTTCAGTCTCTTCTTCGCTTTCCGGCAGCCAGTGTTCCAGCGCGTTCGCCATCCGGGAAATTAAAGGCAACATTACAGCTACACCCAGGCAGTTGAACAGGGTGTGGAACACGGCGAGCTTGACTGTGTAATCGTCCTCGGCAATCGACATGAGTGCCGACAGGCTGTCGACTGACCAGCGTAGCGGTTCGATCAGCATCAGGGCGATTGCTGCCGTTGCGATATTGAACAAGAGGTGGGCGCCTGCCAGCCGCTTGCCGGCGATATTCGCACCGAGACCGCCGATCAGCGCGGTCACTGTGGTGCCAATATTGGCACCGATCGCCAGGGCCAGAGCGTTTTCGTAGGTTACCTGACCTGTGGCCAGGCCAGCCAGGGTCAGGGCCAGCGTCGCGTGGCTCGACTGCATGACAACGGTCGCCAGAATTCCGAGCCCGGTATAAACGAGCAGTCCGGTTACGCCCGTCATTGCATAGTCGCGCAGATCGACTGCCGACTGGTAGCTCTCGAATCCTTCCTTCATGAAATCTATTCCGAGAAACAGGAAGCCCAGGCCGGCCAGAATCGCGCCGAAGGCTTTCAGTACGCGAGATTGCTGGAAATTCAGCACCACGCCAAAAACCAGCATCGGCAACGCGAAGGCGGAGAGGCTCATCTTCATGCCGATAGTCGCGAACAGCCAGGCACCTGTTGTGGTGCCAAGGTTGGCTCCGAAAATAATGCCAATGCCTGTGATCAGCGGAAGCAGGCCGGCGCTCAGGAAGGATATGGTAATGATCGATACCAGAGAACTGGATTGCATAATGGCGGTGCTGACGATGCCAAAGCCCAGACTCTTGGGAATCGTGTCCGTGGTCCGGCGCAACACCCTCTCCAGGAATCCACCCGTAAAGCGACGAAACCCATTCTCGAGCGAGAACATGCCAAACAGGAAGATGGCAACGCCAGCGGCAATCTGTTTGAACTCTGGGCTCGCCCAAAGCGCAAAAGCCAGAAGTCCGAGTATTCCGATGAGAACGAGTTGGCGGTAGTTCATTAGTTCACCCTTCCCGTAATTGGCTCGGGTTTGGCTTCGCGCAGCCTGGGCGCGAGATCATGAATCTGGCAGGGTTTGGCTCCTGCCACATTACTTTGTCACATTTATGTAATGGAAGTAAGCTCAGTGCTTCCGGGCCTGTACAGTCAAGCTGCAGGCATCTCTCGCAGTCGTTCTTGCTGCGCGAACTGATGCATTCCTCAGTGTTGGCCCGCAACGAATGCCATCATTTGCCACAATTCATGCGAAAAACAACCGAGATGGATCCGGCCCCAGATCGTTATGCTGAGTCAGTGAATTCAAGTAAACGAGGTGGCTATGCAGACGACAGAATTAATTGAGAGATGGCTCGATAAATGTGACCTGGCGAGACTGGCTCAGCGACGTTATGAAGAGGATCCCAGCCCGACGAACTACACCGAACTGAAACGAGCCATGTGTGAACGACTGCTGATGGAAGAGCGCATTGATCCCAGGGCGAGTCATGCCCACAGAGTTTCAATGTGAGTCGATTTTCGCAGGCCTCGGAAACAACAAAACCCGCACAAGGCGGGTTCTGTCTGAATTCTTAATGGTGCCCGGAGGCGGAATCGAACCACCGACACGGGGATTTTCAATCCCCTGCTCTACCAACTGAGCTATCCGGGCATGTTGCGCTACTGCTGTGCAACGGGGCGCTATTAAACCGGTTTCGATGTTTTGAGTCAAGGCTGAGCTGGAAAAATTTCTGAATCTTTTCAGGCATGCTCAGGCTTTGATCAATCCGGGGTCATTGTTCCGGTGGAACGTAGCCTTCGGCCTTGTCGAACGGTTCGTTGTGGAAGAAATGTTCCATCTGCGCCTGCAGATACTTGCGTGTGTTCGGGTCCATCAGGCTCAGGTGTTTCTCGTTGATCAGCATGGTCTGCTGGGCCTGCCATTCTTCCCAGGCCTGTTTCGAAATATTCTCGAAAATATCCTGGCCCTTGGCGCCGGGCATGGGCGGGAAGTCCAGGCCTTCCAGTTCTTTCTGGTATTTGCGGCAGAAAACGGTACGGCTCATGGTGGCTCCTGTTGGCAAATGTTGCTGGCGGTGATGATAACAGATCGTTGCGGTTGAAGGCTCTCGCGGACCGGATCAAAGCAGAGCCGCTTGCTCCGGTTCGGTCAGCAGCGACCGGATCGGTGCCGGCAGCCCGAGATTCAGGGCTTCATGGCGGTGCAGCCATTTCAGATGATCCTTGTCTGCAACGGTGTTGGCACTGCCGGTGACGTTCAGCCGGGCGGGCTGTATGTGCAGGTGGTAATGGGAGAAGGTATGGCGGAAGCCGCTAATCAGCTCCGGCTCTCCGCAATCCAGCCCAAGGCTCTGTTCGCAGGCCTCCTGAAGCTCATCGGCGCCATAGGCCGGGTCCAGTTCCGGCAGGCTCCAGAGGCCGCCCCAGATGCCGCTGGGCGGGCGACGTTCCAGCAGAATGCGGCCTTCGCAGTCTTCAAGGATTACCATCCAGGTGGTTTTCTCCGGTTTGGCTTTCTTCGGCTTTGAACCCGGGTAAAGCCCGGTTTCACCCCGGGCGTAGGCCTTGCAACCGTGTTGCAGTGGGCAACTGTCACAGGCCGGGCGGCTACGGGTACACACCGTGGCGCCGAGATCCATAATGCCCTGGGTGTAGTCACGTACCCTTCGTTCTGGCGTATGTTGCTCGGCCCGTTGCCAGAGCTGGTTGAGAACGGCGGTCTGTCCGGGCCAGCCCGGAATGGCATGGTAGCGGGCCAGCACGCGTTTCACGTTGCCGTCCAGAATGGCTGCGCGAATGCCGAAGGCCTGGGCCATTATGGCGGCCGCCGTGGAACGGCCGATGCCGGTCAGGGATTCAAGCTCTTCCTGGGTTTGTGGAAACTCACCATCAAGATCCCGAACAATGGTCTGCGCGGCTTTCTGCAGGTTCCGGGCCCGTGCGTAGTAACCAAGGCCAGACCAGTGGCTGAGTACATCATCCACGGGGGCCTCGGCCAGGGTGTGGACGTCCGGGAAGCGCTCCATGAACGCCTCGAAGTAGGGGATTACGGTAGTTACCTGGGTTTGCTGCAACATGATTTCCGAAACCCACACACGGTAGGCGCTTCGGTTGTGGTGCCACGGCAGGTCATGCCGGCCGTGGCTGTCGTACCAGTGCAGCAGCTTGTCGGCGAAACGGTCGGGCATCAGTTGAACAGGCCCTTCAGCTTGTCACCGATTTGTTCCTGGACCTTTTCTTTTACTTTTTCCTCTGCCTTGGTTTTTGCCTTGTCCACTTCCTCTCGAGCTTTTGCCTTGGCGGCATTTTCAGCGATGGTTTTCAGGGTGTCCCGGAAGCGGGAGCCGTCGAAGGAGCAAAGGCCGGCCGGGTCCTCAGCGAAGTTGCCGCGGCACTCCACCGGAATAACTGCATTTTCCACGTATTCGGTAACACGGCAGGCGTTGTCCCTGTGGATTTCACCGACGATTCTCAGGCCCACTTCGTAGTCCAGCTGGCTCTGGGCCATATCGACTGTGCCATTGCCCTCAAGGCGCATCCCGGCCAGCGCCGCCACCAGGTCTGTGTTGTTGAGGGTGTTGCCTTTGATGTCGAGAGTGCCGCGCATGTCGTTGAACGGTGTGCTGGTACCCCAGTCTGTGGTTGTCAGCTCATCCTGGTTGACCAGGGCGATACCCTGGCAGGCCATACGGGTCAGGTTCATGCGGCGGAACTCGCCCTCTGCGAGGTTAAAGTTGATCTGGCCGTCAGCATTGCTGCGCAGGGCCGAGATGCGGTTACCGGTGGTGGTGGCATTAACCTTCAGGTTTGCGCCGCCGGCGAGCATATCTACCTCCGCCAGATCGGTGAGCAGGGGCAGGGTTTGCACGTTGGTGACGTCTGAACCCACGGTCCATTTCGGATTGTCGCTGCGGGCGTCGATGGTCACGTTGGCGCCAAAGCTGCCTTCGTAGAGTTTGCCGCTGAATTCATCAACCTTGAGCAGGCCATTTTTCGCGGTGGTACTGGCCTTGATTTCGTTGATGGTCAGGTTACTGACGATCAGCTGGCCGAGACCCAGATCAATATCCAGCAACAGGCTGCGAATGGTCTCCAGAGGCAGCAGGTCGCCCTCCGGCCCGGTTGCAACGGTTTCCTGTGATGCGGCTGCTTCCTCGGCTTCTCCCTCTGCCTGAGGTGGCAGGTAACGGTCGGCATTCAACTGGTCGCCCTGAAGCTGAAAAACAATGCCAGTGTCGGCCAGATTGTAACTGCCGGAGCCGTTGAAGGTGGTGTCATCCAGTTTGATTGTCAGGTCGGTGAGCTCCACCTTTCCGGCGGGGCCGCCAATATCGGTGGAGAACGCGATGGCTTCTAGCACGTCTGGATCGCTGGTTTCCACCGCGGGTTGGCCAAGGTTGTTCAGCAGATCCTTTAGCGAAAACTCGGCGATGGATACCTTGCCGCTCAGGGTAGGCTTGTCGCCGAATCCGGAAACATTCAGATCGGTGGAGAGGTCCAGGTTGGCCAGGCTGGCGGTAAAGCCGCTCAGATTGGCGGTTTCGTTTTCCAGGTTTGCCGTGGCCGAGCCCTCAAGCTCAGCCGTGACCTCTTTACCGCCGAACGGTTCGCCAGTCATGTCGAACACGGCATTCAGGCCGGATACGGCGAACTCGTTGAGCGCCTCGTTGGCGGCAAGGCGGGCGCTGATGCTGCCATCCACTTCAAACGTGGGCTGGGTGGTGGCAACCCGGAACCCGATCTCCAGCGGGAATTCGGAGCCCAGAGTGATGTTGCTGGCGTTGACGGTGAAGTTCTCAAGCGTGGCCGACTGGCCGGTGCTCTTGTCGGTATAGTGCACCTGGGCGTTGCTGATCTGAACATTTTCAACATTGAAGTTCAGAGGCTCACCGCCGGCACCCTCGCTTTCCTGTGCCTGTTCATCCTGGGTGCCTGCAGTCTCTTCACCTGCGGCTTCCGCCGACTTTTCGGGCATGATCCGGGTCCAGTTGCCGCTGCCCTGTTCGTCCACTTCGAGGCGGGCGTCCAGTCCGTCCAGAACGAAGGTGTTTACCCTTGGAGACATGGCAATCAGCGACCAGAAATCAATCTGGGCCACCAGTTGCTCAAGGGCAACAAAGCGGTCACCTTCCAGTGTGGCCTCTACGGAATTGAGCTCAAGGCCAAGCGGGATAAAAGACCAGCCAATGTCGCCTTCCAGGACCAGATCCATGTTCGTTGCATCCTCAACGGCCTGCTCAATCTGGGGCTTGTAGTCGTTGGGGTTGATCACGGCCATGGCGATGGCAACGGCAGCCACGGCAAGAACGATCAGTGCAACGATGGCAATCAGCACATAACGGACGGCTTTCATGATTCAGGCTTCCTTCCTATTGTTAGGAGCTTGCAGTATTCGCTTTGAATACCGACGCTAATGACCCAAAGGATAACGCAGGGTTAACAAATTAACAGCGGGGGAGTATGACAATGCGGTAGTGTTGGGCCAGAATACACGACCCTGATTTTCCGACTACATTGATACCTATAAACACAAGAAGGAGTTGGCCGTGGCTATTACCGTTTCTATTGAGCTGAACCGCGAACTTGAGATTCCGGGCAGCTATGATGAAGTGTTCGATCTGCTGGCGGATGTGCCACGTTCAGCCAGTCACTTCCCGAAAGTCCACAAACTGACCGACCTGGGCGACAACGCCTACCGCTGGGAAATGGAAAAAGTGGGCGTCGACAAACACGCCATCCAGTCGGTGTATGCCTGCAAATACCACTCGGACAAAGACGCCGGCAAGATTACCTGGGAGCCGGTGAAAGGTGAGGGCAATGGCGTTGTAAGCGGTTCATGGACCATCAAGTCCAAGGGCGATAATGCCACCGCCGTGAAGTTCCAGACCAGCGCAGAGTTGACTGTGCCCCTGCCCAGCCTGCTCAAATTGGCCATCAGCCCTGTCATCAAACACGAGTTCAACAGCCTCGTGGACACCTACATGAACAACCTCAAGAAGGCTTTCTGACAAAGCCATTTCTGCCGTATACCCGCACTTCGCTATCGTAGCGATTAAACCGGTTGTGGGACTCCAGCGGACATAAAAGGTATAATCCCTGGATAGAATTTTTCCGGCGTTATGCCGCTCAATTGTCACGGAGTCCCCATGGCCGAACGTAAGGCTCGGGTAGAAAGAAATACCCTTGAAACCCAGATCACCGTTGAGATTGATCTCGACGGCACCGGCAAATCCAGCTTCGACACCGGCGTGCCCTTTCTGGAGCACATGATGGACCAGATCGTCCGTCATGGTCTGGTAGATCTGAACATCGTTTCCAGGGGCGATCTGCACATCGACGATCACCACACCGTGGAAGACATCGGCATCACCCTTGGCCAGGCATTCAAACAGGCTGTTGGCGACAAAAAGGGCATCCGCCGCTACGGCCACGCCTATGTGCCGCTGGATGAGGCTCTCTCCCGAGTGGTTATTGATCTGTCCGGCCGCCCGGGCCTGATGATGGATGTGCCATACACTCGCGGTGCCGTGGGTGGCTTTGACGTTGACCTGTTCGAGGAGTTCTTCCACGGCTTTGTGAACCACTCCATGGTGACCCTGCACATCGACAATCTGAAGGGCAAGAATACCCACCACCAGATTGAAACCGTGTTCAAGGCCTTCGGCCGTGCCCTGCGTATGGCGATTGAAATGGACGAGCGGATGGCCGGCATTACACCGTCCACCAAGGGTTCTCTGTAAACACCTCTTCGCCAGAAGGCTCGCTTTAACCGGTCACTTTTCACCGGTCAATCAAGGACACTGCAACAACCATGAAAACCGTTGCCATAATCGACTACGGCATGGGCAATCTTCACTCTGCCAAAAAAGCGGTAGAGCACGTTGCCCCGGACACTACCGTACTGGTCACCGATAACGCCGAGAAAATCCGTGAAGCCGATCGTGTCATCCTGCCGGGCGTTGGCGCCATCCGCGACTGCATGGCAGAAATGTATCGTCTCGGAGTAGTGGATCTGGTCCGTGAGGTCTCTCAGGACCGCCCGTTTCTTGGTATCTGCGTGGGCATGCAGGCCCTGATGTCCCGCAGTGAAGAAAACGGCGGCGTTGACTGTATCGGTCTGTTCCCTTCGGAAGTGCGCTATTTCGGGGACCACCTCACGGAAAATGGCGAGCGCCTGAAAGTGCCTCACATGGGCTGGAATCAGGTACAGCAGACCATCGATCATCCCCTTTGGCACAATATTCCCGAGGGTGACCGTTTCTACTTCGTGCACAGCTTTTACGCAGAAGCCGAGGGTAATGCTGATATGGCGGGCCGAACCCACTATGGTGTAGACCTTGCAGCAGCAGTGGCACGAGACAATATTTTTGCGGTGCAATTCCACCCGGAGAAAAGTGCCCGGGCGGGTTTGCAGTTGCTTGAGAATTTTACGAACTGGACTGGAAAATGCTGATAATTCCCGCGATCGATCTGAAAGATGGCAAATGTGTACGCCTGCGTCAGGGCCGGATGGACGACTCCACGGTGTTTGGTGACGATCCTGTTGAGATGGCCACACGCTGGGTGGAGGCTGGCGCCCGCCGTCTGCACCTGGTTGACCTGAACGGCGCCTTTGCCGGAGAGCCGGTCAACGGCGAGATTGTCCAGGCTATTGCCCGCAAGTACCCGGATCTGCCGATCCAGATCGGCGGTGGCATCCGGTCTGCAGAAACCATCGAGGCCTATCTGAAGGCCGGCGTGCAGTGGGTCATTATCGGCACCAAGGCCGTGAAAGAGCCGGAATTCGTGACCGGGATGTGCAAGAAATTCCCCGGCCACATCATCGTTGGCCTGGACGCCAGAGACGGCCGCGTGGCTACCGATGGCTGGGCAGAGGTCTCGGAAGTGATGGCTACCGACCTCGCCAAGCGCTTTGCCAACGACGGCGTGGACGCGATTGTGTACACCGACATCAGCCGCGACGGCATGATGCAGGGTGTGAACGTGGAAGCCACTGCGGCATTGGCCGAAGAAGGTGGGATCCCCGTCATCGCCTCTGGCGGCGTGACCAATATGGATGACCTCAAGCGCCTCGCCACCGTGGCGGACAAGGGCATCCTTGGCGCTATCACCGGCCGTGCAATCTACGAGGGCACTCTGGATGTGGCCGAGGCCCAGGCCTTCTGCGACAGCCTGAAGGGTTAAGGACGACTTATGGCTCTGGCGAAACGCATCATTCCCTGCCTCGATGTCGACAAAGGCCGCGTGGTGAAGGGCGTCAATTTCGTTGATATCCGCGATGCCGGCGATCCGGTGGAGGTAGCCCGTCGTTACAACGAGCAGGGTGCCGACGAGATCACCTTCCTGGACATCACGGCCAGTCACGAGAGCCGTGACACCACCTATGAAACAGTCGAGCGGATGGCGGCGGAAGTCTTCATCCCGCTGACCGTCGGCGGCGGTGTGCGCACCGTAGACGACATTCGCAAGCTGCTGAATGCCGGCGCCGACAAAGTCTCGATCAACACTGCGGCCGTGTTCAACCCGGAGTTTGTGCGGGAAGCGGCGGAGCGCTTTGGCAGCCAGTGCATTGTGGTTGCCATTGATGCCAAGCGGGTCAGTCGGGAGGGCGAGGAGCCATGCTGGGAAATCTTTACCCACGGTGGCCGCAAGCCCACCGGGCTGGACGCCATTGAATGGGCCCGCAAGATGGTGGAAATGGGCGCAGGCGAGTTACTGCTGACCAGCATGGACCGCGACGGCACCAAGATCGGCTTTGATCTGGGGCTGACCAAAGCCATCAGCGATGCTGTGATTGTGCCGGTGATTGCCTCCGGTGGTGTCGGAGAGCTGCAGCACCTGGCCGATGGCGTCACCCGGGGCGGAGCTGATGCGGTTCTGGCGGCATCGATTTTTCACTTCGGGCAGCACACCATTCCAGAAGCGAAAGCCTTTATGAAGGCTCAGGGCATAGAAGTTCGCGAATAGAGTGAATGGTTTGTCGGATTACGACTTCGTCTAATCCGACCTACTGTTATCCGCGTGCATTCCTCTCGTAGGTCGGATTAGGCGAAGCCGTAATCCGACAGCCCAGGTTACTTTTTCTTTGCAAAAGCAGGTCGAATGGTCTGCTTTTCTCCCTCTGCAAACATCTCCCGATTGCCGTTGCGCATGGCCCATAGGCCACTGACGGTGGCAATGGCTATACCTTGCTCATCCAGTTTGGGCAGATGCTTCTCCAGGTAATCCACGGTCACCTTGTGAGGATGGCCAATGCCGATGGCACTGCCGTTTTCCCGGGCACGCTTGATCAGCAGTTTGAACTGGCGGTCTACAAACTCCTCGGTTTGCTCATGGTCGAGAAACACGTCACGGGTCATGGTTGGAATCTGGTAGGCGGCTGCGACATCACCGGCTACGGATGAAGCGATTGTGCGGCTGTCGATAAAGTACACCGGGTAGCGGAACAGCTCTTTCATCACCCAGTCCATGGGCTGCAGCTGTTGGGTCAGCAGACTGCCCATGTGGTTGTTGACGCCCTGGACATGGGGGATGGACTGGAGTGCCCTGCGCAGGGTGGTCACCATGTTCTGTTCGTCCATATCCGGCGTCAGGCCTCCTGCCCCGAGCCCATAGTTGCGGGTGTTGGCCATGGGGGCGTGCAGCATGATTTCCTTGTGCTGCTTGTAGGCGAGCCGGGCAAGGCTGTCCGTATGCCGGCGATAGGGCAGGAATGCCAGTGTCAGCGGCTGGTCGAGATTTGCCAGTCGCTCGCCTTCAACAAGGCTGTGGCCCATATCATCAATAATGATGGCAATGGTTGGTGGCAGAGCCGTTCTTGTCGGTTCTGCCGATACCGCGCCAGCGGCAATGAAGAATGCCAGGGCCAGCAGAGAGCGAGCCACTCTCACTGATCGCTTCCTTCTGCCTTGTCCTTTTTGTTCGGGTTCAGAATCTGGATGCCCTTGAGCAGGTTCAGTGCCGAGCGCAGCTGATAATCCCTGTCTGCAAGGGAGCTGGTTTCAGCCTCTGGGTTGTTTTCACCGTCCTGTTGCTGATCCTCGTTCTGGCCTTCAAGGTGTCCGCTCAGATCTGCTTCGGTGAAGAAGGGTTTGCTGTCGAGTTCCTTCAGCTCCGCCGGACGTACTTCGATGTCCGGCTTGATTCCGGTCGCCTGGATGGAGCGGCCATCAGGTGTGTAATAGCGCGCAGTGGTCATCTTGATGGCGTGGGTCTCATCCAGCGGAATCACTGTCTGAACGCTGCCTTTGCCGAAGGATTTTGTGCCCATAACCACGGCCCGTTCATGGTCCTGAAGGGCACCGGCCAGGATTTCCGAGGCGGAGGCGGAGCCGCCATTGATCAGAACCACAATGGGCGTGCCTTCCATGATATCCCCGGCCCGTGCGCTGAAGCGCAGACGCGAACTCTGGATGCGGCCCTCAGTATAGACGATCAGTCCTTCATCAAGCAGGGCATCCGCAGACTTTACAGCCGCCTGCAGCACGCCTCCCGGGTTGTTGCGCAGATCGATGATGAGCCCGTCAAGGTCCCGGCCCAGTTCGTCTTCCAAACCGTTCAGGGCATCCTTGAACTGTGAGCCGGTATCGGCCTGGAACTGGGTAATGCGGACATAGCCGTAGCCATTTTCCAGCATCCGGGACTTCACGCTGGTGACCTTGATGATGTCGCGCTCTACATCGATTTCAATGGGCCCGGTCTCGCCCTCTCTCATGATAGTCAGCGTCAGCACAGAACCGGGTTTGCCCCTCATCAACTGGACGGCTTCTTCCAGGCTCATGCCTTTCACCGGTTTTTCATCAAGCTTGATGATCAGGTCTCCGGCCTGGACGCCCGCCTTCTGTGCCGGCGTGTCGTCGATGGGCGCGATCACTTTAACAAAACCGTTTTCCATGCCCACTTCAATGCCAAGCCCGCCAAACTCGCCAGAGGTGCTTTCTTCCAGCTCTTCGTAGTCCTTCGGTGCCAGGTAGGTGGAGTGAGGGTCGAGGTCTGACAGCATACCTTTGATAGCACTTTCGAGGAGTTTGCGGTCGCTTACTTCCTCGACATAGGCATCTTTTATGCGGCTGAATACCTCGGTGAACTTGCGGAGGTCGTCCAGGGGAAGCTGTTTCTCGGGATCGGGCAGGCTGATTTCCACCCGTTCGCCATTCTGGATACCTTCCAGGAGCTGTTCGGTGGCGGCGTCTTCATCCTGGGCCCAGGCTAGTCCGGAAGCGGTTGCGAAACAGGTAGCGAGCGCAATGCTGCGTAATGGAAAGCCGTGGAGTGTACTTCTGACCCGTTTCATTCACATATCCCGTTTTTATTCCGATAGTTGGACTGGTTTCCCTGACTCCGGACAGTATGGCGTTACCTTTGACGTTTGTCAGCCCTCCAGGAGCCTCTCAGTTTGCCAGCCATCGGCCAGGATTGTCGGGTTTACCATTGTGCCGGACTTCAAAGTAGAGCGCCGGGGCATCGGTGCCACCAGTGCGGCCAGCCTCTGCGATGGGCTCGCCAGCGGCCACCCAGTCTCCCGGGCTGGTGAAAAGGCTGCTGCTGTGGCCATACAGAGTCATGTAGCCATCGCCGTGATCAATGATGGTAATCAGGCCAAAGCCCCGAAGCCAGTTGGCGAATACGACCCGGCCATAATGTATGGCGCGAACCTCCGCTTCGTCCCGGGTTTCGATAAGCAGGCCGTTACGCCGCAGTTTGCCGTCGGCGTAGCGATCACCGTAGCGGCTTAATACCTGGCCCTTTGCTGGCCAGGGCAGTTGGTTGCGTAGTGAGGCAAAAGGCTGGGATTCATTGGGGGAGGGGATGTTGTTGATCGCCTGCTGCACTTCCGCCAGCAGGCTTTCAAGCCGTTTGCGATCTGATTCCAGCTCCTCCCGTTCGCTCAGGCGATTCTGGATATCGGCTTTGAGTGCTGCGAGGGTCTGTTGGCGTTTCTGTCTGGATTCGGTCAGTTCCTGCTGGCGTTTGGCGACGTTTTCCTCGGTTCTCGCCAGTTCGACCCGGGTCGATTGCACGGCAGCCTGTGTGTTTCTGAGCTCTTGCAGGCTTTGCCTGAACGCTTCGAGGCGGTCGACGGTGTCCTTGCTGAGGTATTCGTAATAGGTCATGGTCCGGGCAATCTTGTCCGGATCTATTTCATTGAGCAGAACTTTTACCGCCGGCGCGTCCCCTTCCATCCAGGCGGCGCGGATCTGCTTCTTGAGGCTGTCCCGCTGGCGATCAAGGGTTCGGGTAAGCTCCTGCGCCTCGTTCTCCAGTTGCCGGAGCCGTTGCTGCTGTTGTTCTGCCTGCTGTCGCAGGGAGCGGCGTTCACGGGTCAGGCGGCTGATGTTCTTCTCGGTCGCAGCAAGCTGCCGCTCCAGGGAGGAGCGGTCTTCCTCGGCGTCCGCCAGCCAGTCGTCGATGTCCTCAATGCGTTCCTTGAGTTCCTCGATCTGGGCCGGGGTGACATCCTGTTGGGCGAGTGCCGGCGCCGCACCCAGTAGGAGGGTGAGCGCCAGAATTGCGGAAAGTCGCAAGGGTTGGTTCCGTTCCCGGATCAGTTGATCTCAACCAGGCTGTGCCCAGTCATTTCTTTCGGTTGCTCTAGCCCCATCAGGGCGAGCAGAGAGGGTGCAACGTCGCTCAGGCTGCCGTCGTTCTTCAGCACTACATTGCGGTGGCCGGTGTATACCAGCGGCACCGGACCAATGGTGTGGGCGGTGTGAACCTGGCCGGAGTTCGGATCGGTCATCTGCTCGCAGTTTCCGTGGTCAGCCGTGATCAGTGCTTCGCCGCCCGCTTCATCCAGGGCCTCGACAACGCGCTTCACGCATTCGTCCAGACATTCAGCCGCCTTGATCGCCGCATCCAGCTTGCCGGTGTGGCCAACCATGTCGCCGTTGGCGTAGTTGCAGACCACCAGGTCGTATTTGCCGCTCTTGATGGCCTCCACAAGCTTGTCGGTAACCTCTGGCGCGCTCATTTCCGGCTGCAGATCGTAGGTAGCCACCTTGGGAGAGGGCACAAGAATGCGCTCTTCACCGTCAAACGGCGTTTCCAGGCCGCCGTTGAAGAAGAAGGTAACGTGGGCGTATTTCTCGGTTTCGGCAATACGCAACTGGGTTTTGCCCTGCTTCGCCATGTACTCGCCAAGGCCATTGGAAAGCTGCTCGGGCGGGTAGGCGCAGGAGGTTTTGATGTCGGCCGCGTACTCGGTCAGCATAACAAAATCAGCCAGTTCCGGATGCTTCTTGCGTGCGAAACCGTCAAAGTCCTTCTCTACAAAGGTGCGGGTCATTTCACGCGCGCGGTCGGCACGGAAATTCATGAACAGCACCGTGTCGCCATCGTTGATGGTGCCTTCTGGCTCGCCCGCGGCATGGATGCGGGTTGGTGTTACAAACTCGTCGTTCTCCCCGCGTTCGTAGGCCTGCTCCAGGCCGGAAACCGGATCGGCCGCGGTGAATTCTGCAGTACCCTGGGTCATCAAATTGTAGGCGGCTTCAACGCGATCCCAGCGGTTATCGCGATCCATGGCATAGTAACGGCCCACAATCGAGGCAACGCGGCCGACCCCGAGGCTCCGGAGTTTGGCTGCGGCTTTCTCCAGCGACGGTTTGGCGCTTCGGGGGGGCATGTCACGGCCGTCGAGGAAAGCATGAATGTATACTTCCTTGGCCCCGCGTGCAGCGGCGAGTTCGGCAGCGGCAATGATGTGGTCTTCGTGGCTGTGTACACCACCGGGAGACATCAGGCCCATCAGATGAACGGCTCGACCGCTCTGAACAGCTTTGTCGATTGCGGAGCAGAGTGCTTCGTTTTTCTGGAAACTGCCTTCTTCGAGATCCTTGTCGATGCGAGTCAGGCTTTGATACACCACACGCCCTGCGCCCAGGTTCATATGGCCAACTTCCGAGTTACCCATTTGCCCTTGCGGCAGCCCGACAAACATGCCTGAAGTATTGATCAGGGTCTTGGGCTGGTTCTGCCAGAGCTGGTCCCAGAACGGGGTGCTGGCGTTGCTGATGGCGTTGTCTTCAGCCGGGTCGCGGTGGCCCCAGCCGTCCAGGATAATCAGTGCAGTCGGCTTGCGCTTTGCAGTCATCATTAGTTCCGGATGTGAAATATTAGTAAATTTACTAAAACAAAGATGAAGTCTAGCTATTTTCGCATTTAGTGGCCAGTTTCGTCACCTTCTGTCAGGGAGTCAGGCTGTGTATAATCCCGCCAAACTCATTATCAGGGTAAGTTCATGGACCGGTTGTTTGAATTTGTCGTTAACCACTACATTCTCGTGTCGCTCTTCGTGGCATTTCTGGTCGCCATCCTTATTCTGGAGTCCCGTCGTGGCGGAGCCAAGATCTCAGCCCAGGGCGCGGTCAATCTGATCAACAAGGATGAAGCCGTTGTAGTCGACATCCGGGATCGCAAGGAGTTTGGTGAGGGGCGCATCACGGGCTCTGTCAATATTCCGTTGAACAGCCTGAAGAGTCGGGCTGGCGAGCTGAGCAAGTTCAAGGACAAGCAGATCATCGTTGCCGACAAGATGGGTCAGCATTCCGCCATGGCGGTCAAGCAGCTGAACGGGGAAGGCTTCAGCAATGTGGTTCGCCTGAACGGCGGCGTTGCGGACTGGAAAGCCAGCAATCTTCCGCTGGTGAAGAAATAGGGCGGCCCTTGATCTGAAGATCATTCTGCCGCACTGTTTCACATAAGCCGGCCCAGCCTAGACGAAAAATGTTCCGGCATCACGCTCCATAGCATTCCATAATAACGGGCCTCCGAGCCCATGATCGAGAACGAAAGGACTGAAAATGGCTGAGAATCAGCAAGCCGCAGCAGGCAGTGACAACCAGAACCAACCCCAGTTTGCCCTTCAGCGCATCTATGTGAAGGACCTGTCTTTTGAGTCGCCCAACTCTCCCACCGTGTTTCAGGAGCAGTGGAAGCCGCAGGTTAACCTGGATCTGAATACCTCCCACAATAAGGTCAGCGACAACCAGTATGAGGTTGTACTCTCCCTGACCGTCACCGCAAAAGTGGGCGAGAAGGTGGCTTACATCGTCGAGATCCAGCAGGGCGGCGTGTTTCTGGTGCAGGGCATTGAAGGTCAGCAGCTGGGCCAGATGCTGGGCGCCTACTGCCCGACTATCCTGTTCCCGTATGCTCGTGAAGCGATCGACGGTATCGTGAACAAGGGCAGCTTCCCGGCGCTGATGCTGGCGCCGGTGAACTTCGATGCCATCTACGCCCAGGCGCTCAAGCGCAAGCAGGAAGAAGCGGCGGGCGAGGCAAACGAAGAGCAGCAGACTCACTGATTGGCGATACGTCGTTCAGAAATAAAAAAACCGGCTTCGGCCGGTTTTTTTATGTCGCTCCGTAAAACCCGAGTTGCCTCCAGGCTTCGTAAACCACCAGGGCCGCGGTGTTGGATAGGTTCAGGCTTCGGCTTTCCGGTTGCATTGGAACCCGCAAACGGTGCTCGGGCAGTAGACCCTCTCGAACAACGGCAGGGAGGCCTCGGGTTTCCGGGCCGAACATCAAGTAGTCGCCATCCTGATAGCTCACTTGATGGTAGTGGGTGCTGCCTTTGGTGGTCAGCCCGAACAGGCGTCCGGGCTGCTCGCTGGCCAGGAAGTCCTGGTAATTCCTGTGGATCTTGACTGTGGCGTACTCGCTGTAATCCAGCCCGGCCCTCCGCATCTGTTTGTCCTCCAGGTTAAAACCCAGCGGTTCAATCAGATGCAGCTGGCAGCCGGTGTTGGCGCACAGCCGGATGATATTGCCGGTATTCGGCGGTATTTCCGGCTCGTACAGCACAACGTGGAGCATGAAGCTTAGCGCTCAACGGCCAGGGCAACACCCATGCCGCCACCGATGCACAGTGTGGCCAGGCCCTTGTGAACATCGCGGCGAACCATTTCATGCAGCAGGGAGACCAGAATGCGGCAGCCGGATGCGCCGATGGGATGGCCCAGGGCAATGGCACCGCCGTTCACGTTAACCGTGCCGGTGTCCCAGCCCATGTCGCGATTTACAGAAATAGCCTGGGCTGCGAAGGCTTCGTTGGCTTCCACCAGGTCCAGATCATCCGTGCTCCAGCCGGCAAGCTTCAGGCAGCGTTGACTGGCGGGAATCGGGCCGGTGCCCATAATCCTCGGGTCCACGCCGGCGTTAGCGTAAGCCTTGATGGTGGCGATCGGAGTCAGCCCCAGTTCTTTGGCTTTCTCGGCACTGCAGACCATCACGGCAGCGGCGCCATCGTTCAGGGATGAGGCATTGCCGGCGGTAACGGTGCCGTCCTTTTTGAAGGCCGCACGCAGTTTGCCAAGCCCCTCGGCAGTGACGCCGTCGCGGGGGCCTTCGTCTCGGTCAACGACAATCGGGTCACTCTTACGCTGGGGAATGGAGACCGGAACAATCTGGCCATCGAAATAACCGGCCTCGCGAGCGGCGGCGGCTTTCTGCTGGGACGCCGCGGCAAATTCGTCCTGCTCGTTACGGCTGATGCCGTATTTCTCGACGATGTTCTCGGCCGTAATGCCCATGTGGTAATCGTTGAAGGCATCCCACAGGCCGTCCTTGATCATGGTGTCCACCATGGACCAGTTACCCATGCGCTGCCCGTTGCGGCTGTTGGGCAGCACATGAGGCGCCTGGCTCATGCTCTCCTGACCGCCGGCAATCATCATCTCAGCATCACCACAGCGGATGGCCTGTACTGCCATATGAACCGCTTTAAGGCCGGAGCCGCAAACCTTGTTGATGGTCATGGCTGGCACCGACGCCGGAAGGCCCGCGTTGATGGCGGACTGGCGAGCGGGGTTCTGGCCAACACCGGCGGTGAGAACCTGACCCAGAACCACCTCGTTGATCTGGTCACCGGCGACGCCGGTTTCTTCCAGTAGTGCCTTGATGACGGCGGTTCCAAGCTGGTCTGCGCTCAGGCTTGCGAGACCTCCGCCAAAGGTTCCGATAGCTGTGCGGCGGGCGGCAACAATAACGACATCACGCATGGGAATTCTCCGGATAAGTGGCGCGAGGGGTTTGGGCCGGCGCGCGCAGGGTTGACAACCTCTTTAATTGTATCCGGAAAGCAGCGCTCCGCCAAAGCAAGTGAGCGTAGAGGACGGCTGAAAGGCCTACATGTTCAGGCTACGACCCCCATCAACCGAGATGATCTGACCCGTGATGAACGGCGCATCGCAGATCAGGAACGCGATGGTTTCGGCAATATCATGCGGATTGCCGGTGCGGGCCAGTGGGGTCTTTTGGAGAATCGCCTGCTGGGCGGACTGATCCATCTCGGCTTCGCCTTCAGGCCAGAGGATTGCGCCTGGCGATACGCCGTTCACCCGCACATCCGGCGCCAGGTCCTTGGCCCAGGAGCGTGTCAGGGCGGCCAGGCCGGCCTTGCTGGCGCAGTACAGCGGGTGGTCGTCGATGGGTCTTTCGCTGTAAATATCGATCAGGTTTACCACGCTGCCGCGGTTTCGCCGCAGTTCAGTCAGACAAGCCTGAAGCAGGAAGAATGGGGCCCTGAGGTTGGTGTTCAGGATTGTGTTCCAGTCGTCTTCGGTGGCTTCCGCCACCGGTGTGGGATAGAACACCGACGCATTGTTCACCAGTGCGTCCAGTCGGCCCCAGTGTGCGACGGCGTCACTGGCCAGTCGATTTACAGCGGGTGTCTGGCTCAGATCCGCCTGAAGGGCGCAGGCGGAGTCCGGCCGTTGCCTGTTCATCTGTTCAATGAGTGAGTTCGCCTGCTCGTCCCGGCTCCGGAAGTGAATCACCAGGTTCCAGCCTCTTGCATGGAGTGTCCGGGCAGTCTGTGCGCCAAGACGGTGGGCTGCTCCGGTAACCAGGGCGACGGGCGTTTTGGACGGCATGATGGCTCCTCAGTGGTTGATCGGGGCGATGGCGTCGCCGATGCGTTTCAGGCGCTCGGTGCGGATCGCGCTGCCCAGTTCCTTGCCTTTAAAGCCCTTCGCCAGGAGTGCTTTTGGATCAACGCCGGTAGCCACCTTTGATGCTGTTCGAAGCAGGTCAATGGTCTGGGACTCATCAGTTAGGGCGCACTCAAGAACGCTCAGAAGTTGCAGAAAACGCTCCGGCCGACGCCACAAATCCGCCTGGTCGAGCAGCTCAAGCAAGGTTCCGGCGTCCGGTTGTTGCGGGTCGATGCTCCGGATCTCCGGTGTAAAGGCTGTTACCAGTCTTGCCAGATTCTGGCAGTCGTTGGGCACCTTCAGAGCTTTGGCCCGTTCCAGGGCTACCGATTCATCCAGGGGCGAGAGCAGGGCTGCCAGGCGTTCCTCCGTTGCGGTATTGGTCTGCTTGTCGACGCAGCGAAGCGCCTTCATTGCCAGGGGGAATACCGCGGGAGGCGTGATTTCGGGGACCAGCACCGAGAGGGCTCCGCAGTCGCGGAGAACGTCAAAGAAAGCCTCCGGCGCCTTCTCGTGCAGCGCCCGCTGGAATTCCTGCCAGACCCTTTCCGGCACCAGGTGGTCTACCTCACCGGTAGCCACCATGTCTTGCATCAGGGCCATTGTCTGCTCGCAAACCGTAAATCCCAGCGGACGGAACCGCGCTGCAAAACGGGCGGTGCGCAGTATTCTGAGGGGGTCCTCGGAGAACGCTTCCGAAACATGTCGAAGCTTGCGAACTTTGATGTCATCGCGGCCATGGAAAGGGTCCACCAGATCGCCGTCTTCGGTTTTGGCGATGGCGTTGATGGTCAGGTCCCGTCGCCTCAGATCCTGCTCAAGCGTGACATCCGGTGCGCTGTAGACGGTGAACCCATGGTAGCCGCGCCCCTGTTTGCGCTCGGTACGGGCCAGCGCGTACTCCTCCCGGGTGCGCGGGTGCAGGAATACAGGAAAGTCCGCGCCTACCTGCTTGAAGCCGTTGGCAAGCATTTCCTTGGGTGTTGCGCCGACCACAACCCAGTCCCGGTCCTTGACCTCAAGGCCGAGTAATTCATCACGAACGGCACCGCCAACCAGATAGGCCTGCATGAAATCTTTGATTCCTTTCGGGAGTGTGTCGGTGGATTATCCGGTTCCCGGGCAGGGCAGGCAAACCTCTGACGCAGCTCGCCATAAAAAAAGCCCGCCCGGAATCGTCCCGGCGGGCTTTGACAGAGGTTTGCGTCAGAACGCGGTGCCAAGCTCCAGAGCTGCGCCGACATCGGCATCGCTGTATAGCGCGCCGAGATCAAGGCGGACACCAACAATATTCAGGCCAAGACCGGCGGTGAACTGGGTTTTCTCTTCAATGCCGTCGTTGTCATCGTTGCTGGCCAGGTTGTGGCGAACGCCGACTCGCAGTTGGGCGTAGCGGAAGGCATCGAATTCGGCGCCCAGGGCGAGCCACTGGGTGTCATCTTCATAGCCAAAGGCTTCTTTTTTGGTCAGGTCGATTTCTGCGGTGACCACGTGGTATTCGCTCCTGTGGGCAATACCTGCCGTTGCCATCGGGTTGAGCTCCAGTGTGCGGACCTCTTCACCCAGCTCCGGGCGGCTGGCTGCAGAGTCCAGCTCCATCGGGATGAGATTCTTGACCACGATACCTGCATTCCACTGCTTCTCATCGCCGAACGCGTAAGCCGCGCCAATATCCAGGTTAAAACCGCTCTTATTCGTCTGGTACTGGTCGTCGTCGAATTCGTCGTCCTCGAATCCCGACACAGATTCCGTGTACTGGAAGGTGCGGAGCTCGACGTATTTTGGGGAAAGCCCGAGCTGGAAGCTGTTTCCGTTGGAAAGTTCGAATTGGCGGGCGAAGGAAACGCCTACCTCACCAACGGCCGAGGCGAGAATCTTGCCTCTGGAGTTAAACAGAATATTTCCGTCCTGATCGACCGCGGCGTTGTCGATCACGTTTTCCACGTCGCCCACATTGCCGATTTCTGCGGCTGTCACAATATTGTCGAGCAGCAATCGGTCATCGTTGGAGAGCTCGCCGCGAACCGTCGCTGTGAGGTTTGCGTTGGTAAATACACCAACAGAAATGGACTTGCTGGGAACTACCAGGGCCAGACCCAAGCTCGCGTTAGCGCGCATGGTATCCCCGTCGAAATCCACCAGGCGATCTCGAAGGTCGCCCGCGGTTAATGCCAGGGAGTCCGCATTGTTCTGGCTAGGATCAACTTCGAGTTGTGAAACCAGTTGATCAAATTCGTCGATCACATCCTGGATATCATCCACCTGATCAACCGTTTCTTCCTCATCCGCAGCCCGCGCATTCACCGAAGGGAGCATCAGCCCGAAATCATCGTTCCAGCTATGGTGATCCGCAGCCATCATCGCCGGGTTGTCTGTTGGCGCAGTTGAAGGCGTTGCTACAGCAACCCCGGTGCCGCCCATGGCAAAAGAGCGGGCAGACATAAAAGACTGTGGGCTGGCCAGTGCAGAGGAGGTGGCAATGGATAGGCCAATGGCTACAGAAAGTTTGGTCAGACGATATCCGGTCATGAGGAATCCTGTCAGGTAAAAAAGCAAAATAGATATGACGTAGCTGAGAGGTTAATGCAGAACCTTGTCCGGCACATGACGCATGGGGTTACGGTTTGTTTTTGATGTGTAAACGGAGGCAGTTTTTTGCCGCATAGGGATTGCAAAACTGCGCGGTTGGCAGTTGTTGAATGGAATATCAGGGGGTTAGGAAAACTGGCGTAATTTTTTCATGGGAAACCGGAAATGATGCTTTTTGGAGACACCCAATGAACCTTCGCTGGATACTCATGCCTCTGCTGGCAACAACGGTTGCGGCCTGTGCGCCGGTTGGCAGTTACCAGGGGAATAACGGCAGCCAGTCCCGTCAGGATACGATGCTGGAGCCAATCACTGTGCGGGTGAGTGGTCTGGGTACCTATGAGGATGTTGCAGCCGACCGTTCGGATACCCGCAAGCGCCTGATGGCCCGGCGTGCCTCCCAGCTGGATGCCTACCGGAACCTTGTTGAACGGGTTTACGGCACAGTGGTCTATGGCAGTTCCACGGTTAATGACTTTGTTTTGCGTAATGACATGTTCAGAACCTACGTCGACAGCTACATTCGCGGCGCCAAGCTGGTTGCAGTGAACGAACATAGCGACGGTGTGTTCGAAACTGTTATGGAATTGAAACTCGAGCCACGTTTCCGGGCCTGTGTGGCCAAGGTTGCTGATGATCAGGTGCAGGATCTCTGCCCGATTCCCATGCCGCAAGAAAATGACAGCGTGGGCGATGTGCAGAGCAAAGGCGTGGATTCCCTGTATTACCTTGATTGATCGAGAGTGTCGAGAGTTATGAAACGCTTGCTGTCACTGGCTATGCTCGGGGCTCTGGCCCTTTTAGTGGTTTCTGGCGCCCATGCGGTCGTTCTGGAGGGCGTGGGCCACGCCAATATCCACAATGGAAACCTGGAAGCCGCCCGGGCCGAGGCCCGCAAGGCTGCGATCCGGGACCTTTCCCTGCAGTATGAGGCCAGGGTAAGCACGCACGACACCATGGAAAACGGCGTTATCACCGAGTCCCGGATGGACCTCGCCTCGAGCGCCCGAGCCCGGAATGTGCGGATAGTCGATGAATATCAGAGCGGCAACCTGTTGCGGGTGATAGTACGGGGCGATATCAGCGACAGTCGCAGCCAATGTGGGGTTGGAGATGCCGGGCGTCTGAAAAAGCGTGTTGCGGTGACCGGATTTCCGATGCTGTACCCGGACCAGGCCAGAGTAGGGCGCATCGATGACGCCGGCGAAATCTTGCCGCAACAACTCCAGCAGCGTTTGTTGGGCCAGGGCGGATTGCAGGTTTTCGGTGCAACCACGTCCAGGATGTTCACCGATCTGCTGAACGCGCCTACGGTGCAACGGGGCGACAATCGATTGAGCAACGTGCTTGAACTGGCCCGTGAAATGGGCGTTCAGTTCGTTGTGACAGGTGTGATTCGGGATCTTGGCGTTGCTGATCCGTCGGCCTGGGGCACCTCCGTACTGGACAGGATGCAACGGGGCATCGGAGTGGTGGATCAACGGCGTCGGTTTGCCGCTGACCTCGTGATCTTTGATGGCTTCAGCGGCGCGCCGGTATACCGTCAGAGATTTGAAACGGCGGCAGACTGGGATGCCGGGCCTGGAAGTTCAGCAGGGTTCGGCTCAGCCGGTTTCCAGAAGACCGCCTACGGCCAGTCTGTCGATGGTGTTATCGGGGAGATGGCGGCGGCGGTAACCGAGGCGCTGGCGTGCCAGCCGTTCATTACCAGAATTGCGCGGGTGGATGGCTTTTCGGTAACACTGGAATCCGGTGCTACAGCGGGTCTTCGGCCGGGCGACGAGCTAAAACTCTATCGCAGCAAACGCTATCTGGAATCGCCGGACGACTCACCGGAGCTGCAGGACAGTGACCTGTCTGTGACGCTGGATAAGGTTCAGCCACATTCCAGCAGGGGCACGATGCCAAGGCTTGGCGGCATCGTGAATATACGGAGAGATGATATAGCGATTATCTGGTAGGGCTGGCGGCCATCATCAACTGCCGGCGCTGGCCACCTCGGCGGCCGCAATGTCCCGGATTTTGCCGACCATGGCTCTGAGCCCGTTGCCGCGGGTCGGGGAAATGTGGCGGAACAGGTCCAGCTGCTCAAACAACTCATCGATGTCTGTGGCCAGCAGATCCCTCGGGGTCTTGCCGTTCAGGGCGACCAGAATGATAGCGGCCAGTCCACGGACAATCATGGCGTCTGAATCAATCAGAAGATACAGCCGTCCACTGGCCTCATCAAAGTGGTGAATCAGCCAGACCTGGCTCTGGCAGCCGTGAACATAGTTATCTTCAACCCGGGCTTCTTCCGGGAAGGCAGGAAGCTGCTTGCCCAGATCAATGATAAAGGCGTAGCGCTCTTCCCAGTCGTCCAGCAGTTCGAAGCCATCCAGAACGTCTTCGAGGGTGGTGTCTTTACCCAGGGGGTTGTTCAGAAAGTCCTGTTCACTGGCAGTCATTTACAGCATTCCCAGTTCGAGTTTGGCTTCATCGGTGAGCATGTCGTTGCTCCAGGGCGGATCGAAGGTCAGTTCAACGGTGACCTTGTCCACGTTGGGAACGTGCTCGAGCTTGGTTTTCACATCCTCGGTAATCACCGGGCCCATGCCACAGCCGGCGGCAGTCAGGGTCATCAGGACGTAGACATGGTTGCCGTCTTCGGTGCCATTTTCAATCTTGCACTCGTAAATCAGGCCCAGATCGACCACGTTCACCGGAATTTCCGGGTCGTAGCAGTTCTGCATGGCTTCCCAGACCTGGTTTTCGTTGACGGTGCCGTCTTCCGGCGTTTCGAAGCTGCTTTCCAGGGGTTTCTTGCCGAGCGCATCGGCATTGTGGCCTTCAATCCGGGCGAGATTTCCGTTAACGGCGACCGTAAACGTGCCACCCAGTGACTGTGTGATGGTCACAAAAGTGTCCGACGGAATCATGATTTCGGTTCCGGAAGGAACGAGGCGGGCTTCCACCTCGCGTTTGGTCAGGACCACTTCCCGTTCTTGCATGCCTGTTCGGGCCTCGCTTTTGTCAATCTCTGGTGTCGAATTACGCTACCGTAAAGCTCTCGCCGCATCCGCATTCTGCAGTGGCGTTCGGATTGCGGAAGTGGAACATGGAGTTTACGCCCTCGGTAATAAAGTCGATCTCAATGCCATTCACCAGAGGCAGGTGCTCCTCTTTAACAAAGACGTCGACACCATCAATGTGGAAAACCTTGTCGTCGGTCGCAACGTCTTCCACCCATTGGGTTTCGTATTTGAAGCCGGAGCAGCCACTCTTCTTGATGGCCAGCCGGATGCCCTTGGCGTCCGGCTTTTTCTCCAGCTGTTTGCGCACGTGCTTAACCGCGCTGGGCGTCATGGTGACGGCAACGGTCGGGGTGAAGACTTCGGCTGTCATGATTCCACCTCCATCAGGCAAACAGACGCTGGACTTTCTGCAGGGCGGTAAACAATGTATCCACCTCGTCCAGTGTATTGTAGAACGCGAATGACGCCCGGGCTGTACCGGGAACTCCATAGAAATCCATCAGCGGCATGGCGCAATGGTGGCCGGTGCGGATCGCAATGCCCTGCTGATCCAGCAGCGTGCCTATATCACTGGGGTGCAGGCCGGCAATTTTAAAGGACATAACCGGCACTTTCTGTTTTGCGGTGCCGATGATTTCCATGCCCGGTACCGTTTCCACCAACTGGTTGGCCCGCTCAAGCAGAGCGGCTTCGGCCGCTTCCATGGCGGGGCGGTCCAGGCCGTTCAGGTAGTCGATGGCCGCTCCCAGTCCGACTGCCTCGGCAATGGCCGGCGTGCCGGCTTCGAATTTGTAGGGCAGGGTGTTCCAGGTGGTCCGCTCGAACGAGACCCGTTCAATCATCTCGCCGCCGCCCTGGTAAGGCGGCATATCCTCCAGCAACTGGGCCTTGCCGTAAAGCACTCCAATACCGGTGGGGCCGAACAGCTTGTGAGATGAAAACACGTAGAAGTCGCAGCCCAGTGCCTGAACATCCGGCTGGTAATGCGGTACCGCCTGGGCACCGTCCACCAGGGTAATGATGCCGTGGGCTTTGGCCTGTTCAATCAGGGCTGTCACCGGGTTCACGGTACCAAGCACGTTGGAGACGTGGGTAATCGCCAGAACCCGGGTTTTCTCATTGAGCAGGCTGGTGAAAGACTCCAGATCCAGCTCGCCATCCGGTGTCACCTGGACAGGAACCACTTTCGCACCCGTGCGCTCGGCAATCATCTGCCAGGGCACAATGTTGGCGTGGTGCTCCATATAGCTCACCAGGATCTCGTCGCCGGCTTTCAGGCGCGGGGCCAGGCCATTGGCAACCAGATTGATGGCTTCGGTAGTGCCGCGGGTCCAGATAATTTCCCGGATGCTTTCGGCATTCAGGAAGTTGCGGACGGTCTCTCGGGCGCCCTCGAAGGCCGCGGTGGCCCTGTCTCCGAGCGTATGGGCGCCACGATGAACATTGGAGTGCATCTCGCGGTAATACCGATCCATGGCGTTCAGCACGGCTTCCGGCTTCTGGGCCGACGCACCGTTATCCAGATACACCAGTGGCTTGCCGTTCACCCGCTGAGACAGGATCGGGAAGTCCCGGCGAATGGAGTCCACATCGAAGCTGGTGCGCTTGGCGGTGCTTGCCACGGACAGATCGGTCATAACCGGTTACGCCTCCTGAAATGTCTGTTCGAAGAAGTGGTTCAGCCGGCCCTGGACCGTCTCCCGCACTGCTTCAACAGGAATCTGCTCTACCAGTTCGTTGATAAAGGCCATGGTGAGCAGAACGTTCGCCTGACGCCGGCCGATGCCCCGTGAAACCAGGTAAAACAACGAGATTTCATCAAGTTGGCCGATGGTTGCGCCATGAGCACATTTTACATCATCGGCGTAGATTTCAAGCTCCGGCTTGGTATCAATCTCTGCCCCATTGGACAGCAGCAGGTTCTTGTTGTTCATATCCGCATTGGATTTCTGGGCGTCCTGATGGATATGAATCCGGCCATTGAAAACCGCATGGGACTGGTCCGCTGCGATGTTGCGATAGGTTTCTTCGCTGTTGCAGTGGGCAGCCACGTGTTCAATGGTGGTGTGGTTGTCGTAATGCTGTTTGCCCTGGGTAACAACCACCCCGTTGAGCTTGCACTCCGCGCCTTCGCCCTCCAGTCGAACCTGCAGATCGTGCCGGCGCAGCGGGCCACCAAAGCCGACCGTATGGCTTTCAAAACGGGAGCTGCGCTGCTGCACCACACCGGTAGAGCCAATGTGCTGGACATTCTCGCCTTCCATATTTAGGCGGATGCTGGTGATGTTGGCGCCGTCGGCCACACTGAATTCAGTAACGGTATTGGCCATGACCTGGGCCGAGCCACTGGAGATGTACTCCTCCACGAGGGTAATCTGGCTGTGACGGCCGGCATCCACAAAAATGCGTGGGAAGGCTGAACCGCTGGCCTCGGCCGTTACTTCGTGAACAATGAACAGCGGCTGGTCGAGTACGGCGTCTGGCTTCAGGCGAATCAGCAGGCCGTCTTCAAAACGCGCAGAGTTCAGTCTGGCCATCTGTACTGCCTTGTTGTCCAGGGTGCTGTCCAGGCGATCCGCCAGATCGCTGGCTTCCTCATCGCTCAGATCGCCGAAGCTCTTGATGCTGATACCGTCCAGATCCGGGTATTCGCAGGCTTCCGGCATCATCACGCCATTGAGAAACGCAACCTTGTAGCCGGGTACCGCCAGGCTGCTCCCGGTCTTGCCTTCCGCCGGCAGGGAAATCGCCATGTCGTCGGACAGCTTCAGGTACTTGCTGGAATATTTCCAGTTTTCGGTCTTGCGGGTCGGCAATGGCATGTCGACCAGTGCGGTTCCCCGTTGCTTGCGCAGAGCGAGCAGGGGTTCCGGCAGTGACTGACCGGCCGGATGCAGGAAGGCGGTGGAAAGCGTGGGTGCTGGTTTCATTCCGCGACCTCCCGATTAGTTGACAGAACTGTTGGCTGAACTGTCGGCAGTTTCTTCATCCTTGATGCCCAGCCAGCCGTAGCCGCGTTCTTCCAGCTCCAGGGCCAGTTCGCGGCCGCCAGATTTAATGATTTTGCCGCCGGCCAGCACGTGCACGTAATCCGGCACAATGTGGTTCAGCAGACGCTGGTAGTGGGTCACCATCAGGATGGCGCGGTCTTCCGCACGCAGAGCGTTCACGCCGTCAGAAACAACCTTCAGGGCGTCGATATCGAGGCCGGAATCGGTCTCGTCGAGAATCGCCAGCTTCGGCTGCAGCAGCAGTGCCTGCATGATCTCGTTACGCTTTTTCTCACCACCGGAGAAGCCTTCGTTAACACCGCGCTTCAGGAACGCCGGATCCAGATCCACCTGCTTGGAAATTTCTTTGGCGAGCTTCATGAACTCGGCCGCGTTCATCTCGTCCTGGCCCTTGTGCTGACGCATGGCGTTCACGGCGGTGCGCAGGAACTGCAGGTTGCTTACCCCGGGGATCTCCACCGGATACTGGAACGCCAGGAAGATGCCTTCGCGGGCACGCTCTTCGGTTTCGAGCTCCAGTAGGTTGTCGCCGTTCAGGGTGATTTCACCCTCGGTAACTTCAAATGCTTCGTTGCCTGCCAGCACCTGCGACAGGGTGCTCTTACCAGAGCCGTTGGGGCCCATGATGGCGTGAACTTCCCCGGCCTTGATTTCCAGGTTGATGCCCTTGAGGATTTCTTTGCCCTCAACGGATGCGTGCAGGTTCTTGATGCTCAGCATTTATAGCGTCTCTCTCATTTAACCGTCTGAATTCTGTTTCCCGCCCCGATCTTGGGGGTGACCCGCCGTCCTGTTAACCAACGGACCCTTCGAGGCTTACCTCGAGCAGCTTGCCGGCTTCGACAGCGAACTCCATGGGCAGCTCTTTGAACACTTCCTTACAGAAGCCGTTCACGATCATGGAGACTGCCTGTTCCGGGTCGATGCCGCGCTGACGGCAAAGGAACATCTGCTCGTCGCTGACCTTCGAGGTGGTTGCCTCGTGCTCGACGATGGCCGACTTATTCTTGCTCTCGATGTACGGGAAGGTGTGCGCGCCGCAGCGGTCGCCGATCAGCAGCGAATCGCACTGGGTAAAGTTACGTGCACCTTCCGCCCCCGGGCCGAATTTCACCAGGCCGCGGTAAGCGTTGGAACTCTTGCCGGCGGAAATACCCTTGGAGATGATCGTGCTGGAAGTGTTCTTGCCCAGGTGGATCATCTTTGTGCCGGTGTCTGCCTGCTGGTAATTGTTGGTCAGTGCTACGGAATAGAACTCACCAACACTGTTTTCGCCCCGCAGGACGCAGCTCGGATACTTCCAGGTGACCGCGGAGCCGGTTTCGACCTGGGTCCAGGAGATCTTGGAGTTCTTGCCGATGGCGGCGCCACGTTTGGTAACGAAGTTGAAGATGCCGCCTTTGCCTTCCTCGTCGCCCGGATACCAGTTCTGTACGGTGGAATACTTGATTTGGGCGTCGTCCAAGGCCACCAGCTCAACAACTGCAGCGTGCAACTGGTTCTCGTCCCGCATGGGCGCGGTGCAACCTTCAAGGTAGCTCACGTAGCTGCTGTCTTCGGCGATAATGAGGGTACGCTCGAACTGGCCGGTGTTGGCCGCGTTGATGCGGAAGTAGGTGGACAGTTCCATCGGGCAGCGAACACCCTTGGGAACGTAAACAAAGGTACCGTCGGAGAAGACTGCGGAGTTCAGCCCGGCGAAGAAGTTGTCACCAGCCGGCACTACCGAGCCCAGGTATTTTTTGACCAGCTCCGGGTAATCCTGGATCGCTTCGGAGATGGAGCAGAAGATCACGCCGGCCTTGGCCAGCGGTTCCTTGAACGTGGTTGCTACGGAAACCGAATCAAATACTGCATCAACAGCCACGCCCGCCAGCTTTTCGCGCTCGTGCAGGGGGATGCCCAGCTTTTCGTAGGTTTTCAGCAGTTCCGGATCCACTTCGTCCAGGCTCTGGGGCATGTCTTCCGGACGCTTTGGCGCGGAGTAGTAGGAAATCGAGTTATAGTCGATTTTCGGGTAACCCACATGGGCCCAGTCCGGCTCGTCCATCTCGAGCCAGCGACGGTAGGCTTTCAGACGCCACTCCAGCATCCATTCCGGTTCTTTCTTGAGGCCGGAAAGGCGGGCGATAACGTCTTCATTAAGGCCGGGTTCAAACGTATCGGATTCAATGTCTGTTACAAATCCGTACTCGTATTCCCGTTTGATCAGCTCGTTCACCTCGGTGTCGGTGGTCGCCATGATCGTCGCTCCGTATTCTCTCATCGCGGGCTTGCGCCCTTGGTGTCGCCGACGGTCTCAAAAAGGGACTGTCGATCGGATGTCATCAGTTTGTGTGTTGCAGTGGTCGCTCATCCTGTGAGTACGCCCTGCAATCGCTTTTTGGATGACGGATTTTCAAAGGTGGTATTGAAAAATAAGCAAATTAGGCCGCTTCGATCCATCGCTTCTGGCGAGCGATTATACAATACCAGAGTAAAATAGTCAGGTATTAATTTTTGCGTGAGCTGATTATACCTTAATCGGCCTTTGGGGCACTAAGGGGAGGGTGATCGGGCTGATAGCTTTTACCTAGGAGACTTCTGGCTTGGGTGAAGCATGCAGGGCGGCGATCTTCCCCCAAAACACGCCGTGAACCCATCCATGGGGGCTCCGTCTTGCCCTCCTTGGCAAGACAGGGTTTTGGGAGAAGATCCCCGCCCTACACGCCCTACCTTTTGCCATTCGCTACCAAGGTCTAAGTCCGGCTTTAAGACTAGTTGGAGAGGATTCTCGTCAGATAGCTGAAATCGAGAGATTCTGGTAAGCGCTCTGGCTTCGGAATACGAACGATATGTCCGCTGCCAGGCGCATAGTCCATGGCCTGGCCGTTTCGATTTTCCATGATATTGGCCGAAAACCGGATGTTGCCGGCCGGGCTGATCAGTTCCAGTTGGTCGCCGGGTGCGAATTTGTTTTTCACGTCGATGGTCAGCCACTGGTCATCCGTGTCGGTAATGGTACCAACCACCTGCTGGGTGCCAAGGAATGAGGAGCCCTGTTCGTAGGTCTGGTATTCGCGGGGCAGGTGGCGGCGGAGGAAGCCTTCGGTGTAGCCCCGATTGGAGAGGGCTTCCAGTTCGTCCATCAGGCCCATGTCGAAGGGCTTGCCCTGCACCGCCTCGTCGATGGCTCGGCGGTAGACCTGGGTGGTGCGGGCCACGTAGTAGGTACTCTTTGTTCGCCCTTCGATTTTCATGGAGTGAACGCCCATCTTTGCCAGTTCAGCGACGTGTTGAACGGCTCTCAAATCCTTTGAGTTCATGATGTAGGTACCATGCTCGTCTTCATAGGCGGGTATGAACCCTCCTGGACGGTTGGGCTCTTCCAGCAGGATTTCTTTTGGCGCCACTTCCTGCAATTCACCGCTCCCGCAGGTGGCGATCAGGTCGCCGGTCTGGTCGTGGCCGTGCCGGACCTGCTTGTAGCTCCAGCGGCAGGCGTTGGTGCAGGCGCCCTGGTTGGCGTCCCGGTGGTTCATGTAACCCGAGAGCAGGCACCGACCGGAATAAGCCATGCACAGGGCACCGTGAACGAAGACTTCGAGTTCCATTTTCGGGACCCGGTCGCGGATCTCTCGGATTTCATTTAGTGCCAGTTCCCGGGACAGGATCACCCGGTTGATGCCTTGCCGGCGCCAGAACTCCACCGTGGCCCAGTTTACCGCGTTGGCCTGAACGGAAAGGTGGATGGGCTGGTCTGGCCATTTTTCCCGCACAAGCATGATCAGGCCTGGGTCTGACATGATCAGGGCGTCGGGTTTTTGTTCCAGTACCGGGGCAAGATCCCTGAGATAGGACCGCACCTTGTCGTTGTGAGGTGCTATGTTGGAGACAAGGTAGAACTGTTTGCCCAGATCATGGGCCCGATCGATGCCGGCGCCGAGCGCTGCAACGTCTTTGAAACTGTTGTTTCTTACTCTCAGGGAGTATCGGGGCTGGCCAGCATAGACAGCATCGGCGCCATAGGCAAAGGCGGTTTCCAGGTGTTCGGGGGTGCCCGCGGGGGCTAGCAGTTCCGGGGTATTCATTGTGGCTCCGGGGGATTCTGAAAGCGGGGCATTTTGCCGTAAACCGATGGGCATTCCCTTGATCCTGCTCAAAGGTCGTATTGATTGTTTTCGGCTAACATGTGTACGCTCACGGTTCCGGCTTTTCGGGCCGAAGCGTTGCAAAGGAGGAGTTCCAGATGGCATCAAAGCCTCTGACGCCAGAGGTGGCGCGGGCTTCGCTGAGTGTCAGGGTCAGTTCCCTGATCAGTGTGCAGCTTGCTCGTGGCAAGGTTGGTGTGGAAGTCGTGGCGTCGCAGCTGCATATGAGCCGCTATACGCTGCACAAGAAACTGAAGCGCGAAGGGCTGACGTTTGCCCGTCTGCTTGAGGATGTTCGTCGCAGGCAGGCGCTTACCTACATGCAGGATAAGACCAAGCCGCTGGTGGAAATTGCCGAGCAGCTCGGGTTTTCGGAATTGAGCGCATTCAGCCGGGCTTTCAAGCGCTGGATGGGTACTTCCCCGGCTGAATATCGCTCTGTCAGGCTATCCTGATCCGGTTCAGGCCTTTTTGAACACCAGTGAAGCGTTGGTGCCGCCAAAGCCGAAGCTGTTGCTCATCACCAGGTCGAGCTTTTGGTTATCCATGCGTTCCCGCACGATCGGGTAGCCTTCAGCTCCCTCGTCGAGACTCTGAATGTTTGCCGACGGAGCAATGAAGCCGTCACGCAGCATGATCAGGCTGTAGATAGCCTCATGCACGCCTGCTGCACCCAGGGCATGGCCGCATAGGGGTTTGGTGGAGCTTAACGGCGGGATCTTGTCGCCAAAGGTCTCTTTGAGCGCCTTGAGCTCGGTAATATCCCCTGCCGGCGTGCTGGTGCCGTGGGTATTGATGTAGCTGATCTCGCCATCCAGGTTCTTCATGGCCTGTTGCATGCACCGCACCGCGCCTTCGCCACTCGGGGCGACCATGTCCGCGCCGTCTGAGGTGGCGCCAAAGCCGACAATCTCGGCCAGAATGTTTGCCCCCCGCGCCTCGGCGTGTTCCAGCGCCTCAAGTGCCAGCACACCGCCGCCGCCAGAGATAACAAAGCCATCCCGGTTTGAGTCATAGGTGCGCGAAGCCAGTTCCGGCGTCTCGTTGTATTTGGTCGACAGGGCGCCCATGGCATCGAACAGCAGGCTCAGGGTCCAGTGGATATCTTCGCCGCCGCCGGCAAACATCACATCCTGACGCCCGAGAGCAATCAGATCGGCGGCGTGGCCGATGGAGTGCGCGCTGGTTGCGCAGGCTGAGGTAATGCCGTAGTTGATGCCGCGGATACCAAATCCAGTCGCGAGAGAGGCGTTAATGGCACTGCCCATGGTGCGGGGCACGCGGTAAGGGCCGACCCGGCGGATGCCTCGGTCGCGATGAGTATCGATCGAATCGAGCAGCTCAACCGTCGAGGCGCCACCCTGGCCAAAGATAATACCGGTGGTATCAGCCTTGATGTGCTCGTCGGTCAGTCCAGCCTGTTCGATGGCTTCGAGCATCGCCAGATAGGTATAGCCGGACGCCGGGCACATGAAGCGCCACAGTTTCCGATCAATCAGTTCGGGCAGGTTCAGGTTGATCTGGCCGCAGATGTGGCTGCGCAGACCATTATCCCGGGCCTCTTCGCTGAAGCCGATGCCGGGACGTGAGTCCCTGAGTGACTGGGCAACTTCCTTCTGGTTGGTACCAAGGCTGGAAACAATGCCCATACCGGTGATTACAACACGACGCATCCTGTTAACTCCTAAAAATCATCGGTCGAGGTGAACATGCCAACCCGCAGGTCTTTGGCAGTGTAGATTTCCCGGCCGTCCACTTCCATCCGGCCATCAGCGATTGCCATGGTCAGCTTGCGTCTGATCACGCGCTTGAGGTCCAGGCGGTAGGTGACCTTTTTGGCCGTAGGCAACACCTGGCCGGTAAACTTTACTTCACCGGCGCCAAGGGCGCGCCCCTTGCCTTCGCCGCCACCCCAGGCCAGGAAGAAACCCACCAGCTGCCACATGGCGTCCAGGCCAAGACAACCCGGCATCACGGGATCGTCAACAAAGTGCACCTTGAAGAACCAGAGGTCCGGGTTGATGTCGAGCTCGGCGACAAGGCTGCCTTTACCATAGAGGCCGTCGTCGTCCGCGATGTGCGTTACGCGGTCAAACATCAGCATCTCGTTGATGGGCAGGCGCATGGAGCCGGGGAAGAGCTCTCCGTGGCCGCATTTGATCAGGTCTTCTTTATCAAAATGATCCGGGTTCATAGTGCCAGTATCTCTGTTACAAAATGATATCTGTATACTTTAGCTCGAATTTCGCGAGGAGCTATTGACCTTTAGTGGATGATTGCCATTCCAGAGTTCCCGGATTCGTATGCTTATTCCGTTTGATGCTTATCTATCTGGTTGCCAGAAGCGGCTCAGCCTTCACTGCCATCCGGTCGTGGGCTGGCCAGGATGGCGGTGTAGCGGTACAGGAATATTCCAAAGGCGACCAGCCAGAGCAGGGCGCTGCCGCCAATGCCGGGGTGCCATGGAATGATCTCGAAGGCTGTGAGCACCCGTACCAGCGCGGCCAGATGAATTGCAATGAATGCAAACACCATCCCCTTCGGTAACACCAGCGGTCTGCCGCTATGGCCGAGGGCGACCCGGGCAATAACCCCCAGAATCAGGCACGCCAACGCCCCGGTGCCGGCGGCATGGCTCCAGGCGTTGGAAGGCCAGCCTGCGAACAGTGTGCCTGCCAGCAGGAACAGGGCCACCGGCACCCACAGGATGGACAGGTGCAGAATCCAGAGCAGGGGTTCCTCGCGAACGAGCCAGCCCTTCCATCCCGCCAGACGCACCAGCATAAGCGCACCGGACAGCAGCGCCAGCAAACCGGTAACGGTTTGCCAGCCAGTCACCAGGAATGCCATCAGCAGAATCAGGCTGAATACAGTTGCCATGTCCAGCGCGGGAATGGTCTTTACAGCGTTGCTGTCGAGTCCCCTCTGGCGCAACCAGTCGGTGGAAAACGCGGGAGTGATGCGGCCACCGACAATACTGATCAGTGCCATCGCCATGATCAGGGCACCATAGCTGAAGGTCATGTCGAGGCGGGTGACAAAGCCGATCTGCATCAGCCAGAGCAGGCCGAGTACCACCATGATCATCAGTTGCCGTTTTTGCCGGGCGTGCCAGATGCGCCAGCCGGCATCCACCATCACCAGGGGCAGGAACGCCAGATTCACTCCCTGTACCAGCCAGTAAGGCAGGTCTGCGCCGGTCGCCAGCAGCAGCCGACCGGCCAGCCATACGCCCCAAAGCAGCACTAACCTGATCCCGTGGGTGCGCTCTGTCTGGGTCCACACGCAGACAGCGGTCAGCAGGAAGCCCGCGATTGCCGCCGACAGGAAGCCGAACAACATCTCATGCTGGTGCCAGAATAGTCCGGGGATGGCCAGCGGGAGACTGATAACACCATTGACCTGCATCACCCAGAGGGGAATGGCGGCAAGGGCCAGGACGGTCATGGACAGAAAGAAAATCCGGAAGGGGTAGGAAAATAACTGACTGACGCTGGCAGACGCCCTTTCAGGGGAAGTTGGAATGGCCCGCATAGATGTCTCTCATATACATGTATTCTGTGTATATGTTAAACCCTGACATCCTCGTTAACCATACCTGCTTGTAGGTAGATTGCGTACAATGCGGCAAAACGCCTGTTAACAAAGGAACTTTCATGACCGCGTACATGATTCTGAAGCACCTGCACGTGACCACCGCGTACCTCACCATCACCCTCTTTGCACTGCGTCTGCTCCTGGACGCCGTCGGAAGACCGGGTTGGCGTCAGACCCCGCTGAGGTTTATCCCCCACATCAACGACACCATTCTGCTGGTGGCGGCGATCTCTCTGGTTTTTGTGGCCGGGTACGCTTCGGCCATGCCGGGTTGGCTGATTGCCAAAATTGTCTTGCTGGTCGGCTACATTATTGCCGGCGTATTCGCCCTGAAAACCACCCTCGGAAAGCCCGTTCGAATTTCCGCCGCGGTGCTCGCTCTGGTGCAGGTGACCGCTATCCTGCATCTGGCAATGACCAAGCCATTCTGAGTCAGCGTTTTTCGCTGATCTGCTTTGTCAGCTCCCCCAGTTGTACCTGAACGGCCTGGAGCTGGCGGGCAATCTCATCCCGCTCATCGTGGGCCTTCTGGGCCTGCTTGGCGTTCTGCTCCTCGCTCATGACTTCCAGGATCGCCCCGATCATCATGTTCAGGAACACAAACGCGGTCAGGAAGATGAACGTGATGTAGAAAACCCAGCTCAGAGGGTATTGCTCCATGGTGGCGTACATCACATCGGTCCAGTCCTCGAAGGTGGCAACCCGGAAGAGTGTCAGCATGGCAATGGCAACATCGCCCCAGAGTTCTTCGTCGACGCTGGCAAAGAACATTGAGCCCATGGCCGCGTAGATATAGAAAATGATGAACATCAGCAGGGCGATGTAGCCCATGCGCGGAATCGCTTTTAGCAGCGAGTTGATCAGGAACCGGAGTTCCGGCACCACCGACACCAGACGCAACACCCGGAAAACCCGCAACAGACGCCCCAGCAGAACCGCTTCGGAGTTATCCAGAGGAATCAGACTGCCGATTACCACCAGGGTATCGAACAGGTTCCAGCCGTCGAACAGAAAACGTTTCTTGTTGGCGCATACACCGAAGCGGAAAAGGATTTCCAACAGGAAAAACAGCGTAATGCCGTTGTCCATCACGATAAGCGACTTCTCCACCAAGGGAGGCAGATCATAGGTTTTGGCGCCAATGGTCAGTGCAGACAGAATGATGATGGTGATGACTGCGCCCTGGAAAACCTTGCTGGACTCAATGCGGCGGAGTTTCTCGAAACCGGAGGCGGTGTTCAGTTGGGAAGGCATGGCAGACGACGGCTCCAGAAGATTCGGGGAAGGCCGAATTCTAAAGGGCCGGGACAGGATTGGATAGCCTCGACAACACACGATCGTTGTTGCAAGGCGCGTGGCTGAGCGTAATTAGCAGGATTTATTCAGCTTGATCAGAAATATTCATTCGTGCCATCCGTAAACCCTTTCCATAATCAACTCGCAAACAATAAAACCGAAAAGCGAGTGACATTCCATGGAAGATAGACCGGAGTTAGCCGGCTGGCGCTGGGGGCCGTTCACTTTCCGCGTGCCGTTTTACCATACGCGCCTGTGCTGGTCCGAATTCCTGCAGGGGCTGTTTGTTTCGGCCGCCACAGGCCTGGCCCTGATCCCCGTGATGACGGCCTTTTTCGGCCTCAGTTTTGAAGAAGCGGTCGCATTGTCGATGATCCACGCCTCGTTGATTGCCTCGGCCGTGATTGTTTTCGGCGAACCCTACGCGGGAGGCTGGATTACCCCGGCGTTGCCCCTGATACTGGCGTTTGTGATAGGAGGCTACGAGGACCCGGTAAGCCGGTTTCAGGCGATGACCGCGCTGAGCCTGGTATTTGCCTCGCTAGTCCTGTTTCTCGGGATAACCGGCCTGGGTCGTCGCTTTGTGATCTGGCTGCCCGACACGCTCAAGGCCGGCATTATTCTCGGGGCCTCGATAGCTGCGCTCAAGAGGGTGTTCGTGGACGATGCCGAGCGTTTTCTGCTTGAGCAGCCCATTGCTACGGGGCTTGCCTGCGCCATCTGTCTCATATTCACCTTCTCCATACCGATGCAGAAGCTCAAGGAGCGCAGCCGGTTCTTCTTTATCCTGGGAGCCCTGGGCCTGCTGCCGGGCTTCCTGGCCGCGGCCATCGTCGGGCCGTTGGTTGGTGAAGTGAGTTTCGATATTCAATGGGGAATCCTGGTGCCACCACTGGGCGAGGCATTGGCGAAGGTTTCTCCGCTGGCCATAGGCTGGCCGTCCCAGGAGATGATTCTCCAGAGTATTCCGCTGGCACTGATTGCCTACATCATTCTGTTTGGCGATCTGGTCACCGGGAATGAAGTGCTGCGGGACGGCTTGAAGGTGCGCAAGGACGAGCACGTGGATATCAACCTGAACCGCACCCATTTCTCCCTGTCGATCCGTAACGCCATCATGGGTATTGTTGCGCCCTTCTTCCCGACCCAGGGTGCGGTCTGGACCGGCGTTCACGTGATTGTGGTGCAGCGTTGGAAGCAGGGGCCGAAGGCGATGAACAGCCTGCATAGCGGCCTGGCCTCCTACTACCTGATGGGGTTGCCGTTCATCTTCTTTCTCCTGCCACTGCTGACCGGGCTGAAACCGCTGCTGGGCGTGGCGCTGTCGCTGACCCTTGTGCTGACCGGTTTTGCCTGTGCTTACATTGCCATGTCGATTCCAAGGGACAATGCCTCGAGGGGCACGGTGGTTCTGATCGGCGCTGCTCTGGCGTTCTTTGAGCCATGGATGGGGCTGTTGATCGGCGTGGTGGCAACCCTGGCTCTCGTGGGCTGGGATCGCAGCCCGGACCCGATTCCCCACGACGAGTGACGGGCTGATGGCAGATCCCTGGTGTCAGTCAGCCTGGCTCAGGATGATCTGCCATTCCTCCTCGCTCACGGGCATCACCGAGAGCCGGTTACCCTTCCGAACCAAAGGCAGGTCTTCGAGCCCGGCCATGGATTTCAACTCATCCAGCGGGATCAGTCTTGGCAGGGTGCGAACATACTTCATGTCTACGGCTTGCCAGCGAGGCTTCTCAGCCGTGCTCTTGGCATCAAAATAGTGCGATTCAGGATCAAACTGGGTTGGATCGGGATAGGCGCTGCGAACGACCGTCACTATGCCGGCAATCCCGATGTGTTTGCAGCTGGAGTGATAAAGAAAAACCTCGTCGCCCTCTGCCATGCTGGCCAGAAAATTCCGGGCCTGGTAGTTGCGCACGCCATCCCAAGGGATCACACCGTTCGGGGCTTTGGCAAAGTCCTCGATGCCGCATTCTGCAGGTTCTGACTTAACCAGCCACTTGGCCATGATGTTTCTCCCTTTTACCCAATCAGCTTTGTTTCGATCCACGATTATACGAAAAAGCCCCGCAATGCGGGGCAGCGAGGCCAAATCAATCAGGTGGCTTCAGGAGTGGCCGGCTTTTGGCGGCGGCGCCAGCGGTCCTTTGGGCTTTTTGCGGTTCAGTGGGTAAAACAGCTGTGGCGAGGCCAATTCCGGCAAGTCAGTTCTTTCTTCGTTGGCGGCCCATTCCACCCGCTCGGCAGACCGGATCGCGTAGTGCATCCATACCAGGGCAGCGGCGACGATCACGAACATCAGCATGAAACAGCTTTGCCAGATCCCGGTGAGATCGTTGAGCACGCCGAATGTCAGAGGCAGGATGAATCCGCCGAGACCGCCAATCATGCCTACCACACCGCCCACTGCGCCGACGTGCATGGGATAGTAAACCGGAATGTGTTTGTACACGGCTGCCTTGCCCAGGGACATGAAGAAACCAAGGATGAAGATCAGCGCCACGAACATGGGCAGGCTCATCCCCAGGGTAAAGCGGATATCGCCATCAATGCCCTGGATTACGTAATCGGTCGGTGGATAGCTCAGCAGGAAAGTGCAGACAACGGAAGCGCCGAAAGTCCAATACATCACCCGGCGGGCACCGAAACGGTCGGACATCCAGCCTCCGAGTATCCGGAATAGGGACGCGGGAATGGTGTAGAGTGCAGCAATGATTCCGGCGGTCTTGATGTCCAGGCCGTAAACGCCGATCAGGAAGTGCGGCAGCCAGAGTGCCAGGGCGACAAAGGCGCCGAACACGAAAAAGTAGTACAGGGCAAACCGCCAGACCCTCAGCTCCCGCAGGGGCTCCATCTGCTCCATGAACGATTTGGCTTTGTCGCCGGCCCGTTCGGCCGCCATTGGGTCTTCCTTGGCAAGGAGGATGAAGACCACACCCATGATTGCCAACACTGTGGCATAGACCTGCGCAGTGCTCTCCCAGCCGAATGCAACCAGCAGGAATGGGGCTCCGAAGTTAGTGACAGCAGCGCCCACGTTACCCGCGCCAAAAATCCCCAGCGCCGTGCCCTGACGTTCCGGCTCGAACCAGGCCGCCGTGTAGGCCACCCCGACAATAAAGGCACCGCCCGCCAGGCCCACGCCGAGGGCGCCCACCAGCAGCATGATGTAAGTGGTTGCGAAGGTAAGCAGGTAAACGCAAGCAGCGGTAGTGAGCATCAGGATGCCGAACACCCAGCGGCCGCCGTACCGGTCTGTCCAGATACCCAGGAACAGTCGGCTGATGGAGCCGGTAAGAATGGGCGTGGCCATCAGCAGGCCAAGCTGGGTATCTGAAAGCCCGAGATCTTCGCTGATGCGGATCCCGATGATCGAAAAAATGGTCCACACCGCAAAGCACAGGGTGAAGGCGAAAGTGGACAGACCCAGGGCGCGATATTGCTCGGGTTTTGACGGGCTAATGGCCATGTTTCCCCTCCTTTCAGATGTCCATCGAGTGCTGTCTGAAAGCACCTCTTAAACCATACCAAAAACAGGGTTTTTCCATGCAGGGCATTGGAGGTACCTCCTGCTGGGTGCAGTGGTGGTAGGTAATCCGGGGCTTTTAGGGTGCAGGGGATAGAGTCTGGATTTCTCTCGTGGGGTACGCGTTGGCAGGGTTGATTTACGTCAATTATGGGAGGCGCAGGAGTGTGGGCTAATGCTGACCGATATCAATGGATGCCCTTTGAATGCCCTGAAAAAGGGGCGCCGAAAACGCCCTCTGGAGACCCTAAAAATGAAAATCATGATTGCCTATGACGGCTCGCGAAATGCCAGGTTGGCACTGGCCCAGACCATCACCATGTTCCGCGACCTCAAGCCCGTGATCACCCTCGTGGCCGTTGCCGAAAACCCCCGCGACATCACCTCCGGAAACGAGGACATGTTTCAGGAAGAGGTGGCCGATCTGAAAAAGCACATCGCCGAGGCCATGGAGGTCTGCGAGCAGGAACAGGTTTCCGCCGAAAACATGCTTCTGGAGGGCGATGCCCGAAAGATGTTGCTGTTTGCAGCGGAGAAGAAGGTTCATCCGGACATGCTGGTTATCGCACGCCACAGTCATGAGCCAGACGGCGGCTTTATTGCCCGCTCACTGACCTATTTCGTGGACGAACTGGATTACATGACCTTCGGCAGCGTGAGCTCCTTTCTCGCCCGCCGCATCCAGTGCCCACTTCTGATTCTGCCCAGCCGTTGAGTCTGGCGATTAACCGCTTCTGTATCTGATAGCCCTGGGAGGCTGACATGAAAGTCGCAGACGTTTTCCACGTCAAGAGTCCGGAGATCAGGGCCCTGCACCTGACCTGGATTGCATTCTTTATCACGTTCTACGTGTGGTTCAACATGGCGCCGCTGGCATCCAGCATGCTCAAGAGCGTCAATTGGCTGACCACCGATGATCTCCGTCTGTTTGCGATCTGCAACGTGGCGCTGACCATACCTGCCCGGATTATCGTGGGCATGGCTCTGGACCGTTTCGGTCCGCGGCGTGTGTTCTCGGTACTGATGGTGCTGATGTCCATTCCGGCCCTGGTGTTTGCCTTCGGTAATACCATGACGCAACTGCTGGTCAGCCGTCTGGTGCTCAGCTCCATTGGTGCCAGCTTTGTGGTCGGCATCCATATGACTGCCATGTGGTTCAAGCCCAGAGACATCGGCTTTGCTGAGGGTTTCTATGCCGGTTGGGGCAACTTCGGTTCCGCTGCTGCGGCGATTACTCTCCCGACCATTGCCTTGCAAATGTACGGTGGTGAAGATGGCTGGCGCTGGGCCATTGCCCAAAGCGCTATCGTGATGGCGGCTTACGGGGTTTACTACTGGTTTGCGATTACCGACGGCCCTGTCGGGACGGTCCATCGCAAACCGCGCAAAGCGGTGGCACTGGAAGTCAGCAGCTGGGGCGACATGATCAAACTGATCCTCTGGACCATTCCCCTGGTCGGAGTTCTGGGCATTCTGGTATGGCGTATTGAGAACATGGGGTACCTGAGTGTTACCGGAGCGGCTATCTGTTACGCCGTGATTGTGGCCATTGTGTGCTACCAGGTTATCCAGATTCTCCGGGTTAACGTTCCCTTACTGAAAAAGGGCGTACCCGAAGACGACAAATACCCGTTCAACAGTGTTGCCGCGCTGAACAGCACCTACTTCGCCAACTTTGGAGCCGAGCTGGCAGTGGTGTCCATGCTGCCGATGTTCTTTGAGGAAACCTGGAGCCTGAGTGCCACCGCAGCCGGCCTTATCGCTGCTTCTTTTGCCTTTGTGAACCTGGTAGCGCGCCCGATGGGCGGCCTGGTATCCGACCGTATGGGCAACCGCCGGTTCGTGATGCTCAGCTACATGTTCGGTATCTCGGTTGGCTTCGCGCTCATGGGACTGATGAACTCCAACTGGCCGCTGATTATTGCCGTGGGCATTACTGTATTCACCTCCTTCTTCGTGCAGGGTGCAGAGGGTGCAACCTTTGGCATCATTCCTTCCATCAAGCGGCGCCTCACCGGTCAGATCTCCGGAATGGCCGGAGCTTATGGCAACGTGGGCGCGGTGGTGTACCTGACCATCTTCACTTTTGTAACCCCGACCCAGTTTTTCTACATCATTGCCGGTGGTGCGTTCGTCAGTTGGTTGCTGTGCATCATGTGGCTGAAAGAGCCGGAATCAGGGTTTGCTGACGAATACCAGGTATCCTCTGTCGATCTCCAGATCGAAGAGGAAGAGCGTCGCCGGCAGGCTGCTGCGACCAGCTAATCTCCCCGCTCTGCAACAGGCCGCCGAGGCATTGCCCGGCGGCCTTTTTTCGTCTCAAGGAAACTCATTTCCGGGATCACCGTTGGGCTTCACATGGCCCGGGTGTCGGTCTTGCTGAATCTGAGCCCTGACAAGCAGCCAGGACCAATGCTTGCCGAGGATCAGAAGTGATCGTATCCGAACTTCATATATGTGATCCCAGGGCTCAGAACCAACCGCCATGCCAGTTCGATATCGTCGCTGCACTCCCAGTCATAGGTCCTTACGGTGTCCGTCAGGCAGTCGAGCCAGAGATCGTAGAGGTGGGGTTTAATGTTGAGGTTGCGGGCGCTGTGCAGGCAGGCAATTCGATGGAGGACATCGTCAACGTTGCCGCTGGCGTAAAACGCCACGAGGCTGAAAAAGGATTTCTTCAGCATGCTTCGCTGAACCGCCATATTCGTGTTGCGAAAAAGTACCCGGACCTCAGGTGAAGACATAAGGAACCGGCGATAGAAGGCTTCAAAGAAGTCGGGGAGTTCGGGTGGGGTCTGGAGGACGCGCTCGTAGCTTGCGTCGAAGAGCTCTTCGAAGGACATGGCAGGCTCCCTGTTTCTGGCGGGAATAAATCCAATATCCTGAATCTAGCATTTGTCGGCGGGCGCGTCATTTGGTGCGGACAAGGAGGTGGCCTTCGGTAGAACGCAGGCATAAAAAACCGGCGCCCTTAAGGGACGCCGGCTGTTGCATGAACCCGGTCTCAGGGATTTTTTATGTACGCATTCTTGCGCAGGTAGAACCACCAGTTAACCACCAGGCAGAGTGCGTAGAACACCGCAAACCCGTACATGGCCACTTCCGGAGTACCGGCCTGGATCTCCTGGCCCATCACCCGTGGCGCAATGAAAGCACCGTAGGCGGCAACCGCAGAGGTCCAGCCCAGAACCGGGCCTTTCTGCTGCTGGTTGAAGATGAAGCCGATGCTGCGGAAGGTGGAGCCGTTACCGATACCACTGGCCGCAAACATGATGATGAACAGGATCAGGAAGGGCGCAAAGTAAGTGTTCGGATCGGTGGAATTGTACGCCAGCATCATCACATAGCCGGTGGCCACGGAGGCGGCAACCATCACCACCGAGATGATCTGGGTAACGATAGAGCCACCAACCTTGTCGGAAATCCAGCCGCCCACGGGGCGAATCAGTGCGCCCACAAACGGTCCCATCCAGGCCCAGGTCAGCGCGCTTGGTGCATCAGGGTTTACCACACGGGTTACGGTGCCGTCGGCAGCCACCTCCATCATGTTGCCGAAGATGACGCTGATGGACAGCGGTAGGGCGGCGGAGAAACCGATGAATGAGCCAAAGGTCAGGATGTAAAGTACCGTCATGGACCAGGTGTGCTTGTTGCTGAAAATGGCAAACTGGTTCTGAATGTTCGGCTTGATGTCGCCAGGGATCAATCGCAGGAGAATCAGCGTAAGCACAATGGTCAGGGGTAGGGCCAGCCACATGTTCAGGACGCTGAGAGCCCAGACGCCTGCGATAGAGGCAAGGAGGCCTACACCATAGAGTCCGAGGATCTTGCCAAAGGCTGAGAGTGGGTTGCCGGGATTCGGGGTAACCACTTTCAGGTTGTTCATACCAAACCAGCCGGTAAACGCCAGCGGAATCAGGAATACCAGCCAGATAAAGCCGGCGTTCTGGATCCAGGTATCGGTGCCTGCATCAATACGACCAATCAGCGTGCCGCTCGGGCTCTGCAGCTGCATCGGGTCACCGGCGAGGGCGCCGAAGATGCCCACGGTCATTACCAGTGGAATGACCACCTGCATGGTAGTGACGCCGAAGTTGCCAAGGCCGGCGTTCATGCCGAGACCGTAGCCCTGTTTGCTTTTCGGGTAGAAGGTGCTGATGTTGCTCATGGAGCAGGCAAAGTTACCGCCACCGATACCGGAGAGCAGTGCCAAGGCCTGGAACACGATAAACGGTGTGTCCGGATTCATCAGTGCGATGCCGGTGCCGGCAGCCGGAATCATCAGCAGTGCGGTGGTCAGGAACACCGTGTTTCGCCCGCCGGCAATCTTGATCATGAAGGAGGCCGGGATCCTGAGAGTGGCCCCGGACAGGCCGGCAATCGCAGACAGAGTAAACAGCTGGTCAATGGTGAATGGGAACCCCAGGTTTTTCATCTGGGTGGTAATCATTCCCCACATCAGCCAGACGGCGAAGCCTATCAGCAGGCTGGGGATGGATATCCACAGGTTGCGGGAGGCGATGCGCTTACCTTCCCGCTCCCAGAATTCTTCGTTTTCGACATCCCAGTGTTCGATGTCGGCATTGGTTTTGGCCATGATTTTGACTCCCTCGTTTAACATGCCCTGGGCCCCCATTTCTGATGGCATTCAGGCTTCTCGACGCCATTGTGCTTAGTGAGGCGGGGAGGAATTCTTGATATTTCTCAAGGACAGAATGAGGTGTCAGCTGGTCCGTTTTCCGGCGAATATTCTGGCCCGTTTTCCCGCCGTAAAAGCCAATATATTCAACAAGATGCGATGGTGATATCTCGAAGTGGGTAGGTGTTCAGGAGGTTGGCGCAGTGGAGGTAGCCACTCATTTCCGGTGGTTTAGATCCGTTCCGAGCTTGATTTGAGTCCGCTTGCCGGGCCTTCTTCAGGCGACGTGAGGCAGAACACCATAGTAGATGGCACTGAAATGGCAGGCGCTGCCGCCGATCACGAACAAGTGCCAGATTGCATGCATATACGGTATGCGGTCGGCCAGATAGAAGGCAACACCGGCGGTGTACACAATGCCGCCGGCAATGGTCAGATTCAGGGCTGTCTCACTCAGGTTGGCCACCAGATCGGATGAGGCGAACGTGATTAGCCAGCCCATTGCCACATAGATGCCAACCCTCGCAAGCTTGAACCGGTTCTTGAAAATAACCTTGAGCACCACGCCGGTGATCGCCAGTGACCAGATCACCGCGAACAGTGTCCAGCCCACGGTGCCGCGCATGTTCACAAGCAGAAACGGCGTATAGGTACCGGCAATCAGTAGAAAAATGGCGCAATGATCAAGGGTTTTGAAGGCCCTTTTCAGTTCTGGACGCCGGGCACCGTGATACAGGGCCGAAGCCAGGTAGAGCAGAATCAGTGACGCGCCGAAAATACTGAAACTGACAATCTTCCAGGCATCCCCGGATTGGCTGGCGCCCACGATCAACGCTGCCGTGCCGATAACGCTCAATATTGCGCCGAGCCCGTGGGTGGCGCTGTTCAGCCACTCCTCAATGCGGTGATGGATATTTGGTGCGGGGTATGGAGTTGCTGTCACTGAATGGTCTTCCTGATATGTCATGGTAATAAAATACTTGAGCGTACATGTGTACGCAATGGCCGATAGTGACCATCCTGTGCGCCTGTTCAGAAAAACTGAATAACCTGTCGGAAAACTTCCGATTTCTCTCGAGTCTGCTGCTGGCTAGCATGCGTATATCCGATCAAAGACAGAGGAGGTTCTCCCGATGGCAAAAGTACTCGTTCTTTATTATTCGATGTACGGCCATATTGAAACGATGGCGAATACGATTGCAGAAGGCGCCAAGGATATCGACGGGGCTGAGGTCACGATCAAGCGGGTGCCGGAAACCATGGCAGATCAGGCATTCCTGAGTGCTGGTGGCAAAGCGGAGCAGGAGGCTCCTGTTGCTGACCCGTCAGAGCTGGCCGATTACGATGCAATTATCTTCGGCACACCGACCCGGTTCGGGAACATGGCTGGCCAGATGCGTAACTTTCTTGATCAAACAGGGAAACTTTGGTTTGAAGGCAAACTTCACGGCAAGGTTGCGAGCGTGTTCACCTCCACCGGCACTGGTGGCGGTCAGGAACATACCATCAGTTCATTCTGGACCACCCTGGCCCACCACGGCATGGTGATTGTGCCCTTGGGCTATGGCATTCCTGAGTTTTTCGATATTTCTGAAATGAACGGTGGGACACCATACGGTGCCTCGACAATCGCCGGTGGTGATGGTTCACGCCAGCCCAGCGAGAAGGAAATGGCCATTGCCCGCTTCCAGGGCAAGCACGTTGCTGAACTGGCAGTCAAACTGCACGGATGAAACTGAGGTTTTTAGCAAAGCGTTGAGCGTTTTTTGGGCAGCAGGCGAGAGTTTGCTGCCCTTTTTTATGCTTTGTCCCGGTTGCTCCCTGTCTCAGGGCCGGCTCTTCGCAGTCGCGGTTTTCAGACGGGAGAAGGTCGCTGGCACAACACCGAGCCATGATGCCAGTTGGTTATCCGGCACCCGTTTTACCAGCTCCGGGTATTCTTCAAGCAATAAGATGTAACGTTCTCGTGCCGGCATAGTGTGCTTGCGGAATTCTCTCATGCTGGTCAGCTCAGCAATTTCTTCCGTCAGGGCAAGTGCAAACTGCGGCCAGAGCCCTTCACCGTGAGACTGGATCGCGGACCGGAACGCAGCGAAGTCAGCAACCCAGGCGGTTACCGGCGTTACTGAGGTCAGGCAAAGGGTGTTTCGTACGGTCCGGCTACGGCCAAAAACTGGCCAGACCATATCGCCCTCGGAAAAGAAGTGGTGCACGGCCACCTTGCCGCTGGGTGCTTCCCGGAACAGTCGAAGTATGCCGTACTGAACCAGATAAACGTTTGCCCAGGGTCTGTCGTGTTTTTCCAGCGCGGTTTCGGAGTCAACCCGACAAAGATGAAAAAGGCGGGCGAGGTCTGCCAGAAACCGTGCGTCCGGATCATTTTCATGCCCTGCCAGACGAATACCGAAAACCCGGCTGAGACCATTCAGCAGGGCCGCCGACTCCGGCGCCGCATCCTGCTGGATAATCTCCGGGTTGTTTTCTCCCAACATGCACGGGGCGGAGGAAACGTCTGGCCTGAAGATGCTGTTCATGACGTTGACCCTGTAATGAGTGTCAGGTCAATTATGGTATCAGAGAAGTATCTTTTGAAATGACTTAAATCATTAAGGCTTCTTCACTGAGCCGATATCGAGAACTGACAAAAGTTCAGTGGTAGACTCCGGCACCTGTTGCTGGAAGTTTACCCTTGCCTCACGGAGTCCGGATGGCTGCAGCCCTTGCCCTTTTCTCCAAGCTTATTCCGCTCTATGTGACGGTCGCCCTGGGCTGGGTCGCTGGTCGCTATCTTGAGGCCAGTGGGCGTCATATCGCCGGCATCATGCTCTATATCGTTACACCGTCGGTGGTGTTTTCGGGGGTTATGGCAGCGCCGTTGTCGCCGGAAGTCATCCTGTTGCCGTTTATTGTTTTTGGAATCTCATCTGTTCTGGGGATCGTGCAGCTAAAACTGGCAAAGAAAATTCTCACCGATGGTAGCGCCAACATCATTCCCCTCTGTGTAGGCTCCGGGAATACCGGTTACTTCGGCGTTCCGGTGGCACTCTTGCTGTTCGGGGAAGAGGGGCTGGGCCTTTACATCGTGTGCATGCTGGGCACCACGCTGTTTGAAAATTCCGTGGGTTTTTATCTTGCCGCGAGGGGGCGTTACAGTATCAAGAATGCACTCTGGCGGGTACTTAAGCTTCCCTCCGTGTACGCCTTTCTGGCGGCAGTGGGCCTGAATCTGGTGGGGGTCGGAATTCCGGATATATTCGTGCCGCTGTTTGATAACCTGCGGGGGGCTTACAGCATTCTGGGAATGATGATCATCGGTATGAGCATCACCAGCTTTCGCGGGTTGGCAGGCAACGTTCGTTTTACGGCGTTGGCGTTTTTCGGGAAGTTCGTGATCTGGCCTCTGGTGGCTATTGTGTTCTGGTGGGTCGATTCAACGCTTCTCGGTATTTATGAGCCGGTAGTGCACAAAGCCATGTTCCTGATTTCAATCACGCCGATTGCCGCCAATACCGTGGTCATCGCCACCTTGCTGGATACCTCGCCAAGGCAGGCGGCGGGTACGGTGCTGCTCACCACCCTGTTTGCTCTGGCGTTTATCCCGGTGATGATTTCCCTGGCGTTTTAACGATTCTGTGAGGTTGCCGGCGCCGGTTCGACGTCGCAGGCTCTGGCTTCTGCAATGTCACTGCGGGCGTGGCGCACCACGCTGATACCGGCTGTTATCGCCAGCGTGCCCATGATCGCGGCAACGATCAGGTCGGGCCAGGCAGTTCCGGTACCGAACACACCGAGTGCGGCTACCATAACAGCGATGTTGCTGATGGCATCGTTCCGGCTGCATAGCCAGACCGAGCGCATGTCGGAATCCCCTTCACGGAATTTGAACAGTATTGCAGCGACGCTCACGTTGGCGACAAGAGCCAGCAGACCGACGGCCCCCATGGTCAGCGGCTCCGGCGTAATGCCCGCTTGCACCACCCAGACTGCCCTGGCCCAGACCACCAGGCCGAACACTGTCATGGTGATACCTTTCACCATGGCCGCGCGTCCGCGCCAGAGCATGCCCATGGAGAGGACTGTGAGAGACAGAATGTAGTTGGCGCTGTCGCCAAAGAAATCGATGGCATCTGCCATCAGCGAGACGGAGCCGGATGAGAGACTGGCCAGCCCTTCTACCACAAACATGGCCAGGTTCACCCATAGGGCGATCCATAAAGCCTTGCGAAAGCCCGGGGCAGGGGATTTGGGTTCGGGGGCGGAACAACTGCACGCCATAGAGACCTCCTTGGTTCGGATAGTCTTATTAAAAACCCTGTAGTAACTACAGGGTCAACGGTCATTGCCGAAATTTTTCAGGCCGGTCAGTTCTGCCCGGGGCCATGGGTGCCGGGTACATGGTTGTGAGAGGGCTCGTCTTCCAGTGCCCCGAGCTCTGCACTGAGCCCGCCTAAAATACCGCATTCACGGACAGTGCCACCGTCAGCACAGGCTTTCTGGAGGCTGACCAGAGTTTGTTCCAGGCTGGCCAGTTCCCGCAGTCTCTCGCGAACATGCAAGAGATGCTGGGCCAGCAGTGCGTCCACTTCGCTGCAATCCGCTTCCGGTTGCTCGGCCAGCCGGATCAGCTCACGGATCTCGTCCTGGGCCATGTCCAGGTTGCGGCAACGTTTGATAAAAAGAAGGCGGTCCAGATGGGCATTGCGGTACGAGCGGTAGCCACTGCTGTCCCTGTCTGGTTCCGGCAGCAAGCCGATTTTCTCGTAGTAGCGGATGGTTTCAACGGGAATGGCCGTTTTTTTTGCGAGTTCGCCGATTTTCACTGTTTTTACCCCCGCTGGTTCCCGGAAAACAAACCGTTGCTTTAAGCCCTCCGATCGAGCCCGTGCTGAAGTTCAGGGTACCACCATAGCGTTCGGTGATCTCCCGCGCGATGGCCAGCCCCAGTCCATGCCCCGGGGTTTGTTCGTCCAGACGCAGGCCGCGGGTGCCGAGGGTCGGCAGTGCGTCGGGAGGAGCACCCGGACCATCGTCCTCAACGGAAATGGTGAGTCCGTTCACGTCCTCTTTCAGACTGAGCTCAACGAATCGGGCGGACCATTTGCCGGCATTGTCCAGAAGATTGCCCAAAACCTCATTCAGGTCGTGTTCCTCAATGGGCCAGCGCCTTTCCTCGGTCAGCTCGGTGGACATTTCAAAGGACTTCGCCGGATATAGCCGGCCGAGCATCCACAGAAGGTCCCTGGCCTGCTTCAGGGGATAGGCGCTTTTGCCAATCTGCGGCCCGGCGAAACGGCTCCGACGCATTTCTGCCTCAAGTTGCCTGTCGATATCATCAAGCCTCGAGGCCATCTGTTGTCGCAGGTCGCTTGTCAGCGGACGGTCCTCATCCTCAAGGATTTGCCGGACGGCAGCGATAGGCGTCTTGACGCTGTGGGAGAGGTTGGCCAGGGCATCCCGGGAACGTTCCAGCCGTTGGTCCAGGGAGTCAAGCAACTGGTTGAGTTGCAGAACGAGAGGGTGAAACTCTTCAGGGGCTTTGACTTCAATGCGCGCAATCTCGCCATCCTGAAGCCGTTTTAAGGCCGCCTTGAGGTTGACGACGGGGCGCATCGAAAGCGTAATGCCCAGCCAAAGCACTGCAACCAGAAGCAGGATAAGTAACAGGGAAACAATCGCCGTCCATGCATGCAGCTCTGCCTGACTGCGCTTCAATGCGCCAAGGTCTTCAGAAACGATCACCACGATGGAGCTGTCGCCCACACGAAAGGACTTGCGGTAGGCAAGAATATCAGACGGTGCTTCGGCGATATCCGCGCCGCTGACGCGCAGGGCGCCATCTTCATCGGATTCCAGAAGGGGCACGAGCAGGGGGGCCCAGCTTTCCGGGGAGATCAGGGTCCGGGCTGAGGAATGGATGGCGAACGCGTGGTGAAAGACTTCCTGGAAATAATCACCGGTCTGCAGTGTGTCGAGCTGGCCATTGGAATCGCGGATCTGGTGTTCCAGAAAGGCGACTTCGTCCTTCAGCCGGGTTTCGACAAATTCCCATGACATCCGGTCCAGCAGCAGGCCATGCACCAGCCATGCGAGTCCCATCAGGACGATGCCCGCCGGTAGTAGCAATGCCAGAAGTGTTCCTCTGACGGATACCGGCTTTTTAAACCAGGTCATTGAACAAATATCCCTGGCCACGTCGCGTCGCAATGGTGTCTGCGCCTACCAGTTTTCGGAGTCTCCGGATGTAGGCCTCAATAACGTTTTCGCTGGGGTTGTCATTCAGATTATACAGCTGCTCCATGAGCTGCTCTTTGGAGAAAACATGCCCTGGCCGACTCATCAGGCAGCGCAATAGCCGGAACTCAGTCCCGGTGAGGCTGTGCTCTGTGCCATCGGCAAGTTTCAGGCTCTGGCGATTCTCGTCCAGTTCGAAATTTCCAGCCTTTACCAGAGAATGAACCCGGCCCTCGCTTCGGCGAATGATGGCGTTGAGGCGTGCGATCAGCTCTTCGGTCTGGAATGGTTTGGCCAGGTAATCGTCCGCCCCGGCTTTCAGGCCATTTACCTTGTCCTGCCAGTCTCCCCTGGCGGTCAGGATCAACACCGGAAAGCTGGCCCGGTTCATACGCCAGTTGCGGAGAACATCCAGGCCATTGCCATCAGGTAGCCCCAAATCCAGGACCACTGCGCGGTAATCCTCCTGCTCGGCCAGAATTAACGCCTCTTTGACGGTAAACGTTGAATCCACGCTGAAGCCCGCTTTTTCCAGCTGACCGGTTAAACCGTCTGCCAATAATCGGTCATCTTCGACGAGCAGTAAACGCATGGGCCTGTCCTTCCAGAGTGTAATTTGCGACGCGCCAGTATCCCTGTTTTTACTGAATTCTGCCTGAACACTAAATAATTGGTCATTTTCAGAAAGGATTCAGGTTGGTGGGCGATGGTATTCCCTGTTTCTGGATATTGCTCAACTTTAAAAGCAAGCCATTTGTACACTGATTCACATTATTCCACAGGAGTATACAAGATGAACGCATCCGCATTTCTGGTCGCCGCCGCAGCCATGTCCATGTCAGCAACGGCTTTTGCGGCCGGAGCACACAGCGGTGGTCATGGTGGTGGCAGTGGCGAACCCGGCAAAGCCTCTGAAGTTAGCCGAACCATTAACGTCGAAATGCATGACAACTACTACGAACCAGAGTCCATTGAGGTGAACCCGGGCGAAACGGTTCGTTTTGTTGTTGAAAACAAAGGCAACCTTGTTCACGAGTTCAACATCGGAACCCCCGACATGCATGAGGCTCATCAGGAAGAGATGAAGATGATGGTTGAGCATGGCGTGATTCAGGGCGGCACGCTTAATCACGACATGATGAATATGGATATGGGCGACGGCCACTCCATGAAACACGATGATCCCAACAGTGTTCTTCTGGAACCAGGCAAGAAGTCAGAGATCGTCTGGAAGCTCTCGGAGCAGGGCAATATCGAATTTGCCTGCAATGTGCCGGGGCATTACCAGGCCGGTATGTACGGGGACGTGGATTTCAACTGATACCTTCCAGATTGATCAGGCGGTCAGGGTGCGGGATCGAGTTCCGCGCCGTCGCCGTCTGCCCAGACAACGACGTTGTTTAAGAGTAGTCAACCATGAAGAAAACCTTTCTGGCAGGCCTTGCGGCCCTGCTGATGCCGGCCCTCGGCTTGGCTGGTGAATACAACCTGACAGTGGATCGGGTTCAGATTGATACCGGCGAATTTATCAAAGAGGGCATTGGCTATAACGGGGAATCCCCGGGGCCCGTTCTGCGTTTCAAACAGGGCGAAGATGTGACCATCAATGTCACCAACAACCTCGACGAAATGACCTCTATCCATTGGCACGGACTTATCCTGCCCTATCAGCAGGATGGCGTGCCCGGAATCAGTTTCCCGGGAATCCAGCCTGGTGAAACCTTTACCTATCGTTTTCCCATTCAACAGGCCGGCACTTACTGGTTTCATAGCCATTCCGGCTTCCAGGAGCCGGACGGCGCCTATGGTGCGATTGTTATCGAACCCGAGGGGCGTGAGCCGTTCCGCTATGACCGTGAGTACGTGGTTCAGCTGACAGATAAACATCCTCACTCCGGTGACCGCATCATGCGCAACCTGAAAATGATGCCCGATTACTACAACCGTCAACAGCAGACCGTGGGCGAGTTCTTCTCGGATGCTTCCGAGCACGGTTTCATGAATACCCTGAAGGATCGTATGGACTGGGGCAGCATGCGCATGATGAAGGCGGATGTTGAGGATTTGCAGGGATTTACGGCACTGATCAACGGCAAAGGCCCGGAGCAGAACTGGACCGGGATTTTCGAGCCCGGAGAAAGAATTCGGCTGCGTTTCATCAACTCCTCGGCGATGACCTACTTTGATATCCGTATTCCCGGCTTGAATATGACCGTGGTTCAGGCCGACGGCAACAATGTTCAGCCCGTCAATGTGGACGAATTCCGCATCGGCGTTGCGGAAACCTATGATGTCATCGTCCGTCCCCGGGATGAGCAGGCGTACACCATCTTTGCAGAGTCTATGGGCCGTTCCGGATTTGCCAGGGCAACTCTGGCTCCGGAAGAGGGTATGGAAGGCGTAGTGCCCGAATTGCGAGAGCCGGCGCGCCTGACCATGGCCGATATGGCTGGCATGCACGGAATGGATCACGGAAGCATGGACATGGGCGGATCCGGTGATATGGCGGATATGGATCACTCTGCCATGGGAAGTATGGATCATTCAAACATGGCAGGTATGGATCACAGCGCCATGATGATGACTGAAGGTGGGGCCAGTGATCCGTTCTACGCCAAGGGTAGTGGTATTGTGCCTGTGGCCGCCAACGGTGGTAAGTTCCTCTCTTACGCAGACCTCAGGGCGCAGAATCCACTGTATGAAGACCGCGAGCCGACCCGCGAGATCGAACTCAAGCTTACCGGCAACATGGAGCGTTACACCTGGAGCATTAACGGCGTTAAATACGAAGATGCGGATCCCATCCGCCTCCAATATGGAGAGCGCGTACGCTTCAAATTCGTGAACGAAACCATGATGACCCACCCCATGCATCTGCACGGCATGTGGTCCATCCTGGATGTGGGCGCCGATCAGTGGAACCCCATCAAGCACACCATCAGCGTCCAGCCCGGTACCACGGTGTATATGGAAACCGAAGTGGACGAGCCTGGACAGTGGGCCTTCCATTGCCACCTTTCCTATCACGCAGCTGCAGGCATGTTCCGGAAAGTGATTGTCGAGGGCGGACCCGACACGACGCAGGCCAAAACCGACTCTGATGCTGGCAAGGGAGGTGAGGCATGAGCTGTGTCCGAGTCATGACTCTGGGGCTCTTGAGTTCACTGCTGTTGCCGACCACGGCAGCAGCTCAGGAAATGATGGAGGACACCACCGCCCGGAAGCAGGCCCTGACAACCTGGGGCGTCCAGTTCGAGGAGTTCGAGTATCGTTACAGCGACGCCAATGAAGAGCTTGGTGTCTGGAACGCCGATATTTTCTACGGCACCGACAAATTGAGATTTCGGTGGCTGACTAAGGGTGAGTACGAAATCGAGGAGCAGGCATATGAGAGTCTGGAAAACCAGCTGGTGGCACAGACTCCCATCTCCAAGTTCTTCGATGCCAAGGCAGGCATCCGATTCGATACCCCCGAGGGCCCGGATCGTACCTATGCTGTTCTTGGTCTTACCGGTCTGGCACCGCAGTGGTTTGAAGTGGATGCAAGCCTGTACGTCAGTGACGAGGGCGACACCTCTGCCGAGTTCGATGCCGAGTACGAGCTGCTGTTGACCAATCACCTGATTCTCTCGGCGGCCCTCGATGCCACCGTGGCATTCAGTGAGGATCGGGAAATTGGCCTGGGCAAGGGACTGAGCTCCACCGAAACCGGCCTCAGGTTGAGTTACGACCTGATTGACCGGGCCTTCTCGCCATACGTGGGTGTGGTGCATGAACGAAAATACGGCGATACCGCAGATCTGGCGGAAGCCGAGGGTGGAAGCACAGAAGACTGGTTTGCCGTGATTGGCGCGCGAATGGCCTTTTGATCTTTCCTACTGTGGGTCCGGCTATGGCTCTGGACTCGCTTTCAGACTTTTGAAAAATGGATGGAGACGAGGACCATGATGGGGAACGACATGTTTGGCAATACCATGTGGGCAGGGCACTGGCTGTGGATGTTGGTCATAGCCATCGTAGTGGTGATCCCGGCATGGCGCATATGCCAGCGCGCGGGTTATCCGGGCTGGATGGGGATTCTCATACTTGTGCCGCTGGCAAATCTGTTTCTACTCTATTTTCTGGCGTTCGCGGCTTGGCCTGCGGACAAATCGAATGAACACAGGGAGTAGGTTGTAAGGCAGGCGAAAGGAAAACGTCTTGGGCCTGTAGATGACACAGATCAACATGAGACTGCTTAAGGGCAAGTGATTGGCTATTTTTCAGCTTCGATTCAGTTTCATGGTCTTTACTCATGGTGATGCACATTGTTGCAGCCAATAAGGAGGATCTCATGAACAGATTAAGTCGTTTCGTTGCCTGTTCCGTTTTTGTCGCTTTGCCTGCTATTGCCCTCGCTCAGGGCAATGCCGGGAAAATGCCCGGCGGTGGCATGATGAACCAGGAACAAATGCAGCAGATGAATGAAAATATGGCCCGCATGCAGGCAATGATGCAGGAAATGCGGAACGCTGATTCCAATGCTGAACGTCAGCGGCTGCGCCAACAGCACATGGAGTACATGCAGGAGCATATGCAGATGATGCGTGGCGGCATGATGGGGCCAGGAATGATGGGCAACAATCAGAGCATGATGAATAATCAGGGAATGATGAATAACCAGGGGCAGGGCAAGAGGCAGCCTGGCAATGCTCAGGGGAATCGGTCCGGTGGTCCCGGGATGGATAGCGAGCAGCGCCTGGAAATGATGGAGAACCGCATGAACCAGATGCAGCTCATGATGGAACAGATGCTCCAGCATCAGCGGCAACTGAACCAGAATTGATCTCCGTCCCGCAACGGTAGCTTTGGTGTGGTAGCGTAAGGCCGCTTGTGGATTCTTTATGAATAAGCGGAGGCTTACGTGCTGGAGCGGCTGCAACGCCGATTGGGACTGCAGACCATACCGGGGGTGTTTTTCACTTCGGCCGGGATAGCGACCTTTTTTGTCGCTTTGGCCGTCCCGTTTGATCAGGTCGTCGCAAACAGTTTCGAACTGCTCACTGGCTGGGTAGCCCGAAACCTTGGCTGGTTTTATATTCTCGCCGTCAGCGCCCTGCTGATATTTCTGCTTGGGCTAGCGGTCAGTCGTTATGGCAATATCCGTCTCGGCGCGGATGACAGCCGTCCTGATTATTCCAACCTGACCTGGTTCACCATGCTGTTCGCCGCGGGTATCGGCACTATACTCATGTTCTGGGGTGTGGCAGAGCCGGTGTCCCATTTTGCCAACCCGCCTTTTGAGGGCGTGAAGTCGGGGTCGGAGCGGGCGGCCAGTGATGCCATGACCATCGCGCTCTACCACTTTGGCCTGCATACCTGGACCATCTTTGCCATGCCGGGGCTGGCGATAGGTTACTTCGCCTACCGTCACAACTTGCCCATGCGGATCAGCAGTCTGTTTTATCCTATCCTCGGAAAGCGCGCGTTTGGTCCCTGGGGTTGGGCCGTCGATGTCATAGCTGTCCTAGGCACTCTATTTGGTGTGGCAACCTCTCTGGGGCTCGGGACTCTGCAATTGAACAGTGGACTGAACTATCTGTTTGGGACGCCCTCCACCGGCGTGATTCAGGTCCTGCTTATCGCGGTCATCACCAGCATCGCGGCCACCTCGGTGGCCTTGGGTCTGGATAAGGGCGTTCGCCGGCTATCCCAGCTCAACATTTTACTGGCCATGGCCCTGCTTGCGTTTGTGCTTGCTGTCGGGCCCACGGTATTTATTGCCGAGGGTATGGTTCAGGGCGTCGGGAACTATTTTGACGCGCTGCCGTGGCTGGCATTCTGGACCGAGACCTTTCGGGAGACTGACTGGCAACGGCAGTGGACGCTGTTCTACTGGGCCTGGACTATCTCCTGGGCGCCCTATGTAGGCATTTTCATTGCCCGGATTTCCCGGGGTCGGACCATCCGCGAGTTTGTTGCGGGTGTGCTGTTTGCCCCCACGGCCTTTACGCTGGTGTGGTTCGGGATCTTCGGTTTATCGGCCATCCAGGTGGAAATGACGGGTCAGATTGCGCTGGCAGAGCAGGTGCAGCAGGATCCTTCCGTGGCAATTTTTGCCTTCCTTGAGGCTTTTCCGTTTGCCGACGTGGCATCTGCGCTAAGTGTTGTCATCATCGTCATTTTCTTTACGACGTCGTCCGATTCTGCCTCCCTGGTAATCGATATGCTGACTCGCCGGGATGACCAACCGTCGCTGGTGCGCCAACGCATATTTTGGGCGGCAGCGCAGGGGGTTATTGCTGCTACCCTTTTGCTGGCTGGCGGGCTGGACGCCTTGCAGAACGTGATTACCTCGCTGGGTTTGCCTTTCTGCATTTTGCTGATTTTCATGGCGGTGGCCCTTTTCAAGGCGCTTCGGGCAGATTATCGAGGCTACAGCATGAGCGAACTGGTTCGGGGACGGGCCTTCCCGGAGGTGGAAGCCATCCCCGAAACCACACAGGAGAAAGACTATGTATCGGAAACTGTTGATCGCAATTGATCCTGAGGACGACGGCGAGGGCAAGCGGGCCCTGGAGGCCGCCATGGATTTGCTGGCCGAAGATGGTGAACTCCACTTGGCCAGTGTCTACAGCCCCGGCGGCGCGGGGTTCTTCCCACATGTAACGGAGGAGTCTCCGGAGCAGAAAGAGGCCGAGGTCCGGGAAGTGCTGGATCTTCTCGTTCGAAAATATCTACCCCTGAACCGCAATGCGAGCCTTCATGTTGTTGCAGGAAACACGGGCGAAAAACTGGTGGGTCTGGCCGGTCAACTATGTGCCGACTTGCTGTTGCTTATATCCCGTGGCAGCAGCGGGCACTGGCCACTGCGCCGGGCCACTGTTGAGTACGTCTCGGTGAATGCCCCTTGTTCGGTACTGGTACTGCCGTCGCTGGAAAAGGCCGAGCCGGAGGCACGGGAAGAGCACAGCGACTGACTAGTCGAAGAGCGACAACTGATCAGAATGGGTTTCAGATTGCACTTTGGGTCGCTTCTGAACGAGACCTTTGCGGCTGCCATGGCGATTCAGAACCCGCCGGGTTTCTTCCTGGCTGACCTGCTGCTTGCGAAAGTCGCCAACCGCCTTGCGAGCGACCCGGGCGGCCTGCTCGTGATCACACACCGGCGAGATGTAGGTGTTGCCGCCGTAACGCTCTTTCTGGACCGGTGTCATCAACCAGGGTGTGTGGATCATTTCTCTGGGCACGCCGGCCAGTTCCGGTAGCCACTGCCGGATAAACTCACCGTCCGGGTCCAGTTTCTGGCTCTGCAACACCGGGTTGTAGATTCTCAAGGCGTTGATGCCGGTCAGGCCGGACTGCATCTGGGTCTGGGAGTAGTGAATGCCCGGCTCGAAATCGGTAAACAGCTGGGCAAGATGAAGGGCCGGATCGCGCCAGTGTAGCCACAGCTGATAGCTGGCGATTGCCATCAGCATGGCCCTCATCCGGAAGTTGATCCAGCCGCTATGGCTGAGAGCGCGCATGCTGGCGTCCACCAGAGGCCAGCCGGTCTGGCCTTCCCGCCAGCGCTGCAGCCGTTCGGTATCATTGGGCCCCGCTTTCAGTGCCTCCATTTCACGGTGCATCGCCCGGAATTCCAGGTCCGGTTCGTCCTCCAGTTTCTGGATGAAGTGGCAGTGCCAGTGCAGCCGGGACCGGAAACTGGTCAGGCTTTTCTTTTTCCGGGGCAGGGTATTGCGGTGATTGCCGGTAGCCTTTGCCTGCTGGTAGATTTCCCTCAGGCTGACGGTGCCATAGGCGATATGGGGGCTCAGGCGCGAGCAGGCCCAGACCGCAGTATTCGGGCTGGAAATGTTGAACTGGTAGCCGACGCAGCGGCGATCCAGGAAAGAGGCGAGAAGCTTTTCGCCTCTCGCACTGCCGCCAATCTGGCGGTCCGGACACTCATCAGGCACTGCGAAGCCCTGGCCAGTGTTGCCAGTGGAAACGGCCTGAAGGGTGGCCGATTTCGGGATTGCAGCCGGAGCCTCGAGCACTGGTTGCCGCATCAGCTCGGTCCAGGCCCTGTCCCAGACATCCCGGTCACTCAGGCGTCGAACCACACCGAACTGGTTCCACTCCCGGAATTCCACCTGGTTCTCCGAGCACCAGCCAATGACCGCCTTGTCACGCTCGAAGGTCCATTGTCCGCCGGTTTCCTGATGGCAGAATATCCGGTTGATGCCGTGATGGGTCCGAAGCTGCTTCAGCGCATCGATTACTGACCCTCGCATCACCAGCAGCTGGCTACCGGCCTTTCGCAGCTGTCGATCCAGATCGTCCAGAGAGTCCCTGATAAACGCCCACTGTCGACCGCTGGTGTCCGGCAGTTGCCAGTACTCGTCCTCGATGACATACAGCGGTATCACCGATTCGTCCAGACTGGCTGCTGCCACAAGGGGTGCATGATCCCGGGTACGCAGATCGCGTTTGAACCAGACCAAGGTCGTCATGGCTGTGGATTCCTGTCTCGTCGGCAGCGTTCACTGCAATAGCGGACGTTGTCCCAGTCTTTCGCCCATTTTTTGCGCCAGGCAAAGGGGCGCTGGCAAACCGGGCAGATTTTCTCCGGGAGATTGAGTTTTTTGTGGGGCACCAGGCTCTTCCGTTCGGGATGTATGGCTTTCTACGTCTGCCCCGCAGGGCGGGATCAACGCCCAGGGCGGCGCGAGGTACGGGACTCAGGAGTTTGATTCCCGGGCAAGTTGGGCCAGATCTTCACTGATCTGCTCGGGCGACAGGCCGGGGCGTAGCAGCAGCCGGGCGTTGCCACTGCGATCGAACACATAAACGGCGCTGCTGTGGGAGACGTTGTAGTTGCCACTGGCGTCGGGCTTGTCGTAACCGAAGGTTGTTCGATAGCGTTTGGTGAGCTCTCGAAGCGCGGGCTCTTCCGCTGTCATGCCAACAACCCGATCACCGAAAAAATCCACGTAGCTGCCGAGGCGTTCCGGGGTATCCCTGCGCGGGTCAACGCTGACGAACAGGGTTGTTACATCGTCCCGGTACTCTTCGGGCAGTTGCCGAACGGACCGGCGAAGATCGGTCAGCGTGGTCGGACAAACATCCGGGCAGGAGGTGAAGCCGAAGTAGAGCAGCCGAATGGTGCCTCGTGAGTCAGCCGGGGTCACGGTATTCCCATCGGTGCCCTCGAGCTTGAACTCAAGCTCGGGCATCAGGCCTGAGATGTCCTTGCCATGCCAGCCTTTTTCATTTCCGGCGCAGCCGGTGAACATCAGTGCCACGAAAATCAGCCAGAGTAGCCGTATTCTGCTCATGCGTTACCTCCCGCCAGAGAGCGTCTTTTCGGGAATTTGCCATCTTCATGCATGGCCCGGCGAAGCACAATCAGGATGCCTACGATGCTCATCATGGCCGGGGGAATCCAGGTCAGCAGGCCGCCCAGCAACTGGTCCGTTTCCGGAGGCATGGGCCATGCCCGGCCGCAGACTTCGTAGACGTCATACACCATGCCCCTGGAAAACACGATCCAGGCGCCAAGAATCATCTGGGGTATCGCCACCAACGCCAGCAGCAGGATACGTTTTCCGTAGCCAAGCGCATTTGTGACTGCAGGACTGCGGGGATCGAAGATCAGCCACCAGAACAGCAGGCCATCCAGTAGCATGCTCCAGTTCATGATCCAGTAGAGCTGCCGGCTGAGCATGGCGTCAAAATGGATGGGCGGCCAGAGCCAGAAATAGATCAGCCCCACGAACAGAACCGAGGCGATGAGGGGTTGCTGCAGGATCCGGTAAATCCAGCCCAGCGGCTGCAGCCAGTAACGCACCGGCGGTGACATCTTCTGATACCAGAATCGCATCACGGGCAGCGGATTGGACAGCGCAATCAGAATGGGCCCCAGGTGGTGAAGAATCAGATGCTGCCCCCGATGGACGAAAAACATGTACTGGGAGTAGTAGTCAAAGCGGGTCTGCATCACTGCATAGCAGAGCATGACCCCGAGCGTAAAAGTGACGATCCGGCCCGATCCCGGCCGGTCTTGCTCTGGCATTCTCAGCAGCGCAACACCATAGAACCCGAGCACCAGCATGTAACTGAGCAGGGTCAGAGGCGAAAAATCGTAGGGCAGCAGGTAGCTCGATACTGGCATGGATCAGACTCGATGCGTGCACGCAGTGGAAACCGGGTTTATCTTTCTTGTCAGTACCGTCGAGTTTTGCCGGCCCGGCGGCGGATTTCAAGGCCGGCTTCAGGAAACTTCTGATGGAGGCGGGGCATGGCCCGATTCTGCGATTCCATTTCAGCGCCGTCGGTGCTGATCTTTGACTGGCACGGCACGCTGGTAGACACCCACGATGCCATGTTCAGTGCCATGGAGGACATGTTGCCGCAGCTCGAGGACCTGGGTCTGGTGGAACGGCTGCTGCCGGAGGATAAATGCCGCACGGCAGACGACGCGCGCCTGGTGCGTTACATCCGTATTTTCCGGCGCCTGCATCCGCGTATTCTGGCGGAACGCCGAGTATCGCGGACAGACATTTTTAATGCCATCTTCGGCGATGACAAAGAAGCCAAACTGATCGCCCACAAGGCCTATAACGAGGCCTATCGGCGATACTTCGGTCAGGTAAAGCCGTTCCAGCCTGGTGCCTACGAATACCTTTCATCCCTGAAAGCCATGGGTATCCGGCTGGCGGTATCCACCAATCGGAACCGGGAGTTTCTGGACCGGGAGCTTCAAACGGTGGATGAGGGCCGGTGGCGGAAACTGTTTGATGCCACAGTGTGTGCCGATGACGTAACCGAGTACAAACCTGACCCCGAGGTGATTCTCAAAGCGCTCGAGAAGCTCGACTTGCCAGCGGATGAAAGAGCCTGGTATGTCGGTGACAGTTATGTCGACATGCTCACCGCCAACAAGGCCGGCGTGTCCGGCGTGTTCTACAATGGTGCCTGTTGGGAATCCGGCCGAATCGACAGTTGGTTTTCTCATAGAGACGCGCCTGCGGCCATTCTGGACAGTTTTGAGGACCTGCTGGATCTGCTGGCCCTGCTCGAGCGGAACCAGCCGGAAGCCTTTGAGCAGGCGCCGGCAGAAGTTCGGCCGCGGCCTTTCCCGCCACCCCCGCGCCCGGAGCCAAGGATCGAGCCGGACTGGCACCCGGCAGTCGTCAAGCTCATTCGCCCTGCGGTCATCCTGTTCGACTGGCACGCCACACTGGTGGATACTCTGGACGCCATGTACCACGCGGTGGATGACATGCTGCCGGATTTTCACAAGCTGAACTTGATGGACCGTATGGTGGCGCCGGAAGACAGCAAAACCCCGGAAGATGTGAAGCTGGTTGCGTATGTCCGGGAGTTTGCGAAGTTGCATCCAAAAGTGAAAGCGGACCGGAAAATTTCCCGAACCGATATCTTCGAGGTGCTGTTCGGAGACGATCAGGAAGCCAAACAGATCGCCCACCAGGCGTTTAATCACCACTATCGAAAACACTACGGAACCGTAAAAGCCTATGAACCGAAGGTGCGCGAAGTTCTGGACGGATTGAGGCGCATGGGCATCCAGGTGGGTGTCATTACCAACCGGGATCGCGAGTTTTTCGAGCATGAACTGGCGGCCGTGGAAGACACCGGCTGGACCCATCTTTTTGATGTCGACGTCTGCGGCGACGACACGCCCCTGCGCAAACCCCATCCGGATCAGCTTCTGCTGGCGGTTCAGAAACTGGATTATCCTCCGGACCCGAGCGTCTGGTACGTGGGCGACAGCACCACCGATGTGATCGCTGCAAAACGAGCGGGCCTGACCTCGGTGTTTTTCAACGGGGCCCAGTGGGATTTACCCTGGCTGAACAAGATTTTCCCCGGCACCCACAAACACCCGGACAAGCCGGATGTGGTGGTTAATGATTTCTCGGAGTTCTGGGCTCTCGTGTTGGCCTGCGAAGTGGGGCCGCCATAAGGTCAGGGGCGTTCGAGGGCACGTAATGCGTCTTCGGCATCCAGCCCCAACATGAGGACGCCGAGAGGAACGCCATCGGAAATCGGGCTGACCGGAGCGCTTACGGTGACCTGAAATCGGGACGTGGAGGCGTCGTAGCGGATTGGTGAAATATACAGCGCCTCCATTCCCTTGAGACCTTGGCGGGTGGCGTCCAGCACTTTCTGAAACTTGGCTTCATCTCCTTGCCAGTAATCGGTGGTAAGTTGGCTCATCGCCGCCAGAGTTCCCATGCTATTCATGATCATGGCCTCCGTAACGAGGCCGCCTTGCGCCACTTTCCAGCCATGCAAGGTTCGCGAGCCCGCCAGAGCAAGAATCCGGTCGGCCAGTTGCGTGGAGGCAAACGGTGCCATAGCCTGCCACATGCTGTCCTGAGTCATCACGTCTGTGAAGCTTTCCTGTCTCGGGCCCGAAGCGATAATCTGTGGGATATCCAGAGCGCTGCTGACCTCGCTGATCAGGTTTTCCGAGAGGGTCCGGATACGACGTTCTTCCTCGTCCGACAGGGCGAGGTGACCGGCCATGCAACTGTTCAGCGTGCGATTGAAGGTGCCAAGAAACTCCGGATAGCTGGAAGCAAAGGATTCGCTGAGATAAAGGTAAAGCGGCGCGTAGCGAACGAAATGTCGCTCCAGAACCATGCCAGGCCCTCCGTTTTCCAGGAGCAGGCCGTTCATGACACGTTCATCCATCAGAGCCGCATCAATACGCTCACGCTTCAGAAGGGCGAGAAGTTGCGAAGCCGAGGTAACGCTGAGAAAAACCGAATAGTCATTGGCTTCCAGCCAGGCTTCTTCATTGCTGCCATCAACAACCCCGATCCTCAGATTATCGCTGACGAGTTGGTCGCCTCTGGTAAAGAAGTACCACTTCTCCAGAGCCACCGGATCGCTGCGTTTTGCTATGTTGTCCAGCTCTGCAGAGGGATCAATGGCAAAATAGCCATCGATCATGTTGCGTTCCAGCGAGTGCATGGCGCGATTCTGGGGCGTAATCCGGATGCGTGTCGCCCAGCCAGCGCGATTAGCGGCACAAACCACCGTGTCTGCGGTTTCACCGGAAATTCGATTGGCTCCATCCTTCCCCTGGCTTGCCACCTGATAGGGTGGGCTTTCGAAGGTGTATAGGTTCAGTGTCGGAGGCTGGGCCTGACACACGGGTGAAGCCAGTATCAGTGTCAGACTCAGAGCGAGTCGAAGGTTCATGGTAAGGGCCGCGTCCGTGGTGTTTACAATCCTTATGTCAGGCTAGCACCAATGCGGGGCTTTTGCTGCACAACGTTAGTTCACATGTCGTTAACGAATCTTTCCAGAACTCTTCTGTGGAGATTCGTCTAGAGCTGCTCCAGATTCGCCAGTAAATCCCCGGCGCGCCGGAGCAGCGCCTCCCGCTTTTCCGGTTTCTGCTTTTCCCAGTTCCGGTACATCATGCCCATCCGCGGGTTTTTGGCGAAGTCGTCCCGATGGCGATCGATGAAATGCCAGTACAGGGCGTTGAACGGGCAGGCGTCATCTTCGGTGGCCTTGTTCACTTTGTAGTGGCAGTTGGCGCAGTGGTCGGACATGCGCTGGATATACTTGCCGCTGGCGGCGTAGGGCTTTGAGCCCAGATAGCCGCCATCGGCATGCATCACCATGCCCAGAACGTTGGGCAGTTCCACCCAGTCGTAGGCATCGGCGTACACCGCCAGGTACCAGTCGCAGATTTCCTCCGGCTTGATGCCCGCCAGCAACGCGAAGTTGCCGGTAACCATTAATCGTTGGATGTGGTGGGCGTAGGCGTTGCGGCGGGTGGCATCGATGGCCTTGTGCATGCAGCGCATTTTTGTGTCACCGGTCCAGTAGAACCAGGGCAGGGCACGGGTGTTGCCCAGGCGGTTCTCTTTCGCATACCCCGGCATGTTCATCCAGTAGATACCCCGCACGAATTCGCGCCAGCCCAGAATCTGCCGGATAAACCCTTCCACGGCATTGATCGGAGCCCGGCCCGAATACCACGCCTGGGCCGCAGCCTCGCAAACCGTCACCGGATCCTGCAGCCCGGAATTAATGTAGGGCGACAGAATGGAATGGAACAGCCAGTCTTCGGTGTCTGAAATCGCGTCCTGATAGTCGCCGAAGCAGGGCAGGGCAAAGTCGATGAAGTGCTCGAGCGCCGCCTGCGCGTCCTCGGCCGTCACGGCAAAGTGGAAGTCGTCTGTAGTGCCGAAGTGATCTCTGAAATGCTCGTCCACCAGGCTGATCACATCCTGAGTCATGCCATCTGGCTCTATCCGGAATGGCGCGGGTGCCGGCGGCTTCCCGGTCCATTTCTTCCGGTTATCTGCGTCAAAGTTCCACTGCCCGCCCTCCGGTTCGCCCTCGGCGGTCATCAGCAAACCGGTCTTGCGACGCATCTCCCGGTAGAAAAACTCCATACGCAATTGCTTGCGGCCTTCCGCCCAGTCGGCAAATTCCCGTTTGGTGGCAATAAACCGTGCATCCGGCCGGATCTCCACCGGCACCCCAAGGCGTTCATGCCATCCACTGATCTGTTCATGCAACCGCCATTCGCCACACTCAGTGGTGATCACTTTCTCTGCACCGATCCGCTTTACCTGTTCGCCAACCACTGCTTCAAGGCTCTGGTGTTCGTTGTCCGGGTGATAGGCCTGGTAATGAACGTGCCAGCCATCGCTCTCCAGTTGCTGTGCGAAGTGGCGCATGGCGCTGAACAGCAGCACGATTTTCTTCTTGTGGTGGTTGGTGTAGCTCGCCTCGTCATGAACCTCCGCCATCACCACCAGATCCCGGTCTCGGTCGGCGTCATCGAGGGCGCTGATGTCTCTCGTTAATTGGTCGCCGAGGATCAGGATCAGGTTTGCCATAGTGAAGATTTCTCCAGTCTTAAAAGTTGCGGGTGCAATGACATCAGCCAATGCCTACAAAGGGGTAATCCAAGTACGCCAAGAGCCCAAGGGTGGTTCATAAACAGCGCTGGTAAACTGAAACCAACGTTCAGCTGACACGCATCAAAAAGAGACGTCAGGGATTGTCCTAAAATGCGTCAGCTTCCCTGAACATGGGGTCAGATGAAACGTTCATCTGACCCCGATTTCATCTGACCCCGAGTTTGCCATGACCTCCATCCCCGCACTCAGAACGCAAGACTCAACACTGCCAGAATTCATCTGGGATGACGCCTTGATCCGCCGCTATGATCTCAGTGGTCCAAGGTACACTTCCTACCCCACGGCTGTTGAGTTCAACCAGAACTACCCTGTTGAAGATATGGTCAAAGCCGCAGCTCGCAGCAAGGTCAGTGGTCGGCCGCTGTCGCTCTACACCCACCTGCCGTTTTGCGCGCACCTTTGCTACTACTGTGCCTGCAATAAGGTCATCACCAAAAAGCGCGACAAGGCCATGCCCTACGTGGAGCGGGTGCTGAAAGAGGCGGCCATTCAGTCAAAACTGTTCGGGGCTGACCGACCGGTGACCCAGCTGCATTGGGGCGGTGGTACGCCGACATTTTTGCCAAAAGATGTGATGGAACACCTGATGGCGGGATACGGGGAGCTGTTTAACCTGCAAACCGGTGATGAGCGGGATTACAGTGTGGAGATCGACCCACGGGAAGTGGACCAGGACACCCTGCCAACCCTCTGGAAACTGGGTTTCAACCGGATCAGTCTGGGCGTTCAGGATGTGAATCCCCAGGTCCAGAAAGCGGTGAATCGCATTCAGCCGAGAGAGATGACCGAAGCCGTGCTGAATGAAACGCGTCGAATCGGCTTCCGGTCCATTAACCTAGACCTGATCTACGGCCTGCCGCATCAGACCCCGGAAAGCTTTGCCGAAACCCTGGAAGCGGTGATTGAAATGTCCCCGGACCGGCTCTCTGTGTTCAGCTACGCGCACCTGCCCGACCGGTTCTATCCGCAGACCCGGATTCAGGGTGATACCTTGCCCAGTCCGCAGCAGAAGCTGACCATCCTGCACAACACCATAAACCGCCTGCTGGACGCCGGGTACGAATACATTGGCATGGACCACTTCGCCAAGCCGGACGACAGCCTGGCCGTGGCGCAACGGGAAGGCCGTCTGCACCGGAACTTCCAGGGCTACACCACCCACTCCGAATGCGATCTTGTTTCCCTGGGTGTTTCCGCCATCGGCCAGACCGACGACGCCTATTTCCAGAACAATCACGACCTGCCTTCCTGGGAAGCGGCCATCGATGCTGGCCAGCTGGCGATCACCAAAGGCGTGAACCTGACCCGGGACGACCGGATCCGCCGCTGGGTAATCGGCCAGCTGATCTGCCAGTTCCGTCTGGATCGCCAGCTGTTCGCAGACGTCTGGAACGAAGATCTGAACCGTTATTTTGCCGATGAGCTCAGCCGTCTGAAGCCCATGGTTCAGGATGAATTGATTGCCGATGATGGCAGTGCACTGCAGGTTCAGCCCGCGGGCCGGTTGCTGATCCGGGCCATCTGCCAGATCTTCGACCTGTACCGCAAAGAGGGCGCCAGCCAGCGGTTTTCCCGGATTATCTGACAGCAGCGGCGAAGTCGGGGCCAGAAGAACGCGTTCTTCTGACCCAATGTTCATTTCCAGAGCGAAAAAAGGGGGCTGTCCGTTTCCGGATAGCCCCTTTTGCGTCTTGCTGGCATCAGCTGTAGGCCGGCATCAGTTCCCGGACTGCTGGCGAGAAACACAGCGGATCGGCCATGTTCCCCATGCAGGGCATCAGTCAGGGGATCGCCGGCTTCAGCCAGTTCGACCTTTGAGAGCAGTTGTCGCATGTTGCTTGGCTCACCGTAGTTCAGCGCTAGGCTTTCAACCGCGAAAAAGACAATAACCAACAGGGCCGGTACCACCAGAGTGATCGGTTTGCCCCGCATGGAGAGGTTGTTTATGAGTTTCGTAACCTTGCCTTGTTTGATTGTATGCTGCGGCAAACATCCCGGGGTCTCCCGGGCGGGTGCCATAATCGTGACGGGGTAGCCGGCGAGGTAGTTTCAGGCGTGTAAGTTGCTGTGATCGTTTGTTAATAGACTGATAAACATCAAGAAATAACGCAGGTAAGTAGTAGTGCGCAGAGTACCTCCTCTGGGGTAGTCTCACCTTCGATGTGCCGGCGAACAGAAAGGAGCATTCTGAGGCGCTGACAAAGGTCAAGGCAGTTACTGCCTAAGTGACGGTAAGATAGGGGCAGTCTTGCAGTGGAGAGTGCTATGGAACTTGTCTGCCCGGTCGGTAGCCTGCCGGCCTGAACTTCAACGATAAGCGCGCCGCCAGCCAGTCGCCCAAACCTGGCGCCATGCTCTGGACAATCTCGAAGCTCGTGCCCAAGGGTTCACTGTTGAACCCCAATGGCGGAAGACGCTTGCGGCGAATCTGTGATCAGAACGAGTTAGCGGTGGAAGCGAATGATCAAAGTGCCCTTCAGGTTGCGATCCGTAGCAGCATCCCCTTTATTACCGGCCCTTCAGTGAATGTCTACAACGTGGCTACGCTCAAAGTACTGGCAAAACAGGGGCTGAAAAGTGAAGGTCTGGCTTTGCCGTTCATGACTCCACAGTGTTGGCTCAGCCAAGATCCTCAATGTTGGTTTTCCCGAAACTGATTTGTGTCATTGCCAAACAGTCGCAATTAGTAAACGGTATAACATTGTCCCCTTAAGGAGCCGCGTTATGACTATCAATGAAGGCCTTCGCCTGATGGCAGGTGTATTCACCCTGATATCCATTCTTCTCGCTCACTATGTAAGCTCTTACTGGCTTTTCTTTACCGGGTTTATTGCCCTTAACCTAATCCAGTCTTCGTTCACCAAATGGTGCCCGGCCATGATGATCCTCAAAAAGATGGGCCTGAAAGAGGAAAGGCCGGTCAGCTGAGGTGTTTCGCGGTAAAAGCCTGGGCTTTCAGGTTCTGCGTCTTTTGATCTCTCAGCGAAACCTTATTCCTGGCTGAGCGCTTCTTGAGCCCACTGCCAGGCGGCGACAGTCGCTGGAAAGCCTATTGAATTCATGCCCAGCACCAGCGCGTGCTCTATATCCTCGCGTGTGAGGCCCAGTTCCAGACTGCGACGAATGTGGGATTTCAACGCGGATTCGCGACCCGCACCAACGCAAACGCCAAGCTTTACCAGAGCGCGCTTTTTCTCATCCAGAGGACCGGCATCGGCAAGGGCTTTACCGAGCTGTTTGTGCGCTCGTTGCAGCTCTGGGAATCGTTCGCTGAAGGCAACGAAGGTTTTGGGGAGTTCGCTGTCATTTTTATCCATTAGATTGCCTCGTTTGTGGGTTCCGCCACGTGTTCGTGGTCGGTTTCAAACCGGTGGACAGATTTTGACATGGAGCCAAAACCTTATCTGACATTGCGGTATTATAGAACCGGTGAGTGCATGCAAATAATGCAGCCCCTGCCATAGATCTGATGCGACGATTCAGAGAAATTACCGCGATTCAGGGAACTTCAGGCGGCGGCTTCTACTCGGTCCCGCCCATTGGCTTTGGCTTTGAACAAAGCTACATCCGCTCGCATTAACGCCTGGTGAGGAAGCTCATCGGGGGAAACTTCTGCAACCCCCAGGCTAATCGTCTGGTGGCCGATCAGAGGAAACGACACTTCCTTAATCTTTTTTCGCAAGGCATCTGCCAACAGCAGTGCGCCCTCCAGTGAGGTTTGGGGGAGTAGCACCACAAACTCTTCCCCGCCCCACCTTGCCATTCGGTCCGCCTGTCTCAGGCGCTGGCGTACTTCTTCAGTCAGGAGCCGTAATGTCACATCTCCCGCGTCGTGGCCAAACTCATCATTGACCTTTTTGAAGTAGTCGATATCAATCATGGCGACGGAATAGGGTTGGCTGTACCGGATCGCTTCTTCATGGGTTTCGAGGAGCGACTGCTCGAAGCGGCGCCGGTTCCATAATCCGGTTAGCGGGTCATGGAAGGCTTCGTGCTCAAGCTTGGCCATGGTGTTTTTCTGGTTGGTTATATCCCAATATTGCCAGAGGTGTCCGAGGTAAGTCTGTTCGTTAAAGACGGGCACATAAGTCCGCTCGAGGATTCGGCCATCCGAGAGATACAGCTCGTCTGTAGCGGTTCTGCGTGTAGTGAGGGCGCCATTAATGCCTGCGAGAAAAGCGTCGGGGTCGCGAAACAGAGCTTTGCTTTGCTCTGCAGCTGAGGCGCAATCCATCCCCTTCAGGGCTTCCGGCGGCGCGGGGATCTTGAACAGATCACAGAAGCTCTGGTTTGCAAGAAGCATTTTGCGGTTTTCGTCTTCAACCACTATGCCTCCCCGGAGGTTTTTTAATAGCGCAGCGAACCGCTCATGGGCATTTTTCAGAGCGGTTTCGCTCTCTACTCGGGACGTTATGTCAGTTTCACTGACCAGTATCACCTGTTTCCCAGTCGCCGGATCTATCGTGCGACGCAGATCCAGGCGGTGCCAACACTCTCCGAAGGTTGTGTGTACAGGCGCCTCCAGTGAGAGGCTTTCTTTTCCACTTTCTGACCAACAGCGTACTTGGTTCTGATCCACTTCACGACTAAAGCAGTCCGTCAAACGATTACCGTCAGGGAGTTTCGCCAGCGCTGATGGATTCCTGGTAAGAAGGTTGCCTTGTGTGTCGAAGACGGACAAAAGAGTGGGCACATGGCGGAGTGCCTCCTGGGCGCGAAGCGCCTGAAGATCCGGCTCTGTGACAGGCTGAGCTTCAACCAGCATTCCAACACCATCTTGCAGTTCATAGCCGGAGCATAAACAACGCAAGGTCAAGGGCTCGCCATTAGGGTACAGGGTCCAGGTTTCGACCACGGTTTCGCCTCGTCGAAACCTCGCCAAATAGTCATGAAGACGCGTTCGTACCGACACCGATACTTCGGCACTGAAATCCCTGGCGCACAGCTCATCCAGATCCTTGGCGCCCCAGAGGTTAACGCCCGCGGCATTGGCCCAGATCATCGTGAGATGCTCTATATCAAAAACCCAGAGAGGAGTTTGTAAAAGATCAGCCACCATAGTCGGGTGTTGTGCTGAATCATGGGGCGTTTTGGATAGACGGCTCATCGGCTCAACGGGATCAGTTTTCAGAGTTAACCGGTTAATTGTCGCCCACTATTAAAGTCGTTGCGATACCTATATCAGGGCTACCTAATCATGAGTAAACGCAAACCTAACGCAAATAATCGCGTTGAGCAATTTGGCAGGTTATTGGCTGTGCAATGGTCTATTTTGCCAGTATCGTCGTTTCGACAGAGGATATTCCATTTGGTAAAAGCACACTTCGACGAACCAACGACTTTCGAGATCCTCCCCTTAGACAAAGATTTCGAAACCAGCCCTCGGAAATTCGGAAATGGTGAATAATCACCGCTAATATTGGAAAACTACGAGTGCAACAGATATTGCAGACTGACATTCCATTCCAGGCTATCCAACAGATTTTTTTGGAGCCAGTCCCAGTTCAGTATCGCTTTCGATTATCAGGTGACGTTGAAAAAACAGCTGATCGGGATCCTGTCTTCGCTCTGCCAGGGTTTTGAATGCAGCCAGTGAGCCACGGATCGTTGCCTCCCAGGTGCCGTCGATCACGCGAAGACGACCGGCCCAGAAGCCAATGGTGATACCGGGTTGCCCGCCATTTACTTCTTGCCGAATGCGGCGGCCCTCGAAGTCATCGAATTCTCCGTCACTGATGGCTTGAGCAAACAGGCGATTCAGGGGTGCCTCGGCAGCCAGTTGCTTTAGAGGCATCGGGATTCTGCGATCAATGGAGCCAAGCATCGGCACGGGGGGGCAGGTATTACCGAAGAACCGAGAGTGTTTGCCCAAGCAGGGGGGAGCATATAGATGCAACGGTGGGTAGCGAAAAGGGCATGCTTTACTCCTGGCGGTCAGAAACCTGAACAGAGTGAAGCAAGCCGTTCGGAATGATTCGAGATAGCTCAGCCTTTGTGAAGGCCTTCCTCTACAGCCCAGACGGCAACCTCCACTCGTGAGCGCAGGTTCAATTTCTTCAGCAGGTGCTTTACGTGGACCTTTACGGTGCCGTCGCTGATATCGAGTTTGCGACCAATCATCTTGTTGGACAGGCCCTCGGCGATCAGGCGCAGAATATCCTTTTCCCGCGGCGTCAGGCTGTCGAAATCCGGGCGTGAAGCCTGCTGAGGTTTGTTGGAGCGCAGCGCCTGTGCAAGCAGCGTGGTGAGTCGCTCGCTGATCACCATTTTGCCGACCGCCGCCTGATGAAGCTGGGTGATCATGTCTTCCGGCTCCATGTCCTTCAGCAGGTAGCCGTCTGCGCCGGCCCGAAGCGCCGCCACCACGTCGTCTTCCTGGTCAGAGACCGTGAACATTACGATGCGGGAGCTGATGTTTTGTTCCCGCAACTTCTTGAGGGCTTCGATGCCGTCCATCTCCGGCATGTTCAGGTCCATCAGGATCAGATCGGGCTCCAGCTCGGTTGCCAGCCGTATGCCGTCGGCAGCGTTACTGGCCTCACCGGCCACGACCATATCGTCTTCCATCTCGATCAGCTGTTTGATGCCCTGGCGAAGAAGCGGATGATCATCAATCAGCAGGATGTTTGCGGGTGACTCAGACATCGGTTTCTCTCTTGTTATCAGGCGTTTGACGCTGTTGTGGGAATCAGATTGCGGCTTTTTGGAACAAAAGACAGAGTGACTTCCACGCCCCCTTGTTCGTGGTTCTGTACTTCCACCTTACCGCCCAGAGTTCGGGCACGGTCCTGCATGATGATCAGGCCGTAATGGTTAATCGGCTGGTCAGTGCCAGGCAGCCCCTTGCCATTGTCTCGAATCCGAACCCTCACCTGCGGCGATTCGAACAGAACATCCACGCTTATGTCTGTGGCATCCGCATGTTTAACCGCGTTGGCCAGACCTTCCCTCACGATCTGCAGGGTATGGATCTCTTCATTCGGCGACAAGGTCTGAAGCGGCAGATTGTACTGCAATCCGACGGGCTTACCCAGTCGCTCGGAAAACTCTTCAATGGTCTTTTCCAAGGCGGTCGCAAGATCGGGTGTGTCCAGTTTCAATCGGAAGGTGGCCAGCAATTCCCGAAGCTGGCGGTAGGCGCTGTTCAGGCCTGTACTCAGCTCATCCAGAATGCCCTCGTGAATGCCTCTCTGCTCGCCTTGGATGTTAAGGCGGCGCAACCGGGCCACCTGCATTTTCAGGTAGGACAACGACTGGGCCAGCGAATCATGAAGTTCGCGGGCGATCACGGTACGCTCTTCGGCAAGTGTCCGCTGCTGCTCCTCGGTAATTTGCCGCTCGAGGAAAATGGCAGTGGCCAGCTGGTCGCTGAGAGTTTCCAGCAGCCGTCGAGAGGTTTTTGACAGGCCTTCTTCGGCTGGGTACCAGACCTCCAGCGTGCCCAGCAGCTGCCCGGGTGTCCGGATCGGCAAAAGCAGGCGACGGCCGTCGTTGTTTTCTACTGGAAGCTCATCGTAAACCTCCGGCGTTACCAGACAAGCATTGCAGTGGTGGTCTCGGCAATAGAAGGGGCGTTCCCGGTTGGCCGTTGCAATCGCCTCCACTGGCTCGGTGAACTCCTTATCATGGAGGTAAAGGCGGATAGGCCCTATGCCCAGTAACTCTTCAAGCTCCTGAAGCATGGGGATAGCCCCATGGCACAAGTCGTGATTCGCAAACAGGTCGCGACTTGCAGAGTGCAGTAGTTGAAGCGCGGTGTGGCTCTTTTCCAACTCTTCTGTTTTCAGGCGAGCCCTTTCTTCCAGCTCATAGTAGGTAAGCGCGAGCTCGCTGGTCATCTGATCAAAGGCCTGCCCCAGCTGTGCCAGCTCGTCGGAGCCACCCAGGTTGGCCTTACGGGAAAAGTCCTGATCGCCAACAGCAATGGCGATACCGACCAGCTTGCGTAGTGGCTGCAAGATACGGTTCTTCAGGTCAATGAACAGCGCCACAATGATCAGGATAGAGAAGGCCAGGCTGATGATCTGAATCAGGTGCAGGAGGTCAATGCGGGCTTCGGTTCGCTGTTCCAGCATCTTCACTAGCTGGTCCACGTCATTCACGTAATTCTGGGTTGAGGCCAGCATGGCTGCGGAAACAGGTGTGCCCTGGTCGTGTTCCTGCAGGGCAGGCCGGAGCATAGTCGCCCAGGATTCCAGAATGGTTTGGTACTGGGTGGCGAGCGGATGGCCACGGCTCTCCGGGATGGCGTTGGAGATGCTGGCGTCACCCAGCTTGGTTTCGTAACGGTCCAGCATGTGTCCGATTGAGTCCTGATCGGACCCTGAGACGACAGGACCTGCGCTCCGGGCAAGCAGCTGGAAAGCCCCCATGCGGAGGGCACCCGCCAGATTGATCGCGGTGGCGTTGCCTTCGATGCTTTTGGACACCGCAAGCGTGGTCGCCATGCTGACAAGGGCTGTCAGTACCACGGCGCCAACGACGATGGCGATTCGGGTTACAAGCGGGCTTCTTGGTGTCATTTAATCTTTTGCGCATCGATGTGTTTGGCTGGTCAGAATGAATTATGCCCGGCCAGAACATTCCCTGATACCTCCTTGAGGATAGTCAATTACCCCAATGGTTGGTAACCCATCATAATCTTTGACCCTTTTATGATCAAAAGATGAAACTGAAAAGCAGGTTTCCAGAAGAGCGACAGTAATGAAGTCCGAAACGGATCGTGCAGATGACCGGCTGGCGTCATTGGCAGTGGTGCTGCCGTTGGCGGTGGCGGGCTTTGTTGTCGCGGCCGGGTGCTGGACTCTGTTTGCGGTGGCCGGGGTGCATCTACGCTCGGAACTCGATCTCAGCAATTTTCAGTTTGGATTCCTGCTGGCAATGCCGATGGCGGTGGGAGCGGCGCTGGCGGTCCCGGCTGGTCTGGCGGCGCAGAAATTCGGTGCCCGCCGAATCATGCTGGGCTGTCTGGCCGGGCTGGCCGGCTGCATGGTGATACTTCTGACCACTGATACCTTCCCCGGCTACCTCATTGCCGCCGGCGGCCTCGGGCTCGCTGGCGGATTCTACAGTGCCGGGCTGCAATTTGTGACGGGACACTGTGAATCCCCACACCTGGGCCTTGTGCTGGGGGTGTTTGGCGCTGGCGTGACCGGCGCGGGATTCAATTACTATCTGGTGCCCCTGTTTCATGAGGCCTTTTCCTGGCACGGGGTACCACTGGCCTATCTCATCGTGCTGGTGCTGGTAATTGCCTTGTTGATCATGCTGACCGATCCGGAAGACGCGGCGGCGGACCCGACCGCTGAAACATCGGTCCGGGTATTGCTGCGTCGTATGCAGACCAGGCGGGCCGTTCAGCTTTGTGGCTATTTTGGCGTCGTCGCCGGCAGCTTCTTTGCGCTGGCTTTGTGGCTGCCGGATTATCTGTCTTCACAATTTGACCTGCCAGTGGACTCTGGCGCGCGGCTGGCGCAATGGTTTGTTATTCCGGGTGCCCTGGCGCAAATCGTGGGGGGAGGGTTTTCCGATCGCTTCGGCAGCGCAAGGGTTGTCAGTCGCGCACTGATGGTCTGTCTGATTGCACTGTTTGTCTTGTCCTACCCACCCATGACGCTGTTTATTCAGGGCGTTGACGCCACGATACGCGTTGAATTCGCTTTGCCCATGCGGGTGGAGGGTGTGTTTGTCGTTACCCTTGGGCTTGCCATGGGCTGCACCATGGGCAGTCTCCAGCGGCTGGTGATTATTGAAAACCGTCCGGTGGCGGCTTTTGTCGCCGGGCTGCTTCTGGTTAGCGCTTGTTCGGTTGCCTTTGTGCTGCCGGTGATTTTCAGCAGCGTTAATCACTGGCTGGGCGTCCGTAGTGCAGTCTTCATGATTCTCTTCCTGCTGCTTGTAGGCTGTCTGTTCCTGTTCGCCCGGGAAAGTCGACGGCACGAGCGTGAACACCTTCTCCATCCGGGGATATAAGCCACCTACCCCCAGGGTGGTAGAAACGGGTTATGAGGTAGTAACCACGCAGATTTCGCGGTTTTTCTCACACACAATGGTCTCAAATCGGAGAAACGATCCGGCAGACGGAGAGAGACCATGAGTCATTTGATAGATAAACTGAATTACTTCAGGAAGAAGCGCGAGCCGTTCTCCAACGGCCATGGCGAAACCCACGAAGTCAGCCGCGAGTGGGAAGACAGCTACCGCCAGCGCTGGCAGCATGACAAGATCGTGCGCTCCACCCACGGCGTAAACTGCACCGGCTCCTGCAGCTGGAAAATTTACGTCAAGAACGGCCTGGTTACCTGGGAAACCCAGCAAACCGACTATCCCCGTACCCGCCCGGATCTGCCCAACCACGAGCCTCGCGGCTGCCCACGTGGTGCCAGCTATTCCTGGTACATGTACAGTGCCAACCGCCTGAAGTACCCGCTGATGCGCAAGCATCTGATGAAGCTCTGGCGTGCCGCGCGCATGCAGTTCAATGACCCGGTGGAAGCCTGGGCTTCTATCGTCGAAGACCCCAAGAAAACCGCTGAGTACAAGCCCCGCCGTGGTATGGGTGGATTTGTGCGCTCCAGCTGGAACGAAGTCAACGAGCTGATTGGCGCCTCCAACGTCTACACCGCCAAGAAGCACGGTCCGGACCGCATCATCGGCTTTTCGCCGATTCCCGCCATGTCCATGGTGTCCTACGCCGCGGGCAGCCGCTATCTGTCCATGATCGGTGGCGTGTGCATGAGCTTCTACGACTGGTACTGCGACCTGCCACCGGCCTCGCCGCAAACCTGGGGTGAGCAGACCGACGTGCCGGAATCCGCCGACTGGTACAACTCCGGCTACATCATTGCCTGGGGCTCCAACGTGCCCCAGACCCGTACCCCGGATGCCCACTTCTTCACCGAAGTGCGCTACAAGGGCACCAAGACCGTCGCCATTACGCCGGACTACGCCGAAGTCTCCAAGCTGTCCGACGAGTGGATGAACCCCAAGCAGGGTACCGATGCCGCTCTGGGTATGGCCATGGGGCATGTGATCCTGAAAGAGTTCCACGTCGACAAGCCCAGTGAGTACTTCACCGACTATGTACGTCGCTACACAGACATGCCCTACCTGGTCATGCTGGAAGAAAAGGACGATGGCAGCTTCGTGCCGGGCCGTTTCCTCCGCGCCAGTGATCTGGTCGACGGATTGGGTGAAGAGAACAACCCCGAGTGGAAAACCATCGCCATTGATGAAGCCTCCGGTGAACTGACGGCTCCCAATGGCTCCATCGGCTACCGCTGGGGTGAGAAGGGCAAGTGGAACCTGAAGCAGACTGCCAAGGGCTCCGACGTCAACCTGCAGTTGTCCATGGTCGAAAAGCACGATGACGTTGTGGACGTTGCCTTCCCGTACTTCGGTGGTATCGAGCACGACCACTTCAAGCACGTCGAAATCAAGGACATCCTCAAGCACAAGCTGGGTAGCCGAAAGGTGCAGCTGGTGGATGGCTCCGAAGGTCGCGTGGTCACCGTCTATGACCTGATGGTCGCCAACTACGGCATCAGCCGTGGTCTGGGCGAGGATGATGGCGCCACCTCCTACGACGAAGTGAAGCCCTATACCCCGGCCTGGCAGGAAAAGATCACCGGCGTGCCCGCCGAGAAGGTGATCCGCATTGCCCGTGAGTTTGCCGACAACGCCGACAAGACCAAGGGTCGCTCCATGGTCATCGTGGGTGCTGGTATGAACCACTGGTACCACATGGATATGAACTACCGCGGCCTGATCAACATGCTGATCATGTGTGGCTGTATCGGCCAGAGCGGTGGCGGCTGGGCCCACTACGTTGGCCAGGAAAAACTGCGTCCGCAGACCGGCTGGCAGCCCCTGGCGTTCGGTCTGGACTGGCAGCGTCCACCCCGCCATATGAACTCTACCTCCTTCTTCTACGCCCACTCCGGTCAGTGGCGCTATGAGAAGCTGGGCGTCGACGAGATCCTGTCACCGCTGGCGGACAAGTCCAAATTCGGTGGCAGCCTGATCGACTACAACGTACGTGCCGAGCGCATGGGTTGGTTGCCGTCTGCTCCACAGTTGAATCGCAATCCGTTGGGTATTGCCGCCGAAGCCGAGAAGGCAGGCATGGATGTGGCGGATTACGTAGCCCAGTCCATGAAGGACGGTTCCCTGGCGTTTGCCAGTGAGGATCCGGAAGCGCCCCAGAACCATCCGCGCAACCTGTTTATCTGGCGCTCCAACCTGCTGGGTTCCTCAGGCAAGGGCCACGAGTACATGCTCAAGTATCTGCTGGGCACCAAGAGTGGCCTGCAGGGCAAGGACCTGGGGCACGAAGGTGGCGCCAAGCCGAAAGAGGTCAAATGGCATGACGAGGCGCCGGAAGGCAAGCTCGACCTGTTGGTGACTCTGGACTTCCGTATGTCCACCACCTGTCTGTATTCAGACATCGTTCTGCCGACGGCCACCTGGTATGAGAAGAACGACCTGAACACATCGGACATGCACCCGTTCATCCACCCGCTGACCGCAGCCACCGATCCGGCCTGGGAAGCGCGTAGTGACTGGGAAATCTATAAGGGCATTGCCAAAGCATTCTCAAAGGCGACCGAAGGCCACCTGGGTGTCGAGAAAGACGTGGTTACCCTGCCGTTGCTGCACGACGCACCGGCGGAGCTTGGTCAGCCGTTCGATGTGAAGGACTGGAAGCGCGGTGAGTGCGACCTGATCCCGGGCAAGACCGCGCCCAACTTCATCACCGTTGAGCGGGACTACCCGAACACCTACGCACGTTTCACCTCGCTCGGGCCGCTGCTCGACAAGCTGGGTAACGGTGGCAAGGGCATCAACTGGAATACCGAGAAAGAAGTGAAGTTCCTGGGTGAGCTGAACTACAAGCACATCGACGGCGCTAACGCGGGCCGTCCGAAAATTGAAAGTGCCATTGACGCAGCGGAAGTGATCCTGACCCTGGCGCCGGAAACCAATGGCCAGGTTGCTGTAAAGGCCTGGGCGGCCCTGTCCGAGTTTACCGGACTGGATCACACCCACCTGGCGAAGAACAAGGAAGAGGAAAAAATCCGCTTCCGGGACGTTGTGGCTCAGCCGCGCAAGATCATCTCCAGCCCGACCTGGTCCGGCCTGGAAGACGAGCATGTGTCCTACAACGCCGGCTATACCAACGTCCACGAACTGATCCCCTGGCGCACACTGACCGGTCGTCAGCAGTTCTACCAGGACCACGAGTGGATGCGCGCCTTTGGTGAAAGCCTGCTGGTCTACCGCCCGCCGATCAACACCAAGACGGTCAGCAGCATGCTGAACCAGCGCAGCAACGGCAATGCCGAGAAAGCGCTGAACTGGATAACGCCGCACCAGAAGTGGGGTATCCACAGCACCTACAGCGACAACCTGTTGATGCTGACCCTGTCCCGCGGTGGTCCGATTGTTTGGCTGAGCGAAGACGATGCGAAAGAACTGAATATCGAGGACAACGACTGGATCGAACTGTTCAACGCCAACGGCGCCATCGCCGCCCGCGCGGTGGTAAGCCAACGCGTGATGCCGGGCATGGTGATGATGTACCACGCCCAGGAGCGGATCGTGAACATTCCGGGCTCGGAAATCACCGGTACCCGTGGCGGTATCCACAACTCGGTCACCCGGGTGTGCCCGAAGCCGACCCACATGATCGGCGGCTACGCCCAGTATTCCTACGGTTTCAATTACTACGGCACCGTAGGTTCCAACCGCGACGAATTCGTGGTGGTTCGCAAGATGCACAACGTCGACTGGCTCGACGGCGAAGGCAATGACACTGTTCAGGAGGCTGTAAAATGAAAATCCGTTCCCAAGTCGGCATGGTGCTGAACCTGGACAAGTGCATCGGTTGCCACACCTGTTCAGTAACCTGCAAAAACGTATGGACCAGCCGTGAAGGCATGGAATACGCCTGGTTCAACAACGTCGAGACCAAGCCTGGTATCGGCTACCCGAAAGAGTGGGAGAACCAGGACAAGTGGAAGGGCGGCTGGATGCGTGACAGCTCTGGCAAGATCCGTCCGAAGATCGGTGGCCGTTTCCGGGTACTGGCGAACATCTTCGCCAACCCCGATCTGCCCCAGATCGACGACTACTATGAGCCGTTTGATTTCGATTACCAGCACCTCCACACCGCCGGCGATACCAAGCACCAGCCGGTTGCACGGCCGCGCTCGCTGATCTCCGGCCAGCGCATGCAGAAAATCGAATGGGGCCCGAACTGGGAAGAGATTCTCGGTACCGAGTTCGCCAAGCGCCGCAAGGACAAGAACTTTGACCAGGTGCAGGCGGATATCTATGGGCAGTTCGAAAACACCTTCATGATGTATCTGCCGCGCCTGTGCGAGCACTGTCTGAATCCCACCTGTGTGGCCAGCTGCCCGAGCGGCGCCATCTACAAGCGTGAGGAAGACGGCATCGTCCTGATCGACCAGGACAAGTGTCGTGGCTGGCGGATGTGTGTCTCCGGCTGCCCATACAAGAAGATCTACTTCAACTGGAAGACCGGCAAATCCGAGAAGTGCATTTTCTGCTACCCGCGGATCGAAGCCGGTATGCCCACTGTTTGCTCCGAGACCTGTGTCGGCCGGATTCGCTACCTCGGCGTGCTGCTGTATGACGCAGACCGCATCGAAGAAGTGGCCAGCGCACCGGGAGAGCATGAGCTGTACGAAAAGCAGCTGGAAATCTTCCTGGACCCGTTCGATCCGAAAGTGATCGAACAGGCCAAGAAAGACGGCATTCCGATGAACGTGATCGAAGCCGCCCAGCAGAGCCCGGTCTACAAAATGGCAGTGGACTGGAAGCTGGCCCTGCCGCTGCATCCGGAATACCGCACCCTGCCCATGGTCTGGTACGTGCCACCGCTGAGCCCAATCCAGTCTGCGGCGGAAGCCGGCAAGGTCGAGTTTGACGGCATACTGCCCAAGATCGAGAGCCTGAGGATCCCTGTGAAATACCTGGCCAACCTGCTCACCGCCGGTGACGAGAAGCCGATTGTCCGGGCCCTAAAGCGGATCATGGCCATGCGCCTTTACAAGCGTGCCGAAACCGTGGAAGGCAAAGAAGACCTGCGCGCCCTTGAGGAAGCCGGTCTGACGAAGGCCCAGGCGGATGAAATGTATCGTTACCTGGCCATTGCCAACTATGAGGACCGCTTCGTGATTCCCACCAGCCACCGCGAGCTGGCGAAGGAAGCCTTCCCCGATGCTACCGCCCATGGTGAGCGCAACGGCTGCGGCTTCAGCTTCGGTGAAGGCTGCAACGGCGACAGCAAATTCAACATGTTCGGTGGCCGCAAACAGACCACCAGCATGGTCCAGAAGTTGTCGACCGTGAAGCAGGTTGACCCGAAACAGCTGCAGGAATAAGGAGGCCGACATGCAACTCTTAAAAGTACTGGCACGGGTGCTTGAGTACCCGACCGAAGAACTTCAGGCCTCCAAAGACGCCCTCATTGCCGCTGTCCTCGAGGACAGCCGGCTGCCCCGGCAGAACAAGGAGCAACTGCTGCGCTGTCTGGAAATGCTGTGCGATGGCGATCTGCTGGACATGCAGGAGAACTACGTCGGCCTGTTCGACAAGGGCCGGGCCACGTCCCTGCTGCTGTTCGAACACGTGCACGGGGAATCCCGCGACCGTGGTCAGGCCATGGTGGACCTGATGGAGGAATACCGCACTAACGGTCTGGAAATCGACGCCAGGGAATTGCCGGATTATCTGCCGCTGTTCCTGGAATACCTCTCCACCCGCCCCCGGGACGAGATCCAGAACTGGCTGGAGGATATCCACCATATCCTGGGCTTGCTGGGTGAGCGCCTGTACCAGAGGGAAAGTTTCTATCACGTGGTGATGGATTCGCTGCTGACCCTCTCCGGGCGCGCGGCAAACCGCCAGGAGCTGGCCCAGATCGTCGCTTCGGAAGAGCGCGACGACACCCCGGAGGCACTGGACAAAGTCTGGGAAGAGGAAATGGTGAAGTTTGTTGATGATCAGGGCAGTTCCTGCAGTACCGGCAGCGTTGTAGGCCAGCGCCGTCGCGAACTGGAGCAGACCCAGACCATTCACCTGAGTGATCAGCTGATGACGGATGCCACACCCCGTCAGGCAGGGCGCGCCTGAGGGCGCAGGAGGAAACAGAAATGATGTCCTATCTGAATACACTATTGTTCGGGGTTTATCCCTACATTGCTATCGCGATCCTGGTGCTTGGTACCTGGGCCCGGTATGACCAGGGGCAGTTCACATGGAAAGCCCATTCCAGCCAGATTCTGCGCAAGAAAAACATGGTGATGGCCAGTGTACTGTTCCATGTGGGCGTACTGGTGATCTTCTTCGGCCACCTGGTGGGCCTGCTGACGCCTCATGCGTTCTATGAACCGTTCATGACTCCCGGCACCAAGCAGGTGATGGCGATCGTGGTTGGTGGAATTGCCGGCGTGATGGCGATCATTGGCGGTGCCATGCTTGCCTGGCGCCGGCTCACTGACCCGCGCGTGAAGGCCAGCAGCACCTTTGCTGACAATATGATCATTATCATCCTGGTGGTCCAGCTGGTCCTGGGTATGCTCACCATCCTGCCCACCATGGGCCATCTGGATGGCAGCACCATGCTCAAGTTCTCCGCCTGGGCGCAGGGTGTCGTCACCCTACAGGGCGGCGTGGCCGGCTACGTTGCCGACGTGCACTGGATCTACAAGACCCACATCTTCCTGGGCCTGACCATCTTCGTACTCTTCCCGTTCACCCGCCTGGTGCACATGCTCAGCGTGCCGGTGGAGTATTTCGGACGGAAGTACCAGGTGGTGCGCAAGCGGGCGTAATTGGGTTTCAAGAGTGTCGGATTACGCTTGGCGGAGCCACGCTAATCCGACCTACTCGAGCCCGAGAGCAGAAAACGTAGGTCGGATTAGGCGAAGCCGTAATCCGACAACAGAATCAAAAGGTGATCACAATGCAACTCATCCCCGTCGGCGAAGCCGAAAAACCCAGAAACCAGTTCCCGCCGGTCTACGTGGGTGAAACACTCATCGCCGAAGATGATATCGCCCGGGAAATGCAGCACCACCCGGCCGAAGAAGTCGCCGAAGCCTGGCATGAAGCCGCCACAAGTCTTGTCATCCGGGAATTGCTCCTGCAGCAGGCCAGTCGCCTGAAACTCGATGACATCGCCGACGAAGAAGACCGCATTGCCCGGGTACTGGAACTCGAACTCAATGTTCCGGACCCCACCGAACAGGACTGCGAACGCTTCTATAACGCTAACCCGGCCCGCTTCCGCAGCCCGACACTGATGGCCGTCAGCCACATCCTGCTTGCCGCCGCCCCGGACGACGTCCAGGAACGCATCCGCCAGGAAGAAGCTGGCGATCAATTGCTGTCGTCCCTTATTGACGGCCGCTCCCAATTCGCCGAACTTGCCAAACAATACTCCGCCTGCGAATCCCGCCACCAGGGCGGCAGTCTTGGCCAGATCAGCAAAGGCCAGACAGTAGATGAATTTGAGCGTCCGGTTCTTGCCCTCCAGGAAGGCCTGAATCCGGAACTGATCGAAACCCGCTACGGCTGGCACATCGTTCGGGTCGACCAGCGCATCGACGGCCATCAGCTCCCGTATGAGCATGTAAAACCGCAAATCCGACAATACCTGAGTGAGAGCGTAACCCGCCGGGCATTTCGTCAGTATCTGCAGGTTATGGCGGCGGAAACCGGAGTGGAGGGGGTAGATCTCGAACTCCCGGATTCGCCTCTGATGCAATGAGGGGCGTGACGCCAATTACTCCCGAATAGCCCCCCAACTACCCCCATGGGGGGAGCGATTTTCACCCAGTATCCTTCTACTATTTAAAATATGATTTCGAATGCATGAATGTGCAAAGAGGATACTCCCATGGCACTGACCCAAACGGCCGAAACTTGCTACACCAAACCAGTTCTCGTCGCCATCAACAAACCATTTGATGACGAGGACGGTCTCCAGGCACTGCGCAGCCATCCATTGTTCTTGGAACTCAGTAGCAAAGATCTTGAGCACCTGATCCAGCAATCCCGGAGAATTCGGCTTGGCCATCACCAGTTGCTTTACCGCCAGGATATGCCGGCGCACCATTTCTTCTTCGTGATCTCCGGCCGCCTGCGTCTTTACCGCCTGGACTCCTCCGGCATCGACCGAACCCTCGATAGCATTGCCCCCGGCGACTGCTTCGCCGAGGTCATGATCTACGCCGATCCGCCCAGGTACGCCTGTTACGCCGAGGCTCTGAAATCCAGCGAAGTTCTGATGATCCCGGTCAAAGCCTACCAGGACATGCTGGAAAGCAAGCCAAGATACGCCCAGGCCGCACTGCGGCATTACGCCAAACGTGCGGTTTCGCGATTTCATGACTTGGAAATCATGACCGTCCAGAACGCCCGTGACCGTCTGATCCGCTACCTGATTGATCTGTTGCCCAACGGCGCAGAAGAGGGTGGGGAAGTGGAGTTGCCGCTACCCAAGTGCCTGGTGGCCTCCAGGCTGGCCATGCAGCCGGAAACCTTTTCCCGGATTCTGGCGGATCTGAAGGCCAACGGTCTGGTGCGTGTCAACCGCAGCCGGCTGTTTATCTCGGATCCACAGCGCCTGATCGAAATCAGCCAGTAACATCCCACACTCAAGCCTCTCGGTTCTCGAAGTGGCAGGATTGTGCGACGGAGTTCGAAGGCTAACCTCGTCCGCCCGGCTCATTGCCCGCCAGGCGTAAATCGCAGCGGCCCGGCACCAGTAAGGATTTATCAAGATGATCAGCAGTTACAGTGACCTGATTCAGGCCTCCTACAACCAGCAGGAACCACAGCGCCTGCTATTCGTTTTCTGCCGGGCCGAGTTGCCGGACGAGGCTTCCCCTGAAGAAAGGGTTGCCTTTGAACGCGGCGAGGGTGGCGCCCTGACGCCGGTGGTTTGTGTCGACAAGACTCCCGATGAAGCACCGGATTTCGGGGTCCTGCATAAAGAATCACAGGCCACGGGCCAACCATGGGATGTGGTGTTTGTTGCCGCCATGTCCGGCCGCGGCGGTACGCCTCCATCCACTGATGAAGCGCAGCAGCCGTTGACCATGATGGTGGAGTCAATTCGCCTCGGCCATATCAACAATTATCTACCCCTCGATTCCCAGGGCAACGCTGTCAGCCTGGGCTGACAGCGAGAATCCGTTCACTTCATCGGCCAGGCGTATTCAATAAGAGGTATTTGAGTTTCCTCTAATTTGCCTAGGCTGAAGCAATAAGACGCTTTTTCCAGGGAGTCTTCAGTGTCCGTTTTTTTCCGCTTCGCTTTCCTGTTTTCCACGTTGGTCCTGGCTATGGCCCTGAATGCCGCGCCTCTAGGTAAGTATGAGCCTGTTGCCGGTCGTCAGGTCATCAAGCAGACGTTTCCGGATGTCACCAGGGTTATTCCCAGGGAAGGCAATCGAGCCATCCAGGAGCTCTATGTTCGCAAGGAATTGGTGGGCTACGCCTATCAGTCCCTGGATTTTGTACAGACTCCCGCCTACTCGGGCAAACCGGTCAATGCCATGGTATTGCTGGATACCGAAGGCACCATCAAGGCCGCCAAGGTAATCCACCACGATGAGCCCATTCTTCTGGTGGGTATTCCCGAAAGCAAAATGCACGCCTTTACCGATCAGTACACGGGCCTGAAAGCCGACCAGCGGGTAACCGTGGGTGGAACTTCCTCCGAACGCAAGGTTGCCGTTGATGGTTTGTCCGGTGCCACGGTCACCGTGATGGTGATCAATGAAGTGATTATGCGCACCGCCCACCGGGTGGCCGTGGAGCTGGGCATGGTTGAAGGCGAGGATGGAACCCGTCCGCCGATGGCCACCGTGGACAAACAGGCTTACGAACAGAAAACCTGGCAGGAACTGACTGGTGACGGCTCTGTGCGCCGGTTGCTGCTCACCAAGGGCCAGGTGGATGATTCGTTCAAAGGCACGGAAGCCGAGGGTGTTGATACCGCAGGCCCGGAAGAAAGAAACGAGCCGCTGATTGAACTCTATACTGCCTACCTGGATGTGCCCACCATTGGCCGGAACATGCTGGGAGAAAGCCAGTATCAGTGGCTGACATCCGAGCTGCAGGAAGGCGAGCATGCAATTGCCGTGATGGCCGACGGTGAGTATTCCTTCAAGGGGTCGGGCTATGTGCGTGGCGGCATCTTTGATCGCATCCAGATTCGTCAGTTCGGTGACACCTTCAATTTCCGTGACCTGGATTTCTACCGGCTAAGCGACGTTTATGCCGAGGGCATGCCGAAATTCACCGAGATGGCGATTTTCATCATTCGCCAGCAATACAACTTCGATCCTGGCACTCCATGGACACTTGAACTCACGGTGAAGCGCCAGACTGGACCGCTGGACAGCGAATTCCAGGTCTTCCCCCTCGAGTATCAACTGCCGGAGCAGTTTTATACCCGTCCGGAGCCGGTCGTCTCCGAGGAAGAATGGCTGGAAAGCCAGCCCATGTGGGTGCAGGTATGGTACCAGCGTGAATTCCAGATTGTGGTGCTCGGTATCGGAATCGGTGTGCTGATGTTCATCCTGTTTTTCCAGGACTGGCTGGTGAAAAAGCCGAAGATGATGCGCTGGATCCGCCACGCCTTCCTGACCTACACGCTGTTCTTCATCGGCTGGTATGCCATGGGTCAGCTTTCCATCGTCAACGTGCTCACGTTTGCCAACAGCCTGATCAGTGGCTTCAGTTGGAGCACGTTCCTGATCGATCCGATGCTGTTCATCCTCTGGGCCGTGGTGGCCGCCATCATCCTGCTCTGGGGCAGGGCGGTGTACTGCGGCTGGTTATGCCCATTTGGCGCCCTCCAGGAATTGCTGAACGAGATAGCCCGCAAACTCAAGGTGCCCCAATACACCGTGCCGTTCGCCGTGCACGAGCGGCTTTGGGCCATCAAGTACATCATTCTGCTGGTGCTTTTCGGAGTGTCGCTGGATTCCATGGCAACCGCCGAACGGCTTGCCGAGGTGGAGCCGTTCAAAACCGCCATCACGCTGAAATTTGACCGCAGCTGGCCTTTTGTCACCTACGCCGGTGTGTTGCTGGTGGTGAATCTATTCACCCGCAAAGTGTTCTGCCGCTACATGTGTCCCCTGGGCGCAGCCTTGGCACTGCCGACCAAACTTCGGGTGTTCGACTGGCTCAAACGCCGGAAGGAGTGTGGCAATCCCTGCCGGTTGTGTGACCACGAGTGTGAAGTTCAGGCAATCCATCCGGACGGCCACATCAACTATATGGAATGCCATTACTGCCTGGACTGCCAGATGACCTATTTCGATGATCACAAGTGCCCGCCGCTGATCGTCAAGCGACGCGGCAAGCGCCGTGGTCATAACGCACCGGGCCACCCGGAGGAAATACCCGTGGTTCAGGTGACTTGAGTAGTCCCATAAAAAGAAAGCATGAGAAGCAAAACCGCCATTACCAATAACGGAGTTGGATGTTATGAAAAAAAGAGATGATCTGACCAAGGACATGCCGGAGCTTCCGGAAAGCGGCCAGAGCCGCCGCCGGTTTATGGGCGCTGCTGCCCTTGCGGGCGTTGCCGGTGCAACCGGGCTTGGCACCGCAGTAATGTCGCGCGAGGCATTCGCGGCCGCCGCCGAGGAGGCCCGCAACAAATACGTGATACATCCGGGGGAGCTGGACGAGTACTACGGTTTCTGGAGTGGTGGTCACTCTGGTGAAGTAAGGGTTTTGGGTGTGCCCTCCATGCGCGAGCTTATGCGCATTCCGGTGTTCAATGTGGACTCTGCGACCGGATGGGGCATCAGCAACGAGAGTAAGGACGTGCTGGGCCATGACAATACCCACCTGAATGGCGATTCCCACCACCCCCATATTTCCATGACGGATGGCCGTTACGATGGCAAGTACCTGTTCATCAATGACAAGGCCAATACCCGTGTGGCCCGGATCCGCCTGGACATCATGAAGTGTGACAAGATCACCACCATCCCCAATGTGCAGGCCATTCATGGTCTGCGACTGCAGAAGGTGCCAAAAACCAAGTACGTCTTCTGCAACGCGGAATACGTGATTCCGCATCCCAATGATGGCAGCGATACCAGCCTTGAAAGCAGCTTCACCATGTTCAATGCGGTTGATGCGGAGACCATGGAGGTAGCCTTCCAGGTAATTGTTGACGGCAACCTGGACAACACCGACGCCGACTACACCGGCAAGTACGCCTGCTCCACCTGCTACAACTCGGAGAAGGCGCTGGATCTGGCCGGTACCATGCGCAATGATCGCGACTGGGCGGTGGTGTTCAATATCGAACGCATCGAGCAGGCGGTGAAGAACGGCAACTACAAGACTCTGGGTGACTCCAAGGTTCCGGTGGTAGACGGTCGTGCAGGCTCGGAACTGACCCGTTACATCCCTGTTCCCAAGAACCCCCATGGCCTGAATACCTCGCCGGACGGCAAATACTTTATTGCCAACGGCAAGCTGTCACCGACCGTGTCCATCATTGCCATCGACAAGCTGGACGATCTGTTCGACGGCAAGATCGCGCCGCGCGATACCGTGGTGGGCGAGCCCGAGCTGGGTCTTGGGCCTCTGCATACAACCTTCGATGGCCGTGGCAATGCCTATACCACACTGTTTATCGACAGCCAGGTGGCGAAGTGGAACATCGCGGATGCCATCAAGCACTACAACGGCGAGGATGTGAACTACATCCGTCAGAAGCTGGACGTGCATTATCAGCCGGGCCACAACCATGCGTCCCTGACCGAATCCCGAGATGCCGATGGCAAGTGGCTGGTTGTGCTGTCGAAGTTCTCCAAGGACCGGTTCCTGCCGGTTGGACCTCTGCATGCAGAGAACGACCAGTTGATCGATATCTCCGGTGAGGAGATGAAGCTGGTTCACGATGGCCCGACTTTCGCCGAGCCTCACGACTGTATTCTGGTGCGTCGTGATCAGATCAAGACCAAGAAGATCTACGATCGCGACGATCCGTTCTTTGCCTCTGCCGTTGAGCAGGCCAGGAAGGATGGCGTGACTCTGGAAGCCGACAACAAAGTTATCCGCGATGGCAACAAGGTTCGTGTATACATGACCTCGATTGCGCCGCAGTACGGGATGACCGAGTTCAAGGTGAAACAGGGTGATGAAGTGACGGTGTATGTGACCAACCTGGACACTATTGAAGATGTGACCCACGGTTTCTGTATGGTGAACCATGGTGTGAGCATGGAGGTCAGTCCGCAGCAGACAGCTTCGGTGACCTTCAAGGCGGATCGTCCAGGGGTGCACTGGTACTACTGCAACTGGTTCTGTCATGCGCTGCATATGGAGATGCGGGGTCGCATGATTGTAGAGAAGGCCTGATCCATTGAGGTTCCTGTCAGGGCTCCTGTGTGGGTCCTGGCAGGCCTGCTGGTCGGGTATGGCAAACCGATGGTAAAGGGCTTTCCGAAACACGCCCGCGAGTACTTCCCTGTAGGGCTCGAATCGGGCCATCCGTGGCCCTCAACGGTTTCGGAAAGCCCTTTACCATCGATTTGCACAGAGCAAGGTGCAGTCCTCCAACATATGAACTCTCGAGATAAATTGATGTATCGAACCTTGCGTTATGGAGTGGCCCTGACCGTCGCTCTGTTATCGCTGACCGCGCAAGCGGACCTGCAAGAACAGCTTGATGCCCTGAAGCCGGGCGCGAGCTTTGAGCTTCCCCCTGAGCAGATTTCGTCTCTGACTATCCGGGTGCCCGGGGTGTCTGTGTCATGCCATGAAGAGACGGTGATTGACCCGGGCGGGCAGGGGAATGCGGTGGATATTGTTGCCGAAGCAGTGACGTTTTCCGGGTGTGACGTGCGCAACTGGGGCCGAGATCTGAACGAGCTGGATGCGGGGATTTTCGTGGCTCGCGAAGCCAGAGGTGCGGTGGTTGAGAACAACCGATTGCAGGGCCCTGCGTTCGGGGTCTGGCTGGATGCGACGCCGGATGTGACGGTCCGAAATAATACGATTCGCGGTGATGACAGTCTGCGTCCGAATGACCGGGGCAATGGGATTCATCTGTTCAATACCACCGGCGCGCTGATTGAGGGCAATGACATTCGTCAGACCCGGGATGCGATCTATATCGAGACGGCGGATAACAACACGATCCGTGGCAATGAGATGGCGGATCTGCGTTATGGCATCCATTACATGTACTCGATGAATAATCTGCTGGAGAGCAATGTCACCCGAAACACGCGAACCGGTTATGCACTGATGCAGAGCAAGCGGTTGAAGGTGATTAACAACCAGTCGGTCAACGATGAGAACTACGGGATTCTGATGAATTTCATTACCCAGTCGGAGTTGCGGGGTAATGTGGTGACCGGGGTGTCCCAGGGGCGGACCGGAGGGGTGACGATTGAGGGAGCCGAAGGCAAGGCGGTTTTTATCTATAACTCCCTTTACAACACGTTCGAAGGCAATCTGTTTGCGGATAGCAACATCGGCATTCACCTGACCGCCGGTTCTGAAGACAACGAGGTGTTCGGCAACGCGTTCGTGAACAATCAACGCCAGGTAAAGTATGTGGCCACCCGCACCCAGGAGTGGTCGAAGGGAAACAGCGGCAATTTCTGGAGTGATTACCTGGGCTGGGATCGGAACCAGGATGGCGTTGGCGATGTGCCCTATGAACCCAACGACAACGTGGACCGGCTGCTGTGGAAGTATCCGGAAGCCAAGGTCCTGATGTTCAGCCCGGCGGTGGATACCCTGCGCTGGGTGCAGGATGCGTTTCCGGTGGTCAAGTCCGCCGGTGTGACCGATTCCCATCCCCTGATGCGGATGCCCGCAGAGCTTCAACCGGAGAACTGATGAGCTGTTTTCGTCTTGAGAATGTGAGTTACCGGTACGACAAGAGCCCGGTCCTTACGGGGATCGATCTGACTCTGGAGCCGGGTGAGATCCTGGGTTTGTTTGGCCATAACGGTGCCGGTAAGACAACTTGTATCAAGCTGATCCTGGGGCTTATGACTCCCAATCAGGGATCGGTTTCCGTGCTTGGCGGCCAGGCTGGTGATCCGCAGGTGACCCAGCACATCGGTTACCTGCCGGAAAATGTGATGTTCTACCCGCAGCTGACCGGGCGGGAGATTCTGAACCATTTCGCCCGGCTGAAAGGCGCGTCCCTGCAACAGGTGCCTCAACTGCTCGAACAGGTTGGCCTTGGCGATGCCATGGATGCCCGCACCAAGACCTACTCAAAAGGCATGCGCCAGCGTCTTGGTCTGGCCCAGGCGCTGTTGGGCAAGCCGAAGCTGCTGATGCTGGACGAGCCTACCGTGGGTCTGGATCCGGTCGCCACGGCAGATCTGTACCGGTTGCTCCGGGAGCTGCGTGATGGAGGGACGGGCATTGTGCTGTGTTCGCATGTGCTGCCCGGTGTCGAGCCCTACATTGATCGTGCAGCCATTCTCACCGGTGGGGCCCTGAGGGCTGCCGGGGATCTGGCCGCATTAAGGCGGCAGGCCAACATGCCGGTGACCCTGTCTCTGGATCCAGCCAACAGTATCTCGGCGCTGGAACATGTGATCGACAGGGCATCGAGCAACAGTGGTTTGATCATCAAGACCGATAGCGGGCGCTTGCGGGTGGATGTGCAGCCGAGGGAGAAAATGGCCTTGCTGAATGCAGTGATGGCATCGGGTGAAGTGGCAGATATCAGCATTCATCAGCCCAGCCTGGAAGACATCTACGTGCACTTTATTGGTTCTGGTGGCCTGGCCCACCGGGGAGGCAGTAAATGAACAGTATCTGGACCATTGCCCGTAAGGAATTCAGTGATAGTCTGCGCAATCGTTGGCTGATGGCCATTTCTCTGGTTTTCGCCACCCTGGCTTTGGGCATCGCCTGGTTTGGCGCCGCAGCCTCCGGGCAGGTGGGGTATGCCTCCACGCCTGCCACCATTGCCAGCCTTGCGAGCCTTGGAATCTTCCTGATCCCATTGATTGCATTGCTGCTTGCCTACGATGCCATCGTTGGTGAGGAAGAGGGTGGAACCCTGCTGTTACTGCTGACCTACCCGCTCAGCCGCAGCCAGTTGCTGCTCGGCAAGTTCCTGGGCCATGGCCTGACCCTGGCTCTCGCTACCGTGATTGGTTTCGGCGTCGCCGGTGTGGCCATTGCAGTGCTGGTGGAAGAAGTTGCCATTGCCAGTCTCGCGGCAGCCATGCTGCGGTTCATTGTTTCCACCGTGCTTTTGGGGTGGGGCTTTATTGCCCTTGCCTACGTGATCAGTGTTCGGGTCAGCGAAAAGCCCATTGCCGCCGGACTGGCCCTGGCGATCTGGTTCTTCTTCGTGCTGATATTCGACCTGATGCTGCTGGGCACTCTCGTGGCCAGCGAAGGCCAGTTCAGCGCTGAACTGTTGCCCTGGCTGTTGATGCTCAATCCAACGGACATCTACCGTCTGCTCAATATCGTTGCCTTCGGCGACAGCGCCCAGCTCAGTGGCGTCCTCAGTCTCGGTGCCGACCTCCCCATTGGTGCCACCGGCCTGTGGTTTGGCCTGGTGCTGTGGTTTGCCATCCCGCTGGCAGGCGCCTTGTTACTTTTCCGAAACCGCCGTATCTGAACGGAGTTGTCCCGATGAACACAAGCAAACTCAACTGGCTCCTGGCCGCCCTGGCAGTTCTCACATTGACAGCCTGCTCAGGTAGCGAAGAACAAACCACTGCCAAAGCCGCTCCGGTCAATTTTGTAACTGGCGATGAGTGCCACGTCTGCGGCATGGTCATCACCAGCTTCCCGGGGCCGAAAGGCGAAGCCATCACCGAAAAAGAACAGCACGTGCGCAAATTCTGCTCCACTAGAGACATGTTCGCGTGGGCCTTGCAGCCAGAGAATGTAAATCGGGATCACACCCTTTACGTCCACGATATGGCGCAGACCGAATGGCAAAGCCCCAACGACACCGCTCTTATTGATGCCCGTGAAGCTTTCTATGTGATCGGTTCCAGCCGTAAGGGCGCGATGGGCCCAACCCTGGCATCCTTTTCTAGTCAGGCCGATGCAGACGATTTTGCCAGCGAACATGGTGGGAAGGTGGTGGCTTTTGCAGGAATCACCATGGACCACCTTAATAGCGGCATGGCGATGCATAGTATGGATGGAATGGACCACTAGAAATGAAAAAGGGGTCAGATGAAAGCCTTCATCTGACCCCTTCGTTAAATTGGCCGCTTAGCCGCCGGTCATATTCATGAATCGCAGAATCTGCACATCGCCATTTGTTGAAAAGTGATGTCGCTCCGGCTTCAGATCCATGGCGTTGATAATGGTCTCCCGCAGTTTGTCGTCGGTCACCGGGTTGCCGCGCAGCACCCGGCGCAGATCCACTGAGTGCTCGTTGCCCAGGCAAAGAAGCAGCCGACCTTCAACAGTCACTCTCACCCGATTGCAGGTAGAACAGAAGTTGTGGGAATGGGGGGAAATGAAACCGACCCGGGTCTCGCTATCCTCCATACGGTAATAGCGGGCGGGGCCGCCGGAATCCTCGGTTGCCGGAACCAGCTCGTGGTGTTTCCGGATGATGTCCCGCACCTCCTCGCTGGTGCAGAGCGCCAGGCCCCGATCGTGTTCGGATATTTCACCCAGGGGCATCTCTTCGATAAAGCTGATATCCACCTGCTTCTTCCGGGCGAACTCGATCAGCTCGGGAATTTCCTCATCATTCCGCCCCTTCATCACCACCGTATTGATCTTGATACCCCGGAAGCCGGCCTCACGGGCAGCATCAATACCGTCCAGCACATGGCTCAGCTTGCCCGTGCGGGTAATGTTGCGGAATTTCTCCGGGTCCAGGGAATCCAGGCTGATGTTCAGACGATGCATGCCCGCCTTGCGCAGGGGCTCTGCCATGGTCGTGAGCTGGCTGCCGTTGGTGGTCATGGCGAAGTCCCGCAGCCCGTAGGTGCCAATCTCTTTTACCAGTTCCAGAATGTCCTTGCGTACCAGAGGCTCGCCACCGGTCAGGCGAATCTTTTCGGTGCCAAGGTCAACAAAGTTGCGGGCAACGCGGGCAATTTCCTCGAGAGTCAGAACCTGCTGGCGGGGCAGGAAGGTCATGTCCTCGGCCATACAGTACACGCAGCGGAAGTCGCACCGGTCAGTGACGGACAGACGCACGTAGTTGACGGTGCGACCAAAACGGTCTGTCAGTTTGTTCTGGGGCATCGGGTTGGTCCTGTTGCCGATTGTTTTTTTAACCTGAGTATAGACCAAGTATTGCAGATCGGATCAACAATTCCGATACCCCTCGGGAGGTAGGCCGTCGGGAACTGTCTGGGTGGAGACCGCTGAGGTCTATCCTTGTAAACTAGATGCAATTATCAATCGTGGTGAGAGCGCCATTATGGGCGATCGTTTTGGGAAAACCGGATTTCGAATTCTTGCGTATATTTCAATTACGTTGGCACTGGCCGGAGTTGTTCTGCCGCTTTTGCCGACAACAGTCTTTGTGTTGTTGGCAGCGTTTTTTGCCAGTAAGGGATCTCCGGCCTTTGCTCAATGGCTTGAAGAGCACCCCAGGTTTGGCCCGGCAATCGATCAGTGGCGTACACGTCGGGCGGTGCCGATGAGGGCCAAGGTGCTCGCCTGCAGCATGATGGCGCTCAGTTGGGGGATGCTGTTCGTGCTTGGAGCATCTGGACTGGTATTGGGGATATCTGGCGTATTTTTGTGCGGCACCGCTTGTTATCTGGTGACTCGACCTTCTTATTAACGGCTTGTATTAACAACTGGAGTTTTGAATGCACATCACCCGTTACACGGATTATTCACTTCGCGTACTGATTTATCTGGCAGTACAGGGTGATCGTCTGGCGACCATACAGGAAATCGCCGACAGTTATGATATCTCCAAAAACCACCTTATGAAGGTGGTGCACCAGTTGAACAAAAAAGGCTATATCGAGACTATCCGTGGCAAAAAGGGTGGCATGCGTCTGCACCGTTCGCCTTCGGATATCAGCATCGGCATCCTGGTGCGGGAAACCGAACAGGATCTGAGCATCGTGGAGTGCTTCTCCTCCAAGAATGCTTGCAAGATAACACCGGTGTGCGGTCTTAAATCAATGTTTGGGGAAGCGCTGAAAGCGTTTCTGGAGGTGCTCGACAAGTACACGCTTGCCGACGTTATCCAGGAACAGCACAGACCCCAGCTTTTGAGGTTGCTTCAGATAGCCTGAACCGGCCAGGTTGCCTTTAGCTTGCCTGGCCGGTTCAACCCGGTCAGGCCGCTCTGGCAACCCCCGCCATCTTTCCGGGCAGGGAATGATTGAGTATCCTCTTGATGACTGTTCCGTACTGACTGGCAAAACTGCCGGTGTTGTAATGTATGCCGTGCTTTTGACATACCGCCTGCACCTTCCCGGCAATTTCCGGATATCGGTGGGCAGGCAGGTCGGGAAACACGTGATGCTCTACCTGGTAACTGAGGTGCCCGCTCAGGATGTGCAGCCAACGACCACCGGTGAAGTTTGAAGACCCGGTGAGTTGGCGCAGGTACCAGTGGCCTTTGCTCTCGCCCTCGCACTCCTCCTTGGTAAAGGTTTCCGCATCCTGTGTGAAATGGCCGCAGAAAATCACGGTGGATGACCAGAGGTTGCGGATCAGGTTGGCGCCAACATTTCCTGCCAGAACAATGGGCGCCACCGGCAAGGTGAGCAGTGGAAAGAACACGTAATCCTTGAAGGCCTGGCGGCCACCCTTGCGGGCGAATTCCTCCAGAAACGGCAGTTTTTCCCGCCAACTTATTTCCCGGCTCCGCAGCTTCTCGGTTTCAAGTTCGTGCAGGCCCACGCCCCACTGGAAGAACACGCTCAGCAGGATGTAATTGATGAACTGCAGTGTGTGCCAGGGTTTCCAGGGTTCGTCATCGGTCAGTCGTAACACGGCGTAGCCGTAGTCACGGTCCTTGCCGATAATGTTGGTGTAGGTGTGATGTTCATAGTTATGGGTGCGGCGCCAGGAATCACCTGTGCAGACCGTATCCCACTCGTAGGTCTGGGAATGCAGGCTCGGGTCGTTCATCCAGTCGTACTGGCCGTGCATGACATTATGGCCGATCTCCATATTTTCCAGGATCTTGGCAATGCCCAGGGTTGCGGTGGCGGCAACGAATACCGGCGGTATGAAACCGAGGGGCATCATGATCCGGCCCCCTGCCTCGAGGCTTCGGTGCAGGCGAACCATCCGCCGGATGTATCGGGCGTCCCGTTCGCCGAGGTCCGCAAGGACCTCATCCCGGATCGCGTTCAGATCTGTTTCAAGTTCTCCGAGCTGTGCTTCGGTCATCTTTTTCATGGTGGTACTCCCTGCGGTGCACTGAGGCTCCGCGATGAAATAGGGTGAGGATTCTTAAAGGTCGAGTGAGACCGGGCCACGGGGTACGGAGATACAAAGCTGAATGCTCTCCTCGCCGGGACCAGAGGCCTGCCCGGTCAGACGGTTGACAACGGTCCCCGTGGTTTTCCGGCAGCTGCATTGGTGGCAAATGCCCATACGGCAACCGTGGCGCGGGGTCAGCCCGGCCGCCTCGGCGATTTCCAGCAAGGTGGCATCGCCCTTGGAACCGACCTCCAGCTGGCTGCCTTCAAACTGAATCTCGCCACCGAGGGTTTCGTTTCCCAGATCTGCACTTGGCACGGAGAAAAAAGTGCTGTGGATATCTGCATCAGCAAAGCCTCGCTCGTAGAGGAGCTTCTGGGCCAGATCCATCAGGCCCTTTGGGCCGCAGAGATAGACCTGGCGGGCTTTGATGCCCGGAACTGCGTCCAGATCCTGGTCACTCAGATAGCGAGGTTCCTGTGACTCGTTGGTGGCAATGATATCAAGCGTCAGGGAGCTGTAACGTGCCTCCAGCGCCAGCAGTTTTTCCCGGGCGATCACATCATCAGTGGTTCGAACGAAATACAGCAATGTCACAGGCGCCCGGTAATCCCTGGCCGCCATGGTTTCAAGCTGGCTCAGTACTGGCGTGATCCCGCTGCCGCCGGCAATGAACAGGACCGGCCGGGCTGGTTCAGGTATCTGAAAGTCGCCAAAGGCCTCACCTATACCGATAATTGCACCGGCTTGCAGGTTATCGTGGATCCAGTTGGTCACCAGCCCGCCCGGAAGACGTTTGATGGTCAGCGTGACCAGCCCCTGTTCCTGCCAGAGCAGCGGCGAGCTCGAGAGACTGAATGTGCGGTTCCGGCGAATTCCATCAACTTCAACACAGATGTTCACATGTTGGCCCGCACCGAAACCGGACCAACGCCGGGCTGGTTTCAATACCAGGGTTTTGGTGTCCCGGGTTTCGGACAGGACCTGCTCCACCCTGGCGGGTGTGTACTCTTGTACCCACATGGGGTTGATGCGCTCGAGCAGAGGGTCGAAGAATGCCTCTGGATCGTTCCGGTTGAAAAGCTGCCTGCCAAGCCATTGAAGGGCTTTATGCTGGGTGTGTTTTGCTAACATGCTGGGTGCCTCCCTGAGGCTTTCGGTTATCCGTGTGTACAAGTGTTCACCAATGTGTACGACTGTACACACGGCTATGGAGGGATACAACGGTCCGATGGGTAATGGCTCAAAATGACAAGCATTCTGTACTTTTATTTTTTCGAGTGTGTACACTTGTGAGCCATTGGCTAGCGGCAGGCGGTGCGGACCCAAGATGGCGGAAAAACAACGACGAAAGCCCGGTGAAACGCGAGAGAAGCTGATGAGCGCGGCGTTAACACTGGTTGGCAAGGGGCGGCATTTCGCCAGTCTTGGGATTCGGGAAGTGACACGTCAGGCGGGCGTGGTTCCGACCTCGTTTTACCGGCATTTCCGCAATATGGACGATCTGGGGTTGCAGCTTGTGGATGAGTTGGGGCTGGTGCTACGCAGAATGATGCGGGAGGCCCGGGCGAATGTGTTGCAGGCGGACAAACTGATTGAAGAGTCGGTTGCCATCTTTATCAGTCACGCGCAGGCCAACCGGAGTTTTTTTCTGTTCATGGCCCAGGGGCTGGCGGGTGAGAGCAGGGCCGTGCAGGAGGGTATCCGGAGCGAGATGCGTTTCTTTGCCAGTGAGCTCGCCAACGATCTGCGGAGGCTGAGGCTGGTGGATCATCTGACCGACCAGGATCTGGATATGACCTGTGATCTGGTGGTGCGCAGTGTTGCCTTCAGCCTGACTGATCTGCTCGGCGTATCCGCCGACGACGACTACCAGATCGAACAGATCCGGAAGCGGACGACCCGCTTCCTGCAATTGATCTTCGTGGGCGCCGCCCACTGGCAAAGTGCGGGCTGATCGTCCGCTCTATCAGTCCGCTTTACTCTTTCTCGTCGACTGCTTTCGTGGCGCCCTGGGCTTGGCTTTAGGCGGCAGAATAAGGCTTTCCAGTTCGTCCAGTGCTTCACCCGTGTAAACCGCAAGTCTCTGCATGCTTGGCAGGGTGTCCCTGCAGCCCGTGTAGCCGAAGTTCAGCGATCCGTCATAGCTCAGGCAGGTGATGTTCAAGGCGCCACCGTGAGTAATCAGCGAGACAGGGTACATGGCTTCCAGTTTCGCGCCCTCGTAGTAAAGCGTTCTCTGGGGCCCCGGGACATTGGAAATCGTGACGTTAAATACCGGACGCATCCGACCGCCAAGGCCGGACATCAGTTGCAGTATGTAGGGCGACATCAGGAGCATGGTGTACTGGGTGAGCGCGCTTTTGGGCAGCTTCTGCAAATGCTCTTTGGCTCTGCGGGTGGATGCCTTGATGTTTTGCAGGCGGGTCAGTGGATCCGCTTCGTCGGTCGCAAGCGAAGAGATCATGAAACTGATCTGGGTGCCTGTCCCCTCGTCATCGGACGGCCGGATGTTGACCGGGATGCCCGCGGTGAGGGGAACGTCCGGCAGTTCATTCTGTTCCAGCAGGAAGCGTCTGAGGGCAGTTCCGCACAGGTACAGAACGATATCGTTTAGGGAGCCGCCGGAAACGTGGGCAAGCTCCTTGATCCGGTCCAGCTGGTAATGCTGGGTGGCAAATCGGCGCTGGCCGGTAACCCGGTGATTGATCTTGGATATGGGCCCGGTGAACGGTGCCGTGAGGCCATCCTCGGGGTGACGGACTGAATGCACCAGCCTGTTGCCTGCTTGCAACAAACGTGGCGCCATATCCGCCTGCAGTTTCAGGGCCTCCATGGCCTGTGAGACCGCGCCGGGCACGCTGGCCTCGGAATCGGATTTGCTGCCGCGACGGCGCTCCGGCCGAACCGACCAGGGTGGTGGCATGTCCCGTTTGTCGGGGTCGGTTGTCAGCACCCGTTGCATCAGGCGCACACCGCTGATGCCATCAATCATGGAATGATGCATCTTGGTGTAAAGCGCAAACCGGTTGTTTTCCAGTCCTTCAATAACGTGGCATTCCCAGAGCGGGCGGGCAAAATCCAGAGGGTTGGAATGCAGGCGGGACACCAGTATGCCCAGTTCCCGTTCACCGCCGGGACGCGGCAGCGCCGAGTGACGCACGTGGTAATCCAGATCGATTTTCTTGTCGACTTTCCAGCCCGGCGCCAGTACCCGACCCAACAGTCCGGACCAGGCAAGCTTTAAACCCCAGGGGGGCGCTACGTCACCGGTTTCCTTCATGCGGGTCACCATGTCCCGAAGGAAGGTTTCAGGGGCGCCCTCCGGTAGCGAAAAGATCTGCAGGTTGCCCACGTGCATGGGAGTATCTTCAGATTCTACGGCCAGCCAAGAGGCATCCAGGGTTCCCAGGCGTTTCATTCCTTGTGTGTCTCCACCAGTGTTCACGTATTTTAGTTATCTGTTGCAAGTATACTTGCAACTGCTTCGTGACACGATGTTTCAGGTCATAAAGTTCCCCGGTTTTGCAGTGCTTTATTGCCTCAAACGTTTGCCGTTTTAGTCTCCCGAAAGAGGCGAGTGTGTGCTACTTTTCATCGGTTGGTTGTAGTAAAAACAAAAACATCCGGAGGCGTTGTGGAATCCAGCCCGCTTATCTCGGCAGGACTGCCGATTGCTCTGTTCATTATTATGATTGGTATCGGCATGACCCTGACGATACGAGACTTCCGCCAGGTTGCGGTGTATCCCAAAGGGATGATTGTGGGCACCATTGCCCAGATCCTTGTCATGCCTCTCATCGCCTTCATGCTGGCCACGTTGCTGGCAGTGCCGCCGGCCATAGCCGTCGGACTTGTAATCATCGCCGCCTGTCCCGGGGGCACAACCTCGAACCTGTTTGTGCTGCTCTCGCGGGGTAACATTGCGCTATCCATCGTGCTGACCGTCAGCGCCAGCCTGATCACCATCCTTACCCTGCCGTTGTTTACCAACATTGCCCTTCAGTACTACATGGGAACCGAAGAAGACATTGTGCTGCCGGTCTGGAAAACCGTGGGGATGCTGATCGGCATCGTGCTCTTCCCGGTAGCGATCGGAATGGTGGTTCGTACCCGCAAGCCGGAAGTTGCCCGTAAGGCAGAAAGCATTGTGAGTATCTTCGGCGGTATTGTGCTGGCGTTGCTGATTGTGGCCCTGGTTTATGGGGTTCGTGACCAGATCTGGGAGCTTCTGAAACAGGCGGGGCCGGCGACCATTCTGTTGAACGTGGCCGGTATCGGTCTGGGCCTTGCTGCGGGCCGTGTGGCGGGTCTGACCCAGCGGGAATCGCTGGCGGTGGCGGTGGAACTGGGCGTAAAGAACGGTACCATTGCCCTCATGGTTACCCTGACGCTGCTGGAGTCCAGCGCCATGTCCATTCCGGCCGCTGTATACGGCGTGCTGATGTTCCCGATCGGCTTTGTTCTGGCCATGTACGGCCGAAGCATCATTCCTATTTCGACGGTACAGAAGAAAAACTGACTGGAGTCCTGCGTCATGCAGTTCCTGAACGGCATTACCCTGCTACTGGTGTATCAGCTGGTGGGTGAAATTACGGTTCGATTGTTGGGCCTACCCATTCCCGGGCCAGTGCTTGGTATGGTGATGCTGTTCATCACCCTGATGATCCGGGGCAAGGCCCCGGAGTCCGTTGATCAGGCCTCCACGGCCTTGCTCAGTCATCTCTCACTTCTGTTCGTTCCGGCTGGCGTGGGCATGATGGCGCATTTTGGCCGCATCGCCGACGAGTGGCTTCCGATAACCCTGGCGCTGCTGTTGAGCACGGTAATTACCATGGTCGCAACCGCCCTGATTATGCAGGTGACCACCCGCTGGTTCGCCAAGCCGCTTGCTGAAAAGGAGGGCAGCGATGAATGAGCCGGGCCTGAAAGACATCTGGGTATATCTCTCCGCATCACCGCTATTGGGGTTGACGATCACCCTGGTGGCCTATGGCCTGGCCTACCGGCTTTATCTGAAAACCAACTCCAACCCTCTGGCCAACCCGGTGGTCACCTCTGTTGCCATGCTGATCATCCTGTTGCTGGCAACAGGTACCTCCTACAGTGATTATTTTGAAGGGGGGCAGTTTGTTCACTTCCTGCTGGGGCCTGCGACGGTGGCATTGGCCGTTCCCCTGTATCAGCAGTTTTCCAGGCTTAGACAGCTGTGGTTGCCGGTGACCATTTCGCTCTTTTGCGGCGTGGTGATCGCCGCTGGCAGCTCCATTGGCCTGGCCCGTCTTCTGGGCGGCTCCACGGAGATCCAGATGTCCCTGGCACCGAAATCGGCAACGGCGCCGGTGGCCATGGGTATTTCTGAAAAAATAGGCGGGCTTCCGTCACTGACTGCCGTATTGGTGGTCATCACTGGCATCACGGGCGCCGTTCTGGGCACCAAACTGTTTGAATGGATCCGGGTTCGCGATGACACCGCCAAGGGCATTGCCATGGGTGTCGCGGCACACGGTATCGGGACTGCCAGGGCATTTCAGGTAAGCTCGCAGATGGGCGCTTTTTCTGGCCTGGCGATGGCGCTTTCCGCCTTTGCCACCGCCTTGCTTGTGCCCTGGCTGGTTGATCTGCTTGAGGCCTGGATCCCCGCCTGATTTCGCTACCGTGATACCTTGAATAGCGAACTCTGAGGAGGCCCTTTGCACAAAAACCATTACCTTGCAGCGGTTGTATTGGTGCCGGTCTGTTTTTCAGTCTCGCTTCCCGCGATTGGCCAGTCGCCATCAGACAATGACGATGAGCTGGTGTTGAAAGTCACGGCGCCACGGCTGGTTCGGGATCTCTATGAAACGCCCGCGGCGGTCTCTGTGGTGAACGCTCCAGACATCCGCGAAGGTCAGCAACGCCTGCAATTGGATGAATCGCTGGATACGGTCCCCGGCCTGTTTTTCCAGAACCGCTATAACTTTGCTCAGAACCTTCGTCTTTCCACCCGTGGCTTTGGGGCCCGGTCGCCTTTCGGTATACGGGGTATTCGCATCCAGGTAGACGGAATTCCCTACACTCTGCCGGATGGCCAATCCCAGATTGATGCGGTTGACCTGGATTCGGCTCAGCGTATCGAAGTGATTCGCGGGCCCTCGTCTGTTCAGTATGGCAATGCCTCCGGTGGCGTCATAGATATCACTACAGCCCGGGGAGACGATCAGCCACCGGGTGCGCGGCTCCGACAGGATGTGGGAAGTGATGATTATTACAAGACCACAGCACAGGCCAACGGTACCCAGGGCAATACAAGTGGTATTGCCACCATGTCATGGCTGAACTACAACGGCTACCGCGAACAGAGTGAGGTTGAGAAGGGGCTGTTCAATGGCCGCTTGTCCCATGAATGGGGCGAAGGGCAAAGGGTGACCGCCACTCTCAATGCCCTGCACACGCCAAGGGCGGAAGATCCCGCAGGCCTGACCGCTGAGCAGGTCGCGGAGGACCGGCGCCAGGCTACTGACAATGCCAAGAGGCTGGACTCGGGTCAGGACGTTGATCAGCAGACGCTCGGGCTGTTGTATGAAGCCCCTGCCGGCGATGCCGGGAACCTGACCGTAAGCACCTTCTTTACCCGTCGCGATTTCAGACAGCAATTACCGTTTCCCGGCCCCAGCCTTATTGCTTACGATCGGCAATTTTACGGCATCAGCTCGGATTATCAGCAGGGCAGTGAGCTTGCCGGTCGGCCGCTGACCTGGGTAGTGGGTGTCGACTTGCACCGCCAGTCGGACAAGCGTCGCCGCTACTCGGTGTCGTTCAATGGTGAGGTGACCGCACAGACGCAAATGGAAACCCAGAATGCCACAACAGCGGCGGTATTCGCACAGGGTGATCTTGCCCTGACCGACCGTTTCAACGTCTCTATCGGTACCCGCTTTGACCGCCTGAGGCTGTCTGTGGATGACCAAAAACTGGATGACGGGGACGATTCCGGAAGCCGCACCTACGATGAGTTTAGTGGCTTTGCCGGTGTCAGTTACCGGCTGGCACCTCGCCAGCAGTTGTACGCAACGATAGGCACGGCGTTCGAGTCGCCCACCTTTACCGAATTTGCCAACCCCGATGGCAGCGGTGGGTTCAACCCCGATATCGGCCCTCAACAGGCCCTCAACCGGGAAGTCGGGGTGCGAGGCGGTTTTGGGCAGGGCTTGAGTTATGACCTGGCGCTGTTCTCAATCCGGGTGGATGATGAAATCCTGCCTTATGAAATCGACAACCGCACGTTTTATGAGAATGCCGGGCGCACTGAACGCAATGGTATCGAACTCGGCCTCAGCTGGGATATTTCATACGCGTGGCGAATCACCAGCGCCCTGACTCTTGCCGATTACAAGCTCAGGAATTTCACTGACGAACAGGGCAACGACGCCTATGGCAACCGACTGCCCGGTCTGCCCCGTGAGCAGTGGGTTACGGAAGTGGAATGGCGTAGTGGCGGCCAGCGGTTCGCAGCGCTGGAATGGCAGTACGTTGGCGATCTGTACGCTGAGAACAGTAACCAGACAAACGTCAGTGACTATTGGTTGCTTGGTATCCGGGCCGGCGATAGCGTGCGTATTGGACGTCAGAGCCTGAATTTCTATGGTGGCGTCCGCAACCTGTTGGATGAAGACTACTTCAGCAATATCCGTATCAATGCCAACGCGGATCGGCCCGTAGAGGAGCGCGGCTATTTTGAGCCCGCCGCGGGAAGAACTTTTTATGCGGGCCTGGAATGGGTATTCTGAGCAGTGATAACAACATAAACCGTAGGGATTTTTAATTCATGCAAACCAAGTTTCTTCTCGAAGAAAGCCAGATGCCGAAATACTGGTACAACCTTCAGGCGGACCTGCCTGAGCCGTTGCCGGCCGTGCTGCACCCGGGCACCCAGCAGCCGGTGGGCCCGTCGGATCTTGAGCCGCTGTTTCCGATGGCGCTGATCGAACAGGAAGTAACCACCGAGCGGGAAATCGACATTCCGGAGCCGGTGCGTGATGTCTACAACCTGTGGCGCCCGGCGCCTCTTTACCGCGCCCATCGCCTCGAGAAGGCGCTCGGTACGCCGGCAAAAATCTTTTACAAATACGAAGGCGTTAGCCCGGCGGGCAGCCACAAGCCCAACACCGCGATTCCGCAAGCCTTCTACAACCGGGAAGCGGGCATTCGCACCCTCACCACCGAAACCGGTGCAGGGCAGTGGGGCACATCGCTTTCCTTCGCCGGTTCCCTGTTTGATATAGATGTTACCGTGTTTCAGGTGCGGGTTTCCTACAACCAGAAGCCCTACCGTCGGGCGGTCATGGAAACCTACGGCGCCAAATGTGTGGCTTCGCCCTCGGAACTGACCGAGTTTGGCCGCAAGGTGCTGGCTGAGACACCGGATCACACCGGCAGTCTGGGCATAGCCATCTCCGAAGCGGTGGAGCTGGCGGTGCAGGACCCGAACACGAAGTATGCCCTGGGCTCGGTTCTCAACCATGTGTTGCTGCACCAGAGCATCATCGGCCTGGAAGCCATGCAACAGATGGAAATGGCAGACTGCTGGCCAGATGTGATTGTTGGTTGTACCGGCGGTGGTTCCAACTTTGCAGGTATCGCCTTCCCGTTTATGGGACACGCCCTGAGAGGTGGTGAGAAATCCCGGATTGTTGCGGTAGAGCCCTCGGCCTGCCCAACCCTGACCCGCGGCAAATACGCCTACGATTATGGCGATACTGCCCATATGACGCCGCTCACCAAGATGCATACCCTGGGTTCGGGGTTCACGCCGCCAGGATTCCACGCCGGCGGTCTTCGCTATCATGGCATGGCGCCGCTGGTGTCCCATGCCAAGGAACTGGGCCTGTTTGATGCGGTGTCCTACACCCAGCGGGAGTGCTTCGAGGCCGGTGTTCTGTTCGCCAGGAACGAGGGGATTGTGCCGGCTCCAGAGGCCAATCATGCGGTCAAGGGCGCCATCGACGAAGCCCTGCGCTGCAAGCGGGAAGGCAAGGAAGAGGTAATCCTGTTCAACCTCTGCGGCCACGGCCATTTCGATATGGCGGCCTACACCTCCTACTTCGCCGGTGAACTGAGCGACCACGAATACGACGAACAGGAACTGGCTATGGCTCTTTCCGGACTGCCCTCGGTCAACGCCTGATCAGTCGTCTTTAGCCCGCTGCTGAAACACCGTACCGCCGCCTCCGGCATTCAATTGCCGGATGGCGGTGGGAGCGCCTTCGTTATTCAGCCGTACGTCCCCGATGCCAGACCCATTCCACAACCGCTCACCGGCCTCCCGGCCCTCGGGCAGCCTGGGTGAAATCCACATGCGCCGTCTCTTGGTGAACCAGTTGAGGGGCGACCAGGGTGCGAACAGCCAGCGATTGAGCCGGTCCAGCCATTCCAGCAGGGTGTTGGGGAATTCGTTCTTGATACCGCTACTGGTGATCTGCCAGACACGGGGGCCGTTCTGTTTGTGGCGCAGCCGCACATCGTAAGCAAACGAATAGTGAACATCGCCTGAGAGAATCACGAAGTGCCTGGGCGTTCGGGGGTGGCCGAAAATATTCAGTAGCACACTGGCCGCGCCCCGATGCGCCATCCAGTTTTCAGCATCCACCAACAGCGGCTTGCCAAAGAAGGTAAACACCCGCTGGATCATCTCGATGAGCTTTACCCCGAACATCGGCGCCGGCGAAACCACCACGACAGCATCCTCGCCCATGATTTCGTGTTGGAAATCGGTCAGTGATTCCCAGTCCATCAGTCCAGAGGGGTGACTGCGCCGGATTTCACTCCGCCAGCGATGGGTGCGGGTGTCCAGCACCACCAGTCTGGGTGATGTTGGCAGGCTGTAGTGCCAGTGTTGAAAGTGGAACAGCTGGTCGATCAGATCATCCTGAATAGCCGTGTCCAGCTCGTGTTGCCCGTTGCTGGACTCGAACAGCCTCTGACACTGTTCGATTAACTGCCCGAAATTGCCAGGCTGGTTGCCCCAGCCCTGGCACAAAAGATAGCCCAGCAGGGCATTGCCAATGATGCGCCGGGAAAAGGGGTGTTCGTAAGCGGTGGTTTCCCAGAGGGCCGAGAGGTTCCAGTCGTCTGTGACGTCATGATCATCAAAGATCATGTAGACGGGCACGTTGGCCATGGCGCGAGCTGCCCGAGGCAGGCTCCTGCGGAACTCGTCGATGGCGGCCTGTTCTTTCCGGTAGCGCGCCAGTTCGTCCGGGTCATCGACCGGCTCGGTGCTGGTAACAAAAGCCCAGGGTTCCGGCGACCACACCAGCAGGTACATGGCCATCACCTCGGCAAACGAGATCAGGTGATTGCCGGCGTTGGCGGTGGTGAAAACGGGCTTTCGAACGCCACCGAAAAAGCGCTCGGTCAGGTCCTCATTGAATTCGGATTCCGGCAGCAGTTCATCCCGGTGGTAATAGGCATTCGCCACCGAGGTCAGTTCCTTGCTGTGTTTGAGCGAGGCGCCTTCCAGCGTTTCCTGGTAAAGACCCAGCTGGTGAATGACGCACTGGATGGCATGGAGCATGGGGCCGGCCACATCGTCGGCGTAGACCTGGTCGCCGGTCATCAGGAGCAGGGACGGAACGTCCTCAAGTTTTTCTGCCGTCTGCAGTTCCTCGTCCACCCGAACCAGCCCGTCCCGGGAAGGATGGTGGGGTCTTCGGCAGGAGCCATGGAGTATGCGATCCAGTTTCGACTTCAGGGTAAAGCCCGGGCGTTCCCGGCCTTCGGGGCAGAGGTGAGGGGCCCATGCCCGGATCCACCGGGGGGCGTCGGATCCGTCGCCGGTAAGCCCCAGGTCGTATTCCAGTCGTGTGTTACGGGGCAAGGCGGACTCGGGCGTAATTGTCAGCAGGTTCAGCCAGGCACGGGCGCCAACTCTGAGCTGGAAAAGCTCTGAATCGGCTACCGGACGATCCAGCAGCTGATTCTCACCATCGAAGATCCGCACGGCAAAGGTAACCGGCTCGCAGGTTACCAGCCAAAGGACGATCGAGTCCGGCGCGGCATGACGTAGAATCGGGCCGGCCAGTGCCGGCCCGAATTTGTCATCAGGCTCCAGAATCAGTCCTCCTCAAGCTCCCTTGGCGGGCAGTGGTGATCCTCCACAACGGTGCCATCGTCCACACTCTCCAGGTGCACATCAAAGCCCCATAGCCGATGCACGTGCCGCAGGACCTCGTCGGTTTCCTTGCCCAGGGGGACGCGGTCCACGGGAATGTGGCGCAGTGTCAGTGAGCGGTCGCCACGGACATCCACATTCCATACCTGAATGTTGGGTTCCCGATAACTCAGGTTGTACTGCCGCGCCAGTTTCTCGCGCAGGTCCCGGTACCCGGGGTCATCGTGAATGGCGGTTACCCGGTACACGTCTTCCTGATCATCATTCTGGATCGCGAAGAGTTTCAGATCCCGCATTACCTTGGGAGAGAGGAATTGCTGGATAAAGCTCTCGTCCTTGAAGTTCTTCATCGCAAAATGCAGGGTTTCCAGCCAGTCGCTTCCGGCGATGTCGGGGAACCATTCACGGTCTTCCTCGGTGGGGTTCTCGCAGATTCGGCGGAGATCCGTAAAGATCGAGAATCCCAGGGTGTATGGGTTAATGCCTGAATACCATGGGCTGTTGAACGGCGGCTGGTAAACGACTGCCGAGTGGCTCTGGAGAAACTCGAGCATGAAGCCATCGTTCACCAGACCCTTGTCGTACATGCGATGCAGCAGGGTATAGTGCCAGAAAGTGGCCCAGCCTTCGTTCATCACCTGGGTCTGGCGCTGGGGGTAGAAGTACTGGCCCAGCTTGCGCACGATACGAATGATTTCCCGTTGCCAGGTTTCCAGCAAGGGCGCGTTCTTCTCGATGAAATAGAGAATGTTTTCCTGGGGCTCTTCCGGATAGCGCTTGCCGCGCCTTACCGGGTCATCGTCGTCGTCCGGTTTTGGAATGGTGCGCCAGAGATCGTTGATACGCCGTTGCTGGTACTCTTCACGCTCCTTCTGACGACGTAGTTCTTCCGATGCCGATATCGGTGCCGGTCGCTTGTAACGGTCCACACCATAGTTCATCAGGGCATGGCAGGAATCCAGGATTTCCTCCACCGCATCCACGCCGTATCGCTCCTCGCATTCAGCAACGTAATGGCGTGCGAACACCAGGTAATCAATGATCGCGCTGGCGTCGGTCCAGGTGCGGAACAGGTAGTTGCCCTTGAAGAAGGAGTTGTGGCCATAGGACGCGTGGGCAATAACCAGCGCCTGCATCGGCAGGGTGTTCTCCTCCATCAGGTAGGCGATGCAGGGATTGGAGTTGATCACGATCTCGTAGGCCAGGCCCATCTGCCCGCGCTGATAGCCCTTGGACGTACTGAGAAACTGCTTGCCGAAGGACCAGTGATGGTAGCCAACCGGCATGCCTACGGAGCTGTAGGCGTCCATCATCTGCTCCGCGCTGATCACCTCGACCTGATTCGGGTAGGTGTCCAGACCGAACTCGGCGGCGCACTTGGCAATCTCGTCGTCGTATGTCTGGATCAGCTCGAACGTCCATTCAGAACCGGTCGAGATAGGCTCCCGGGCTCTGGGCTGGTCACTTTTCGGCAGATTGGGGCGGTCCATGAGGTTAGTCATGCGGCTTTCCTCTCAAACAACTGGCGGAACACCGGATAGATTTCGCCGGGGTCGGCGATCTGTTGCAAGGCGAAGGCGTGAGGGAACTGCTCCTGGATCTTCTCGTATTCGTACCAGAGCATCTGATGGTCCTGCGGTGTGATTTCCACATAGGCAAAATACTGCACCAGGGGCAGGATGTTGTCGGCCAGGATCTTGCCGCACACCGGGGAGTCATCGTTCCAGTTATCACCGTCTGATGCCTGGGCCGCGTAGATGTTCCATTCGGCCGGGGAATAGCGGGATTCAATAATCTTGTGCATCAGCTTCAGGGCACTGGAGACGATGGTGCCCCCGGTTTCACGGGAATAGAAGAACTCTTCCTCGTCCACTTCCTTGGCGCTGGTGTGGTGCCGGATGAAGACCACTTCGATCTTCTTGTAGTTCTTCTTCAGGAACAGGTACAGCAGGATGAAAAAGCGTTTGGCGATGTCCTTGTGCATCTGGGTCATGGAGCCAGACACGTCCATCAGGCAGAACATCACGGCACTTGTGGCCGGTTGCGGCTTTTTCAGATGTTGACGGTAGCGCAGGTCGATTTCATCAATGAAAGGAATACGGCGGACGTTCGCTTTCAGTCGCGCGATTTCCTCTTCAAGAACCTGAATCTGGTCCTCGTGGCTGAAAGCGGGGTCCAGATCTTCCGGCGCCGTTTTCAGCGCTTCCAGCTGTTTCTCCAGATCCCGGATCTTTTTCTTGCGAGCGCCTCCGAGGCCCAGTCGTCGGGCGTGAGCGCCCCGCAATGAGCGTACAACATCCAGTTTGGCCGGCACCCCATCGGTGCTGAAGCCGGAACGGACATACTTGAAGGCTTCTGTATCCTTGAGCTTCTTGCGGGCCAGGTTGGGCAGTTCGAGATCGTCGAACAGGAAATCCAGGAATTCTTCCTGGGTAATCTGGAACGCGAACTCGTCCATGCCCTCACCGTCAGGGCTGGCCTGTCCCTGTCCGGACCCCTGGCCTCCACCACCCTCGGGCTTGGGAATGGTGTCACCGGCCACAAACTCCTGGTTGCCCGGATGCACCACTTCCCGCTTGCCGCCCTGGCCGTGGTGGAAGATGGGTTCTTCGATGTCGCGGGACGGAATGCTGACCTTCTCGCCCCGTTCTATATCTGTGATCGAGCGTTTCTGAACTGCGTCCGACACCGCACGTTTAATGTGGTGGCGGTAGCGGCGCAGGAACCGTTCCCGGTTCACTGCGCTTTTGTTTTTACCGTTCAGTCGCCGGTCGACTATGTGGGTCATTCCCATGGCGTTACTCCAGCTCAGTGAATGGTCACTGACTTAGTGAGACTTGCGAACTCGCAGGTACCATTCGGCCAACAGCCGGACCTGCTTCTCCGTGTAGCCTCGATCGACCATACGCTCGACAAACTGCTTGTGCTTGTTCTGATCTTCCTGGCTTGCTTTCGGGTTGAACGAAATCACCGGCAACAGATCCTCGGTGTTCGAGAACATCTTCTTCTCGATTACGGAGCGCAGTTTCTCGTAGCTGAGCCAGGACGGATTCTTGCCACCGTTGTTCGCCCGGGCCCGCAGTACGAAGTTGACCACCTCGTTGCGGAAATCCTTCGGGTTGGAAATGCCCGCTGGCTTCTCGATTTTTTCCAGCTCTTCGTTGATCGAGGAGCGGTCGAGAATCTCGCCGGTATCCGGGTCCCGGTATTCCTGATCCTGAATCCAGAAATCGGCATAGGTGACATACCGGTCGAACAGGTTCTGGCCGTATTCGCTGTAGCTCTCCAGGTACGCAGTCTGGATTTCCTTGCCGATAAACTGCACATAGTGCGGGGCCAGGAATTCCTTGATGAACCGGAGATACTTCTCATGAGTTTCAGCAGGGAACTGCTCCTGCTCAATCTGTTTTTCCAGAACGTAGAGCAGGTGTACCGGGTTGGCGGCTACTTCGGTGGTGTCAAAGTTGAACACCTTGGACAGGATCTTGAAGGCGAAACGGGTGGAGAGCCCATCCATACCTTCCATCACGCCGGCGGCGTCACGGTACTCCTGGATTGATTTGGCTTTCGGGTCGGTATCCTTGATGTTCTGGCCGTCATAAACCCGCATCTTCGAGAAGATGCTGGAGTTTTCCGGCTCCTTGATGCGCGAGAGCACCGAGAACTGGGCCAGCATGTCCAGGGTGTCCGGCGCGCAGGGAGCGCCTTCCAGCGAGCTGTTGCTCAGCAGTTTCTTGTAGATCTCGATTTCTTCCGTCACCCGCACGCAGTAGGGCACCTTGACGATGTACACCCGGTCAAGGAACGCTTCGTTGTGCTTGTTGTTGCGGAAGGTCTGCCACTCGGATTCGTTAGAGTGGGCCAGGATCACACCGTCGAAGGGGACAGAGCCCATGCCTTCGGTGGTGTTGTAGTTGCCCTCCTGAGTGGCTGTCAGCAACGGATGCAGCACTTTGATCGGTGCCTTGAACATCTCCACGAATTCCATCAGGCCCTGGTTGGCTTTGCACAGGCCACCGCTGAAGCTGTAGGCATCCGGATCATCCTGGGAGAAATCCTCCAGCATGCGGATGTTGACCTTGCCCACGAGGGCGGAAATGTCCTGGTTGTTGTCGTCACCGGGCTCGGTTTTGGATACAGCAATCTGGTCGAGTACCGAGGGGTACATTTTCACAACCCGGAACTGGCTGACGTCGCCGCCGTATTCATGCAGGCGTTTGACGGCCCAGGGCGACATAATGTTCTTCAGGTAGCGGGAAGGGATGCCGTATTCCTCTTCGAGGATCTGGGCGTCTTCAGCCGGGTCGAACAGGCCCAGCGGTGATTCGTTTACCGGCGAGCCCTTGATGGCGTAGAAGGGCACTTTCTGCATCAGTGATTTGAGCTTTTCTGCCAGGGACGATTTACCGCCGCCGACGGGGCCAAGCAGGTAAAGAATCTGTTTCTTTTCTTCCAGGCCCTGGGCGGCATGGCGGAAGAAGGAGACGATGTTTTCTACGGCGTCTTCCATGCCATAGAACTCGGAAAATTCGGGGTACCGCTTGATGACCTTGTTGGAAAATATCCTTGAAAGCCTCGGATCTTTCGAGGTGTCGACGAACTCTGGTTCGCCAATGGCAATTAACATTCTCTCAGCGGCCGTGGCGTAGGCCGTTGGGTCCTTTTTGCAGATCTCCAGGTATTCTTCCAGGCTGTATTCTTCTTCCTGAGTACTCTCATACCGGTCTTTGAAGTGCTGCAGTATGCTCATAGATTGCCCTCGCTCGCTGTATCTTCAGCTTTCAATGCACGCAATTTCCCCGTTGCAGTCAGTTCCGCCCGCCTGGGCGGTTTATTTAGTTATGGGTGGAAGGAATGGATACTTACAAGCCTGTGCACGATCCTGTCGAGGTCGGCTTGCTTACTTTGAGCTTAGTTCACGGTTCGGGAGTTGGACAGTGTGTGAGTGGTTAAGGTTCATTAAATTATGTTAGGCGGGTGTGTTGGTTTTGTAGCTTGCCGGGTTTCTGGGGGGGCAGTGTGAGGGGGCTGGAGTGCACCGGGTGGCTTTCTGAAAACGAATTGGCAACTCGCTTCGCTCAGACATCAAATTCGTTGTCAGAAAGCCACCCGATACACTCCGATCAGGCCACGGAGGCGACCGCCTGAAGGCAGGCTAGAGTTTGGTTAAACGGAAGACGCTTTCTGAGGCGTTTTCCAGACCTTTTCTCTTTGTAAACGGATGATCCTTGGCCAGGGTGTTGGTCAGGATGTGCTCGATCTTGTAGTCGCCCTGGTAGAGCTCCCGCACTTCTTCGTCGCTGACGTTGAACGGCGGGCCCTTGATTTCGGTGTCGTAGTCCAGCGTGATCAGCAGGATTCTGGTGCCGTCCGGAATGATGGCGGTCAGATGGTCAACATAGCCTTTGCGCATGTGTGGCGGCAGGGCAATCAGGGCGGCGCGGTCGTAGACCAGTCGCACGTGTTTGAGGTCTTCCGGTACCAGTTGGAAGAAGTCGCCGCACCAGAGTTGCAGGTTTTCGTGTTTGAAGGTAATGAAGGGTTCGCCGGGGTGAACTTTCGCGTTCTCGCCGGCTTCTTCGAAGAAGTCCTTGCAGGCCAGTTCGCTCAGCTCTACGCCGATGATGGGGTGGCCGCGGTCGTGGAGCCACCACATGTCGTGGGCTTTGCCGCAGAGTGGGACGAAGACGGCATCGGTGCCTTTGCCGGCCAGTTCCGGCCAATGGTCATAGAGGTACTTGTTAACCGTGCCCTCGTGGAAACCGATTTCCTTTTTGGCCCAGCGTTCATGCCAGAATTCATGTTCCATGGTTCATACCCTGTTCATGCTTGCATATCTTGAGTTTTGGACGTTTATCTCAGTCTACCCTAATCTGTGGCCATCTGGATTCAGGAGAAAAGTATGAAAGCGGTGTTCCTTGATGCCAAAACCCTTGGCGATGATGTCGATCTGTCGCCCATCGAGTCGGTGACGGGCGGGCTGAAGAAATATGAACGGACAGCGCCGGATGAGGTCCTAGAACGCATCCGCGGATTTGATACCGTTCTGGTCAACAAGGTGGTGCTGCGCCGGGAGCATTTCGAGGCCTGCCCGGAACTTGAAACCATCGCAGTGGTGGCGACCGGCTTGAACAACATCGATCAGGCGGCGGCGAAGGATCACGGCATCGAGGTGATGAACGTGACCAACTATGGCCGCTCCACGGTGGCTCAGCACACCATGGCGCTGATGCTGGCGCTGGCCACCCGGCTGTTGGATTACACCCGCGATGTCCAGGCAGGGCGTTGGGGTAAAAGCGATATGTTCTGCCTGATGGATCACCCGATCATGGAGCTGGAGGGCCGCACGCTCGGTATTATCGGCTATGGCGATCTGGGCCAGGGCGTGGCAGAGCGGGCTGCGGCGTTTGGCATGAAGGTTCTTCTTGGTGCCCGGCCCGGGCAGGAACCGGGTGTGGTGGACGGATATTCCCGAATTCCACTGGACGAACTGCTACCCCAGGCAGACGTGCTCTCGCTCCACTGCCTGCTCACCGATGGGACCCGGGATCTGATCGACGCCCGCGAGCTGAGAATGATGAAGCCGGAATCGTTGCTCATCAACACCAGCCGTGGTGGCCTGGTGAACGAACAGGCGCTGGCGGATGCGCTGCGCGCCCGCGAAATTGGCGGCGCGGGTTTCGATGTGTTGACCGAGGAACCGCCCCGAAACGGCAATCCCCTGCTGGCGGACGATATTCCGAATCTGATTATTACCCCGCACTCCGCCTGGGCCAGCCGGGAGGCGCGGCAGCGGATTGTAGGTATCACCGCTGCCAATCTCAAATCGGTGCTGTAAAAGGAAAGCCCCGGAGGAACCGGGGCTTTCGAGACTGGCATGGGGGCAGTTCAGTATTTCCAGCCCACACTGACCGAGGCGCCCAGCTGGTACATTTCCAGATCGATGGTCTGGTTCGGTGCGAGCGGGTTGGGTCCGGTTACTGTCTTGGCGGGGGAATAAAACGCCATGCCCGATACATCGAGGTTTTCGCTGAAGCTGTGGGTGAAACCACCGGTGAAGTGCCATTCCTGAACACCCGGTGCCAGAATGTTGAACAACACATCCTCGTCTGAGATCGGATTCTCACCGTAGCTCACACCGGCACGCCACGCGTGGGAATGGGTTTGCTGCCACTGCCAGCCGAGCTTGACGATGGTCATGTCGTCCCAGCCAAAGCCTGCGCCGTTATCATCGCCGAGTTGTGCGGTCTGCAGATTTGGCAGCAGCGGGTTGCCCACGCTATTGATCTCGCTGTAACGGATGTGCTGGATATCCAGCAGGAACCAGTGGTCTTCAAGTCCGGACCACGCAATACCCGCCTTGAACATCTGGGGAATGTCGAAGTCGCCCTGTTCCGCAAACAGACCGCGGTATTTGTCGAACTCGTTCATCTTCAGAATATTGCGCCAGCTCAAGCCACCGCGGAGGGTATCTGTGATTTCGCCCTGCCAGCCGATCTGGTAACCGTAGCCCCAGGCATCGTCGGTGCCGTTGTTGGAAAGTGCGGCCGGGTCTGACGAGAATAGCGCGAAGCTCTGTAAACCTTCAGCTTCGAAGCGCTGATAGGCAATGACTGGGGAAATGCCGAAGGCCTGGTTGTCGGAGAATTCCCAGGACCAGGTCGGGGCAATAAAAAGCTGCTCCAGATTTACACCGGTTCGGCCCGCGTAGAAAGGTCCTCCGCTCTTACCGGAGTAATCGGTGTTCATACCGCCATTGGCAAACACCGAAACGCCGAAACTTGTGGTATCTGACAGTTCCCGATTAAAGCCCAGGTGGGGAATAACAAAACCGTTGCGACTGCTTTTATAGGCGCCGGGCTGCAACGAGAATGCAGGTGGAGGAGAAAGCGGGCCCTCAACCGTGTACTCTCGCCTCGGCGAAAAAACTTCGAAACCGCCATCAATGCGATTACCAACAAAAGCCATGCCCGCCGGGTTGATCGCTGCCGCAATACTGTCCTGGGACAACGCAGTACCGGCGCCGGCCATGCCTTTACTGATGGTGCCATAGCCGTGGCTGAAATAGCCGTTGGTGGCGAGGGCGGTCACCGGGGAGAAGGCAGTAAATGCAGCAGCGCCCAGAGCAAGTTTGATTCGCATCAGAAAATACCCGATCAGAAAAATGCCATTTCGTGAATAGCGGCCTTTTTACAGAAAATCTGTTATAAGAGGAAGTAATAAATGCTGATATGGTTATATTGGATGTGTAGCCCTCGCAAACTGCCGTTAATCGGCCATACTCTGGTTAGACCGGTTATCTGACTGATAATCTGAACAAAACATGGAACGACAGGACCTAAAGTGGCTTCATTCCAATTAAAAGACCGGCTCCAGGCAGCTGAAAGCTGGATTCTGGCGAATCCCAATCCGCCCCAGAGCTGGCCCTGGACCTGGCTGTACAAGGTCGGGCGCACGGCGTATGCCATGGCCCGGGACGTACTCAGCGGGCAGCTCACTCTCCATGCCATGAGCCTGGTCTACACCACGCTGCTGAGTATCGTGCCACTGCTTGCCCTGAGCTTCTCGGTGCTAAAGGCCTTGGGTGTGCACCAGAGGATGGAGCCCTTCCTGTTCCAGTTCTTTGAGCCGCTGGGGCCGCAGGGGATAGAGCTCGCCGAGCAAATTCTCGGGTTCGTGGATAACATGAAAGTTGGGGTGCTTGGTTCTGTGGGCCTGGCGCTGCTGGTATACACGGTGGTTTCACTGCTGCAGAAAATCGAACGCTCCTTTAACATGATTTGGCGCGTGCCAGACATGCGCTCCATGGCGCAGCGCTTCAGCAACTACCTGAGTGTTATCATGGTGGGACCACTGCTGATGGTTTCGGCCATTGGCGTGAGCGCGACCATTTTCTCCTCGACCATTGTCCAGAAGCTCATCGAAATCGAGCCGTTTGGTTCGGTGATTCTTGTGGCGAGCCGTTTCACGCCATTTTTCCTGGTTGTTGGCGCCTTCACTTTTGTTTACGTGTTCATGCCCAATACCCGGGTCAAGTTGCGTTATGCCGCCATCGGCGGTCTGGTGGCGGGGGTTTCCTGGCAGGCGGGCGGAATGCTGTTTGCGTCCTTTGTTGCCGGTTCCGCCAAGTATGCGGCGATCTATTCCAGTTTCGCCATCGGCATCATCCTGCTGATCTGGATCTATCTGAACTGGATGATTCTGCTGCTGGGTGCCAGTCTGGGGTTTTATTTGCAGAATCCCGGATCCGTGGCCAAGCGGCGTCAAGTGCAATTGGCACCGGAACTCCAGGAAAACGTGGCGCTTGCGACCATGTGGTTGGTGGCCAAACCCTTCAGTGAAGGTAAGCCTGCACCTCAGCAGGAAGTACTGGAGCACCAGCTGAGAGTGCCAGGCGAAGTAACACGGGCGCTAAGTGACAAGTTGATCCGGGCAGGTTTGCTTAGCCTCGCCGGAAGCCAGGGCGATCGACTTGTGCCCGGCCGGGCCCTGGACCTGATCACCGTGGGCGAAGTCTTGAAGGTGATTCGCTATGACGAGGACCGGATCGTTGACCGGCTGCCGAAGGTCATCTCTGCTGAATTGGTGGGCTCTCGAAAGGTGGAGGAAACGCGAACATTCGCCGAGTTGTTGCGGGCTGATGATGACCAGGAAAAGACCAGATCGGTTGCCAAGCCGGAGCCTGTGTCAGCTTCTGACAGTTGAGCGACCGCCCTCCCGGAGCATCTTCTGCAGAGCATTGCGCAGGTTGCTGATCTGCTCCGGGGTCAAGCGCACCACTTTGGGCAGATCCTCTTCGGCAAGATTCCGCTGGTGAGCGTGCCTGAGTACTTCCCGAGTACCAATAACCATGCCATCAGTCAGCGGCGTATGTTTCTGCCGGGGCGCTGGCCGTTCTGCCGCCAACAGATAGGCATGATATTTGGGAGGAAGACTCCATTCATTCGCCAGAGACTGGCAGGTAGCCCACTGGTACCGCGCCAGAGCATGGCGAACAAGCGCAGGCTCTGGTTCACTCATTGTGGTGCGTGACCGGCATATGCGTTGCAGTTCCCGACGGACGGTGATGTAGGCCAGTGAAGGCAGCAAACCCACCATGAAGTGGGCGCTGGTGTCGTCGCCCTGAGTCCTTGCAATCAATTCCGCTGCCCGCGCACAGGTCAGGCCCCAGCGCCAGGCGCGCTGCCCGAAAAGCGCTTCCCGGCTGTTCCTTGCGGCCATCATGGGACGCATTACTGCCGCAGAAATGACATTCCGGATGCCATCCACTCCAAGCACAAATACTGCCTGGTCCACCGACTCAATGGCATGGTCGCTGGTTCGGAAATAGGGGCTGTTGGCAATCTGGAGCAATTGATCGGTCAGCGACGGATCACCAAGAATGATCTCCGTCAGCCGATGGCGGTCAGTCGATTCGTCGGAAAGTGCCCGCATGAGCATGGGCAGGCTCATGGGTTGCCGTGGGAGTTCTTCCATTTTGTTGTTGGCCAGGCGCTTATGGAGTTCCTCCAGCACTTGGTCATAGGAGGAAAGATCGGCCCGAAGAGTTGCGGGTTCGGCGTCCAGCAGCCAGCAGAACAAGTGCTCTTCCAATTGCTGGGCCAGTTCCGGGCCTGTGTCTGGAGTGTCGTGGGCCGGGTTTTCTGCGGATGGATTGAACAGCCTTGCTTCCGGAGCGGGTGGCGCAGACTGCTTGGTTGCGAATAATCCTGAAATCCAGGAGAGAAAACCTGGCATCCGTTGCCTCCGGGTCGAACCTTTTTGAAGTAATGAACCTCCGTTTTCGAGAGTATAGATGTACGACGCATTCTTGCACAGGTTTTAAGCCCGTGAATTATTGCAGGAATTTACAGGAACGATTCCCCGAACACGAACACCAGCTGGCAGATGCCAGCGCCAAAGCCGAGGAAAGCGCCCACAAGAATCAGCTTGATTTCATCCTCCTGGAAACAGGGCCGGAGAAGGTCCTGGAATTCCTCGGAAGACAGGGCAATCATCCGCTCGACCATGATGGCCTCGACGGCCTGGGCGCGGTCTTTCTCGAACACCGGGTTGTTGAAGGATGTCTGTGATATCTCAATGGCTTTCTCGCCAACCTTGTTTTTGAGGGTGGCAAAGCCGGTGGGCCCGAAGGCCATCTGGGTCAATGCCTTACCCATGCCAGCGGTTTCATCCACAAGCGGTTTGATGTGCTTCTTGACCATGTTTCGGGCCCGGTCACCTTTGGGGCCGTCAAGAATGGCGTTGATAATGTTGCCAACGGTGAGAATCTCGTGAGTAACAATGTGGCAGAAGGACTCCGCCACGGCCGGCTGGCGTTTCAGAAACAGGCCCTGAATCCGGAAGGGGCCGACTTTTTTCGCGTGCAGCGGCCGGAAAATCACGTTCAGGGCAATCCAGTTCGTCGCCCAGCCCACCAGAAGGCCGAAGAAAGGCAACACCCACCAGCTCGGATAGACATACCAGACCGCCATCTGAATCAGACCGAACAGGAAGCCGAAGTAGAGCCCCGAGTTGATGATGAAACGGAACTCCACCTCGCCACATTCGATAAAGATCCGGTTCAGCAGCTCCTTGTCGCTTGCCAGGCGCTCGATGACCATGCCTTTGATGTCCAGCAGGTCTTCGATGTTGTCGGACACATCTTCCACCAGATTATCCACCAGTTGCGGCGTGGATTTGCGGACGCGGTCATAAACCATCTTCCGGGCAGAGGCAGGCAGGTTTTCCCAGAAGGTGGGGTATTCCTTGAGCATCATTTCGTCCACGTACTCTTCGATACGGGGTTCGACGGAGTGAACGATATGGGTGGCGAGGACTTTAGGGTCGATCTGCTGAAAGATCTCCCGAACGGTTCCGATCTTTGAAATCGTGGCATCGACACTGATGGCCGCCATTTTGCGGGCTTTGGAAGGAATAATGCCTTGCCAGCCAAGCAGTGGCGGTTTGCCAATGAACTCCAGTGGGTAGAAAGTCATCTTGATGGCCAGCCAGTTGGTAGTCCAGCCAATCAGGGCGGCAATGACCGGGATACTGAGGTATTGCCAGAATTCTTGGGTGCTTAGCAGGCTTGTCATCCCGTTACTCGCGTGTGATCGTGTTTTTGCTTTCGGAGTCGACAGGGATAATGTTGTTGGCACCCCTTTATGTCAATGACTTGCGTGCCGACATGAGACGGCGGCACGGTCGGAGCGGTTCAGCCGCCGATGTCACCCCACAGCCATTGGCAAATTGCCATGGCCGCCACCGGAGCGGTTTCCGTTCTCAGAACTCGGGGGCCGAGCGCAACCGGCAGGAAACCTTCTTTTTCCGCCTGGGCGATTTCCTCGGAGGAAAGCCCGCCCTCGGGGCCGATCATGAGAGCGACGCGTTCCGGGGGGATAATGGACTTCAGAGCGTGTTCGGTGCGGTGGTGTAGAACCAGGCGAACTTCGCAGTCCCGGCTGTGTTCCAGCCACTCGGCAACGGTCATCACCGGCATTATCTCGGGCACACGCGCACGACCGCATTGTTCGGCGGCACTGACGGCAACGGATTGCCAGTGGCGCAGGCGCTTGTCTTCCCGGTCGCCCTTGAGTTTTACGTCGCAACGTTCGGTAGACAGCGGCACGATGCGGGTGACGCCCATTTCCACGGCTTTCTGCACCGCGTAGTCCATGCGGTCTCCCTTGGACAGGGTCTGGCCGAGGACGATTTCCAGGGGGGATTCGGTAGTATTGGCCTGTGGAGTGCCCACCTGGACTTCCACGTTCTTCTTGCTGGCACTGGAAATGGTGGCGGGGTAGTCGTTGCCATCACCGTTAAAAAGCAGCAGTCCCTGCCCCGGTTGCATGCGCAATACCCGGCCCACATGTTGTGCGGCGTTGTCATCAAGTTCGGCAGTGCTGCCCTGGGCGAGGGCGGAATCGGTATAGATGCGGGGTATGCGCATGAGCTGGTCTCTCAGGTTCCTGGCGGTTGTCAGTCGCGAACCGCGATCTCAATGCCTTCCGTTGCAACCTGGGCCAGGTGGCGGATCTGCTCTTCAGTGATCACGTAAGGCGGCATGAAGTAAACCACATTACCCAGGGGGCGAAGCAAGGCCTGGCGGGTCAATGCGTGCTGGTAGACACGAATGCCACGGCGTTCCTGCCAGGGAAAAGGCGTTTTCGACGCTTTATCTTTCACCATCTCCACGGCCAAAGTCATCCCATGCTGGCGGATGTCCCCGACATTGGGGTGGTCTGCCAGGTGCGCCACGGATTCGGCCATGCAAGCAGAGAGTCCGCGGTTGATGTCAATCACATTGTCATCCCGGAAGATGTCCAGGGTCGCCAGCGCCACGGCGCAACCAATGGGGTTGCCGGTGTAGCTGTGGCTGTGCAGAAATGCCTTGAGGGTTTCGTAGTCGTCGTAGAAGGCGTTGTAGACATCATCGGTGGTCAGCACGACCGACAGGGGCAGGTAGCCGGCGGTAAGCCCTTTGGACAGGCATATGAAATCCGGAGTAATGCCGGACTGCTCACAGGCAAACAGGGTACCGGTGCGACCAAAACCAACGGCGATCTCATCCGCAATCAGATGAACGCCATAGCGGTCGCAGGCTTCCCGCAGTTTGGTGTGGTAGATAGGATGATGCATGCGCATGCCGCCGGCGCACTGGATCAACGGCTCCACCACCACGGCGCAGATTTCGTCGTGCTTCTCGGCCAGGAGCTTTTCCATAGCTTCAAACTGGCGCAATGCATAGGCTTCGTCGGTCTCACCAGACTCCTTGTTGAATGCGTCAGGCGAAGGGGCTGTCAGCACTTCCATGAGTAGTGGCTGATAGGTGTCCTTGTAAAGCGATACATCGCCGAGTGCGAGGGCGCCCAGGGTTTCGCCGTGGTAGCTGTTGCTCAGGTTCACGAAGTTTTTCTTGGCCGGTTTGCCGTGGTTCTTCCAGTAATGGAAGCTCATCTTCAGGGCGGCTTCGATGGCAGACGAGCCGTTGTCGGCGTAAAAGACCTTGTTCAGACCGGGCGGTGTAACTTCAATAAGGCGCTCGGACAGATTGACCACCGGCTCGTGGGTAAAACCGGCGAGGATAACGTGTTCCAGCTCGCCAATCTGTTTCTGGATAGCCGCGTTGATTCTCGGATTGGCGTGACCGAACAGATTGACCCACCAGGAACTGACGGCGTCTATAAAGCGATTGCCTTCAAAGTCTTCCAGCCAGACACCCTCACCACGCTTGATGGGCACCAGGGGCACGGCGCCTTCGTGGTCTTTCATCTGGGTGCAGGGGTGCCACACGGACTTGAGGCCACGGGTGACGAGGTCAGCATTGCGCATGGTAATTCTCCGTCAGACGGTCAGATTCTGGGGTGTCGCTGTTAACCTGTGCGGATATTACAGTTAACAGCGGCCGCTCGCCACTCTGCCGTCTGACGGATTTGTCAGTGCGCCAAAACCCGTGAAAGAAACGCCTGGGTGCGCTCGTTCTGCGGGTTGTCGAACACGTCGTGGGGTTTGCCCTGTTCCACAATCGCACCTTCGTGAATGTAGATCACGCGGTCAGCCACTTCACGTGCGAAGCCCATCTCGTGGGTAACGACCATCATGGTCATGCCTTCTTTGGCCAGCTCCCGCATAACGTCCAGCACTTCACCGATCATTTCCGGGTCCAGCGCTGAAGTAGGCTCGTCGAACAACATCAGGCGCGGCTCCATAGCCAGGGCCCGTGCGATCGCAACCCGCTGTTGCTGGCCGCCGGAAAGCTGGCTGGGGTATTTGTCGGCCTGGTTGCCGATGCCAACCCGGTTCAGCAGTCGCTCGGCGGTGGCGGTGGCAACGGTCTGCGATTCGCTCTTGACCTTCTGCGGTGCCAGCATGATGTTCTTTTTTACGGTGAGGTGGGGGAACAGGTTGAACTGCTGAAACACCATGCCGACTTCCTTGCGGATCTCGGAGAGGGCTTTCGGGTTCCCGCTCTTGGGAGCCAGCTCCTGGCCCTCTACCTTCAGATGCCCGGATTCAAATTCTTCCAGGCCGTTGACGCAGCGGATCAGGGTGGATTTGCCTGAGCCACTGGCGCCAATGATGACAACCACTTCGCCTCGCTCGACGGTTAAATCAATATCTTTCAGGACATGCAGGTTGCCGAAGTACTTGTTCATGCCCTTCATTTCAACAATATGAGTCATGGGTACCTTTCCTTCAGACAGAGACCAGTCCGCGCCGCTCGACGTAGCGGAGAATCAGGGACAGTGAGAGGGTAATGGCGAGATACAGAATCGCGACCACGAAATACACCTCAAACGCGGTGAAGGTATTGGCAATGTAGATCTGGCCCTGGCGTACCAGCTCACCGACGCCGATCACCGAGAACAGGGACGTGTCCTTGATGCTGACAATGGCCTGGTTACCCAGGGGCGGAATCATCCGGCGGAACGCCTGGGGCCAGATAACCGACCAGAAGGTCTGGGTACGGGAGAGCCCGAGTGAGAGCCCGGCTTCGGTCTGACCTTTGTCGATGGATTGAACGCCACCGCGAACCACCTCGGATATATAGGCGCCGGAGTTCAGGGCAATGGCGGCAATACCGGCCGTCAGGGGATCAATGGGGCCGCCGATCAGGTCGGGCAGACCGTAGAAAATGAACAGGACCTGAACCAGAATCGGAGTGCCACGAAAGATTTCGATGTAGGCGGTTGCCGGCCACCGCAGGAACCACTTCTTGTTGATGCTTAACAGGCCGAAGAATATGCCCAGAGCAAAACCGATCAGAAGACCGCCGAAGGAAATCAGCAGGGTGTAGGGTATCCCTTTTATCAGAAAAGGGATGGAGTCGATGGCAGCCTGCCAGTCGAACTGAAACTGGAATTCCACAGTGAGAGTCTCCGCAGAGTTTTGGAGTCACGAAGTGCCGGGGCAGGGATGCCCCGGCACAGGGAATCAGACCTCTGGGGTCCGGGAGCCCTTACATGCCTTCAGGCATGGGGCCAAACCACTTCTCGTAGATGGTTTTGTAAGTACCATCTTCCTTCATTGCGGCGAGGGCATCGTTTACATCATCAACCCACTCACTGCCGTTCTTGAGGGCGATGCCGTACTGCTGGCCTTCGTACAGCGGTCCAACCGTCTTGACCTTGCCTTCACCTTTGGTGCGGGCAAAATAGCCTACGTTCGGTGCATCGTAGAAGACGGCATCAATGGCACGGGACATCAGAGCCATGTACATGTCGGAGCTGCCTGGATACGGAGTAACACCGTCATCTTCTTCAAGGCTCCTTATCAAGTAGTCATAACTGGTGCTGCCGATCTTGGTGCCAATTTTCTTGCCTTCCAGGTCGTCAAATTCGGTGACGCCATCTTCGCTCTGGCGAACCAGAATACGCAGACCGGAATCGTAGTACGGGTCGGAGAAATCTACGATCTCTTCGCGCTCAGCGGTAATGGTGATGCCAGCGATGGCAATGTCCACGTTACCCGTTTGCAGTGCCGGAATGATGCCGTTGAAGTCCATGGTGTTGAGGTCAATTTCGAAACCGGCACGGTCGGCCACCTCGCGGATGATCTCCATGTCGAAACCGATCATTTCACCGGTTTCCTGGTCCATCATTTCAAACGGAACGAAACTCGGGTCGGTGACGACGCGCAGGGTTTCTGCGCTGACGGTTCCTGCGGCAACGGTGAGTGCCAGACTGGCGCTAACGGTCTTCAGCCACTTCGTGCTCATACATTCTCCTTGTCTTTCTTATGAGGCTCCAATTGCCCGGTAAGGCAAGCCGGACCAATCACTGCTGTTGACTGCGATCTCCGGGGAGCGTTGATGGAACTGCATCACATACACTTTAGACTATTGCGCAGATGGGCGCAGGAAATCAAATGCTTGGCGGAGAAGTAAGGGGCGGCTGCATTGTTGGATTACGTTCCTTTGGAACTAATTAGCCTACGATGATGGCAGGTTGCAAGGGGCTGGTAGGTCTGCTTGGAAGCAGCTTTGTAGCGTGTGTGAGGATGTAGGTCGGATTAGGCCCAGCGGGCCGTAATCCGACACCAGAAAACTACATCAGAAAGCAATCTTCTCCCGCTCACTGATGCCCAGGTTCTTCCAGATACTGATGCTGGGCTCTACCTGGTTCAGGGTATAGAAATGCAATCCCGGCGCTCCGGCCCTCAACAGCTTTTCGCACATCTCGGTGACCACTTCCTCACCGAACTTGCGGATGGAATCGCTGTCGTCGCCGTAGGCTTCGAGCTGTTTGCGAATCCAGCGCGGAATTTCCGCGCCGCACATGTCCGAGAAACGAACCAGGTTAGAGAAATTGACGATGGGCATGACGCCCGGTACCACCGGAATGGTAACGCCCATTTTCTCCAGCCGGTCGATGAAGTAGAAGTAGCTGTCGGCATTGAAGAAGTACTGTGTAATGGCGCTGTTGGCACCAGCCTGAACCTTGCGGGCAAAGTTCTTCAGATCTTCTTCGGCATTGCGAGCCTGAGGATGAAACTCAGGATACGCCGCCACTTCCAGGTTGAAGGTGTCGCCGCTGTGCTCGCGGATAAACTCCACCAACTCGTTGGCGTAGCGCAGCTCACCGGCGGCACCCATCCCGGAGGGCATGTCGCCCCGGAGGGCGACAATCCGGTTGATTCCGTGCTCTTTATACAGATCCAGCAGCTCGCCAATTTCCTGGCGGGTTCCCCCGACGCAGGAAAGATGCGGTGCCGTGGAAATGCCCTGGCTATGCAGGTTGAGCACGGTCTCGATGGTACGGTCCCGGGTGGAACCACCCGCGCCGAAGGTGACAGAGAAAAAGTCCGGATTCACTTCGGCCAGCTGGTTACGCACGTTCTGCAGCTTTTCCTTGCCCTGGTCGGTCTTGGGCGGGAAAAACTCAAAGCTGAAACGGCGCTTGAACTGTTTCTGGGATTGCATCTGTTTACCCGATCAGTACTTGTAGCTTTCTGGCTTGTACGGGCCTTCGACCGGTACACCGATGTATTTGGCCTGCTCCGGCGTCATCCTGGTGATCACGCCACCGAAGCCTTCCACCATGGCGCGGGCCACTTCCTCATCCAGGTGCTTGGGTAGAACCTGCACATACACGCCTTTCTCACGGGCATCTTCCGGCAGATCGGCGAACTTGCGCTCGAACAGGTACATCTGTGCCAGAACCTGGTTGGCAAAGGAGCCATCCATGATCCGTGACGGGTGACCGGTGGCGTTACCCAGGTTAACCAGGCGGCCTTCGGACAACAGAATCAGGTGGTCGTTGGTGGCCTTGTCGCGGTACACAACGTGCACCTGCGGCTTCACCTCGTCCCATTCCCAGTTCTTACGCATGTAGGCGGTATCGATCTCGTTGTCGAAGTGACCGATGTTGCATACGACTGCGCCAGACTTGATGGCTTTCAGCATGTGCGCGTCGCAAACATTCATGTTGCCAGTGGTGGTGACGAGAAGATCGGTGTTCTGCAGCAGATCGCGGTTCACCGCAGACTCGGTACCGGTGTTCACACCGTCAAGGTACGGAGACACCACTTCGAAACCATCCATGCAGGCCTGCATCGCACAGATAGGATCGGCCTCGGTCACTTTTACAATCATGCCTTCCTGACGCAGCGAAGCAGCAGAGCCCTTGCCCACATCGCCGTAGCCAATTACCAGGGCTTTTTTGCCAGCCATCAGGTGGTCGGTGGCGCGTTTGATGGCATCGTTCAGGCTGTGGCGACAACCGTATTTGTTGTCGTTCTTGGCCTTGGTGACGGCATCGTTCACGTTGATGGCCGGAACCTTCAGGGAGCCCTCGCGCAGCATTTCCTGCAGGCGGTGTACACCGGTGGTGGTTTCTTCGGTCACGCCGTGGCAGTTAGCCAGCACTTCCGGGTATTTTTCATGGAGCAGGGCGGTCAGGTCGCCGCCATCGTCCAGAATCATGTTCGGTTCCCAGCCCTCTACGTCGGCTCCGACAGTGCGCTCAAGACACCAGTCGTACTCTTCATCGGTTTCGCCTTTCCAGGCAAACACGGGGATGCCCTGTGCCGCGATGGCGGCTGCGGCCTGGTCCTGGGTGGAGAAGATGTTGCACGAAGACCAGCGCACGTTCGCGCCCAGCTCAATCAGCGTCTCGATCAGCACGGCAGTCTGAATGGTCATGTGAATGCAGCCCATAACGTTGGCGCCTTTCAGCGGCTGCTCGGCCTTGTACTTCTCACGGAGTTTCATCAGGGCAGGCATTTCGCCTTCAGCGATGTTGATTTCCTTCCGGCCCCAGCCGGCCAGGGAAATATCGCGAACTTTGTAGTCGTCAAAGCTGTTCAGTTTTTCTGCGGGAGTGCTCATGGTGTTCTCCTGTCAGTCAGTTTGGCTTGGGCGCATGCCTGATGACATACGCCCGAAATCGGTTTAGATACCAGCAGCATCCTTGAGGGCTGCGGCGCGATCGGTCTTCTCCCATGGGAAGGCGGTGAAGGTCTCGCCGCCCACCGTCATTTCATAGGGGTCGCGGCCGAAGTGGCCATAGGCTGCGGTCGCCCGGTACATCGGATGCAGCAGGTCGAGCATGTTGGTGATCGCGTACGGGCGCAGATCGAAGTTCTGGCGCACCAGTTCAATGATCTTGTCGTCGCTGATCTTACCGGTGCCGAAGGTGTTCAGGGAGATAGAGGTCGGCTGCGCCACGCCAATGGCGTAGGACACCTGGATCTCACACTTGTCGGCCAGGCCCGCGGCAACGATGTTCTTGGCTACGTATCGGCCGGCGTAAGCCGCGGAACGGTCAACCTTGGAGGGGTCCTTGCCGGAGAAGGCACCGCCACCGTGGCGTGCCATGCCGCCGTATGTATCTACGATGATCTTGCGGCCGGTCAGGCCACAGTCACCAACGGGGCCACCGATGACGAACTTGCCGGTCGGGTTGATATGGAACTGGGTGTCCTTGTGCAGCAGTTCGGCTGGCAGCGCGTGCTTGACGATCAGTTCCATCACCGCTTCTTTCAGGTCTTCCTGCGTCACGTCTTCATCGTGCTGAGTTGACAGAACCACCGCGTCGATACCGGCAACCCGGCCGTTTTCGTAGCGGCAGGTCACCTGGCTCTTGGCGTCCGGGCGCAGCCACGGCAGCAGGCCGCTCTTGCGGGCCTCTGCCTGGCGCTGAACCAGACGGTGAGAGAAGGTGATCGGCGCTGGCATCAGCACATCGGTTTCGTTGCTGGCATAGCCGAACATCAGGCCCTGGTCGCCGGCGCCCTGGTCTTCCGGCTTCTTACGGTCGACGCCCTGGGCGATATCGACGGACTGCTTGCCGATGATGTTGATGATGCCGCAGGTGTCGCCGTCGTAGCCCACTTTCGAGGAGGTGTAACCGATGTCCTTGATCACGCCGCGCACCAGGTCTTCCAGATCTACCCAGGCACTGGTGGTGATCTCACCACCAACGATGGCCACACCGGTTTTTACCATGGTTTCGCAGGCAACACGGGCATGGGGATCGTCGGTCAGGATGGCGTCCAGCACGGCATCAGAGATCTGGTCTGCCAGTTTGTCCGGATGGCCTTCAGAGACCGATTCGGAAGTGAAGATGTTGTAGTCAGCCATAACACATGCTCCTCTGTGAGCGATTCAAATTCAGTCCGGTAAGCGACTTTCTTAAAGCGCTTTCCGGTATCGGGTTTGTTGATTTATGTGAGGATACGTAAAACTACGTATCCGTATATCAAAATTTGTTGATATTGCGATCCAGGTCGTCAAATCTGGCCGTCGTGTTTCCAGAATTCCCGAACCTGAATCTGGAAACCGTTCCGCAAGCCGATAAACAGCTGCTCTCCGGCCACCAGGCCGGCGTCCGCTGCCCAGGCGGTGAGCTCCTCCGGTTCAAAGCCCAACCAGAGATCACCGCAGTTTGTTTTCGCCCAGTCCTGGTCGTGACTGCACAAATCGCTGATTACGAAGCAGCCGCCGTTGTTCATCAGTGCTGCGGCATCCAGGAAGATGTCTGCGGGGCTGGGCACGTGGTGCAGAACCATGTTGGCAACCACCAGGTCAAACGCATCGCCCCGGGCCAGCAGGGTGTCGGTAACGCCCTCAATCAGGTCAATGTTGTTCAGTCGTTCATCGATGCAGGTGCGGGTTGCCTTGGCCAGCATGTCACGGCTGTTATCGAGTGCCACCACATGCCCGCAAAGCGCGGCCAGCACCGGCAGGAAGGCGCCTTCACCGGGGCCGATTTCCAGAGCCGCCTGCCACTCCTGCTTGCGGGACCTCTTGCGGATCATTTCCGCTACCGGCTCGGCATAAAGATCAAAGGCGGCGATCAGCTCCTGCTGCTCCCGGAACTGCTCGGCATGGCGAGCAAAGAAGGCCTGGGACTGGTTTGCGCGCTGGGTGCGGATGGCTTCAATCCGTTCCTGCAGGTGCGGCGGCAACGGCACCCGGTCTACCGCTTCGAATACCTGACGAATGGTCTGATCGGTTGGCTTGTCGCTGTCCAGATGCAGCGGGCGGCGATAGAAAATCGCATTGCCCTCGCGCTGGGGCTCAAGCAGACCGGCCTTGTTCATCACCTTCAGGTGATGGCTCATGCCGGACTGGCGCATATCGAACAGCTGGCTGAGCTCCAGAACACCGAAAGTATCCCTTCTCAGTACACGCAAAATCTCCAGGCGCAACGGATCTCCGCTCGCTTTGAAGATCGGAGCCAGCGCCTGCACGGAGGACAGGTTGTCGGCGTGTGCGTTCATGGATGTCATGGTAACGAAGTGTAGGGTGCTTTGGGTGGTCAATCAATAGGCATATCAAAATATTTTGATATAGATTTATCGTTCTTTGAAATCAGGCCCTTTCGGAAATCCACAGGCAAACAATCGTGAAACTGGCACATGCCGATTTGCCCCGGCACACACTAATCGGCGAAAATACGCGCCTCATTTTGATCGCCCTTTAATCACTACGAATTCTTTTCCTGCAAAACACTGGAGAAACGTCAATGCCGTCTCGTAAAGATCTCGCCAACGCCATTCGCGCGCTGAGCATGGATGCGGTTCAGAAAGCCAAGTCCGGCCACCCGGGTGCGCCCATGGGTATGGCGGATATCGCCGAGGTACTGTGGAACGATTACCTGAACCACAACCCGGCCAACCCTCAGTGGGCCAACCGGGACCGCTTCGTGCTGTCCAACGGTCACGGCTCCATGCTGCAGTATTCATTGCTGCACCTGAGCGGTTACGACGTTTCCATCGAAGACATCAAGAACTTCCGCCAGCTGCATTCCAAGACGCCGGGCCATCCCGAGTACGGCTACACCCCGGGTATTGAAACCACCACCGGCCCCCTGGGCCAGGGCATTGCCAACGCTGTTGGTTTCGCCATTGCCGAGAAGTCCCTGGCAGCACAGTTCAACCGTCCGGGCCACGAGATTGTTGATCACTACACCTACGCATTCCTCGGCGACGGCTGCCTGATGGAAGGCATCTCCCACGAAGTGGCTTCCCTGGCCGGCACCCTGGGCCTTGGCAAACTGGTGTTCTTCTACGACGACAACGGTATTTCCATCGATGGCGAGGTTGATGGCTGGTTCACCGACAACACGCCGCAGCGTTTCGAGTCCTACGGCTGGCAGGTGATTCCCGCAGTCGACGGCCACGATGTCGACGCCATTCGCGCCGCGATCGAAGCCGCCCGCGCCAATACCGATCAGCCCACGCTGGTCTGCTGCAAGACCATCATCGGCTTCGGCTCCCCGAATAAGCAGGGCAAGGAAAGCTGCCACGGCGCCCCCCTGGGTGATGACGAAATCACCCTGACCCGCGAGCAACTGGGCTGGCAGCACGGACCATTCGAAATTCCGGCCGACATTGCCAGTGCCTGGAATGCCCGTGAAAAAGGTGCTGCTGCGCAGTCCGAGTGGGAGCAGAAGTTCGCCGCCTACGAAAAGGCCGAGCCGAAGCTGGCGGCTGAGTTCAAGCGCCGAATGGCGGGTGACCTGCCTGCCGATTTCGCTGAGAAAGCCCAGGCTTACATCCAGGAATGCCAGGACAAAGGCGAGACCGTTGCCTCCCGTAAGGCTTCCCAGAACACTCTGAACGCCTACGGCCCACTGCTGCCGGAACTGATGGGCGGCTCTGCCGACCTGGCCGGTTCCAACCTGACCATCTGGTCCGACACCAAGGGGCTGACCAAGGAAGACGCCAGCGGCAACTACATCTACTACGGTGTGCGTGAATTCGGCATGGCCGCCATCATGAACGGCATCGCCCTGCACGGTGGTTTCGTGCCCTACGGCGCGACCTTCCTGATCTTCATGGAGTACTGCCGCAACGCTGTGCGCATGGCCGCGCTGATGAAGCAGCGTTCCATCTTCGTGTTCACCCACGATTCCATCGGCCTGGGCGAAGACGGCCCGACTCACCAGCCGATCGAGCAGATGGCCAGCCTGCGCACCACGCCCAACATGAGCATGTGGCGTCCGGCTGATACCGTTGAATCTGCGGTAGCCTGGAAAGCAGCGCTTGAGCGCACCGATGGCCCGACTGCCATGGTGTTCTCACGTCAGGGCCTGCCGGCACAGCCGCGCGATGCCCAGCAGCTGGCTGATGTGGCCAAGGGCGCTTACATCCTGTCAGACAGCGAAGGCACACCGGACCTTATCCTGATCGCCACTGGCTCCGAAGTCGGCCTGGCCCAGGACGCGGCAGCCAAGCTGCGTGAGCAGGGCAAGCAAGTGCGCGTGGTCTCCATGCCGTCCACCGATGTGTTCGATGCCCAGAGCGCCGAGTACAAGCAGCAGGTTCTGCCGTTGGACGTCACCAACCGCGTCGCTATCGAAGCCGGCATTGCCGACTACTGGTACAAGTACGTTGGCCTGGATGGCCGCATCATCGGCATGACCACCTTTGGTGAGTCCGCCCCGGCCGGCGAGCTGTTCAAGGAATTCGGCTTCACCGTCGACAACGTTCTGGAAGTGGCTGCTGAGCTTCTGGACGCCTGATGCCAGACTCTGCGCCTTTTCGTGTCGCGATCAACGGGTACGGCCGAATCGGCCAGTGCGTGTTGCGTGCGCTTTATGAAAACGGCTTTCGCGACCACCTGCAGGTGGTCGCCATTAATGAGCTGTCGGATATCGACACCATTGCCCACCTGACCCGATACGACTCCACCCATGGCCGGTTCCAGGGTGAAATTTCGGTATCGGGCCAGGATCTTATGGTCAATGGCGATGCCATCCGTGTGTTGAGTCATGCTGACCCGGCAGAACTGCCCTGGCGTCTGCTGGACGTGGATCTGGTGCTGGAATGCTCCGGCGCCTTCTCTGATCGCGCGACTGCCGAGAAGCACATCGATTCCGGCGCCACGCGCCTGCTGTTCTCGCAGCCGGCCGAGTCGGACGTCGATCGCACCGTGGTTTATGGCGTCAACCACGCCGACCTCACGGCAGACGACGTGATCGTTGCGGCGGCTTCCTGCACCACCAACTGCCTGGTGCCGGTCATCAAGGTACTGGACGAAGCCTTCGGTGTGGAGCAGGGCAGTACCACCACCATTCACGCGGCGATGAACGACCAGCCCGTGATAGATGCCTACCACCATCAGGACCTGCGTCGAACCCGCAGCGCCCTGCACAATATCGTTCCGGTGGAAACCGGCCTCGCCAAGGGCATTGAGCGGCTGCTACCCAACATGGAAGGCAAGTTCAGCTCGGTGGCCATGCGGGTACCGACCATGAACGTTTCCGCCATCGACATGGTGGTCAACGTGGGCAAGGCAACCGAGGTGGCAGCGGTGAATAACCTGTTAAAAGAGGCCGCCAACGGCCCGTTGAAGCGCATACTCGGCTATACCGACGAACTGCTGGCCAGCTCCGATTTCAATCACGACGCCCATTCCGGCGTGGTAGACGGCGGCCAGACCCGGGTAACCGGGGGCACCATGGTGAAAGTGCTGTGCTGGTTCGATAATGAGTGGGGGTTCGCGAACCGGATGCTCGATGTCAGCCGTAGTTGGCTGACGAAACAAAAAACCTGATTGTCGGTTATCGCTGCGCTCGAACCGACCTACCGTAGGTCGGATTAAACCTGGTGAAAATCCGACAGCCAGACCAGATTTCAAGTGTGCAAGATCTGATCAAGGGAAGAACGTTATGGCCATCAAGAAAATGACCGACCTGAACCTCGCCGGCAAGCGAGTACTGATCCGCGAAGACCTGAACGTACCGGTCAAGGACGGCAAAGTCTCCAGCGACGCCCGTATCCGCGCGTCACTGCCTACCATCAAGGCCGCCAAAGATGCCGGCGCCAAAGTCATGTTGATGTCCCACCTCGGCCGCCCGGAAGAAGGCGTGTACGACGAAGCCTCCTCCATGAAGCCCGTTGCCGATCACCTGACCAAAGTGCTGGGCCAGGAAGTGCGCATGATCAAGGACTACCTGGACGGTGTTGAAGTGGCCGATGGCGAAGTGGTTCTGTTCGAGAACGTTCGCTTCAACAAAGGTGAAAAGAAAGACAACGAAGACCTCGCGAAAAAGTACGCCGCCCTGTGTGATGTTTACGTGATGGATGCCTTCGGCACCGCCCATCGCGCCCAGGCATCAACTCACGGCGTGGCCAAGTTCGCCCCCGAAGCCTGCGCCGGCCCGCTGCTGGCGGCCGAACTCGAAGCCCTCGGCAAAGCCCTGGATAACCCGGCCAAGCCCGTGGTTGCAATCGTTGGCGGTTCAAAGGTTTCCACCAAGCTCGACGTGCTGAATGCACTGGAGAAGGTTTGCGACTCCATCATTGTGGGCGGCGGCATCGCCAACACCTTCCTGGCGGCGGCTGGTCACCCGGTTGGCAAATCCCTGTGTGAACACGACTTGATCGACACCGCCAAAGAGATCGCCAGCCGCGTTGAAATCCCGCTGCCGGTAGACGTGGTTGTTGCCAGCGAGTTCGCCGAAACCGCGGCCGCCACCACCAAGAACATCTCCGACGTCAGCGACGACGACATGATCCTCGACGTAGGCCCGGAAACTGCCGGCAAGTTCGCCGACGTATTGAAGAACGCCAAAACCATTCTCTGGAACGGTCCTGTAGGCGTATTCGAATTCGACCAGTTCGGTAACGGCACCAAAGCACTTGCTCACGCCATCGCCGAAAGCGACGCCTTTTCCCTCGCCGGCGGCGGTGATACTGTCGCCGCCGTTGACAAGTACGGCGTTGCTGACAAAATCTCGTATATCTCCACCGGCGGTGGCGCCTTCCTGGAATTCGTAGAAGGCAAGACGCTCCCGGCAGTAGCGGTACTGGAAGAACGCGGCGCGTAACGATTTACTGAAAGAATCCAACTATCCCCAAAGTCCAAATGAAGGAGACGACCCATGGCCCTGATTTCGATGCGGCAAATGCTGGATCACGCCGCCGAGCATGGTTACGGTGTGCCAGCCTTTAACGTCAACAACCTGGAACAGATGCGCGCCATCATGGAAGCCGCCGACAAAACCGACTCCCCGGTGATTGTCCAGGCCTCTGCCGGTGCCCGCAAATACGCCGGCGCTCCCTTCCTGCGCCACCTGATCCTGGCGGCCATCGAAGAATTCCCGCACATCCCGGTGGTCATGCACCAGGACCATGGCACCAGCCCCTCCGTGTGCCAGCGCTCCATCCAGTTGGGCTTCAGCTCCGTGATGATGGACGGCTCGCTTGGTGAAGACGGTAAAACCCCCACCGACTACGATTACAACGTTGACGTTACCCGCCGCACCGTTGAAATGGCCCACGCCTGTGGTGTCTCCGTAGAGGGCGAGCTGGGCTGCCTGGGTTCCCTCGAAACCGGCCAGGCCGGTGAAGAAGACGGTATCGGTGCGGAAGGTACCCTGGATCACAGCCAGATGCTGACCGACCCGGAAGAAGCGGCGGACTTCGTCAAGAAAACCCACGTTGATGCCCTGGCCATCGCCATCGGCACCAGCCACGGCGCCTACAAGTTTACTCGTCCGCCCACGGGCGACATCCTGGCCATCGACCAGATCAAAGCCATCCACGCCCGCATTCCAGACACCCACCTGGTTATGCACGGCTCCAGCTCCGTACCCCAGGAGTGGCTGAAGATCATCAACGAATACGGTGGTGAGATCCCGGAAACCTACGGTGTGCCGGTTGAAGAAATCGTAGAGGGCATCAAGCACGGCGTGCGCAAGGTCAACATCGATACCGATCTGCGCCTGGCCAGCACCGGCGCCGTTCGTCGCTTCCTGGCTGAAAATCCGGCCGAGTTCGACCCGCGCAAATTCCTCAAGGAAACCATGAAGGCCATGACCGAAGTGTGCATCGCACGCTACGAGGCCTTCGGTTGTGCCGGCAACGCCAGCAAGATCAAGCCGGTTAACCTCGAGCGCATGTTCGAGCGTTACGCCTCTGGTGAGCTGGACCCGAAGGTCAAGTAAGCGTCGGCCAACACCCGCTCAACAGGCACCCTTATCGGGTGCCTTTTTTTGCTTAGCCCCTGTCTCCCGCGGCTGGGGGCTCGGATGCGTCAAAATGTCGCGTTTTCACAGTGACTTTCTGCTGGCTGCTTTCGAAAATACATTACATGGTTGTAATGCAGGTTCGTAAGCCTGTCTGGCCTGCCCGTAGGGGCGCCCATGCAGTCGTCTCCCGTTTTTGGGTAGTCTGATGCATTCGGCTATATGGTCAGACAATCTGTCATGGGTTTGTTGTGATTTGGTTATACGTTTAGAATCATGGGACTAGCCCAAGTGGAGTTGGCTTGGAGCCTGGAAAGTAATAAAACAAGTCATGCATTAAAGGATGAGAGCTATGCAGTCCAATTTAACCTATAAGCGTGGGCCATCGGGTCGCACCTGGATCTATCCGGTGGTGCGCAGTCCGATGGCCGCGGTTGCCGGGCTTGTGCTGTCCGGAGCGATCGCCGGAAACGCCCTGGCCCAAGAGCCTACCCCAAATACCTTCACTGACGTACCCGTTCCGCAACTCAGTGGCTGGAACGAGGTAAACCGTCTGAATGTTGAGCCGGGTATCGATGGCTATTCCGGTGCCTCCGCCCGAACACACGTCTATACCAGCGAGCTGGCCAAGCAGGCCGCCGAGGATGCGCTCGCAAACGAAGATGATCCAAATGTGCTCGAGGATGAGCTCTGGGCAGGCAGTCCAGCAGCGGTTTACTACTCGCTGGACGATGGCAGCGGCCGCGCGCCCGGTATTCAGGTGGTCACCGACGATCTGGAATTCCCCACCAACAACTGCATCATGTCCTCGGGCGAGCGGGTTGACGAAGATCTGGGTACGCTGGTGCCGAAAACCTGCAGCGATCCCCAGGGCAGTGCCAAGCGCTACTTCCTGGAAATCCGCGAGGCGGACACTCCGGTGGACCTGGTGTTCGATACCGGCATGAAAGACATCCGCTACAAGGGCGTCAAGGATCCAGCCGAGGACGGTGGCGAAGAATTGGCGGCCTTCAAGGAAGAGTATGGAATTGGCCGTATTTACCGGGTCATCCAGAAAGTCGTGAATAACTCTGATGAACGCTGGCTCGGCGTCAAGATGGAGCTTGGTTACGGCATCGGTAACAACTTTGTTCCGTTCAATGCCGCCGAAGATGGTGTGGCGTTCGAGCTGCGTGAAGCCGTGCCCCGGGAGTTTTTTGAAGGTGAAACCGGCGCACCGGACATCGGTGTCTGGAACCCGGATCGTTATGCTACCTTCTCGCCTAAGGCCTTTGATGATGGCTCTCGTGAGCGGTTCGACCCCGGCTTCTTCGACGCGCAGGCCGCCGGGCATTTCCCGCCGCAGAATGTCGGCAATGGCTCGGATAAAACCACGCTGATCTTTAGTGGCGACGACTACAACGACATCGGCTCCTACGGTGCGATCACTGATAACCACTTCAGTATGGCGGATACCCAGGCCATGGGTGCCTATGATGTCCAGGGTGTATTTGGCTACATGATGGCAGATGCCCTGGCGCCCTATGTGATCGCCCGCTATGACGAAGGCGAGCCGGACGGTGAGTCAAGCGCCCTCGAAGCCTGGTGGGATGGCTCGGACTGGCGCTATGGACAGGCTGGTGATGATACCGGGGCAAATCCCTTCGGTATTATACCGGAGAGTCAGCTTGAGCAGTGGGCGACGAAATTGCTCGGCATTGATCCCGAGCAGCTTGATGATTCAGTACGCTACAGCTCGGATCTGGCCGATGACCTTGCCACTCAGAATATGGACACGTTCATCTACATCAGTGATGCCATCCTGAATGAGAGTGGCGAGCCCAAGTACGACAACATCACCCTGCGGGTGACCGGTGTTTCCACCGCCAGTGCCGGTCTTTCTGAAACCAGCCTCGGTAATGAGATCCCGGCCTGGATCAGTGAAGTTGATTGTGCCAATCCGGACAATGCTGGCCCGTGTTATGAGAATAACGCACCGTCGCTGTCGTCCTATGTGGTGGAAGACGCTCCTGTTGCCCTCAATGACTCGGCCACTACCTACGAGCAGGTGGCGCCGGACAACTCCAATTACGAAGCTGACGCGTTCCCTCTGAACCTTCCGATTCTCGCCAATGACGTGTTCAAGGGTGAACTGTTCACCACTGAAGACGCGGGCGGCGATACGATCGTCAATCCCAACGTGACGATCAACAGCTTCGAGGTCAACGGAACGGTTGTCTATGACGCCACTAACCCGCCGAATCCAGCGGCAGAGGTCGACGTATCCGTGGACGGCGACGTCATCGGAACGGTTCAGCTCAACGAAGAAGGCGTGATCCCGTCTGTGGACTTCACACCCGAGATCGGCTTTACCGGTCAGGCGACCTTCACCTACACGGTCAATGCCACGTTTGATGACACTACGAATCCAGCAGTAGGTCCTGCAGATTCACGGGAGGCGACGGTATCCATTCAGGTGGACGCGTATCCGGATCCGGACGTTCCGGTTGCGGTGAGCGATTCGGCCTCCACGTTCATGAACACGCCGGTCACCATCGACGTGCTTGAAAACGACCGCTACGTTAAAGGGGGGACGCCAACCGTTTCCATTGTCGACTCGCCTTTGACGGGTGATGCGGTTGTTGAGAGCGGAAACGTGGTTTACACACCGCGGACTGACTTCGTTGGTTTTGACCGTTTCACTTATAATCTGGAAGTTGACGGCAAGACCTCCATCGCAGGGGTGATCACCGTGCGCGTCGACGAGCCTGTCGTGGACGACACCGAAGAGCCTGAGTCCGACAGCGGAAGTGGCTCCGGCACAATCTTCGGTTGCAGCTACAACCCGGGTGCACCCTTCGACCCGACCCTGCCGGTGGCCGCTCTGGCCGCCATCGGTGGCCTGGTTCTGCGCAACCGTCGCAAGCAAACCCTGCACTGATCCTGATCTGCAGGCGTAAACCCCAGGCCCCGGCATCCGCCGGGGCCTTTTTTTATCCGAATCACATGGCCCTCACAATGGTCGGATATTGCTCCTCGCCTTGTTTTTTCACCTCCGATACCGATTAATATAAAGAACAAGACAATCTGAGATTCCCTGGACAACGAGGTGCAGATGGACTTTAAAGACTATTATGCCGTACTCGGTGTGAGTGAGTCTGCCTCCGCCGATGACATCAAAAAGGCCTATCGCAAGCTGGCCCGGAAATACCATCCGGATGTCAGCAAGGAGGCGGACGCGGACACAAAATTCAAGGATGTCGGTGAAGCCTACGAAGTACTGAAAGATCCCGAGAAGCGTGCGGAATACGACCAGCTGCGTAAATACGGTGCCGGGGCGGATGGTTCTTTCGAGCCACCTCCGGGCTGGCAAAGCGGAGCCGGTTTCGGTGGCGGGGGTTACACCGATGCCGACGCCCGCCAGTTCAGCGATTTCTTCGAGGAGATCTTCGGTGGTGGCCGCCGGGGCGGTTTTTCCGGTGGCTTCGGTGGTGGTGGTTTCCGCCAGAACATGAAAATGCGCGGTGAAGATGTGCACGCCAGGATTGCGCTGTTCCTGGAAGAGGCTTTTCACGGCTGTGAAAAACAGATCTCTTTCGCCGTTCACGAAGCCGATGAACATGGCCGGGTAATTCCCCGGCAAAAAAACCTGAAAGTAAAGATTCCTGCCGGCATGCGCGAGGGCCAGCACATTCGCCTCAAAGGCCAGGGTTCGCCGGGCATTGGCGACGGGGAGCCGGGTGATCTGTTTATTGAAGTAGAGCTGGCACCCCATCCACATTTCGCGGTGGAGGGCCGAGACGTGTTGGTCACAGTGCCGATCGCTCCCTGGGAAGCGGCGCTGGGCGCAACAGTGACCGTGCCGACCGTTGGCTCAAAGGTAAATGTAAAAGTGCCGAAGGGCTCCACCAGTGGCCGGAAGCTAAGGCTCAAGGGCAAGGGTTTCCCGGGCAAACATCCGGGCGATCAGATTGTCATTCTGCAGATCGCCATGCCCGAGAAACACAGCCCTGAGGCCGAGAAGCTCTACGAGCAGTTGGCTGAGGCAGAGAAGAACTTCAATCCACGCAGCAAGCTTCACGTGTGAGCGGGAGTAAGGTATGAACAAGCAAGATCATATTCTGACGGTAGAGGTACTCGACCAGAATGGCAGCACCTTCACCCTGCGTGAAATTTGCGAGCGTGGCGAGTGCCATGCCGAGTTTGTCATAAAGCTGGTGGACTACGGGGTTATTGCACCGCTGGAGGACTCACCGGAAGCCCGGCAATGGCAGTTCGACGTTGCAGCGCTCAGCCGGCTGCGTAAAGCCCAGAGGCTGCAGCGGGACCTGAAAATGAACCTTCCCGGCCTGGCCATGTCACTCGAGTTGCTAGATGAAGTGGAGGAAATGCGCCGGGAAGTGGCTCGTCTCAATCACCGCATCCGGCAATTGATGGGGGAGTAGACGCTCCCCCGGTTATTTCTTCTCTTCCAACGCCTGAATTTCAGCGTAGATTTTCTCGGCCTCTTCCATCAATGTTCCATGAGTTCTCAGATCGCCGTTGCGCTGTGCATCCAGTGCCTTGGCGAGCTTCGCCTCGTATTCCTTCTGCAATTTTTTTTTCGGATCGCCTTTCAAAAATCCCAGCATGATTAATGGCCCTGTTTTATCTGACTGTTCAGAGCTTTACGTTTCCCGCTCTATAAAGTTCACAAAATTTTCATGATCAAAAACTGGACAGCCCCAATAAATGGGATTAAATTCCCAAATAACGGGTTGGGAAAAATATCCCAATTTACGATTGGGTGGTAAAGCGTGGTCGCCCGCTGACGCAAAAACAAGCATGGAGAAGAACGATGAACCGCAAACCTTTAGCAATCGCAGTGAAATTGGCCATGACCGGGGCTCTGGCCGGTGCCCTTGCCGCTTGTGGTGGCGGCGGCTCCGGAGACTCCTCCACCAGTGACACCTCATCGGGGACCAGTGTCGGGGCGGTATCCGGCTTCGGCAGTGTTTACGTGAACGGCACTCGCTTTGAAACCGATGGCAGCGTTAGCAGCGACGATGGCCTGGAGCGCGAGGATCAGCTCGAAAAGGGCATGATCCTTAAAGTGGAGGGCGACTGGGATGACCGTGGCGAAGGCCGGGCCGACAGGGTCAGTTATGACGACACCCTGCGCGGGCCAATTTCCGCTATGAGCTGGGACGATATAACCCGCACCGGAAGCCTCACGATGCTGGGCCAGACAATCTCATTGGACGGCAAAACTGTCTTTCGTGGCGCGACTCCGACGACCCTGGCTGGTAACCCCCAGGACTATCGCGTAAGGGTCAGCGCCTGGCGCCTTGAGGATGGTAGCTTCCGGGCAAGCTTTGTTGGTGCCCGGGCCATTGGTCTGGAATTCGATGACAATAACGAAGTAGAAATTGAAGGTGTTGTTGCCGATCTGGACGCAAGCGCCCAGACCTTCACCATCAACGGTTTCCTGGTTGATTACACCATCGCTGTCGGCGATGACGGCTTCTCCCTGGACGATCTGGCAAACGGAATCGTGGTGGAAGTGGAAGGCTATCTGGACGGCACCACCATCATGGCCGAAGAAATCGAAGATGAGGACGACCTCTTCGACGATGATGACGACGTCGAAATCTCCGGCAGCATTTATGACTACGACGCCGCCAGCGGTCAGTTCTCGGTAAATGGGGTGCGAGTACAGATTGATGGCGGCACCGAGTTCGATGATCTCCTCGAAAGCAGCCTCGCCGATGGCCTGTTCGTGAAAGTTGAAGGGGATTTCCGCAATGGCGTCCTGGTGGCTGAAGAGATCGAAGGCCGGGATTCCGATGCCGAGCTTGATGGTCGCATCGAGTCTCTCGATCTGACCAATGAAACCATGGTCGTCAGTGGCGTTCGTGTTCAGTTGACTGGCAATACTCTGATTGATGACGACGACGATGACGAAGATGACCTTCGCAGTCGCGTCCAGGATATCCAGAGCCTGCAGGTGGGAGACTATCTTGAAATTGAAGGTCGCCAGCAGAGCAGTGACGGCGGATTCCTCGAGGCCATCAGCATCGAGCGCGAGGATGACGACGACGATGACGATTTTGAGCTTGAGGCACGGGTGAGTGCCATCGGAGCCGATTCCATCACCATCATGAATCTTGAGGTGCTCCGCAATGACTTCAGCCTGTCCGGCGCCCAGGTTGGTGATGAAGTGGAAATCGAGTATCGCCAGACCAGCGGTGGCGAGTATGAGCTCACCGACAACGTCGAAGTCGACGACGATAGTGACGACGACAATGGCAGCGATGATGATTGATCAGTGAGCCGCCGGTGCGGGCCGGGCTGTTGTCGGCCCGCATTCTGGCTTTCGAAGTCGCTATGGGAATACAATCCCAAACATGAAAAAGTCCAACCCCCTGCATCAAGCGCTGTTTCGCATTCTGCGCCCTCTGGCGAGGTTGCTGTTGAGGAACGGCATTCCTTTCGGGGAGTTCTCCGAGCTGGTGAAACGTGCCTACGTGGAAGCCGCTCTGGAGGACTTTACCGACGGCCGACGAAAGCCCACGGATTCACGTGCTGCGGTGATGACCGGGCTGACCCGCAAGGAAGTAAAGCGCCAGCGGGAGATCCTGGCAGGGGAAGACACTGGGAGCCGCGATGTCCTCCATACCAACCGGGCGTCCCGGGTGGTATCGGGTTGGGTCCACGATGCGGTCTTCCAGGCCAAAGACAGAGAGCCAGCCATGCTGTCTTTCGACGGGCCTGGGAGTTTCAGCGAACTGGTCAAGCGTTACAGCGGTGACATGCCGCCCCGCGCTGTACTGGATGAACTGCTCCGGGTGGGCGTGGTTTCGGTTGATAGCGAATCGGGACGCCTGCTCTTGCAGCAAAGGGCCTATGTTCCGGCCGGAGACAGCGAGGAAATGCTCCAGATATTCGGCGAGGACGTATCCGATCTCATAGCGACCATTGATCATAATCTGGTCAGTGACGAGTCCGGGCAGCCCCCGCTGTTCCAGAGAACCCTGACCTACAACAACATCCCTCCGGACGTGATGGAGCGCTGGCGCAGGCACGCAGCCGCCCAGTCCCAGGCATTGCTGGAACAGCTGGACAAGTGGCTTGGGCCCCATGACCGCGATATATCGGGTCACGAGTCTGGCAGTGAGTCAGGGGATCCGGTCCGCACCGGCGTGAGCATCTTCTTCTTCGAAGAGCCTGCCAGAAAAGGCGGCCGGCGTGGGGAATAAAACAAGTTTCCGCAGGCGCTTTAACTAGGCGATATGACAGATGCCGGCCAGGAACGCCGGTTACGGAGAAAAAAGTTATGAAACGGCACTTCTGCAATCGTGTTATTGGGCTGGCAGCCGGCACAGTGGTCTTCGGGGCGATCTCTGCCTGCGGTGGCGCAGGTGGTGGAGGCGTTGATGTTGCCGATGGTGGTATCCGAGGCACAGGGTCCAGCGTTGGACCGGTTTCCGGGTTCGGAAGTGTTTTTATTAATGGCGTGGAATTCAGCACCGATGATATTCCGAATCGGGAAGTGGAAAGCAATGACGGCATCACTGCGGAAGTCCTTCTGAGCGAAGGAATGATTCTCAGGGTTGAAGGCGAGTGGCGTGATGACGGCACGGGAACAGCTGATCGGCTTAGCTATGACGACACGTTGCGAGGGCGCGTTGACCTGGTTGAGCCTGATCCGAGTGGCGCTGGCGAATTCGTAACCCTGAGCATTATGGGGCAATCCGTGCGGGTCGACCGTCAGACCGTGGTGCGTGGCACCACCTTCGCCACACTGCTCGGTGGCTCGCCGATTAGCGACCACATCCGGGTCAGCGCCTGGCGTCAGGCTGATGGTTCCTACCGGGCTGGATACATCCAGGTAATAGACCCGGACCCGACCAATATCGAGTTGGAAGGCAGTGTTCTCACGGTGGATACCAACCTGAACGAATTCACGATTGGCACGATCACCGTTCAATACGATGAGGACGATGTCAGTTTTGGTTCCGGTCTCACAGAGACAGATTTGGCAACTGCCACCGCGTTGGAAGTAGAGGGAACCCTGGCAGGAAATCTTTTGACCGCGGCTACGATTGACCGGGACGACGCGCGACGCTTTAGTCGCAGCAGTGCCGACGATATCGAGTTCACTGCGACAATCGATTCGTCCTACACATCTTCCGGCGCTGTTGGCACAAGACCGGGTGAGTTTACGATGGGAAGTCTGACAGTTCGGGTGACGGACGCGACTGAACTCGATGACAGCATCAGTCTTGTCGACCTCGCCGAGGGGCTCCTGATTCAGGTGGAAGGGAAGTTCCTCTCGGATACGGTGGTTGAGGCTGAGGAAATTGAGCTCCGGGACGGCAATGCGAAGGTCAAGGGCGTGATTTCGTCAGCGGCAGACAACACGATCATCATAGGTGGCGTTGAAGTGCTGGTTTCTCCGACCACAACCTTCACCGTTGAAGACGGCTCCGGTATCTCATTCCAGGCTCTTCCCATTAGTAGTACCACAGTGGAGGTCGAGGGGGTCGAGAGAGGGCAGGACGCAGACATCTTCATCGAAGCGTTGAAGGTAGAGGTAGACGACGAAATCGCTGATTTCGACGACCGGGATCTGTATGAGCTTGAAGGGAGGCTTACGAACATCACTCCTGCCTCAATCACGATTCTCGGAGTAGCGATCGATGCCGGACCAGAAGCTTATGATAGTAATTCTCAGGGAGAGATTATCAATCTTTTCGATGACGGTGAGCTTTTGATTCTCGAAGTTGAATATTCAGGGAGCACGAATAACTTCATCGCCGACGAAATCGATCTCGAAGAAAACGATGACGATTAACTACAAAACCCGTACCTAAATGCGGCCCACTCCGGCCCTGGTTTTGCTATACGTACGGACACGCCAGGCAGGGACGCTGTTGCCGACTGTGCAGGATGCATGAAGCACACATGTTAGCGGAGTCCGTATGTCACTCAGTTTTATCAGGCGGCTGATCTCAAACCGCCTTCTCCGACCGGTTTTCATTGTCCTGGTAGTAGCCGGTCTGGTTCAACTCCTGGTCAGCCAGTGGCTGATTTCCAGCCAGATCGAACGTCTGGTCGACACCGCCGGCTCAGCCCTTGAGGCCAGTAGCCAGATTGCCCGGACACTGACCTCGCTGGAGGATAAAGCCTCACAGTTCCAGGTTTAGTGTCCCGTGGCTAGCAAGCGCTCCCGGGCGCTTCTGTATTCGTCAGTCAGTCGGCTCACCAGATCCGGCACTGTCAGCACGTCGTGGATCTGGCTGACCCCCTGGCCGGCGGACCAAACGGTTTTCCAGGCCTTGGCCTCATCATCAATAGGCTTCAGTTTTTCCCCATAGTTGATCTCGCCGGCCTGGTTCAGCTTGTCCATGGGAAAGCCGGCTTCCTTCAGACTCTGGCGCATAAAGCTGGCGGGCACGCCGGAAACCGCCGGTGTATGAATGATATCGCCTGACACCGCCTCAATGATCATGTTCCGGTAGGCCTCGTCGGCCTGGGACTCAACGGTATTGATGAACCGGGTGCCCAGGTAGGCCAGGTCCGCGCCGAGGGCCTGGGCCGCCAGCAGGTCCTCACCATGGGACAGCCCGCCCGCCAGCAGAATCGTGCCATCAAAGACTTCCCGGATTTCATGCACCAGAACAATCGGGTTGATGGTGCCCGCATGGCCACCGGCACCCGCCGCTACAGCAATGATGCCGTCAACACCGGCCTCCGCGGCCTTGCGGGCATGCTTCTGGTTGGTCACGTCATGGAACACCACGCCGCCGTAGCTGTGCACCGCCTCTACCACCTGGCTGGCGGCGCCCAGGGAGGTAATGATGATGGGCACCTTGTGTTTTACGCAAAGCTCCAGATCCGCCTGCCAGCGAGGATTGGTCCGGTGCACAATCAGGTTCACGGCGTAGGGCGCCGTTTTTACATCCGGGTTCGCGCTTTGGAAGGAGGCCAGCTCGTCGTTCATCTGGATCAGCCATTCTTCAAAGCCTTCGCTGGTGCGCTGGTTCAGAGCCGGAAAACTGCCAACGATGCCCTGCTTGCAACAGGCAAGGGCAAGTTCGGGCCCGGAGATCAGGAACATGGGGGCGGCAACCAGCGGCAAAGAGAGCGTGTCTGTCAGGGAAGCGGGCAAGGGCATGAGGATTCCTTAATTTTTGTTGGCACTTTTGTAGGATATAAAGGATCTTAGCGTGCCCGGCCGGTTCTGAAAACGGTCGTGAGCTAATTAAATCCGGAAAACCAGAAACACAATAAGGAGCCCTTCCATGGGTGAAGCAAAACGTCGCAAGGAAACCGGTGCACCGCCTCCCCAAAAAGCAAAAACCAACAAGCCGCTCTACGCCGGCATAGGTTTGCTGGTTCTGGCCGCTGTGCTTCTGGGTATCTTTTTCCTGACCGCAGCACCCGAGCCTACTTCTGATGAGTTGCCAGTGGCAGCGCCCAATGCCGAGGACTTTCCCGCCGAGCTGGATCAGTACGGTGTCTCCGTCGGCCCCGAAGATGCCCCGGTGGTGGTTCGTGAATTTGCCGATTATCAGTGTCCCGCCTGTGGCAGCTTTGCTTCAGCCAGCAAGCAGCTGAAGGACGAGTATGTGAATGCGGGCAAGGTTCGGTTCGTCTACTTTGATCTGCCATTGCAGCAGCATCAGAACGCGATGCCGGCCGCCCAGGCCGCGCGCTGCGCCGGTGATCAGGACGCCTACTGGGCCATGCATGATCGCCTCTACAGCTTTCAGACCGAGTGGAATGGGTCGAACGATCCGGTCGCAACGTTTACCCGGTATGCCGGCGATCTGGGCCTGGAAGAACGCCGCTTTCGCCGGTGCATGACCACGGAACTGCACCGCGAGGCTGTGGAGCAGAGTCGCCAGGTGGCCATGCAACTGAGAGTCACCAGCACGCCTACGGTTCTGGTGGATAACATCCGCCTGACTCGTCCCGGTTGGGGTCAACTTTCTGCCGTGGTTGAGCGTGAGCTGGCCAATGAGGTGGACTGACAGCCCGATACCCGGGTAACCCCGCACTTGATCGTGAGCCTGAGTTGGTTAAAATTTGCGCCCTCTCAGGCTCCAGCCTTTGATAAACCCCGAAACCATGCTCCGGATTTACGGTCCGGCCCGCAGGAGAACATGATGAGCAACAACGTTGTTGTCTGCGCACTGTACAAGTTCGCAGTCCTGAATGATTACAAATCCCTTCGCCAGCCGCTGCTGGACCTGATGCTTGAAAAAGACGTGCATGGCACTTTGCTGCTGGCGCGCGAAGGCATCAACGGCACCATTGCCGGCAGTCGCGAAGGCATTGATGCCGTGAAAGCCTGGATCGCCAGCGATGAGCGGTTCGACGGCATCGATTACAAAGAGTCCTTTGTGGACATCCAGCCGTTCAAACGCACCAAAGTGAAGCTCAAGAAAGAGATCGTCACCATGGGTGTGGACGGTATCGATCCGAAGCGGATTGTCGGCACGTATGTGGATCCCAAAGAGTGGAACGATCTGATTTCCGATCCTGATGTGGTGCTGGTGGATACCCGCAACCAGTACGAAGTTGAAATTGGCACCTTCAAGAATGCTGTCAATCCGGCTACCGATACCTTCCGGGAATTCCCGGAATACGTGAAGCAGAACCTGGATTCTTCCAGGCACAAGAAGGTGGCCATGTTCTGTACCGGCGGTATTCGTTGCGAGAAATCCACCGCGTATCTGAAGGAGCAGGGTTTCGAGGAGGTCTATCACCTCAAGGGCGGCATCCTGAAATACCTGGAAGAGGTGCCGGAAGAGCAGAGCCTGTGGCACGGGGAGTGCTTCGTGTTTGATGACCGGGTAACGGTTAACCACCGGCTGGAGCGTGGCGACTACGACCAGTGCCATGCCTGCCGCAGGCCGATCACCGAGGAAGACAAGCAGCGCCCCGAGTATGAGCAGGGTGTGAGCTGTCATCAGTGCATCGATTCGCTGACCGAAGAGCAGAAGGCCCGGTTTGCCGAGCGTGAACGCCAGATGCGCCTGGCTGAAGAGCGCGGCGAAGCCCATGTCGGTGGCGAAGCTGCGCGCATCATTGCCGAACGCAAGGCCCGGAAAAAAGCCGAAAGAGAGCGTCAGGCCCGGAAAAGCCTGGACGGCGAAAGGGCGAGCAACACCGAGGGCGCCTGACCAACCCCGAAAGGAGACTTCATGGATTTACGACAGGCTGTAGCCGTAACCGCAGTTGTTATCGCGCCACTTGCCAGCGCACAGAATGCTGATGACTGGGAGGGCGAAACCGAGCTGGGCGTGTTGATGACCTCGGGCAATACCGAAAAAACCAACATCAAGGGTCGCCTGGGGCTGATCCATGAAGTCGAAACCTGGCGCAACACCGGCGAATTCCGGACCAACTATTCCGAGACCGACGACGAAACCACTGCTGAGAAATATCTTGCCGTGAATTCGGGGTCAGATGAAATTTTCATCTGACCCCAACTTTATCTTCAGACGTTGTTCCGCAGCCCCAGCTCATCCGGGTAAGGAGTGAGGTATTGCTGAGCATGCAGGTAGTCCACCGGCTCCCTTCGCTGGGCCATGCGCAGCAGCGTCATGGGAACCACGAGCGGTACCTCGCCCCGATGGTAAGCCTCCATCTGCTCCATCAACACCCTGCGGTCTTCATCACCCATGGAATCCCTGAGATAGCCCATCAGGTGCTGCATGGCGTTCATGTGCGAGCCCCGGCTCACCTTCTTGCTCATGGCCTCCATGAACAGGTGGATGTAGCGCTCGGCAATCGCCTCCAGCGGCTCCGATTTCAGATCCCCCAACATGGGGCCAAGCTGGCGATAGATCTTTTCGGAATGCGCCAGAAGCTGGAACTTGTGGCGGGTGTGGAATTCAATCAGCGCCTTGGCAGATAGCTTTTCGCCGGCCACGTTCTGCATCCAGTCGTCGTAGGCGAAAACCCGCTCAACAAAGTTCTCCCGGATCATGTTGTCGTTGAGTCGGCCTTCCTCCTCCACCGGCATCAGCGGGTAGGCTTTCAGCAGTGCCTCGGCAAACATGCCGCGGCCATCCCGGCGGGTTACGTTGCCATCCTCGTTGTGTACCTTGATCCGTTCCATGCCACAGCTCGGGGACTTGGCCATCAGGATGTAACCACGAAGGTTCGCCAGGGAGGGCATGACCTGTTCGATGAAGCCCTGCATGGCGTCGGTGTGGTCCGCCTTGCCCCTGGTTTCGATCAGGCGCAGGCCGTCACTGGACTCGCGAAGGTGGATTGCCGGGCGCGGAACGCCAAGACCGGCTTCCAGCTCCGGGCAGATGGAGCGGAAATCAAAGTGCTTTGAGAGCACCTGGGTGCAGTAGCGGGAATGTTTATGGCCGCCATCATGGCGAACTTCCTTACCCAGCAGGCAGGTGCTGATTCCGACGGGGATGCCGCTCACGTTAGTCTCCGATAATTAAGCAGGTCTGATAGCTAAAACTGTCTTTGTAATACGTGAATTCAGTCTAGCCCGATCAGGCCGCCGCGGAAAACTGTAACCCTACCTATTCAGGATGGATTATCGAGCCTTTTCGTTTCTTCGCGACCATGGCGAGTGTGGTGGCGTAAATGGTGCGAACGTCATGGGCAAACTGCTCCACTGAGTAGTCCTTGGCGAATTCCAGAGCCTGTTCGGAGAGTTTCTCGCGCAGTTCGTCGTCTTCCAGCAGCTTTTTGACCTGCGCGCGCCACTGGTCCTGTTTCTCCGGCGTCTTGAAGCCGTTGAACCCGTGTCGAACCACGTCCTCAATGCCACTGGAGCGAACCGCTACTACCGGCAAACCGGCGGCCATGGCCTCCAGAATCACCATGCCCTGGGTTTCGGAGATCGAAGCGAACAGGAAGGCATCGCCCAGTCGGTACCAGGTGGCCATTTCGTCCGGCGGCACGGCACCAACCAGAGCGAAGTGTTGTTGAAGACCCAGGTCTTCGATCTTCTTCTGCAGGCGGTCTTTCTGGTGGCCATCGCCAATCATCAGGAACCGGAACGGCACATTGGTTTCCCGCCGCAGGGCATCAATCGCCTCAATCATGAAGTCGATGTTTTTTTCGTTCGACAGCCGGGAAACGCTGATGAACACTTTCTCATTCTTCAGCTGGAGCTTTTCCCGCAGTTGCTCGACGTCCTTCTCCTGAACCTCCTGGAATTTGTGGTATTCGATGCCCGTCGGTTGCACAAAGGTGGGTGTTTTTACCCCGATCATCCGCAGGTATTCCTCGGTTGAGTAGGTAGGTACGATCACCCCGTCGCACTTGTTGGCAAAGCGCTTGATCAGCGCGTGGGAAATCAGGTTCCGGAACAGCATGCCCGGAAGGGGCACAAAGTGGGCGTAGTGCTCCAGGCGGGTATGGTAGGTGTAGATGGCCGGTATATTGAGAGTGCGCGCCACGAATAGCCCGAGCGATCCCAGCCAGAACGGATGATGCAGATGGATAATATCCGGCTTGAAGGCCCGTACCCTTTTGCGAACCCGCCCGAGGAAGATATTGGCCAGGCGGAATTCCCGCTTCTCACCCATGGCCAGTAGCGAGGGCACTCGCAGAACGTGGGTTTCGGTTTCCGCCTGGCCCTTATAACGGGGTGCCACCACAAGCAGTTTGTCACCGAGCTCTTCCAGGCCCCGCCGCAGGCGTTCAATTGAAATCGGAACGCCGCCGATAAAGGGCAGGTAGTTGTTGGTGAACATGGCCACCCGCATTGGCTTTTCGAGCCAGGGCGCCGGGTCCAGATCGTAGTCGGGGTAATAGTCCTTGCCAATGAAAATGGCGCCATACAGTTTGATGGCAATGGCCGCAAACACAGCGACGATCAGAATGAAGTTGAGGTAACCGGTGTAGAACAGGGAGTAGATAAAAAACCAGAGACTTTCCAGCCGTTTCAGAACCGGGTGCTGACCCACTTCCAGGCGCTGCAGGCTGTGGCTTACCTCGCCCTCGGCGTCCACATTCACCCGCACGTAGTGATAGAAGCTGGTGTCATTGTTCATCACCAGGCCGCCGGCGCCGCCGGTAGTAACAAACTTCGTATCGCCTACCTGCTCCTCTGCATAGAGCGAAAGATTTGCGGAAAATACCCGTTCAACGTCATGATCCCTGATCGCCGCGAGCAGGGCGTCCCGGAACTCGGGGGGCGTCAGGTAATCGTCCTTCTGATCGAACGGGGCATTTTCGTCCGGGTGCAGGGGGGGATGGCCAATGAACAGTATCCGTGCCTTGGAGGTGTCCTGGGCCAAGAGGTCTTTTAGCCACCGGATCTGCCATCGCCAGGGTGTTTTGCCGGTGCTATCAAGGAAAATAAGCCGGCTGTTACCGGCCTCGATACTGAAGAAGTGAGGGCCGAAGTGATCGTAGAATCGGAAACTGCCAAAATCCTCGTACTCGTGGGCGCCGAAGGTAAGCAGGTAGGGAATCTCCAGATGGCTCAGGGTGCCGTACAACGCCCGGTATTTGTCCTCGCCACCACCACTGACCGCATTCCCGGCGGAGATCAGGAAATCGAGCCCGGAGCGGTTCAGTTCCGGAACGATGCGTTCTTCAAAGATGCCCACCGAGTTGTTGATGTTACCCACCACCGCAAAGCTGAACGGCTGGCCGGGTTCGAGCTGACGATAAATCTGCTCTACCTGCTCGGTATGGACCGCCTCGAAATCCTCGGTGAACAGATTCAGATAGGTCTTGTAGCCAACCAGCAGAAGCACCACCAGCAGGCAAAGGTAGAACAGAAGCTTGAGTGGGTTGCGGAAAATCATCCGGCTCTCCTGCGATTGGCAACAAGTTCCTTCTGTAGTACAACCAGCCCAATAATCATGCCCAGGTAAATGGTCAGCAGGCGCCAGCAGACAATCACCAGAATCAGGTGGTTACCCGAGAGGATATCCCGGAAGAAGCTCCCGAAAACACCCTCCGAGATACCAGAGGCACCAGGCGTGGGCGAGAAATACATAACAAAGGTGGTCACGACCAGCAGGCCCACAGACATCACGTAGTCAACACTGTAGTCCAGGCTGTGCATCAGCAGTGCCGGGAAGCTGAACAGGCTGAGCAGAAATATGGCGGTGAACAGTATAGACAGCCAGACGAACACGGGCGCGCCGCGCAGGTAATCGCCAAAGCTCCGGGAAAGCCGCAGCATCTCCCTCCGTGCCTTGAACTGCCAGCGCCGATGGCGGCGTTCACTGATCAGATGGAGTCGACGCGCGGCCCTCAGCAGCCGGGTCAGGGGTCCGATCAGCCAGCGGGTCCGGAACAGCAGCACCAGGAAAAAACCAAGGTACAGAACGATCAGAAACGCCAGCGCGGTGCCTATATCGCCGACAATTGAATTGCCGTCCAGGGACTTGAGCGTGAGCAGGAATACCGGCGTGAGCGAAAAAATGAACAACACCGCCAGTACCGTTCGAATCGTTGTGGCTGCCGTGGCTCTCCCGACCGGGACACCATGCTGGCTAAGGAACCAGATCTGGGCGAAACCGCCCCCCGTGGCCATAGGCGTGATGTTGGAAAAGAACAGATTGATAAATACCAGCCGGAACATCGCTGGCAGCGGCAGCCGGTGCCCCAGGGCCCTGAGGGTAAAATAGAGCCGCAGGCCGTCTGATATGAAATAAACCAATAGAAGGCCAGCCACCGAGAAGAGGGTTTCCGGAGCGATCAGCCTGGCATCGAAGGTAAGGGTGCGCTCGGCAAACAGATCGTAAACGGCATACAGCCCGGCAGCCGTAAGCGCCACAAACAACAGACTGAACATCGCCAGCCTTTTTCCAGAGGCGCGCTTTGAGTAGTCGATTTCAGTGGAGTCAGTCATGGGCTGCCCGTCAGAGTGAGACGGGCAGTTTACAGGGTAGGGTGTGGGCGGTGTCCAGTGCCTCAGTCCTCGAAATCCAGGCTTGGTCAGATTGTGCCTAAGAAGCCAGAGCCTGCTGAATGAGAGACTTCTGGTGCTCCGCAAACTCCCGAATCAAAGCCTGCGCCTGATCAGAATCCCGCGCCAGCACCGCCTGCGGCAGGTTGGCAAAAAACTCACTGGTCTGCGCCAAATCCCGCCGATACCGATCCGCACTCAGATAATAGGCTCGACTGACCGCCGGCTTGAAATTCGACAGCGCCTCCGTGAGGTAAGGATTCCCCACCACCTCACAACAGATATCCATCACATCAAAACTCGCCTCTACCACCCCGGAGATGTCGGTAGATGGCTCCTTTATCTGTTCAACAGCTTTACTCCCGGCCGCCAGCAACCGTGGTTGGTCACGCTCCTGCCAGCGCTCGCACAAGCGCACCGCCATCATCATCAGCAAATGCATGTACACATCGTAGAGCTCGGAAGCATGGGCTGCATCCAGTCGGGTGGCCGAAGCGCCCTTGCGAGGCGTGATTTCCACCAGATGCCAGCGCTCCAGGGTATACAGGGCTTCCTTCACCGACGCCCGGCTCACCTTCAGTTCACCGGCCAGAGTGGCTTCCTGAATGCGCTCACCGGGGCGAATCTGCCCGGTCATGATCCGTTCTGCCAGGTAATTGGCAATCTGCTTGGCCAGCGTGTTGGGCACCTGAAAATCCATAAAGGCTCTCTGAACAGGTCGTAAATACCGGTCTGCGGCTGCGCTAAGCCGCCCGGCGGGAGAGTGTGTGCGCATGAGTTTATCACAGCCTCGGAGTGCGATAGCGACAACGCCTTGATTCGGCGGGGCTTCCTGACAATTGTCAGAAAACTCCACTCGACCGGTTGACGACTGACGCATTGTAGGACAATAATGCACAAAACAACAGGTGATCAGAGTTTCACCAACAAGCATTCGATGGAGAGAGCCCAATGAGCACCACGCAGTTATCGGCAGATCGCGAAGCCACCCGCCGAAGGGTCTTGCTGACGCTGAAGAAATACAGCTACCTGATAGCCATGATCCCTCTGGCACTGCCGCCTCTCCTGCTGGCCGCCGGCCGCGCGACCGATCTGGTAAACCTGTTTTCCTGGGGGTTCCCGATCGTCTTCTTCGGGATCATTCCGGTGCTGGATATGCTGTTCGGCAAGGATTCCCTGAACCCGGACGAAGAAACCGACGTGCCAAGAATGGTCGGCGAGCGGTTCTATAAAGCAATAACACTCGGCTGGGTCGCCGGCTTCGCAGTCTTGCTGGTCTGGAGCATGCTGGAACTGGCGTCCGGTACATTCAACCTGTCAGGAAGCATTGGCTGGGTCGTCTCCATCGGCGTCGTCGGTGGCCTCGGCATCAACGTCGCCCACGAACTCATCCACAAAGACGACAAACTCGAAACCTGGGCTGGCGGCTTCCTGCTGTCACTGGTTTGCTACGCCGGCTTCAAGGTTGAACACCTGCGCGGGCACCACGTACACGTCTCCACCCCGGAAGACGCCTCCTCCTCACGCTACAACCAGTCCCTTTACAACTTCCTGCCCCAGGCGTACGTGCGTAACTTCCTGAATGCCTGGAAACTGGAAGCCGAACGCCTGCAACGCAAAGGCCACAAAGCCCTCAGCTGGCGCAACGAACTGATCTGGTGGTACAGCATCAGCGCCCTGGTACTGACAGCCTTCACCATCGCCTTCGGCTGGCTCGGCGCCGTCTTCTTCCTGGGGCAGAGCTTCATCGCCTTCACCCTGCTGGAAATCGTCAACTACCTCGAACACTACGGCCTGCACCGCCGCAAACTCAAAAACGGCCGCTACGAACGCACCGGCCCCGAACACAGCTGGAACAGCAACTACTTCCTCACCAACGTCTTCCTGTTCCACCTCCAGCGCCACAGCGACCACCACGCCTGGGCCAAGCGCCGTTACCAGATCCTCCGCCACCACGAAGTGGCCCCCCAGCTGCCGGCCGGCTACTCCGCAATGATCGTCCTGGCGATGGTTCCCCCACTGTGGCGGCGGGTAATGAACCCAAGAGTAGAGGCCTATTACAAAGGCGAAGAACACCAGTTGGCATAATGTCGGCGGGCAAAACTCCCAAGCGGCCCAAACGGGATGCCGGCAACAAAGTCGAGTCGGCGGGGGTGTGAGGGGGAAATTTCTGCAGGGAAACGACTGTCTGAGCAAAGCGAGTTCGGCTTCCCGAAAGAAATATCCCCCTCATGGCCCCGCCAGCCCCCAACCCCAGATCGGCCTAACTCCACAGGCCCCCAGTCTTCAGAGCGTCTCTGAAGAAACGCCGGCCTAAAAAACCGGCCCTCAAGACCCCGGCGGTTCGTCTCTGGCCCCGGGGTCTTTTTTTATGCCCTTGAAATCCCCCTGAAACGCACACAGGTATAATGTTTGAATCCTGCGAAAAAAAGGGAAAACCACAATGCCCAAGCATTTCGAACAGGCCCCTGGCCTATACGAAGACCCCGTTCCCGAAACCGAAGGCTACGTATTCAACCAGACCATGATGCGCATCAAGGAACCCGAGCGCTCCATGGACTTCTACACCCGAGTGATGGGCATGCGCCTGGTGCGCAAACTGGACTTCCCCGAAATGAAGTTCACCCTGTATTTCCTGGGTTACCTGGACGATCGCCAGGCCGGACTGGTGCCGCAAGATGATGCTCACCGCACCACCTTCACCTTCGGCCGCGAAGCCATGCTTGAGCTGACCCATAACTGGGGCACCGAAGACGACAACGACTTCGCCTACCACAATGGTAACGACGAGCCCCAAGGCTTTGGCCACATTGGCGTAGCGGTGCCCGACGTCTACGCCGCCTGCGACCGTTTGGAAAAACTCGGTGTGGAATTCGTCAAGAAGCCGGACGACGGCAAGATGAAAGGCCTGGCCTTTATCAAGGACCCGGACGGCTACTGGATCGAAATCCTGCAGCCGGACATGCTCGAGAAACAGCGTAAGGAAGACTGAGCTTCCTTACTCCGCGCCGGCCTCCTGGCCGGCTGCGGGTTTGCGGCCGTAGCGGGAGGCCACCACCACTGCTGCGGTCAGTATCAACGCCCCCGCAATGCCGATCGGCCCCAGAACCTCCTCCAGAAACACCCAGGCCAGCAGCGCCACAAACAGCGGTTCCAGAGTTACTATGATGCTGGAAAGCGTCGCCGGTGTCGTTTTCATGCCAGTGAAGAAGCAGACATAGCCAATACAGGTTGGCACCACCCCCACATAGACCACCATCAGCCAGTGCCCGGGATTGAGGGTTTCCAGCCCCTCAAATCCGCCGCTTAGAGCTACTACCGGCAACAGAATCAACGCCGCCGTAAAGAAACAGATAAACGCCGTGGTAAACACCGGCGTGCCGGCAGAGCTGTAGCGGCTGGTGAGCGTGAAGCCGGTGTACACGCAGGCGGCGAGTAACGCGACCAGAATGCCGGCGAGCCGAAGGGTGCCGCTGGTGTCCATATCGCTGAGAACCAGCATGCCCGTGCCGCCAATGGCGGCAATCAGGGACAGAACCGTGAGCAGGCCGGGTTTCTCTCCCAGCAAGGGCGCGGCGAGAATGGCCACCAATACCGGGGGCAGGCAGAGCGCGATCAGGGTGGCAATGCCGGCACCGGTCAGGTCCACGGCCAGAAGGTAGCTGCCCTGGTAAAACGCCTGAAACAGTCCCAATGCCGTCAGAGGAAGCAGGGCTTTGGATGTCAGGCTTCGAAGCGAGCTGCCGGGCACTTTCCTGCCCGGGTTTGCACGTTCAAGGCGTGCCTGCTCGCGCCGCATCAGCAGCCAGAAAAACGGCAATGCCACCGCCAGCCTCAGAAAGGCCAGAGTGATGGCCTGAAGCTCGGTGCCGGTAAACAGAAATTTCGCAACAATACCCGTGGTCGCCCATAGCAGGGCTGCCAGGGCGATAAACAGGGCGCCTTGGATCATTCAATAATCAACACAATCAGTTCTTTGGGACCGTGAACACCGTAGGCAAGGGTTTGCTCGATGTCGGCGGTTTTGGAAGGGCCTGAGATTAGCAGGGCATTGGTCGGCATGCCAGCGGCCCAGTTCTGGGCCTTCATGGCTTCATGAAAGGTTGTGTAGAGTTCCGAGGCCCTGAGCACCGCAATGTGCACCGGCGGCACCAGGCTCATCAGCCGTGGCTCATCATCGTTCGGCCACAGGATCAGCGAGCCGGTCTCGGCAATACCGCCGCGGGTGGAGGTAATACTGGCGTCCACTTCGTTGAACAGGTGGGTCTGCCAGCTCTCGATCGGCTCGTCGTAGATCAGCAGCTCCGGCAGATCGTCACGGCCGGCATCGCGAAGGGCCTGGCCAATTTGGTGCTGCTTCGGAATCAGCAGATTCCTGGCACCGCGGGTGTTCAGCACTTCGGCCAGGCGGTCCATCCACATGTCTTCGTTGCAATGGTGCACTTCACCGTGGACCGACTCGATCATCTTCTCGAACCGCTCGACACGCTCCTTTGTTGACCAGTCATCCCGTACCAGAACAGAAAAGTCACACTTCGGCACGGTCAGTTCACCGCCGGTTCGGTTGCGCAGGCGCTGAAGAATCGTTTCCCGGGAACTCATTGGCCACGCTCCTTCATCCGCTGGTGCAGGGTTTTGGCCGCCAGTTTGGGCGCCGTGCGGTAATCGGTCCAGGCGCCGGCTTTCGAGGGCTGCAACGCCCTGAATTTGCTGGCGGTACCGGTGCCAAATCGGTAAATGCCGGGGCTGGCGTGCATCCAGGCCCAGCCTTTCCAGATCATCGCTTCCATGGAGCTTCGCTTGGCCCCGTGGCCGCGTACCTTGGCCGGATGGAGTTTGTCACCATCCACCGATTCCTGGCGCAGCCGCACCAATAAATCGGGAATGGGGATCTTCACCGGGCAGACCTCACCGCAGGCGCCACACAGGCTGGATGCGCTGGGCAAATGCCGGCCTTCGTCCAGGCCAATCAGGTGCGGCATCAGGATCTTGCCGATGGGACCCGGATAGGTGGTGCCATAGGCATGGCCGCCCACCCGTGTGTACACGGGGCAGTGGTTCATACAGGCGCCGCAGCGGATGCAGCGCAGGGTGTCCAGCAGTTCGTCGTCCTGGTAGATGGACGACCGGCCGTTATCCACCAGCACCAGGTGAACTTCCTCCGGCCCATCCAGCTCCTCGGCCTTGCGCGGGCCAGAGATCATATTGAAATAGGTGGTGATGTGCTGGCCGGTGGCAGAGCGGGTCAAAAGGGCGAGCAGGGCTGAGACGTCTTCCATGCTCGGCACCACCTTCTCGATACCGGTAACGGCGATGTGGCACTTGGGCACGGTGGTGGTCATCCGACCATTGCCTTCGTTCTCAACCAGGCAAAGTGTGCCGGTTTCGGCCACCGCAAAGTTAACCCCGGAAACCCCCACATCAGCGTTCATGAATTTTTCCCGAAGCTGCTGGCGGGCACTGGCAGTGAGGTATTCCACATCGTTGGAGAGATCGGTGCCGGTTTTTTCATGCAATAACTGGGAGATCTCACCGGTATTTTTGTGGATCGCCGGCATGATGATGTGCGATGGGGTCTCATCCGCCAACTGCACGATGTACTCGCCCAGGTCCGATTCCAGGGCCTCAATGCCTTGCTCCTCCAGGTAATGGTTCAGCTCCATTTCCTCGGAGACCATGGATTTGCCCTTGATCACAGTCTTGGCATCCCGGGCTTTGCAGATATCTCGCACGATCCGGCAGGCCTCATCGCCATCCACCGCCCAGTGCACCTTGATGCCGTTTTCGGTCAGCTTTTTCTCAAGCTGCTCCAGCAAGTCTGGCAGATTGGCCAGGGCCCGCAGGCGGACGTTGGCACCGAGATCCCGGAGGGTTTCCAGATCCCAGCCCTCGAACGCCGTCTTGCGCTTGGACATCAGCCCGTCCATGGCGCTGCGAAAGTTCTTGCGGATCTTGGGGTTATGAATGGCCGCCTGAGCCCGCGGGTGAAACTGTTTTACATCGATATGATGGCCAGTGTCTTCGGCTGTCTCACTCATGACTGCTGCCCCCCTTTGCCCTGGGTGCGCGACCACAGGAAGCTGAGAATGTGCTGGCCTTCAACAGGCTTTTGATTCTTCTCGGCGTAGCCGGCAATGTTCATCAGGCAGCCACAATCGGTGGTGACAAACTGCCTGGTGCCGGTATCCACCAACGCGTCCACCTTCTCGCTCACCATGGCCCCGGAAATCTCCGGGTGGCGAACCGCAAAGGTGCCGCCAAAGCCGCAGCATTCCTCGGGCCGGATCTGCTCCACCAGGTTGACGTTCTTCAACTGACCCAGGAGCTTCGGGCCCACTTCTGCTACGCCCATTTCACGGCGCGCGGAGCAGGAGGTGTGCATGGCCACGGTGGTGGGCTCACCCAGGTCTTCCAGCTTGATATGGCAGACGTTGAGCAGAAAATCCGTCAGCTCCCAGACCCGGCCGGCCACCTCGGCGGCTTTCACTTCGTCCGATGTGTCTTTGAACAGGTCCGGGTAGTGCTTGCGCATCATCCCGCCGCAGGAGCCTGAAGGCACAACGATGGGCCAGTCGCCGGGGAAAAGATCGAGCTGGGCTCTGGCAACGGAACGGGCCTGGTCGTGGTAACCGGAGGTGTAGGCGGGCTGGGCACAACAGGTCTGGTCCTGCGGGAACAGCACCTCAATGCCTTCACGCTCCAGCAGCTCCACCCCGGCGATACCTGCATCCGGGTAGAACATGTCCACCAGACAGGTGCCGTAGAAATAGACTTTCGCAGGTTTTGCGGGATAAACCTTGATCGGATCAACCATGTGCGGACGCTCAACGGTTTTTGAATTGTTATCCAGCAATAATAGGGTGGCGAACGCGGTGTTGCCAGACGACTTTATGGGCAGGAAGTGAGAGACAGGCAGGGAAGGCAGAGAGGGCAGTGGCAGTGCGCCACTGCCCGGGGTATTACTTGACGGTCAGGCGCGCGGCATTCTTCTCAACAGTGCGCTCGCCAATGCCTTTCACGTTCGCCAGGTCTGCGGTAACCGCAAAAGGACCATTGGCTTCGCGATAGGCAACAATGGCTTCAGCTTTGCTCTGGCCAATTCCGTTCAGGCTGGCGAGGGTGGTCACGTCTGCGGTGTTGATGTTGATAGCGGCTTCTTCGGCGTAGGCAAAGCCGGTTACCAGACTGAACAGCAGAACAAGGGTAGCGAAAAGCGGTGTGCGCTTCATGAATCAAAGCTCCTGAGACTAGTTTGCGTTATAGGGTTTGTGCCAGGGCGCAAAGCAGCAGAAGCGAAATGTAAGAAGAGAGCAGAAATGTCTGTGGGGGTGGGGAGTGCACGGACAGGACCACAATCCTTGTGATCCCCGAATCCGTGGCTGACCCCTGCCTGTTCCTTCAGGCGTGCGACTCATCCTGAGCGCGTCTTCCCTGGAGTTCTCTTCCCTGAAGTCCTCGTCCTTGAGCCAACGTTCCTTGCTGGCTTGTCATCCCTGACACTGACCATTCTACTGGGGATCGAATTCCTACCTATCGGAGAATCGCTCCGTGGTTTGTGCGATATATCTTACGAATCTGTAAGCTTTTCGGCGGGTTCAATTATGAACCTGAGTTCAGTATTTTCAGGGCCTGAGAGGCAATTTATTGCTCGCTTCGATGGGCGGCAGCCGCCTCGCGGATTCGCTCCATGATGATTTCCCGCACGGCCTTCTGGCTGGCGCGGATATGACGGGTGAGGCGGTCCGCCGCCTCGCTTGCCTGCCCGTTGCGCAGTGCCTCCAGAATCGCGGCATGCTCCACGTAAGTGGCATCAATACGCTCGTCCCGACTGAAGTCCAGACGCCGGACAATCCGCAGCCGGTCAGTGATTTCCCGATGAATTCGTGTCATTTCCCGGTTTCCGGCAGCGGCCACCAGATCGCAGTGAAAGCTCTCGTCCAGCATCCTGACTGTGCTGCCCACCGCGCGTTCGGATGGATGGTCCGGGTTCCAGAGGGCGGTCAGGGTTCGCAGTGCTGCAGGCTCTTCATCCAGGTTGCAGATCTTGTGCACTGCCGCCCGCTCGAGGGTGATGCGCAGGTCATAGAGCTCCTCCACCTGCTGGAAATCGAATGGCTTTACCTGCCAGCCGCTGCGAAACAGCACCTCCACATGGCCCTCCCGCTGCAAACGGTAGAGCGCCTCCCGAACCGGTGTCCGGCTGGCGTTCAGACGGCTTCCTACATCCCCCTCGCTGAATCTGTCGCCGGGGATCAGACGGAACTCGAAGATGTCCTCTTTCAGGGCCGCATAGACCCTGTCGGCTACGGACTCTTTTCGTCTAGGGTTTGCCATTGGCACCGTTTCCCCTCGTGGAGCGCCAGATTGCCCCGGTATGGTCAGGCTCTGGAGGCGATATAGGCGCGCCAGCCACCGAACTCCGTTACGTCCTCTGCGCCCTCGAGGCCGTAGCCCTCGCAAATAAAACCGTTTACCCACCGGCCATCAGCCAGCTCGACGTTGCCTATGCCCAGAGGCGCAGGAATCAGGTCCACAAAGGAGCCAAAGGCCGAGGCGGGCATTTCCCAGACTTCGACAACGATTTCCTGGCCTTCGCCCGGGGCCACACGTTTTAGCCCGGGCTTCGGCGGTGTGGTGTTTGGCAGGGCAAAGAGCCGGTAATTGGCGGACGTTGTGGTTTGCTCAAGCATTACCGAATAGCGCTCGCTGAGCTGCGTGTTCAATGGCATGCCGCTGAGGTGGGCACCAACAACGGCCACCTTGATGGTGGGTGTCGAAATGGCGGCCCCGGGCGCTTCTTCGGGGCGGTCGTTGCCTGTAGCTCCCAAAGGGGTCGGATGCGCATTCAGCCATTGGCACGCCAGGCGTTGCAGCTCGGTGTCTTTCCAGGCGCCACTGATCAGGGTAACGCCAAAAGGCAGGCCGTCGTCCCGGAAACCGGCAGGAACAGCGAGAGCACTCATGTCGGCCAGGTTCACGAAATTGGTGTAGGTGCCGAGCTGGCTGTTCAGTGCAACCGGATCCGCGTTTACGGCTTCGATGGTGGGAGCCGTCGGAGCCGTGGGCACCAGCAGGGCATCCACATCGGCTAACAACTCATCAATCTCACGCTGTAGCTCTTCCTTGCGGTACTGGGCCTTGAAGGTATCCGTGGCGCTGAAATTGCCGGCCTTGCTGATAATACCTTTGACCACCTTATTCATATCGTCGCCGTGGCTGGCCATGAAGGATTCCACCGCCGCATGGCGTTCGGCCACCCAGGGGCCTTCGTAAAGCAGCGCAGCCAGCTCCAGCATGGGACTGAAATCAAGCGGTACCAGTTCCACATTCTGCTGCCGCCACTGACTGATGGCGGTGTTCCAGGCCGCCTCCGCCTGCTGATCACCAAACCATTGCGGGTGGTCGGGGATGGCCAGCCGTTTGATGGGCCCGGGCCGCCGAAGGGCGGGGCCGTCCAGAGGCAGCGCATAAGGGGCCTTGCGGGAGAAGGCATCGTCGGCATCGAAGCCGGCCATGATATCCGACACCAGACCAGCGTCATTCACGGTGAGCGCAAAAATGGACACGCAATCCAGCGAACGACAGGCCGGCACCACGCCGCGAATGCTGAACAGCCCTTTGGTTGGTTTCAGCCCCACCAGATTATTCAGCCCGGCAGGCACACGGCCGGAACCGGCGGTGTCGGTACCCAGGGCAAAAGGCACCAGGCCTCTTGCAACCACAGAAGCCGAACCGGAGCTGGAGCCGCCGCTCACGACATCCGGTTTGAAGCTGTTGGGCACCGCGCCATAAGGGGAGCGCGTACCCACCAGGCCGGTTGCGAACTGGTCCAGGTTGGTCTTGCCCACGACGATGGCGCCGGCGGCCTTGAGTCTGGCCACGGTGCTGGCGTCTTCTTTCGGGGTGAAGGCAAAGGCCGGGCAGGCCGCCGTTGTTTCAAATCCAGCCGCATCAATATTGTCTTTCGCGGCAAAGGGAATGCCGTAGAGCGGCAGGTTATCGATCTCTCCGCCGGCATTCTGGAGATGCTGTTTCAACTCGGCAAGTGCCTCATCCAGGCCTTTCTGGTCCAGAAGCGAAATCCAGGCAACGTCTGTTGTGTCCAGGCCGGTCAGTAACTCACCCAATAGTGACTCGGGCGTAGCGCCCTCTTTATAGGCGTTCTGCCAGTCCTTGATGGTCCATCCGAGCATTGAAGGCATTGGTCATCCTCATGTGCGTAATCAACTTGTATACATGTGGAATGGCAATGCTTGTGCCATTTGCGGATTTTTATTGATAGTTACTGAAAAACATAAGGTTATGAGTGTTTTTGACGCAAAAGGCTGATCAGGTCTGCCCGGATCGGGTGCGGTCGCACCAAAAACGCTCAGAAATGCTGCGCTCTGAAGGAGCATTCAGCTGCGCGGGCTTCAAGGGTTTGCCTTGTATACTAGATAAGTCACTGTTTTTGGATGGGTTATAAGGTGTGTGGAACAGCAGATGCAAAGGCCCTGCTGCGTTTGAAGACGAACTGCATACCCAACTAAGAAAAGGACGCCTGAAATGAACCTCAAAAAACACGTGAAACTTGGCCTCTCTGCACTTGCCCTTTCTATCTCTTTTAACTCCGTTGCAGCGGAAGATCCCATCAAAGTGGGCATCCTGCACTCACTGTCCGGCACCATGGCGATCAGTGAAACCGTTCTGAAAGACACCGTTGAAATGCTGATCGAGCAACAGAACGCCAAAGGCGGTGTGCTCGGTCGTCAGATGGAAGCGGTTGTTGTAGACCCGGCTTCCAACTGGCCGCTGTTTGCTGAAAAAGCCCGCGAGCTTCTGGCCCAGGAAGAAGTCGATGTGATCTTCGGTAACTGGACCTCGGTTTCCCGTAAGTCCGTACTGCCGGTGGTGGAAGAGCTGAACGGCCTTCTGTTTTACCCGGTACAGTACGAGGGTGAGGAATCCTCCGAAAACGTCTTCTACACCGGCGCTGCGCCCAACCAGCAGGCGATTCCTGCGGTTAACTACCTGATGAACGAAATCGGCGTCGAGCGCTGGGTTCTGGCGGGTACTGACTACGTTTACCCGCGCACCACCAACAAGATCCTTGAGACCTACCTGATGGACATGGGTGTGGCCAAGGAAGACATCATGATCAACTACACGCCCTTCGGTCATTCCGACTGGCAGAACATCGTCTCCGACATCAAGCGCTTCGGTTCCGCCGGCAAGAAGACCGCCGTGGTTTCCACCATCAACGGCGACGCCAACGTGCCCTTCTACCGTGAACTGGGTAACCAGGGTATTGCGGCCTCCGACATCCCGGTTGTTGCCTTCTCGGTGGGTGAGCAGGAACTCTCCGGTATCGACACCGGCCCGCTGGTTGGTCACCTGGCTGCGTGGAACTACTTCATGAGCGTGGACAACGACGCCAACTACGACTTCATTGACCAGTGGATCGAACACACCGGCAACGAAGAAGCGGTAACCAACGATCCGATGGAAGCCCATTACATTGGCTTCAACATGTACGTCGAAGCGGTCAAGAAGGCCGGTACCACTGACGTAGACGCGGTGAAAGACGCCATCATCGGCGTAACCGTGCCCAACCTCACCGGTGGCTATGCCGCCATGATGCCCAACCACCACATCACCAAGCCGGTGCTGATTGGCGAGATCCAGGACAACGGCCAGTTCTCCGTTGTCTGGGAGACCCCGTCGCTGGTCGCTGGCGATGCCTGGTCTGACTACCTGCCGGGTTCACGGGACATGATTGCCGATTGGCGCAAGCCCATGTTCTGCGGAACGTTTAACACCGCAACCGGCACCTGTGGCGCGTCTGCGGGTGAAATGGCCGCTGAAGCCGAGTAAGGCTCAGACGGTATAGCACCATGGACAGCCGGGGGTGGTTACGCCTCCGGCTGTTGCCCCGCAACACGCTTGAAACAGACAGGACACTCTCATGAGCATCTGCCGATCGCTCACATTGCTGCTTATCGCCCTGATTTCCCTGCTATCGCTGCCCGTAACGGCGCAGGAAGACGATCCTGGCAAGGCTCTGCTGATCAACCTGGCAGAGGCGCCGGCCAGTAACGTGGAAGAGGCGATTAACGCCATCGTCAGCAGTGGTGATGAAAGAGCCAGGGGCTGGCTTGAAGCTTACGGAAGCAACCGCCTGAGCCGGATAAAAGACACCGGGCAGGTGGTACTGGTACTGAATAACCGGGGCAGGGACTGGGAAATCGCCGATCCGCTGACCGGAGAGAACATGGGTGAAATGTCCCGCCGGGAGCTGGACAGAGTCGCCATCAACAACCGCATTCGGGGCCAGCTTGAAGGCATTCTCGCCATGCTGGACCTGAACGCTAAAGACCCGGAAGTGCGTGAAGCCTCCGCACAGGACATGATGGGCAAAGTAGATGCCTCGCTAGTGGAGCCGCTGGAAGCTCAGCTGGCGAAGGAAGAAGACGCCGGCGTACGCAACCGCATTGAAGAAGCCATTGCCATTTACCGGGTAGGTGAGGGCAACCTGGAGGCCGTGGACGTGCTTGCCGGCAGCCTGCACCCCCGCGCCCGCGCCGCTCTGAACGAAGCCGTTCGCGGCGATAACGAGGCATTGGCCACCAGGGCCACCGAAGCCCTCGAAAGCATTGAACAGAAACTTCAACTGAACCGCGCCGCCGAGACCCTCTATTTCGGCCTTTCCCTCGGTTCGGTCCTGGTACTCGCTGCCATTGGTCTGGCCATCACCTTTGGCGTGATGGGCGTGATCAACATGGCCCACGGCGAACTGATCATGCTCGGTGCCTACACCACCTGGGGCATGCAGCAACTCTTCCCCGGCCAACCCGGGCTGGCGCTGATTCTCTCAATTCCCGCCGGCTTTATGGTGGCCGCCACCGCCGGCATCATCATCGAGCGCAGCGTAATCCAGTACCTCAAGGGCCGCCCGCTGGAAACCCTGCTGGCCACCTTTGGTATCAGCCTGATCCTGCAACAGCTGGTGCGCACCGTGATCTCGCCGCAGAACCGTACCGTGGTGACGCCGGAGTGGATGAGTGGCTCCCTGGTGATCAACGACGCGCTCTCGCTGACCCTGAACCGCCTCTACGTTCTGGCCTTCGCATTGATTGTCTTCGCCGGGCTGATGCTGATCATGCGCAAGACCCGCCTGGGTCTGGAAGTGCGTGCCGTTACCCAGAACCGTGCCATGGCACGCTCCATGGGCATCCGCGCCACCCGGGTGGACATCATGACCTTTGCCCTGGGCTCCGGCGTGGCCGGGCTTGCCGGGGTAGCGCTTTCCCAGCTCACCAACGTGGGCCCGAACCTGGGCCAGAACTACATCATCGATTCGTTCATGGTGGTGGTGTTCGGCGGCGTCGGTAACCTCTGGGGCACCCTCATTGCCGGGCTTTCGCTGGGCACCATCAACCAGCTGCTCGAACCCTGGGCCGGTGCCGTACTCGCCAAGATCATCGTGCTGGTGTTCATCATCCTGTTCATCCAGAAACGGCCGAAGGGGCTCTTCCCCCAGAAAGGCCGGGCAGCGGAGGGATAGGGTGTCCCGTCTAGCCAATTCTTTAATCCACTGCGTGGCGCAAGCGCCGCGCCCTTCGGGAGCCTCTGAACGCCTTTATAGCGGCGTTGCAGCGCCTCGATTTGGAACCACCAAACCTTCGCCACTGCGCCTAGCTCTAAAGGCGCTCAGAGGCTCAGTGAATTAAATAATTAGCCAGAAGGGACACCAATATGTGGCTAACTAGACCCTTGCAGGAACGTTCAACCCAGACCTTTCTCGGCGTGCTGTTCTTGGCCGTGGTGCTGGTGACCTTCCTTCACCTGTTCATGCCCCAGGATAGCGCCCTGCATGTGAGTGCCTTTACCGTCACTCTGCTGGGCAAATACCTGTGCTATGCCCTGCTGGCGGTGGCGGTGGACCTGGTGTGGGGTTACCTCGGTATCCTCAGCCTGGGCCATGGCGCCTTCTTTGCCCTCGGCGGCTACGCCATGGGCATGTACCTGATGCGCCAGATTGGTGATCGCGGCGTGTATGGCGACCCGATACTGCCGGACTTCATGGTGTTCCTGAACTGGCAGGAGCTGCCCTGGTTCTGGCACGGGTTCGACATGGCCTGGTTTGCCTTCATCATGGTGCTGCTGGCCCCGGGTCTGCTGGCCCTGGTGTTCGGCTTCCTGGCCTTCCGCTCACGGGTGACCGGGGTGTACCTCTCCATCATTACCCAGGCGCTGACCTTCGCGCTGATGCTGGCTTTCTTCCGTAACGAGATGGGCTTTGGCGGCAACAACGGCCTCACCGACTTCAAAGACATCCTTGGTTTTAACCTGCGCACAGACGCCACTCGCCTCGGGCTGTTCATTGCCACCGGTATCGCCCTGGCCATTGGCTACGTGATCTGCCGCGGCATTGTCACCAGCAAACTGGGCCGGGTGAGCGTGGCCTGCCGGGATGCCGAGGCCCGTACCCGCTTCCTGGGCTATCGGGTGGAGCGGGTGCAGCTGTTCGTGTTCGTGGTCTCCGCCATGCTGGCGGGTGTGGCCGGGGCGCTGTATGTGCCTCAAGTAGGCATCATCAACCCCAGCGAATTCTCGCCGCTGTTCTCTATCGAGATCGTGGTGTGGGTGGCGCTGGGTGGCCGGGCAACCCTCTACGGCGCGGTGATCGGGGCCATCCTGGTGAACTACGCCAAAACCGTGTTCACCGGCATCATGCCGGACGCCTGGCTGTTCGCCCTCGGTGGCCTGTTTGTGCTGGTAACCGTGTTCCTGCCCAAGGGTATTGCCGGGCTGCTGCAGAAGCGCCGGAAAGCCAGAGAAGATGACGACACCCCCACCGCGCAGGAGGCGACTGTATGAGCTTGTTTCAGGAGCTGACCGACCGCGAGCATGTGTTCGAGTTTCTGACCCAGGTGCAGTCGCCGGTGGACGTGCGCCACGGGCCCATCCTGTACCTGGAAGACGTAAACGTGAGCTTTGATGGCTTCAAGGCCATCAACAACCTCAACCTCACCATCGATGACGGCGAGCTGCGCTGCATCATCGGCCCCAACGGCGCGGGTAAAACCACCATGATGGACATCATCACCGGTAAAACCCGGCCGGACACCGGCTCGGTGTGGTTTGGCAGCCGCCACAACCTGCTCACCATGAACGAGCCGGACATCGCCTCCCTGGGCATCGGCCGCAAGTTCCAGAAACCCACGGTATTCGAAGCGCTCACCGTGTTCGAAAACCTGGAACTGGCCATGGCGGCAGACAAACGGGTATTTCCCACACTCACCGCCGTGATGAAAGCCGAATACCGGGACCGCATCGACGAAGTGCTGGAAATGATCGGCCTGGAATCCCTGCGTGACCGGCTCGCCGGCATCCTCTCCCACGGCCAGAAACAGTGGCTGGAAATCGGCATGCTGCTGATGCAGAAACCCCGGCTGCTGCTGGTGGACGAGCCGGTAGCGGGCATGACCGAACAGGAAATGGAACGCACCGCCGAACTGCTCACCAGCCTCGCCGGCAAACAGTCGGTCGTGGTGGTGGAACACGACATGGGCTTCGTGCGCTCCATCGCCCGCAAGGTGACCGTGCTGCACCAGGGCAGTGTGCTGGCGGAAGGCTCCATGGACCAGGTCTCCAACGATCCGGAAGTGATCAAGGTGTATCTCGGGGAGGAGGCGTAATGCTGAAGATTGAAAAGCTCAACCAGTTCTACGGCGAAAGCCACACCCTCTGGGATCTGGACCTGGACGTGCCCCAGGGCCAGTGCACCTGCGTGATGGGCCGCAACGGCGTGGGCAAGACCACCCTGATGAAATGCATCATGGGTGAGGAAACCACCAAGAACGGCAGTATTGAATTTGCCGGTGACGTGGAACTCACCAAGAAGAAGGTCGAGGACCGCTCCCGCCTCGGCATTGGCTACGTGCCCCAGGGTCGGCAGATCTTCCCGCTGCTGACCGTGGAAGAAAACCTGCGCACCGGCCTGGCCGTGCGCAAGGACGGCAGCAAGAAAATCCCCGAGCGGGTGTACGAGCTGTTCCCGGTGCTGAAAGAAATGCGCCATCGCCGCGGCGGTGATCTTTCCGGCGGCCAGCAGCAGCAACTGGCCATCGGTCGCGCCCTGGTGATCGAGCCGCGCCTGCTGATCCTTGACGAACCGGGCGAGGGCATTCAGCCCAACATCGTGGCCCAGATCGGCGAGGTAATCCGCAAGCTCATCGAAGAAGACGGCCTGACCGTGTTGCTGGTGGAGCAGAAGCTTCCGTTCGCCCGCAAATACGCCGACCGCTTTGCCATCCTCGACCGCGGTCGCCGCGTGGCGGAAGACGAGATAGCCGGCCTCACCGATGAACTCATCAAGAAGCACCTGACGGTATGACGGTTTTTGAACGCATCGAACCCGCCCACGACTCCGGCCATCGGTTCGACGCCGGGCGGCACTGGGCCGCGTCCATTGCCCTGGGCTTCGACGCCCGGCCGGATGGCAGCAACACCGCCACCCGGATGACCCATGTTCGCCACAAAGGCCCTTTGCGGGTGCAACGTCCCTTCTATCCGGAAGGCCGCCATGGCTGCTGCCACGTGTACCTGCTGCATCCACCGGGCGGATTGGTGAGTGGCGATGCCCTCAGTATCGAGGCTCGGATAGGTAAAGACTCACACACCCTGCTGACCACGCCAGCGGCGGCCAAGCTCTACAAGGCCGACAGCCATGGCGTGGCCTGGGCCCAGCACACCCGGCTGAAGGTGGAACAGGGCGGCATTCTCGAATACCTGCCCCAGGAAACCCTGGCGTTTGATGGTTCCCGGGGCGAACAGAGCACCACCATCGAACTGGAAGCCGGCGCCCGATGCATTGGCTGGGAAATCCTCGCCCTCGGCCGCCCGGCCAGCAAACTGCCGTTCATCTCCGGCCACCTGGAACAGAAATTCCGCCTGCTGATGGACGGCCGCCCCCTTTGGCTGGAACGCCAGCTGATGGATCCGAACCACGCCCGGTTCAAAGGCCACTGGGGCCAGGGCGGCGCTACCGTGCAGGCCACCCTCTGGGTGGTCGGCCTGGAGGATGAAGCCGGCGCCATTGAAGAACTCAGAGAGAACCTGCCGGAGAGCAAACGCTGGGCGGTGACGCGCCGCAGGGGTGTGGTGCTGCTGCGTTATCTGGGGCAGGAACGAAACGAAGCCTGGGCGGTGTGCCAGCAAGCCTGGGAACTCATCCGGCCAAGACTCACCGGCCAGCCTGCCAGCGTTCCCCGAATCTGGCTGACCTGAATAACAAGCAGAATGCGACGCGATCAACGGAGCAAACAACGATGGAATTAACGCCAAGAGACAAAGACAAGCTGCTGCTGTTCACCGCAGCCCTGCTGGCCGAGCGCCGTAAAGCGAAGGGCCTGAAGCTCAACTACCCGGAAGCGGTGGCCCTGATCAGCGCCGAAATCATGGAAGGCGCCCGTGAAGGCCGCACCGTGGCCGAGCTGATGACCGCCGGCACCGAAGTCCTCACCCGCGAAGACGTGATGGACGGAATCGCCGAAATGGTCGACGAAGTGCAGGTGGAAGCCACCTTCCCCGATGGCACCAAGCTCGTCACTGTCCATAACCCGATTGTCTAAGGAGCAGACGACATGATCCCCGGTGAATACCAGCTCAAAGACGGCGACATCGAACTCTGCGAAGGCCGCGAGCGCATCCAGATAGACGTGGCCAATACCGGCGACCGCCCGATCCAGATCGGCTCTCACTACCACTTTGCCGAAGCCAACCCGGCGCTGGATTTCGACCGCGCCAAAGCCCGTGGCTACCGCCTGGATGTAGCCGCCGGCACGGCCATCCGCTTCGAACCCGGCCAGAGCCGCGAAGTGACACTGATCCCGTTCGCGGGTGGCCGTGAAATCTACGGTTTCCGCCAGGAAGTCATGGGCAAACTGGAGGGCCAGAAATGAAAATCACCAGACAAGCTTACGCCGACATGTACGGCCCAACCACCGGCGACCGGGTGCGGCTCGGCGACACCGATCTGTGGATTGAAGTGGAAAGCGATGCCGCCCACTACGGCGACGAAGTAAAATTCGGCGGCGGCAAGGTTATCCGCGACGGCATGGGCCAGAGCCAGCGTGCCGATGCGGCGGTGATGGACACCGTGATCACCAACGCCCTGATTCTCGACTGGTGGGGCATCGTCAAAGCCGACGTGGGCATCCAGAAAGGCCGCATCGCCGCCATCGGCAAGGCCGGCAACCCGGACACCCAGCCAGACGTGACCATCGTGATCGGCCCCGGCACCGAAATCATCGCCGGAGAGGGCAAGATCCTCACCGCCGGCGGCATTGACGCCCACATCCATTTCATCTGCCCCCAGCAGGTGGAAGAAGCGCTGATGAGCGGCATTACCACCATGCTCGGCGGCGGCACCGGCCCGGCTACGGGCACCAACGCCACCACCTGCACGCCGGGCCCCTGGCACATTGGCAAGATGCTCCAGGCGGTGGATTCCCTGCCCATGAACATCGGCTTCCTGGGCAAGGGCAACGCCTCCCTGCCGGAATCCCTGGAACTGCAGATCCAGGCCGGCGCCATTGGCCTGAAGCTGCATGAAGACTGGGGCACCACCCCGGCCAGCATCGACAACTGCCTCACCGTGGCGGATAAATACGACGTGCAGGTGGCGATCCACACCGACACCCTGAACGAATCCGGCTTTGTGGAAGACACCCTGGCCGCGTTCAAGGGGCGCTGCATCCATACCTACCACACCGAAGGCGCCGGCGGCGGCCACGCACCGGACATCATCACCGCCTGTTCCAAGGATTACGTGCTGCCGTCGTCCACCAACCCGACACGGCCCTACACCGTGAACACCATCGACGAACACCTGGACATGCTGATGGTGTGCCACCACCTGGACCCGAACATCCCGGAAGACGTTGCCTTCGCCGACTCCCGCATCCGCCGCGAGACCATCGCCGCCGAGGACATCCTGCAGGACATGGGCGTGATCTCCATGATCGCCTCTGACTCCCAGGCCATGGGCCGGGTGGGCGAAGTGGTGTGCCGCACCTGGCAGACCGCCCACAAGATGAAACAGCAGCGCGGCCTGCTGCCGGAGGACGAAGACCTGGGCGCCGACAACCTGCGCGCCAAACGCTACATCGCCAAGTACACCATCAACCCGGCCATCACCCACGGCATTGCCCATGAAGTGGGTTCCGTGGAAGTGGGTAAGCTGGCGGACCTGGTGCTCTGGAACCCGGCGTTCTTCGGCGTGAAGCCCGCCACCATTCTCAAGGGCGGCATGATTGCAGCCGCCCCAATGGGCGACCCCAACGCCTCGATTCCCACGCCCCAGCCGGTGCATTACCGCCCGATGTTCGGCGCCTTCGGCAAGGCGGCCAGTGCCACCCGCCTGAGCTTTGTGAGCCAGGCCGCGATTGATGCCGGTATCGGCAAAGAGCTTGGCCTGGATAGCCCATTATCCGCCTGCAAGGGCGTGCGTGACGTGCGCAAGGGCGACATGAAACTGAACGACGCGTGCCCGCACATCACCGTGGACCCGCAAACTTACGAAGTGCATGCCGATGGCGAATTGCTCACCTGTGAGCCCGCCACCGAGCTGCCCCTGGCCCAGCGCTACCATCTCTTTTAGTCAATACAGCTCAAGGCTGTTCTGAGCCGGGATAAGAGGACATTTTTATGTTGGAACTGATTGAACGCATCGGTGACGTGAAATCCACCGGCATCGATACCAGCGAGATTCTGGACAACCTGATCCTGCCATACGAGCTGCGTATCCGTGGCCGGCTGCGCGCCACCACCGAAACCAACGTGGACGTAGGCCTGTTCCTGGATCGAGGCCCAGTCCTTCGGGACGGCGACCTGCTGCAGGCCAAAACCGGCGAGATCGTACGCATACGCGCCGCCGAAGAGCAGGTCGTGACGGCGCGCATCAAGTCCGGCCAGCCGCTGGCCCGCCTGTGCTATCACCTGGGCAACCGCCACGTGACACTGGCCATCGGTGAAGACGAGCAGGGCAGCTTCGTGCGCTTCCCACCGGATCACGTACTGGAAGAGCTGGCCGAGCGCCTCGGCGCCACCGTGGTGCACCACACCGCCCCGTTTGATCCCGAGCCCGGCGCCTACTCCCAGGCTGGCCATTCTCATGGGCACGGACACGGCCATTCACACGATCACGACCACGGGCACAGCCATGGCCACAGTCACAAACACACCCACTGAGGCCGCCACCCCGCAGGTGGACGACCTGGCATTGCTGGGCCTGATGCAACTGGTCAGCCCCGCATTGCCCATCGGCGCCTTCGCCTGGTCCCAGGGCCTGGAGAGCGCCTTTGAACTGGGCTGGGTAAACAACGAAGCCGAACTGGCCCATTGGATTGAAGGCGTTCTGGAAGACGGCCTCAGCCGCTGCGAACTGCCCCTGCTGGTGCGTTTGCAGACCGCCTGGGCCGAAGGCGATGCCATTACGCTGGCCAAGTGGAACGACTGGCTGCACGCCACCCGGGAAACCGCCGAACTGAGCGATGAAGACACCCGCCTCGGCGGCGCCCTCGTCACTCTTTTGCGCAACCTGGAGCTGCTGCCCGAGCCACACCTGATTCCGGAAGAGCCCGGCTACATCACCATGTTCGCCTGGGCCGCCCACAAACGTTTTGTGCCCGTTCGCCAGACGCTGCTCGGCTTTGCCTGGGCCTGGCTGGAGAACCAGCTCGCCGTGGCCTGCAAGGCATTGCCCCTGGGGCACACCGCCGCACAGCGCATTATCGAACGGCTGCGACCACAGCTGGCGGTGGCGGTGGACACGGCCCTGGAACGAAACGATCACGAACTCGGGCCCATCCTGCCGGGATTGGCGCTCGGAAGTGCCCTGCATGAAACACAGTATTCACGGCTTTTCAGAAGCTGAATAACAATTGAGGAGATCTGCCATGACACATTGTCTGAGAGTTGGAGTGGGTGGCCCGGTTGGTTCCGGCAAAACCGCCCTGTTGCGCCAGTTGTGCAAAGCCCTGCGGGACCACTACGACATCGCCGTGGTGACCAACGACATCTACACCCGGGAAGACGCCGACTTCCTCCTGCGCCACGAAGCCCTGGCCGCAGACCGCATCCTCGGCGTGGAAACCGGCGGCTGCCCGCACACCGCCATCCGTGAGGACGCCTCCATGAACCTGGCGGCCATCGACGACCTGCAAAACCGCCACCCGAACCTGGAACTGGTACTGGTGGAATCCGGCGGCGACAACCTTTCCGCCACCTTCAGCCCGGAACTGAGCGACCTCACCCTGTACGTGATCGACGTTTCCGCCGGCGACAAGATCCCCCGCAAAGGCGGCCCCGGCATCACCAAATCCGATATGCTGATCATCAACAAGATCGACATCGCCGAACAGGTGCACGCCTCCCTGGACGTGATGGAGCGGGACAGCAAAAAAATGCGCGGCGAACGGCCCTTTGTGTTCACCAACCTGTACGACGGGGTAGGGCTGGAGACGATCATCAGCTTCATTCTGGAGCGGGGCATGTTGCCGGAACGCCGCCCTGAAAAACTGGCGGAAACCGCCTGAGCCAACCGACTTCGAACGACTTGAGAACCATCAGGAGAAAACCATGAAACTCACAGCCAACCTCCTCACCGTTGCCGCCCTGCTGACTGCCTCCGCCACTGCCATGGCCCACTCCGGCCACGCCGAAGGCGGCTTCACCAGCGGCCTGCTGCACCCCATGCTGGGCCTGGACCACCTGCTGGCCATGGCCGCCATCGGCTTCTGGAGTGTGCGCCAGAGCAAGCACATGAAAAACGCCACCCCGGCCTTCGTGATCGGCGGCATGATTCTCGGCGCCACCCTCGCCTGGGGCGGCCTGAGTCTGCCGGGCGTGGAAACAGGGATTACCTTCTCCGTACTGGTCGCCGGTATCCTGATTGTCACTCTTGCAAAACTGCCGACGGCTGTGGGTGGCACTCTGGTTGGCGCGTTTATGCTGTTTCACGGTTTTGCACATGGGGCGGAAATGCCTGCAGGTGCGACACTCGCCGCTTACCTGGCCGGTTTCTCAATCGCTACGCTTGCGATCACTCTGGTTGGCCGTGGGCTGGGTAGCTTGATGCTGAAAGCTGATAGCCGATTCAGTCGTGGTATTGGTGGTTTACTGGCGCTTGTAGGAGCGTTTATGGCGGCTGCCTGATCCCTGTTTGGAAACTAGCAAAAGATAGCGAGAAAGTCGCTTGGGAAACCGGGCGGCTTTTTTTAATCAAATTTAAAACAATTGTTTCTCGGGCTTCGCAATCCCCTGAAAAGGAGGCTCCAGTATCACCAAATCCAACCTGCGGATCATCAGAAAGGTCGACATCGCCGACCGGGGGCATGCCTCTCTGGACGTGATGGAGCGGAAGGCGTTGGTGGAGCTTGGCCTGATCAGGTTGCTGAAAATGCGTGAAGACATCGAATTCTGGGATTCAAATGAGCTGCGGAGAAAAAAACTATCAAACTGATAAACCAACAGAATCTGACTGACGGCCGGCTCCCGATCTCAGTCGCAGCTTTTGGCAACGCTAGACATGAAGCGCTGAGTGATGGCGTGCAAATGAAATGCTTTCTGACGGCTGGCGCGGCTGCCGCCGTGGCCCCTTATGCCGTAATGCGGCACAAGCGGGACGGGCAAGACTAGCGCTCACATTGGCGGGTCCCCAAATTGCTCGGTAATGGGCAGGCCTACTCGAAAGTATCGGGAAAACAAAAAGCTGCGTGGTAATGCCAGGCAGCTTTTTTGTGGCTTAAGATTTATATATTTTTGTAAAGGGAGCATACAGGATGCGGAGGGATGGTCTACCTTAGGTAGCTAAACACTACGGAAGCACCAATTGTTAAGGATGACGGGCGATGGATCCTTCAGTACTGATTGAGCCTCTTTTGCCATTCTGGTACCTCATACCCTTGGCGCTACTTTTAGCTATCCTGAGTTCCCAGTGGTTCAAACGCACGTGCTAAAGCAGGTTAAGGATTCGAAGTTTCAAAAGATAATTGTAGTCATTGAGGCTGACCGGTTTGTCGGCAATGCTTCAGCGCACGCACGGAGGAAATTATTCGAAAGTAAGAAGGGCGACATGTCGAGGGAATGTCGGTGACTCATGATTTCAAAACGGAGGCTTCGGAATTAGTGACGCTCCAAAGGAATCTGCATTTCGCATAGCTAGTGGTGGTTCAACATGAGAGCTTCTGTTTAGGAGTATCGATATTAGAGCTTTATTTATAGCATGTCTTGTCAAAGTAAAGAATTTTAAAAATATTTTTTATTTTTAAGTATCGCGGAAATTAAAATCAAGGATTAGCATGACTGGAAACATAGCTAGCAGGTTGGAGACTGGAACTCCTTTTCTTAAAGATCTTATCGCCGATATTAACTCGGGGCAAATTAAGGTGCCTCAGTTTCAAAGGCAATTTGTGTGGAAGGAAGAGCAAGCTTTAAAGTTGCTTGATTCAATATCAAGCAATTATCCGGTCGGAAGTTTGCTATTGTGGAGAACGAAAAATTCGCTAGCCGTCGAGCGAAATATCGGATCTTTTAAGCTCCCGGAAACTGATGATATGTCACCTACGGACTATGTGCTTGACGGGCAGCAAAGGCTAACGGTTATATACTCTGCTTTAGGAGCAGCTGAAGGAAAAGATGGGTTTGATGCGGTATACGATTTAAATGAGCAGAGTTTTTTGGAAGCGCCGGGCGAATTCAATCAGACGCAATTCCCGTTACGGATAATATACAATACTACCAAGCTCCTGAATTTTCGATCCGGTTTGGTAAGCTATCCGAATGCAGAGGAGCTTCAGAGGCGGCTTGATGGGCTGATCGATGTAATAACAAATTACAGAATACCAGTTGTTACATTGAAAGAGCTTACAGTTGAAGAGGTTTGCCCGATATTTGAAAGAATAAATAGTTCGGGTACTAGGTTGTCCACATACGATTTAATGGTTGCTGCGACTTGGACTGAAAATTTTGATCTAAATGACGAAGCTCAAAAAATAGCCGCATCTCTGAAGCCAAAGGGTTTTGATGACATAGATGGTAATACAGTTCTCAAATGCTTGTCGGCGATAAAGCATAAGGGTATAAAAAAAGAGCAAGTTCTATCTCTGAGAAATCTGTCTAAAGAGGAGATGGATGATTTAGTTGAGATTGCTAAATCAGCTTTGCTGAAGACTGTGGATTTACTAAAAACTGATTTTAAAATATATAGTTGGGACTTTTTGCCTTACGAAGCAATAGCGATTATTCTTTCATATATTTATTCGAAACGAAAATCGTTAAGTCTTGAAGATGTTCGTAGAGTGCGACAGTGGTTCTGGTTGAGCTCCTTTTCTGAGAGATATAGAGGAGCTTCTGAATCTTTTGTGTCTCAAGATCTAGAAGCAATAGACGCATTTGTAGTGAATGGAGAAGAACCGAGAAAATCTTTTGGGAGCATTCCTTCTACAAGCAGCTTCAAGAATCTGAGCTTTAGGAGTAACAACTCTAGATCAAGAGCATTGATTATTGTTTTAGCTCTTAAATCCCCTAAAAACATAACCAATGGAGCTATAATTGATCCTGAGATTGCCCTTTCTAATTACAATAAAAAGCAATTTCACCATATTTACCCCCGAGCACACTTGAAACGAATAAAGGCGCCAGGCGAGCACAATAGCTTAGCGAACTTTTGTATGTTAGCCGCATCAGAAAATAATTCGGTCAGTGATGATCATCCAAATGAATACCTCCCAAAGCTTGCGAGAGAGCTTGGAGAAAATGCCGAGGCAGTTTTTGAATCGAATTTCCTTCCATCGCCAAGCACCACGGATTATTCCAGTTTAAATTATGAGGAATTCCTGGAAGCGAGATCCGAGCTTCTTTTGGATGCAATTAGTAGGCTGGCAAAGGGGTTTAGCATATAACGGTCGTTTTTTTTCAGTCATATACTTGATTTCACCTCGAGAAAGCTGAAAATGCAGGCATTACATTTGTTACCAATCATGTGAGCTATGTTTTGACGAAAAGAAAGGTCGAAAAGTTAGAAAGAGAGTTAGCTGAACAAAAACAAGCCTTGAAGGCTATTCGCCGCGATTTTAGTCGTAATGATAGTCGTTCATCTGTCTGTGTTAGAGGCAAGGAGCTTACCATTCGTAAGCCTAAAGTTTCGGCTGATATTTTTAGTAGAACTGTTCTGACAGACTCTACTTGGCAATATGTTGAAATTTACCTGAAGTCAGTGGGTCAGAATGAAGCACTATTTTTTTGGCAACAAGCTCGAAACTTCTATGAGGCGACAACATCCCTTTCTCTAGTCTCTAAACCGCTGACAGCCTATTATTGTTTTTTGAACGCGACGAAAGCACTGCTAGAATCCAAGTCTTGGGGTTACGACCTGTCACATGGAGTAACAGGAAAAAGGCTTAATGGGCATATAAATATTCTCAACGAGGTCGTTAAGTTTCAGCCTCGGGGAGTGGGCGCTGCGTTAGGAGACTATCTTGGAGAAAGAACTCCTCCAGGTGGCGAAGAGTTCACCTTAAAACAGATTTTTTACAATCTTGCATACATCCATCGCGCGTTTACGCTTACCTATGGAAACATGGCAGAGCTTTTTATTCCGGTCCTTGAGCCACGTTTTGTTTTCGATAAATCTCGTAAGAAGGCGTGGCTAGAGATAAAGCTTGAAGAGGAGCACTCTTCAAAACGTACCCTCGGGAGGCTCATCGGGTATAGTCTCGATAATCTTTACGAAAACAGTAGCCAATATACGATGAGGAGGAATAAGTGCTTCGATTGGGACGCGCCGAGAGGGGTTCCTACAGAGGAAAGTTTGCAGAAGCTACATGATTATCATAGAGCTCGTCGGAAGGAGCTTAGATATATCTATAGCCCCAATTCTTTGTGGTATGTTAAGCGTAAAGATCTAAAAAACGACATCGTCGACAAAAGTACGCTTACTTTAACTTATGCGGCTATGCACCGCCTCAGCGAGCTTTCTCGATATAATCCTCAGGTTCTAGATAAGCATTTGAGCAAGGATTCTAGTTGGTTAATATCAGAGTTTATTAACAAATCAATTTATCAGTTCATCGATCAAATATCTTCTGAAATTACCGGAAACGATTTTAGAGTTACGGGATTTAGGGAATGAGCAAAACTAATGTCCTTGTGCCGACGCACTCAAGCTTAGTTCTTACCTTCAGTATTGCGAAGGGGTGAAGTCACATAGCACAAAGCACAAAGCACAAAGCACAAAGCAAACAGACCTATTTGTTGGGGCTTTTGATATAGAAAACGTTCTTATCCCGCACACTCATCTCGAAGAGCTCACTGGCCCGGACAAGATCGCTTAGCTTCTTGTACCCGTAGTTCACGGGGGAGAAAGAGCTGTTATTGGAAATGTACTGGCCAACCTTGCCGAGATGGGCCCAGCCATCGTCGTCAGCAGTCTGTTCCACCGCAGTTCGTAGAGTCCGGACCAGCACGGTGTCGCCCCTCAGTTTGTTTCGCCCCCACTTGGTTTCGACCGTTGGTTTTGGCGTGCCGCCGTTGTCGGCGTTATCGGGCTCCTCAGCTTCTTCGCGCAGGTTCTCCGTGTAGATGAACTGCGAGCAGGCGTTCACGAAGGGCATAGGTGTTTTGCGCTCGCCGAAACCAAAGACAGGTAGGCCGGCCTCGAGAATTCGCATTACCAATGGCGTAAAGTCGGAATCGCTGGTCATGAGGGCGAAGGCATTGACGTTCCCGCTGTAGAGTAAGTCCATGGCGTCAATGATCATTGAGGCATCGGTCGCGTTCTTGCCGGTGGTATAGGCGAACTGTTGAACCGGCCGGATGGCGTTGGCGTGGAGCTTTTCGATCCAGCCACCCAGTTGCGGACCGTTCCAGTTTCCGTGGGCATGGCGCACGTTCACAGCTCCGTATTTGGCGAGCTCCTGGAGTACCCCTTCGATGGATTGGTGACTGACGTTGTCACAGTCGATGAGAAGAGCGATTTTGTAGTTGCTGTTCATCGTGCTTGAGCTGTCCTTGTCTCAGATGGTGGTTCTGAATACTAGCAGTAAAGCCGGAACCGCGGAAAACCGCGACCGGAAAACCGTTTCAGATCCATTACTTCGGTTATTTGGGTAAGCTGGCCCGCTTTTCCGGAGACATTCCCTTTTTCCACTCAGCTTCCTCTCCCGGCGCTGGCAAAAACCGCCCAAACTCGATCATCTGAGCCGCAGGCATGTCCTGCAGATAGATCCAGACATCTTCATCTGAGATGCCCACGATTTGGGCAATTTCTTCGAGCATCTGGCTCATCAGGGCCTGTTTGATCTCGATGCTTCTGCCCTCCCCCACCAGGCCGTGCACATACACCTGAGGCGCTGTGTTCACTCTGCCTCCTACAAAGTGCTCGCCCTCATTGGCCGCATGAAACAACACCTGGGCAAAGAACCGGGGAGCGCCGGTTTGAGCGTTGTGGGCCGCTGTTATGGCCGCGGCGATCTGTGATTTCTGCTGCGGCGACAGAGACAGATTAGCGACCGTGACGGTGTAAGTGGGCATGGGAAGCTCCTGCCATGGGTTGTACGTTTGCACTGGATCTCGCCACTATGGGAGAAAGGCGGACTTGTTTCACTATAGCAACGCTTATCTGCCTGGCCCCGGCGATTTACGCTGCCGATCACGGTGGGGCGGTTGCAGGTGAGTGAAGGCGGTGTGGTTGGTGAGATTATTGAACTTCCGGTTAGATCTTGAAGCAATGAGCTATCCTGAGACTCTCGACCTGCAAGCATGCGAGCCAAACAATGATCAAAACGCCCCTGGAATTTCAGAGCGATGGTACAACCTGTCGCGGTGTTCTTTACACGCCGGATGCCGGCAGTAAAGGTTTACCGTGTGTCGTCATGGCCCATGGTTTTGGGCTGACTCATGCCAGCGGTCTGGCACCGTTCAAAGAAGCTTTCTGCAATGCGGGTTATGCGGTCTTTGCCTTTGACTACCGCCATTTCGGTGACAGTGACGGCCAGCCACGGCAGACGCTGAGCCCTCGGAAGGAAGTGGCGGATTGGCTGGCGGCACTGGATTTTGTGCGGCAGCTCGATCGTATCGAAGGCAGCCGCATTTGCCTGTGGGGAACGTCGTTTTCTGGCGGGCTGGTGGTTGCGGCTGCGGCAAAGGATGGAAACGTGCATTGCACCATCTCTCAATGCCCGATGATGGATGGCTTGGCGTCTTTGCTGGGGGTTGTCGGTTATGCCGGTCTCATGCAGGCGATGCGCCTGACCTGGCACGGAACGGTTGACTGGCTTCGTCGCGGGCTGGGGATGTCTCCCCGGTATATTGCTTCGGCCGGCCGCCCCGGCGAGTTGGGCATGATGACGGCTGAGGACTGCCAGGAGGGGTATGTTCCCTTGCTGGCCGATAACGCGTCGAATTACGTCGCAGCGGGTGTGAGTTATGCCATTCCTCTTTTCCGGCCCATCCGTTTGGCCAGTAAAGTCGCCTGTCCGGCACTGGTGTTAATTTGTGACCACGATACCGTCGCCCCGGCGAGTGCTGCGGCCAAAGCGGCCGGGAGAATGCCGAACGCGGAAGTGAAGCACTATCCGGTCGGCCATTTTGATGTCTATTGGGGCGAAGCTCTGGATCAGTCCATTGAAGACCAGCTGGATTTCCTGGCCCGGTTTTTACGGTGAAGGCGAAAACCGGGTCAGGCCTATTCCTTAAAAAGCGTTCGACATAACTATGCATAGCAGCAGCCTGCGAGGCAGGGATTTCAAAATCACCCAGGATGGCGAGGCCATTCCGCACGCGGACTTGTTTTCGTCGTTTCAGGATACGGATCGCCTTGGCATCCTTGTCCCTCGTCGGTTTGAGGGCATTGGTGCGATGAACCTCATCATGGCCTACGTCACGGCGTTCTATGACCGTTTTCGGGAGCGCGGGCCAGAGTTTTATGCCTACCCGGATTTCTTTACGTTTCAGCGAGAGGCCCCCTGTGCCGACTATGGCATGTTCGACATCTGGCCAAACCACAAGAATGTCCACGTTCCACACGACGCGCAGGGGACCGCCGAGGCCATTTCCGGGCGGGGCGTGAACGTTTTACTGGTTCCCGACAACGACGCGGACGCGCGCGAGGTCACGATCTCACCGGTTGAACGGGAAAGCGCCAGGCGCAATGTCCAGCACTGCTTTGCCTACTCTGAGTCCGGTACTGCGGCGTCGTTCGATCTTGTCATCGAATGCCGGAGTGAACTGCTCCGGGGTTATGCATTGCCCGTTCTCGATTCCGTGCCTGCCGACGAATCGATGCTGGAACAGCGCAGGCAATGGGAGGCGCGACTGGCCAGCGACACGTTGCGTCAAACGTTTCGTAAAATGGACTTTGATGATGCGTTGCGGAGGATCTGATTTGAACAATGGCCGAAGGTTTTTGGCAATGCTGCTGATCGGAAAAGACGGCGGCATCAAAAGCCGCGAATCCAGCCTCAACCTCGACGCCATTTTCCGCCGTATCGATGCCATGCCGATGCGCAGTCGCGAGGTGCGCACCAATCAAAGCAACACCCGCGATTAAACAGGCGTAAGCATGCAAATCGGAGTGATCGCAGACACCCACAGCAAAATGCGTCCCGAAGCCCTGGATGTATTGAAAGGCTCGGATGTGATCCTGCATGCCGGTGACGTGGGGCGGGACGAAGTTCTGGAAGCGCTGGAGGCGATCGCCCCGGTAGTTGCGATTCGTGGCAATATCGATAAGACAGGCCGCGCAGCGACCCTTCCCGACGTTCAGGACCTGGAATTTCTCGGCCACGCCTTCCACATGCTCCACGACGTCAAAACCCTCGACGTTGATCCGCAAGACCGTTACCGCGTGGTCATTGCCGGCCATTCCCACAAGCCTCGTAATGAGTGGATTGGCGATGTGCTTTACTTCAACCCAGGTGGCGCCGGACCACGACGCTTTACTCTGCCGATCACGGTGGGACGGCTGCAGGTGAGCGAAGACGGCGTGGTGGGTGAGATTATTGAACTGGCGGTTTAAAGAACCGGGACAGATTTATTTTCTGATCGCCGTCACGCAACGGCGGAACAGCTCGGCCGAAAAGTACCGGTGTTCGCCGGGCTGCTCTGCCACGAAGAGCTGGCCACCGGAACTGTAGATTCCGCCCTCGATCATCAGGTTGTCGCTCATTTCAAAGTCCTCAATGGTATGGCCCAGTTCGTCCAGGTCTGTGGCGCCTGCTCGTTCCCGGTAATATCGGCTTTCGAGGGTAAACCCGAAGGCGGGTTTACCCTGTCCGATCATATAACCCACCTCAAAGACGGTGCCCGGGTCCGCACTGATGCCGCGGAAGGGGGTCAGGTTGGCAATGATGGCCTGGCAGCTGTCCATCAGTTCCCGGTTGGCCCGGTAGATCCGATGCCCGCGCCTGAATTTCGCCTCGTTGGCGGACAGTGCCAGTTCAGTATCCAGCGGGTCTATGCCCTCCAGTCCGTATTCCTGAAGCAGGCGTTTTTTCTCGGCCACGATGGCCTGATGTTCAGCGGCGGGGAAGAATACTTCCGGGCCGGCGAGGTAGATTCGTTTTGGCTTCGTCATGGCTGCCTCATAGAGCTGATGAAACTGCAGGATAGCACCAGTATTTTCGAGGTAGCAGAAATGGTGCAGCATGGTCATGGGGAAAACCGGGACAGATTTATTTTTCCGTCTTTATCAATTCGGCCTGTGGTTTCCCATTCGAGCCGTGGCTACGTTTTTCGCTCGTTGAGTCGCCAGGCCACCCATGCTGCCAGCACCAACAGGGCAAGGGGGAGCGCAAAGGCCAGATGTACCTGCACCGTGCCCAGCATCAGGCCCAGGCACCCGCCCAGAATCTGGATGATCGTCAGATTACCACCGGTGTTGTCCAGTACCATCTTTTCCAGCTCGTCGGTGTCCAGGCGGCGGACTTGCTGCTCCACCACATTGGTCACGTTAAGGCGTTTGACGGCCAGCTCAATCGCCCGGGTAGCCCAGTCTTGCCCGCGTTCGGAGTGCAGCGCTTTCATGCCCTGTCGCTTGAGCCACTGGATGGCGGCGACGAGTGATTCCTCGATCCGCGCCCAGTTCGACTCATCACTGAGATACTGATCAGTGCGTTCGATCAGTGCCGGCAGTAGTCGTTCTCGCACGGTTGTGCCCAGTGATCCCACCCAGTTTTCCAGCCGTTGCTGGATCCGTTGCTGGGTTTCTGGGCTTTCCATTTCGCGCTGGATTTCATCAACAACGGCATCCAGCATCTTCATGAAGTCGTCGGAGACTTGTGGATCACTGACGAAACTCTCCAGCACTTGCTCTATGGCCTGCTGGTCGAAGGAGAGGATGTTCTTCAGTCCCAGTCCCAGGCTACCCACGCGCCGCCTATGGCGAAGATAGTCGTCCAGGGCTCGGTTCAGCCAGCCCGCGATAGTCGGGATTTCCTGCTGGAACCAGTGTCGCACCCGGTCAGCCAACCACTCCCGGTTGGACTGTGACTGCAGGAACTGGTCCATCGAGGTACGCAGTCGGTTCCACCACAGCTCAATGTGCTCCGGGTCTCGCGCCAGGTCCTGGAGAGCAGATTCGGCCAGATCGAGCGAATGGTTGAGCGCTTCCGGGCCACGATCACGCATCACATTCACAAGAAAACCCGTGATGCGTTTGCGTACGTCCGGGTCTTGCAGGTGTTCGTCCACCCACTCGGCCAGGTTCTCCGCGCCGCTTTCAATCAGTTTGCGTTCGCGGATATAGGCCAGAATGATGTCAGGCGACAACAGTTGTTCCTGGACGCTCTCGGCAAGGCTGCGTGCGATCCGATCCTTGTTTTTCGGAACCAGTCCCTGCCACCCGAGCACCTGCCCATGCTTGGGCTGGAACAGCATCTTGATGGCGAGAAAATTGGTGAAATACCCGACCATGCCCGCAACCGTGATGACAAAGCCGGCCCGAAACCAGATGTTGTGCCCGGAAAACCAGTAATCCAGCAGACCAAAGACCAACGCTGTGCCGAGCAGTCCACGCCGGAAATTCTGATCCCACTGGGTCAAGTCCCTGTCCATACCTGGATCCTCTATTGCCTGTTAAGCGGGCTAATAGTGAATGTAAGTTTCAGCTTCCGCGATAATACGCACTATACCGGTATCTGTAAGGGACGGCGTTTAGAGGTTTTCTCTATTTCGAACACGTATACAAAAAACGCAACAAACGCCTCTCGCTCGTTAACCTGTGAACGCCGGCCAAAAATCGCTGCACCCCCAGGAAATTTTCCTTACCTTCACAGGCGATGAGTGCGTCTTTTCGTTTTTCGCGCGCATCGTGCCAACGTTTGGACAACAGAGCACAATTCTCTGTGGTATCACGAGCTTCAAGCAGCGTGAGACCGGATTCCTGTATTAATTGCTCATTGATACCAGGGGGGCTAAAAAAATACATACCGTCTGGGCATCGATTCTCAAGCTCTTCATATGAAATCAGTCCCCCAATAACTAAAGCGTCACTAAAAACGAATTTCCCACCGGGTTTGAGCAACCTTTTTGTGTTGGAGAGAACTTCTCTCCGAAGAGGGACATGACACAGGACATCCGTGGAATAGATGGCGTCAAACGAATTATCTTCATAGGGCAATTCTTTAGACGCATCGTGTTGTTCAAATTTCACCAGGTCGGTGACCTTCTCACTATCGGCCAGAGCATTAGCTGTTTTCACGCCCGACGCATTTATCTCGAACCCTACAACCCGACAGCCTATACGCCTTGCCAGGCCGACAGCGTACCCGCCAGATCCACACCCTATGTCCAGGACCGATGAATCGGATGTCAGCTGCAGTAACTCAGGTATCTCGTGAGATTCCTCAGTCGAAACCCAACTGGTTTGCCCATAGTCCTCGCCATATGTTTCCAGCCGGATCTTGCTGTAGGTTTCCAGCGAGTAATTGCTGTACGAGCTATTGTAGAGATCGATTTTTTTGCTCATGAGTTCTTCCCTTTTGTGCTGCTGACCTTCGCTGCGCTTCGGCGATCGATCAGTTCATTCTATTTCTGAAAACCGGGACAGATTTATTTTCCAGTTTCCGTATTGTTCCTGCCAAGCCTGCAATAGTCGGCTCCGGACTTAGTGAATTTTTAGCAGTGCATCTTCGATGTCGCTGCTGTCTTGTGGGCGGACGACCCGCGTTATTTCTTCACCATCCTTCAAAAAAATCAGGGTCGGCCAGAGCTTAACGCCAAACGTCCGTCCCAATCTGCGGCCTTTGCCATCCTCAACCTTCACATTCGGAACGTCTGGGTGATTGTCCATTGCCGCCTTGATGTCCGCCTGAGCACCCTGGCAGATCCCGCACCAGTTGGTGCCGAATTCGATCACCATTGGGCCCGTGCTCTGGCCCAGCTCATCACGGCTCAGGGTTTCGGGTGTATATCGGCTGGTGTACGACATGGTGTCTCCTTGTTGGGTTATCGGCAATCTTGGAGCGCCCGCACTCGGATGCTACCGTTTAGTGTAGCGGTTTCAGTCATCCAGACTCTGGAGGGGCTATGGCAGGTGGATGGTCACGTGGTGGTGCGGTATTCCGTCCCGGATTACGCTGGATGGATTAGTGGTATCAGAAAGTGACGCACGGGACTATGATTTTAGTGTGTGTCCAGCTAGATGGCGCTAAGCTGGGAGACAGGGGTATATTTTTTGCCAGGAGGCATCCCGATGCATGGTCGTTGCCGTTTTACGCGTGGACTGTTTGGTTTCTCACTTCTGATACTGTGGTGAGGAGGTGTACCAGAATCAATGCGCCATTTGTCATGGCAGTGACGGCAGTGGGAAACTCGCGGACGATGGCCGCCAGATTTTTTCGCCACTTTGGGGTGCCGGAGCCTACAACTGGGGGGCTGGAATGCACCGGATCAACAACAACGAGACCGTCAGAGGGCACACGTTAGGCGACGGTTCGGGTTAGTGAACACTTACAGGTCAGTCGATAGTGCTGCTCGAAGTCAGCATTTCTCCGGTTACGCCTGGATTCGGGGAAAGCGGCAAAACCGGGACAGATTTATTTCCCCCTCCTCTACTATGGCTTAAAGCTAAAGCAGGCTAGGATGATGGTGTCCTGTTTTTGTTAGGTCACACCCGGTCAATAATCCCACACAACGCATCCAACCCATCCGTCAGCGCAGCTGGTCCAGGCTGAAGAATCAGCGGTGACTTGATCTCGTACAGGTGGTTGTTTGCCACTGCAGGTATATCGGCGCAACCTGGGCGCTCGGCTCGGCGGCCCGTTCCGGGAAAATATCCTCGCCACCGGCAATGCCGATCAGTTCAGACACCCAGCCAATGCCGGTGATCATCGGGTCGCCTCATTCTTCAGTCAGGGGTTTGGCTTGCCGCTTGATTTCCTGCCATTTGACCCGATTATTTCAACCATCAGACAAATCGGAGCCCGAAGTGATTAAGCCCAGTTGTTACAGCTGTCGGAAAAGGTTTGAGCCATCTGAGCTCAGGGTTTCTTACTCGAAAAACTACTGTGAGCGCTGCGGTGTTGGGCTGTTTGGTGAGGATTATTTCAGTTTCACCGCTAAGCCCGCCCCAGATATCCGGAAGAACCTGGCTGTCCATTTTGCAGTGCTTCTTTTCGGGGTTGCTGGCTTGTTGTTATGGCTTATGACTGGCCGGTCGTGACCGCTCAGAATCGGAATAGGCCTATTTTCTGAAAGCGTTCGTCATAACCATGCACAGAGGCCGCCGCCGAGGCAATTACCGGGCGGGGCGTGAACGTTTTGCTGGTTCCCGGTCACGATGGCCAGGCGCGCTGATGACTCAGGGCTGGGGTTATAGCAATGCCTGCACTTTGTCACCAGGAGCCAGCTCGCCCCCTTCAACCACCCGCGTCGTAATGCCTCCATGCCCACGCATCGCGTTGTACCCACCCGGCCCGAGGGCAGTCTCCATCTTGCTGCAGGGGTGGCACAGGCCCGTGTATTCCAGCACCACACCACCGATCTGGAACCTTTTGCCTTTCAGGGCCAGCAGGTTCAGGCCAGAGACGACGATGTTGCGCCGGAAAACCTCGGGTTCAATAGCATCCCGGACCAGGCACGAGGCAATGGCATGCAGGTGTTCTTTCTGGATCAGGGTCACCTGCCGTTTGCTGGTGTCGCGGCCCTTGAATCGATCTCCGTCCAGCCCTTTGCCCGGGGTGACCATCACCCTCTCGAGCACTTGCATGGGCTCACCGCGTGCAGGGCGGATTCCAATCCACTCAACGCGGCCGCATTGGGGAAGTGTGTCCAGCAGGGTTTGAAGTGGGGTCGATTCGGGCATGGGCTTTACAAAACTCCTTAGGCGATGAGTTGGAGGTAACCATTGTGCTTTGATTGGTCTCGCCCTCAGGCACAGCGAACTGTTTTGTCTAGGTTCTCTTTTTGAATTTCACTTTGCAATTGCCGCTCATGCATTGCGGAAAGCGGGACAGTTTTATTTTCGGAGGAGCTCGGGGGCTCCACAAGTTGACAGTATTGGCTATCATTAGGGGTATCTTGCATGATCAAAGGAAGGGAAACAGACTAGCCAGATGAAACCGCTCCTTCTGATCGTTGCTTACCTTGCCGCTGTCACCCTACCGTTGCTCCTGTCCGCCTGGACCGGAGGCGCGCCACGCCAGTTCCACCAGGAACTGGCCTCCGGCCTTGGCATTCTTGCCTTCTCGATGATCCTCGTGGAATTCATCCTGTCCGGACGTTTCAGGGCCATTTCAAATGACGTCGGCATGGATGTAACCATGCGGTTTCACCAGGTCATGGCTCGCACGGCCCTGGCTTTTGCTCTGCTGCACCCGTTTCTTTACCAGGGGACGCCGACAGGAGGGCAGCGCCCATGGGACCCCACGCGCCAGTTGACGCTCACGACGGATTTTTCCGATTTGGCGACAGGCATTGTCGCCTGGCTACTGCTTACCGGCCTTGTTGTCATGGCCATCGGGCGCACCCAGCTGGGCTACCGATACGAAACATGGCGCCTGTTACACGGGCTCGGCGCGCTGCTGATCGCGGTACTTCTGTTGCACCATACCGTGTATGCCGGGCGGTATGGGTCACAGCCGGTGATGACCTGGGTGTGGTTGGTCATGACGGGTGTGGCGGTTGGGTCACTGCTGATGGTGTACCTGGTGGTTCCCTGGCTGCAGAAGGCTCGCCCCTGGCGCGTGACGTCCGTCGTCCGGTTGACGCCAAAGCAATGGGAAGTGACCGTGACCCCCAACGGTCACCGTGGTCTGGATTACCAGGCCGGGCAGTTCGCCTGGCTGAATGTGGGGCATAGCCCCTTCTCGATGAAGGAAAATCCTTTCTCCATTTCCGCAGCACCGGCGGCCGGGCCGAACGTCTCCTTCATGATCAAGGAGCTTGGCGACTTCACCCATACTATTGGCGAGATAAAGCCTGACACCGTCGCCTATCTGGATGGCCCTTATGGCAACCTTACGGTCGATGGTCGCGAGGAAACCGGGGTCGCGCTCATCGCCGGTGGCGTTGGCCTCGCGCCGCTGCTGGGCATACTCCGGCAAATGCGCCTGACCGGCGATTCGCGCAAGGTGAAGGTGGTCTACGGCAACCGGATCGCCGAGCAGATCGCCTATCATGAAGAGTTGGGTGATGAGGGCGTGGTCTATGTGCTGTCAGAGCCGCCAGAGGACTGGCAGGGAGAGACCGGCTTCATTGATGGAGCGCTGATGGATCGTGTCTTTTCAGAGCAGGAGTTCCGTGACTGGGTGTTTGTAATGTGCGGGCCGGCGGTCATGATGGATGTTGTTGAAGATCACCTGATCAAGCGGGGTACACCCGCTCACCGGATTCTCTCGGAGCGGTTCAGCTATGACTAATCCAATCCAGCGGCTGACTCAGCGGCGGCGGCTTTCTTTGGTCATCTGGGGGCTGAATATTACCTTGGTCCTGATCCTGCTGGTTTTTGTGTTGCGCTAAGAACCGGGACAGATCTATTTTCTGTCCCTCTCGCGTTCTTTGGCGGACACATCGATCAGCATGGCCAATTCACGAGCGCCCATCTAGTAGAGATTGTAACGTGAGGAGACGCTGACTATCGCGCTGAAGCCCAGCTGCCTCGGGCCAGTTCCATGGCCCGGTTAACCTCATCGGCCGGGACATCACCCGGATCGCCTTTTTCGATCGGGTCGTAGTGGAACACATACAGTCGGGAGACGAATTCGGCGACGGGCAGGGAGGCTTCGCCGAACAGCTCGCCGTGGCCGTGGGTGGAGGTGATAACTCCCTGGCCCCAGTTCTGCCCGCTGTCGTTGTTGGGGTTGAAAAAGTAGACGCGCATGGTCTTTTCTTTATCCATTGCGAGCCGTTGAATGGTGATGGCGTGCCAGCCAAGAAAACGTGTGGCGCTGTCGGTTACTGCAATGCCGGCCGGCTGTGGATTGATCACGGGAATGTTGCCGTTATAGAAAGGGTCATAGGCGGCGTAGAAATCCCGGACAAACCCTTCGAAGTCTTTCAGGCCGCCGGTAAAGACGTCCACGGCGATGCGAAATCCATGGCCGACGTGGTCGCCGTGAAATTCGGCGTTGACCCATTTGTGAGGGTCTTCCCCTCGGCTAACGCTGCGCCGCCCCATTTCAAAATAGATGCGGTCCAGATGCGGCACAGTCAGCAGGGATACGGCATCGACATCAACGGATGGCTCGCTTGCCAGTCCTGCACCAAGCTCCCGTGAAGAAATGCTGTTGCCCTCGAAACGCATGATGATTTCATCGTCCCGTGCCGCCCAGGCAAGGATGCGCAGTAATTCCGCAGGCATGTTGTAGGCCCACATGGACAGCGCTCGGGTAGACTGGCAGGTAGGGTAGTTGCCCTGGCCGACGCCCAGTGGCAGTCCCAGTACGTTCAGTACGTCGGCGAGTAAAAAGCATTCGGGTGAGCGACCACTGCCGAAGACGGTCGCGACTTTCTCGGCTGCGGCGTCGCAGAGCGTCATGCGTATCTGGCGCCACAGGGATGGCGCCACCGGGGGCGAGTAGAGAATGCCCCGTTCCAGCATCATCGCCAGGCCATAGGTACACTGGCTGGTTTCGGGAAATACGGCGTCGTCAATCAGGCGGTGTATCAGCGCGGGGTAGCAGTGAAACGCATCGGCACCGGTGTAACTCAGCCCGAGGGCTGTGGGAATCAGGGCATTCCAGCGATCACGAAGGTACCGAATGAACACCGGCATGTAGGCTGACACCAGGCCGGTGTTGTGCATGGCCTGGGCAAAGGCGATGGCCTCTCGCATCAGGGTGGCGTCGTCCATTTCCGCCAGTCGTTCAGAATAGACCTCAAAGCCGGGGTCTTCACGGCAACCTTCGGTGGGGCTGAACAGGGCGTTGATCAGTTGCAGTGCGTCGTCGCTGACTTCGCCGCCCAGGGCGTCCGGTTTTTCCAGGCAGACGGCGATCTGGGTCACCATGTGTTTAACGCCCTCAACCTGCACCGGGCGCTGCTCCAGAATTCGCCAGACTTCGGCTACCAGGTGTTCTAACAGGTTTTCATAGCCCAGGTGCTGAAGCAGGTAGTGATACAGGTTCTGAACGGCATGGCCGAGTCGATCGGGCCGCAGCCTGTCGCTCTCCTGCAGGTCGTCACTGACCACCAGATCAAGGTTCATCGCCATCACCTGGGCGAGGAAATGATGGGCATGTTCTGCCGAGATTGAGGCGTGTATGTAGTCGCCTTTGGCAACCGCCAACAGGCGAATCTGGCTCAGGCATTCGACCAGTGTTTCGGTTGGCTCACCGTGTCGAACGGTGCGTGCAGCCAGGGAGGGCACGAGTGTCTGGGGAAAGTCCCAATCGCTGCCACCGAAGAGTCCGGCCGATTCGATGGCCGGTACGCGTTCGTAAATTGCCTCTAGGCCTCCGAAGCTGAGCACCAGGGGCTTTGCCGCATCAATTACTTCGAATACGGGTGAAACGCCCTCCACGGCATTGACTTCAGCAAGGCGGCTGACGGCGTCGTCAAAGTCCTTTACAAGGTTTTCTGGCGCACGGTTGCTCTGGTTTTCGATGTCATTTTTAGCTCTGGCCATAACAACCATCCTTGAGGGAACCTTGAACTGTGTCAACTTTGAGGTTCTTGTTTTTTTGAACTGCCTTCTTCATTCCAGTCAACCGCAGCATTTCTTGAATTTTAGTCCGCCACTGAAAAACCGGGAGAGATCTATTTTTTGAAGGATTTAGGGGCGTAGAATTGGCGAATGGTTTCGACTGGGTGCTGATTTGGGCCCAGATAACAATCGCAGCGACAGGCCCCTATCATGCATGTAGATAAAGCAAAAAAGCGTATTGCAAAGCAGGTTAAGAAGGGCTTTCACGGCTATCCGTTGGTTTCGCTAGAGTACTTTGGTAAAGCGAGCTCTGGTAAAACGCCTGATTCAGCCACGGAGGTCGTTGTTTCATACACTGAGGAAGAGGGCGCGGATCCCCAGAAGCAAACGTTTGTCAGCGGCGGTGACGCCCGGGAAGATGAAACGATTCAGTCCACCCTCCTGAAAATCATTGAGCGAGCGGATGCCAAAACGGTGACTGAGGTCGACGGTATTTCCACTCTCAATGTTTCGTGAAAAGCCGCTGTCACTGGTCCGGTTTGTGCCGATGATGGTTGAGGGCGGGTGAGACTGGCTGGCAGCAAAAGAAAGGAGCGCTGTTATGCAGGACACGTCTACCAGCGAGCTGATCGCACGGGTTGCTGAACCCATAGAGGATGTCGAGTCAGACAATATGGACCGGTTACTCGAACGGGTCGGCGACGCCCGCATCGTTCTGATTGGCGAAGCCTCCCATGGCACGTCGGAATTTTACCGGTATCGGGCCCGGATAACGCAGGCGCTGATCGAGCAGAAAAACTTTGGTTTTGTAGCGGTTGAGGCCGACTGGCCTGATGCAGCGCGGATTGACCACTACGTTCGTCACATGAAGACACCGCCCGCTGAATGGACGGCGTTCACCCGATTTCCTACCTGGATGTGGCGTAACGAGGAGGTCCGCGAATTTGTGGATTGGCTCCGGGAACACAACGCCGGTATCAATGATCGGGAGAGGCGCGTGGGCTTTTACGGACTGGATTTATACAGTCTGTTTACCTCCATCGACGCCGTGCTCGGCTACCTCGAAGACGTGGACCAGGAGACGGCAGCCATTGCGCGCGAGCGATACAGTTGCCTGGCGCCGTTTCAGTCGGACCCGATGACCTATGGCCGGGCCACACTGACCGGGCGCCACCGTGAGTGTGAAGAGGATGTGGTGAACATGCTCACCGACCTGCTCAATAAACGCCTGAAATACACGGAACAAGATGGATCCCGTTTTATGGACGCGGTCCAGAATGCTCGGCTTGTTGCCAATGCCGAGCGTTATTACCGCAACATGTACAGTGGATACAGCGATTCCTGGAATTTGCGTGACCAACACATGTTCGACACGCTTGAGGCACTGTTAGCCTATGGCGGTGAGAACAGCAAGGTGGTGGTCTGGGAGCATAACTCTCACGTCGGTAACGCCCGCGCGACCGATATGCTTGTTCGCGGGCAGTTTAATGTGGGGGAGCTGTGTCGGGATAAATACGGCGACCAATCCTATCTGATCGGCTTTGGCACCGACGCCGGCACAGTGGCCGCAGCGTCAGACTGGGGCGATCCGATGGAGATCAAGCAGGTTCAGCCCTCGCTCACCGGTAGCTGGGAGCGACTGTGCCATGAAACCGGGCTCCCGGCGTTCAGATTGCCACTGCGACACCTGGCTTCTGATACGTTGAATACGCGGCTGCACGACAGGCGACTCGAACGGGCGATCGGGGTGATCTACCGCCCGGAAACCGAGCGCCAGAGCCATTACTTCCTGGCACAGCTGGCCGGGCAATTCGACGAATACATCTGGTTTGACCGCACTGAGGCGGTCACGCCCTTGGCGACCGGAACTTTGCGCGGAGTGCCCGACACCTATCCTTTCGGGCTGTGAGGTCCGGCTCGGCTTCTTCACGTCGATGGGTAGTGCTCAGAGTCATCGGCCTTGCAGCTGCCCTACATAGGCGGTGGTGAAGGCCGCCTGGAATTTCTGCAGGTCTTCACGGCTATGGTTTTTAGGCAGTGACAGTTTGCGCACGTTGCACTCGGGCAGATTGAACTGCCCCTGTGGAAAACCGGGACTAGTCTATTCCCCTTTTTTGAATTTAGCTTTGCAATTGCCGCTCATGCACATCGTGCAGTAGTGCTCACGGTCCTCGTGTTTTGTGCCCTCTGCGATCGTGATGCCGCAGCCGTTACAGAGCAGGATGGCAACGTCTCCTTCAAATTTCACAATGGCGTGTTCGTAATCCATAAGATGGTTCGCGAGAACCCCATCCTTCGAGGTGGGGTGGGATAGCTTGTCGGCGTGTGCCGACCCTTCTCTCACACTCCTTTCGACTGAGCTATCAAACGTTAATGTAAGTACCGTTCGTACCAGATTTTCGCGCATTGACATCATAGTACGCGGCTCGGGTCGGGTCAGACTCTTGATAGGCGACCACCCCTGGTATTCGGTAACGGCAACCCGGGACTGGCTCAGATGAATGTCCAGGCCAGTACCCTTGTAATCTTGTTTCCCTGCGTCATCTCGATTCCCGGATATCAACGGCACCGAGTTTACGAATCAATTTCTTTGCAGGCTTAACATTGTCGGCTTTTGAAACCAGACTGGTAAACCAGCGGCATTGAGTTGAATAGGCCTGGCTTTCTCTTATCAGCTTTTTCAGAAACAGCTGTTCACCCCCCTTACACCAAAGCTCTGCTCTCAGCCCGCCAAAATTCAGAGTGGGGGATTTGGTTTTTGCTTTTTGTTCACCGCGGCTACGAGCAAGGTTATTGAGTTTAAGCCGGCTACCTTTAATCGCTTCATCGAGCGAGGCATGGAAGGGTGGGTTGCATACGCTGACGTCAAAGAACTCCCCAGCTTGTACGATCCCTTCAAACATGTGGTTTTTATCGGGCTGCGTGCGCAGCGCAAAGCGGTCTTTGAGCGTGGGGTTGTTGGCGATGATTGTGGCTACGTTCTCGAGCGACTCGGGATTAATATCACTACCGACACACTGCCAGCCGTAAATCTGGCAGGCCAGTAGCGGGTAAATTCCATTTGCCCCCGTCCCTATATCGAGCAGTTTGATGTTGGGCTGTTCAAGCTCAGGGCTGGTTCCAGGCCCGGTCCCAAGTCTGAATAGATCCGCCACGTGATGGATATAGTCGGCTCTGCCCGGGATTGGAGGGCAAAGGGCACCCTCTGGAATATCCCAATCGACAATGTTGTAGTATCGGTTCAATAACGCGGCGTTGAGAGTTTTTACTGCCAATGGGTCTGCGAAATCGATGGAAAGGTCGCCATGGGCGTTCGGATTCACATGGGGGGCCAGTGCCGGGTGGCTTTTTACGAGAGCCGGGAAGTCATAGCCCTGGTTGTGCAGATTCCTCGGGTGTAGACCTTTCCGAACAGGCTTTGTAGGAACCGGGGCAGATCTAGTGTTCGGGTTCATGGCAAGCCTGCATTTTGTCGTCGAATCAGGTGGTCTTGGTTCACTATGGTAACGCTTACCTGCATGGCCACGCATCTAACATACGGGAGGACGAGGGTGCCGATCCTGGACCCGGATAGCTGGACGCTCTTTCAGAGCGTCGTTATTTTCAGTATTTGTGCCCTGGTGATTACTATTGCCGGGACACGCATCACCCGAGTGGTCGACCAGCTCGCCGACCGGACCGGGCTGGGTGAGGCGGCCGCTGGTGCCGTGCTTTTGGGGGCAGCGACCTCCTTGAGTGGCGCTGTGCTCTCAGTAACAGCCGCTTACCGGGGGCACCCGGAGCTGGCTGTCAGTAATGCCCTGGGTGGCATCGCGGTACAGACCTTTTTCCTGGCCATTGCCGACATGGTCTACCGGCGTGCGAACCTGGAACACGCGGCTGCCTCAGCCCCGAACATGATGCAGAACGGACTGCTGATCGCGCTCCTGGCGCTGATCCTTTTGGCGCCCAACTTGCCGGATGTCACCATCTGGAACATCCACCCGGTGACCCCGGTACTGCTTGGCTTCTATTTCTACGGCACCCGACTCATTCAGAGTGCCGGCGACAACCCCATGTGGCGCCCTTCCATTACCGGTGATACGCGGCAGGACGAGCCGGAAAGCACGAGCCGTTTGCCACCAATGAGCCGCCTCTGGACAGAGTTTGTGGTGCTTATGGCAATGCTCGGCGTGGCCGGGCTGGTACTGGAACCCGCTGCCACGACAATAAGCTCGGAAGCCGGATTGAGCCAGACAATCGTCGGTGTTCTTCTGACGGCGATCAGTACGTCCATTCCGGAGCTGGTAACGTCCGTTGCCGCGGTAAGGCGGGGTGCGCTTACGCTCGCGGTGGCCGGGATCATCGGCGGCAATGCCTTCGATACGCTTTTCATGGCCGCTTCGGACGTCGCCTACCAGGACGGCTCGATCTACCATACGATGACCGCCGATTCGGAACGTTGGGTCGCACTGACCCTGTTGATGGCGGCCATCCTGATCATGGGACTGATACGCCGGGAACGCTATGGCGTTGGACGAATCGGTGCGGAGAGCCTTGCAATTATGGTGCTCTACGGGCTTGGTGTGGTGTTGATGTTCACTTTTCAGGCTTAACGACCTTGCAGCTGACCTACATAGGCGGCGGTAAAAGCCGTTTCCTGAAAGGCCTTCAACCCCGTCTCGGAAAACGCAATGGGCAGCGGGTTGGATGCCAGGGTGGACTTGATCAGCGCCAGGGGCAGCAGGGTCACCGTCAACTCAAAACCACTGATCAGTTGAATAGCCGCTGCAGATCTTCACGGCTATGGTTTTTTGGCAGTGACAGCTTGCGCACCTAGCACCCCGGCAGGTTGAACTGCCCCCTGTCCATATTCAGCAAACACATCACTGCATCGCTGCCAGTCAGCTCAACACCACAAACAATCATAGCCATTTCCTTCTATACCTCGGCTGCGTTCAGCCGCAGCACTTCTTGAATTTGAGTCCGCTACCACAGTTGCAGGCGTCGTTGCGGGAGGGTGATTTTGCCGTGGTGACCGTGCTCCCTTTATTCAGGATAGCGGTGAGTTCGTTGATGGATTCAACGGCGCCCTCGCGGGTATCAACTGAAATAGTCGCGTGCAGCTTCGCACTGGCCACCTGTGCCTCAACTTCCTGCTTGCGCGCTTCACTGGTAACTACCAGCGTTAGCGGGTATTTCTTGCTGCCACTCTTCTGGCTGGCATTGGTCTGAAAGCCGCCGTAAGCGGTGTGGTGCTGGCGTGCGTCCTGCCGACCCTTGAAGAAAAATTTATCTGACATGCTGATATCCTGATGGAGAGAATACCCAGGCTACTGCCGGGAGCGATCTTTTAGCATGCTTGCGGGAACGGGGATATAGGGAAAACCAGAACAGGTTTGTTTTTATTCTCTTCGCCTAGCGCTGGAGATTAAACCGGCCATGCTTATCAGGATTTAGTTATGCAAAACGTCTGCTCAGAAGAGGCTTTATCAGAATTGCTTCGGTCCAGCCCTGCGGTGCTGCTTCTTTATGGTGGAGCAACCTGTGGCGTCTGTCAGGCCATAAAGCCCCGGCTGGAGACGCTTGCCAACGAGGAATTCCCGAAGCTGGTCACCGCTTACATCGATTGCCAGGAAGCCGCCGGCCCGTTGTGTGCGGCTCAGGGTATTTTTTCTCTGCCTGTTGTCCAGCTGTGGTTTGAAGGGCAGCGATTCTCCGAATTTGCCAGGGTGTTTTCTGTTGGCGATGTACGTTCTGCGCTGGAGCGGCCTTATGGACTTATGACACAGAAGTGAATAGGGGCATGCCGGCAAGACAATTTTCCCGGTTTTTACGGTTTGCAGCACACCAACCTCTCCAGACGGGGCTGTAGGCTTCTGGGTTGGTCACGAAACGCGTCAGACGCTATTCCTTGAGCCGAACGAGCAACCGCCCATCTTCGACCTGGATATAATCCACGCCGGCTGCAAAGGATTGCCAGAATCCCGGGTTGGCGCCGAACTCGTCGACCAGGTCCACGTTCTTGAGGTTGCCCAGCCAGGCATTCGGGATGGGGACGCCCATCAGGCTAACACCCCTTAACTTGACCAGGGGGCGACCGTTGGCAAAGGAGAGTTCTACTCCGGCATTTACTCGTAGGGTTCTGCCTCCGAGTACGGGGAAGTCTTCTTCAAGAGGCACGAGAAGCAGTGCGCTCAGAAGATTGTCCGAAAGATCAACGGCAAGCTTTTGAGCCAGATCGGTGTTATTGGCCAGCATACCGTTGAGTTCCCGCTCGCTGAAGCGTACCTCCCGGCTGGCGCCTGCCTCACTGTATGGCTCCGGCTGCAACGTGCCGCCAGATTCGCCGCCCTGAGTATCAATGCCTAGCGTATTCAGCTTGTTGTTGAGTGAATCCTGTTCACTGGCATTCAGGGTTACGGGCTCGAAGTTCTCTGGGAACAGATAGTGGCTTAACCACCAATAACCAATGCCGACAGTGGCGACGATGGTAAGCAGGACAATGCCAAAGACATGCAGGCCACTGAAGCCCTTCTTTGCGGGCGGTGGCGCTGATGCTGGTTTATCGTCGGTTGTATCATTCATTGCCGATGACACCTGATTGCCCGCTGAAACCGCTTTGACGCGGTGTTTTCAGTTTCCTTTTTTGAATTTTGCTTTGCAATTGCCGCTCATGCACATGGTGCAGTAGTGCTCACGGTCCTCATGTTTAGTGCCCTCTGCGATCGTCACGCCACAGCCGTTGTAAAGCAGGATGGCAACGTCACCTTCAAATTTCACGATTGCGTGTTCGTATTCCATAAGACAGCCCGTTCCCGGTTTAAAGTAGTGACTGACTAGTACGGTATTTGCGTCGGGTCAGGCCGCTGGCAGGCGGCCAACCCTGATGTGTTTGAGATTAAACCGAGACGAATTCTTTTCGTCATTCCAGAACCTTTGGCCAGTTCATGTCTGCCTGCCGAATGAATCCCTCGGTGTCCTTCAGCCATCGATCCTGAACAGACTCATTGTAGTTCAGATACAGACGACCATCGCGGATGGCCCAGTGTTGAGGGTCGCCTTTGGCGAGGTAGCCCTGGGCGACGGCCCAGGCGCAGTAGCCGCCATAGGTAGGTAAGTAGCCTTCAGGATTGGCCTCGAAACGAGCCAGGTTTTCTGCGTTCGCGAATCGCCAGGTTACGCCCAGGTGCTCTGTGGTGTACTCGCGCGAGCCTTTGGTTGGTTTTGCCGTTTCGAAGTAACTGACGGTGTCATAACCGCCCGCCCCGGTATTGCTCAGAAGGCCGGTGTAGACGGCCGGTTCGGAGGCCCATGCGCTGGCGGTAAAGAGTAGTGCGAAGGTGATGAATGCCAGCTGTCTGTTCATGTTTGTCTTCCCTTCGGATTCGAGTTTTCATCACAGAGCCTTGCCGCCGCTTCTCTAAGAATAGCCCTCTCTCGTCTCATCGTAATCCAGTTTCTCGTCTATTACTCACGGTGTGCTCGGCAATTTCAGATATGTACGTTGAGAAATCCCAGCCGTGAACTGTAAGGTTTATCGTGCTGTAAATTTGGGATAGGCTTTCAAGTCCCTAAAATCAGGGACAAATTTTTAAACATAAGGAAATGGAATGACGGCTCAACGTTTTACCGAATACAAGATGGTCCATATTTCAGAAGGAGGTTGTGGCACGTTGCTGCTCGGCTCCTCCGGCCTGCCTTTGAAAAAAATTGAAGCGGAATTGAATCGGTATGCCTCTGAAGGTTGGCAGGTGGTATTCCAGGTTCTGGAGATGAAGCGCTTCTGGCTGTTTTGGCAGCGTGAATCCGTGATTGTGACTTTGGGGCGCTAACGGGTGCTGCAGGCTTTGGCGCTGAAGGCCATCGGGTTTTATCGTCGAACAGGCGGTGGTACCCGATGGTTTGGCATCGACTGCAACTTTGAGCCGAGTTGCTCCGCTTATTCTGAGGAGGCTATCCGCCGGTTCGGTCTTCGCAAGGGAGTGGTGTTAACGTTTCACCGTCTTCGCAGGTGCAACAGGCCGGACGCGATCTGTAAATGCATTGAGCCGGTCACGTGGGATATCGGGCATGTTGAGACAAGAAGAGGTTGATGCCGAGGAAGAGGCCCTCAGAAAGGCGATTCGAGAGCTTTCAGAAGAGCAGCGGGCAGATTTCTACCGGAAGGCCGGTAAAGCGGTCAAGGATCCGGATACCTACGCTGCACTGAACTGGTTTTTTGTCACCGGATTGCACCATTTTTATCTGGGGCGCTGGCAATGGGGGCTGATGGATATTGGCGCTTTGCTTGTTGCTATCGGGTGTTTTGTCGCTGGTTTGGTCTTGCCCGGTGTTATCCTGCTCGCAATCGTTTATTCCTGGGAGTTGTGGCAACTGTTCAGATCCCAGATTATTGTCCAGGACTGGAATAATCGGCTTTATCGGAATTTGTTGCGGCGCTATTAACCAATGAAAAACGGGGCGGTAAATCGCTTCTGGTTTCAATAAAAAAGGCAGCCCTCGGGCTGCCTTTTTTGATTACGTATTGGCTGTTATTTACAGGCCAATAACGTTCTCTGCCTGCGGGCCTTTCTGGCCCTGAGTCACGGTGAACTCAACTTCCTGGCCTTCGGCCAGAGTTTTGAAACCGGCACCCTGAATATTGCTGTAATGAACAAAGACGTCTGCGCCGCCTTCACGAGTGATAAAACCAAAACCTTTTGCTTCGTTGAAGAACTTAACGTTGCCGGTAACTGTAGACATAAATAGCTTTCCTGAATTCAATCAATAAGGTGCCGTCAAATGATCGTTGTGATCTTTGATCAGCGATATGCGGGAAACAAAAAAACGTGCAGGATCAAAAACAGGACAAAAGGTGTGACAACACAAGAGGTCTTATTCGTGAAATGCTTTGCTAAATCTTTCCAACGAGGTAGACAGTACGCTAATTAATAGGCCCTGCATAGCAAAGTTTTCATTTGTTTCGAAAAACCGGGACAGATCTGTTTACTTGGCAATAAATCTGTCCCGGTGTGCATTCGCTTCCTAACGCGCTTGGATATTACCGTCCGCATCGGAAATCACTATCTCGACCCGCCTATTTTGTTGGCGCCCCGCTGAAGTTTCGTTCGTCGCAACCGGGTATTGTTCGCCGAATCCCTGCACTTCGATCCGAGCGCGATTAATACCTCTTTCCATCAGGGCCTCTCTTACAGCCTCAGCTCGACGCTCTGACAGTTGTTGGTTGTAAGATTCCGCCCCGGTGCTGTCGGTGTATCCTTCCACGCGCACGCGACGGTTTTCATATTCAGCCATGAAGTCAGCAAGGCGACCTACTGTCGTTTCGCCGGCCGGCTTCAGTTCAGCACGATTAAGGTCGAACAGAACGTCTCCCAGGGTAAGTACCATGCCACGGTCTGTCTGCTCAGCCTGCATGGCTTCCATCTGCCGGCGCAGTTCGGCGGCTTCCTGCTGGGCCGCTTGAGCTTCTGCAGAGCGTGCCTGCAACTCCAATTCCTTGCGCCGTTCTTCGGCGGAGTTTATCTCTTGCTGCAGTTTGGCACGTTCGGCCTGTTCCCGGGCAATCTCGGCATGGCGGTTGGCGAGGTAGGCCGCATGCTCGATTTCCTCGGTGCTGGCACCTTCTTCCAGTAGCCGCTCAGCGCGGGCGAGCTGATCTCTCGCGCTTCTTAACTGGCGGTCGCCACTGCGGGCCACGTCTGGATCAGTTCGAATTTCTTCATAGGCCGCCTTTGCTTCGTCGACCATCTGATTGTCCTTAGGCGTACTGGCACATCCCGCTAAGAAGATGGAAAAGCTGACTAGCATGCTCAAAGTCATGTATCGCTTGTTCATATCAATCTCCTGTTTGAGCTGGCGCCTTTACTGGCTTCCATTCATGCGTTGGCGAAGAGACTCGATGTTCCTGTTGATCTCTTCCACGGCCTGCTTGGCTTTCGCAGTTTCGGCACGCGCCCCGGCTAGCTGAGCATCTACTGATGCTTGTTCCAAAAGGTGCAGTGCTGTCTGATAATTCTCCTCGCTCATTTCATCGTCTATCAGCTCTTCGGCATCGGCAAGCTTGTTCTGGGCCTGGTTCAGGAGCACTGGCTCAAAGTTTCTTGCGTCGGATGACACCGCTTGTTGAACGGACGACTCGGCGGCTCGTTTTTGTGAGGTGGGTGGCTCCACGGAACCGGCACAACCGGCGACAGCGATGGCTATGCCGGCAATCCCGGCGGCGCCCAATATCGACATATAATTGCTCATGCAATATCTCCTTATGCTGGAAAACGGAGGCCTGACTGTTTCCTTTTAATCCAGTCAGGTTGCTGATCTGTGGTAACGGACCTGGAGGAGAACACAGGGTATCTGTCAGTTCAAACGCCTCTACTTCCTCAATTCAAAGATAGCATTCAGGAGGGTTGTGCACATGAGCGTTTATAAATGAACGGCAAAAACCGGGACACACTCTCGGGTTGACGGGTAACGGCTTCGTTATTTGCTAGTATGGCTGCCTCGTCACCCTGAGAACCATTAAGCCCTCCAAAATGAACGCACCTTTGAAACTGCGGCCCTACCAGCAGGAAGCGGTCGAGGCCACTCTGAACCATTTCCGAAAGTCGGATGAGTCTGCCCTTATCGTGCTGCCCACCGGCGCGGGCAAAAGCCTTGTCATTGCCGAGTTGGCACGCCTTGCGAAGCGGAAGATCCTGGTAATGACCCACGTAAAGGAGCTGGTGGAGCAGAATTACGCCAAATACCAGAGTTACGGGTTGACCGGCGGAATTTTCTCCGCCGGGCTGAAGCGGAAGGAAAGCCATCACCAGGTGACCTTTGCCAGTGTGCAGTCGGTCTCGGCGAATCTGGGTCAGTTTCGGGATGAATACTCGCTGGTCATTATCGATGAATGCCATCGGGTTAGCGTGGAAGAAACCAGTCAGTATCAACGAATCATTGAGCTGCTGCGCGAGCAGAACGATGCCCTGAAAGTGCTCGGGCTCACCGCCACCCCCTACCGTTTGGCCATGGGCTGGATCTATCGCTATCACTACCGGGGCTTTGTCCGGGGTGAGGATGATAAGCCCTTTCAGCACTGCATTTACGAGCTGCCGCTGAGTTACATGATAAACCGGGGGTATCTCACCCGGCCGGAGCTGGTGAACGCGGCAGTGGCGCAATACGATTTCTCTGCGCTGCCCCAGGACCGCTTTGGCGAATACGCCGAGAGGGACGTTAACCAGCTGCTGAGCAAACACAAGCGCGTGACCCGGGCGATCATTGAGCAGGTTGTGGATTTGGCTTCTGAGCGTCAGGGCGTGATGATCTTTGCGGCCACCGTGGAGCATGCGCGGGAAGTCGCCGGCTACCTGCCAGAACACGAAACTGCCCTGATAACCGGCGCCACCGATCTGAAGGATCGGGACATTCTGATTCAGCGCTTCAAGCAGCGGCAGTTGAAATATCTGGTGAACGTTTCCGTGCTCACCACGGGCTTTGATGCGCCCCATGTGGACTTTATTGCCATTCTTCGCCCCACACAGTCGGTAAGCCTGTATCAGCAGATAGTAGGCCGCGGGCTTCGTCTCGACGAGGGTAAACAGGATTGCCTGGTGATCGATTACGCCGGCAACCATGTGAATCTGCATCATCCCGAAGTGGGGGAGCCAAAACCGAACCCCGACAGTGAGCCGGTGCAGGTGTTCTGCCCGGGCTGTGGGTTTGCCAATATCTTTTGGGGCAAGACAGACGAAGACGGCCGTGTGATCGAGCACTTCGGCCGTCGTTGTCAGGGATTGCTGGAGCCTGCGGAAAGGATTGAACCGTCAGCGCAGAATGGGCGTCCGCCACAGTGCGATTACCGTTTCCGTTTCAAGGAGTGCCCACACTGTGGTGGCGAGAATGATATTGCGGGGCGCAACTGCGGGTACTGCCACAAAGCCATCATCGATCCGGATGATCAGCTCAGAGATGCGCTGAAACTCAAGGATTCAATGGTGATCCGTTGCGCCGGGATCACGCTAGGTGTAGATGGCAGCAAACTGAAGATCACCTATCACGATGAGGATGGCGAGGAACTCAGCGAATCGTTTGATTTCAGCAAGCCTGGGCAGCGCACCGTGTTCAACAAACTGTTCGGGCGTCGTTTCGCCAATGGCCAGGCTCCAAAAACCTTCAGCAGGGCGGAAGAGGTGTTTGAGATGCAGGCCCTGTTATCGGCCCCGGATTTCGTCATCGCCCGCAAGCAAAAGCACTATTGGCAGGTACAGGAGCGGATCTTTGATTATCGAGGTGCTTATCGTAAGGCGAACGAAAAATAAGGTGACTCCGTTGAACTATTTAATCTGGAATCGTGCAGTGCCCGCCTCTCGATCAGCGTGCCCGCCGCCTGATCAGGACCTTATGCAGCTCCTCCACAGCGAGCAGGCTCATAGCCAATGCGAGCAATTGCAACCACTCGGCCAGTGAGATGGGCTGAATCTGCAGGACATCGGACAGCCCCGGGGTGTACATGGCACCAATGTGTGCCAACTGAGCGAGGGGAACTGCCAGCATCAGGAAAGGGTTGCGAAACAGGGAGATTTTGAATAGGGAGCGGGACTCCGAGCGGCTGTTCAGCGCGTGAATGTTGCCGAAGAGTACCATCAGCATCAGCGTCAGGTTGCGGGCTTGCTCAATGCTTTGGCCCTGTTCGAGTGTCCACTGAAAATTGAGGAACGCGACGAGACCCATCCATGATCCCACCACCAGGACATGCTCAATGATGTGTTTGTCGAATACGGGCTCGTGAGGTGAGCGCGGCTTTACAGACAATTCGCCGCCTTCCTTCGGTTCAAATGCCAGTGCTACGTCCTGGAAGCCGTTCGCAACCAGATTGAGCCAGAGTAGCTGCACCGCGATCATGGGCATTGGCAGGCCGGCCAGTACACAAAAGAAAAAAAGCAGGATTGCCGAAAAACCGGTGGCAACCAGCAGCCCGATTACCTTGCGGATATTGTTGTAAACCACCCGTCCCTGCTCGATGCCGGCAACAATGGAGGAAAAGTTATCATCGGTAACGATGAGGTCTGCCGTTTCCTTCGCCACATCCGTGCCGCGCTTTCCCATGGCAATGCCCGCATGAGCCTGCCGCATGGCGGGCGCATCATTGACGCCATCCCCGGTGACCGCGACAAAGTGCCGGTCCCGCATGAAACTGTCCACAATCTGGGCTTTCCTGGCGGGTTCGATCCGGGCAAAAACCCGGGCCTGGCGAATGAGCTGGTCGACCGCCGCCTGGCCCCCCGCTTTGGCTTCATCAAGCATGGGCCCTGTGACAACCGTAGCGTCCGCGTCACACAGGCCCAGTTCCAGGGCGATCGATTTTGCAGTAGCAGGATGGTCGCCCGTGACCATAGCCACCTCAATACCGCCAGTGCGGCACTTTTCAATGGCTTCGTAGGCTTCATGACGGAGCGGGTCGATCATGGCGACCATGCCGAGAAAGACCATATCGGCCATCTCATGGTCACCTGATGATGATGTTTTCTTCGCCAGGGCGATGATCCGGTAGCCCCGGGACGCGAGCCCGGTGAATTGGCTTTCGAGGGCGGGTTTGTCTATTGCTGTGGAGCCGCTAGTGGTTGCCATCTGGTGGCACATGGCCAGCATTTTTTCCGGGCTGCCTTTGGCATAGATGACGGTTTGATCACCAATGCGGTTGACCACACCGCTGTAGGCCTTTTCCGACTCATACGGGATCAGGGCCACTTGCTCTTGCCGGGTTCGCAGATCAGTGATGGACATACCCAGCTTTTTGGCCATAACCAGGAAGGCGATGTCGACGATATCGCCCTGGGAAACCCACTCGCCGCCGCTATAGTCCAGATGACTCTCATTGGCGAGGACGCCTGCGACACAGAGCTCCCGCAGCGTATCCTGGCCTGCTCTATCCACCTGGGCTCCGCCATGACCTGTGATCTCGCCGCCCGGGGCAACGCCCTCGCCGGTGACATCGAATTGGCGTCCATCAGGCAGCATCACTTTGCGAATCGTGAGTTCGTTGACGGTCAGTGTGCCGGTCTTGTCGGAGCAGATCAGGGTGCAGGATCCGAGGGCTTCCACCGCCACAAGTTTGCGGATGATTACATTGCGCTTTGCCATCCGGGACATGCCGATGGCCAAGGCTACGGTCAGTGCGGCAGGAAGCCCTTCGGGAATTACCGAGACCGCCAGGCCGATGGTCATGAGCACCATGTCTTCGATCGAATAGCCACCATCCAGGATCATCAGGCAGGCTAGGGCGCCGATGGCCACGAGAATGCCGAAAGCAACCTGGTAGGTGAACTTTCGGATCCGGATCATCAGGGGTGGTTCGGCAGACGTTTTGCCGGTGACGCCCTGGGCAATCTTGCCAAGCTGGGTGTCCGAGCCGGTTGCTATCACCCGGCCGCGTCCGCGCCCGTGGGTGATGATGCTGCCCGCAAAGCATTGGTCTACGCGTTCTGTGAGCGGTGTGCTGTCGTCGCTTGTTGCACCGGCATTCTTTGCAACTGCCAGGGATTCGCCCGTCAGCATGGACTCATCCACCGCCAGGCTACTGGCGCTGAGTAACTGAATATCAGCGGGCACCTTGTCGCCCGAGGAGAGTAAAACCACATCGCCCGGAACGATCTCTTCCACTTCAACGGTTATTATCTGGCCATCCCGAAGCACATGTGTGGTCCCTTTCATCATTTGCTTCAGCGCGGCGGCCGCCTTCTGGGCCGAAAACTCCTGGACCGTGCCGATAATCGCGTTGATCAGCAGGACGATCAGGATAAAAACGCCACTGGGTGTCTGGCCGAGTGCAAATGAAACCCCGGAAGCGATCAGGAGGATGTAAATGAAAGGGCTGAGAAATTGCCGCGCAAAAAGTTCCACCAAGCCAGGCATGGGCGGGGTGGGCAGTTGGTTGTAGCCGAATTTCTCCAGGCGTGCACTGGCTTCCGCCCGGGTGAGTCCGTTACCAGCGGGATCCGGTGTGCCGGTTAGCTCTGGGGCTGCGCTGTTCATGCTGTTTTCTCTGTCCATGCGGGAAAGTGGGTGCGATGCATAGGAAGTGTAGACTCCTATTTTTCCCCCGGGCCATCAACAGGTTTGACCGCAGGAGCTACTGAAGTCAGCGCCGCCGCTGGTTATAATGTCATATCGTTAACCGCCACAGAGAACCCTATGTCCATCGAAAAGAACCAGGTCGTCCTGTTCCATTACAGCGTGCGCGATGAACAAGACAACGTTGTTGAAGACTCCCATGGCGGACAGCCGAACGCCTACCTGCATGGCCACGGCGGCATTATCAAGGGGCTGGAAGAAGCTCTGGAAGGTCGCGATGCCGGCGATACGTTTAGCGTTACCGTCACTCCCGATAAAGCCTATGGGCCCCGCAAGCCTGACGCCATTCAGCGGGTGCCGATCAAGCATTTAATGGGTGCCAAACGTTGGAAGGCGGGCATGGTCGCCCAGGTGCAAACCGAACAGGGCCCACGCCATGTGGTTGTTGCCAAGGTCGGCCATAAGTTTGCTGATGTCGACACCAACCACCCGATGGCGGGCAGAACCCTGACCTTTGATATTGAGGTGATTGACGTGCGCGCCGCGACTTCAGAAGAGCTGGCCCATGGTCACGCTCACGGCCCGGGTGGCCACCATCATTGAGGAAATGGAAACGGGGACATGCGCCTGAATGCCTGACGGAAGGCGGCTAGTCTCCGTTTGCTTCGTCTATTACTTCCTCTGAAATCCCCGGAACGAGTGGATCCATCAGTCGGTAGACCCAGACCGTTTTACCGCTTTGCAGCGTGAGTTCCACTCGTTCATAGCGGACACCCAGCCTCTCGTAGCGATCCAGCGCTCTGAGTTCGTCGGCATTTACCGTGATGACTTCGCCTTCGGTGACTGCCCCGGCGTCTGGCTTGATGTCCAGCGCTTCCCTACTGAAACCCGGCAGTTTGGCAGGCTCAGCCTCCCCCGCGCGGCCCATCACCAGCCAGCGCACCCAGGACTGGGCGAGGGTGCCGTAAACGAATACGGAGTAGGTGGCGTTTTCATCAATGGCGGGCAGGTATTCGGGCCTCGGGTTATAACCGAAAGGGCTGGCGAACGTCAGCCAAAGGTAGCCAATAACCGCGCCAAGCAGGACAGAAAGCGTTGCAAGGGTATAGAGAATCGGTTTTCTCATGGAATTCTACGCATCCTTTTCTATCTATGGCCTGGGCTGCATTGAGCATTTTTGTATTCATGCCCCGGTGACTGCCAACCATGCCTTCCAGAGTCACTATGATAAAGTGAAAACCAGTTCGGATATTGGGTCGTTCGCGCTGGTGTAAGAAAGGTTCTGATGCCTTAAATACATTAGCGGTGACTGGCTAAATTACAGCCGTTGCCTGGAGGAAAACTATGTCCAGTCCAGAGCATAAGCAAAAAATCTGGAGTCTCATCAAGGATATTAAAACCGGCATGTGTAGTAGCCCCCATTTAAACCGGACACCTTGGTAGAAGCAAAGGCCTAGGCATAGACCTAGTGCAAAGGAGTGTCCAAGGTGGAGAGAATCGAAGTCATAACCGGAGTGCAACGTCGTCGCCGGTATTCCGCACAGGAGAAGGCATTCATGGTTGCTGAGTGTGAGCGGCCAGGCATGTCAGTGTCGCTTGTAGCGCGACGTCATGGTATATCAGCAAGTCTGTTGTTCCGTTGGAAGAAGCTGATGAAAGACGGTGGCATGTCCGCGATTGAATCCGGTGATGAGGTTGTCAGTGCATCCGAGGTGAAGGCCCTGAACAAAAAGGTTCGGGACCTGGAGCGGATGTTGGGCCGCAAGACGATGGAAGCTGAAATACTCCGGGAAGCTCTGGAGGTGGCTCAGTCAAAAAAGTTGATCTCGCGCATGCCGTTGCTGCCACCGGACGATACCCTCTGAAGCGGGTAGCGGAGGTACTGAAGGTATCGCGCTCCAACCTTCTGGATCGCCTTCACGGCCGCCAGAAAGGTAGATGTCCCAGATACAAAAAACAGGACGATGACCGGCATTTGCCGGTTATCAGAGAGCTGTGTGAAGTCCGTGCGGCCAATGGCTATCGAAGGATTACGGCACGCTTGAATCGGTTGCTTGCAGCCAACGATGAGCGAGTGAACCACAAGCGTGTGTACCGGCTGATGAAGCAGGATGGGCTGTTGTTGCCCCGTTACACGGGCCGGCCTCAGGAGCGTTGTCACAACGGCCAGGTCATTACGTTGAAGCCGGACCTCCGTTGGTGCTCAGACGGCTTCGAGATCCGCTGTTGGAATAAGGAGGTGGTTCGCGTGGCCTTCAGCCTGGACTGCTGTGATCGGGAACTGATGCGCTATGTGGCGACGACCGGGGGAGTCACCGCTGAGATGGTCCAGGACCTGTTGCTGGAAAGCCTGGAATACCGCTTCGGCCAGTCAGAGCATGTTCCACACCCGCTGGAATGGCTGACGGACAATGGCAGCTGCTACATTGCCAAAGAAACGCGAGCGTTCGCATCTTCTCTGGGCTTTGTGGTGTGCACTACGCCTGTGAGAAGCCCGCAGAGCAACGGCATGGCTGAGGCCTTCGTGAAGACGTTCAAAAGGGACTATATTTACCTGAACGATCTTCCCGACGCCGCCTCTGTGATGGCGAAGTTGCCGGAATGGATCGAGGACTATAACCGCAGTCACCCACACAAGGGACTGAAAATGAAATCGCCCTGGGAATACCGGGCGGAACTGGCATCAAATGAATGAGGTGGTGTCTGGTTTAGCGGGGGCAACTACAGCATGTTGTCGACGCGCCACGGTGAAGAGCTTCGGTCGCGGCCGATGGTGCTGGTGCAGGATGAGTATGATGGGACCTTGTGGTTTTATACTGATCTGGAGTCGGAGAAAGTGTTCGAGCTTGAGAGCGATAACGATGTCTGTGTGTCGTTCGCCGATCCTGACAATCACGTTTACGTCTCGCTCACCGGTGTCGGTCGGGCCGTCCAAGACAAGGCGTTGATCGATAAATACTGGAATCCGTTTGTTTCGGCCTGGTTTCCTGAGGGGAAAGATTCCCCCAATGTTGGAATGCTGGAGATCAAGGTCGCGAAAGGAGAACACTGGAACAGCGACAGCAGCAAGATGGTCAAGAGTGCCAAAACTGTCGCAGCCAAGGTTAAAGGGAAGCAGCCCGATCTTGGCGAGCATGAGAAGTTTGGCGTTGATGAATAGAGTTCCAGTGCCATTGGCTATACTTGCGCCACCCTTAAAAGCCCCGGCATTTTAAAAGCTGCAAGCGTGAGGCCAGTTTGGCCTGGCCTCACTGCGTTACTTTCTTTGTTCTTCAGCCCCGTCGTGCGGCTCAGTGCGCAGGCTCTGCGGATTAATGCCGGGATCTATGAACAACTCATTAAAGGACTGGATGGGCTACCTATCTGTTAAGTAATTGTAAGGCGTACAGTATGGAGTTGCTGGCCGGAGGATCTTTATAGTGATAGTAATAAAGGGAAAACAACACTACCGGCAAGGCGCAGATGAAAAGACATGCGATAAGGGGGCTGTTGGTTCTCGTTCTCATGGTTTCCAGCCTGTGTTTGGCACAGACTCAGGAACGTGATCAGCTTCGGTGGTTCACCGTCGATTCGTTGAATACCGGGCTTGACGCCCCCCCTGATGTGGTCAAGCGGCTCACCCCACGCGATTCTGTCCGCAGCTTTCTCGAGCTCACAAAACAACAGGACTTCGGGGCGGCGGCGCACCTGCTTAATCTTTCCGAGTTGCCTCCTGCAGAGCAACGAAAGGAGGGAAGCGAGTTAGCCAGGCAGCTGGCGGAAATTCTCAGACGTGGCGAGTGGATCGATGCATCCAACTTGTCCGGACGGCAGGATGCCGCCATTGTAGATCCGGCTGGGCAGAATCCCCGGGCAGGGCAACCAAGACGCAACCTTGAGCTCGCATCGCTGAGTGCAAACGGGGAATCCTATGATATTCGTCTGGCCCGGTATCGGGTGGACGAGGAGGATCCTGTATGGTTGATCACGCCGGACAGTTTGTCTCCAGTCCCTCTGCTTTATAAAGAATTCGGTCCCTCCTGGCTGGAAGAGCATGTACCGCAACGTTTCAAATCAACGTTCGGCATGCTCCAGATCTGGGAGTGGATTATCATCCCGATTTTCCTGGTGGGGACGGCGTTGGTGGGGTGGCTCGTCCATGTTCTGGTTGGACTGGCGGCACGATGGTTACCTTCCGGCTTACTCAGCATCTTCGCTGGCCAGGTCAGAGTGCCCATGGCGTTCGTCGTCATGACGCTCGTGGCCCAGATCCTGCTCAATTCCGTGGTGTCCTTCTCGGCCGTCGCAACGACGTCTTTCCGCATACTGATGATCACCATCCTGGCCTGGAGCATCGGTGTGATCGCGCTGCGTTTCGTGGACGTCATCATGCTGAAGATGAAGCGACGTCTGGTAGGAGAAATCGATGACACCAAACCCCGGGATGAACGCAAGTTCTTGACGTCGCTCTATGCGCTTCGTCGAGGCATCATCTTGGTCACGGTTGTTGCTGTCACTATCTACGTGCTGTCGCAGATCACGCTCTTCGAGACGCTGGGCATGACCCTCCTGGCATCGGCCAGTATTCTGACGGTGCTGTTGGGTATTGCCGGTCAGGCAGTGCTCGGCAACATCCTCTCCTCGTTTCAAGTGTCGCTCGCCAAGCCTATACGGATTGGAGACCTGATCCTCTTCGAGGATCAATGGTGCTATGTAGAGGGCATCTTTTATACGTTCATTCGTTTGAGAACCTGGGATGAACGCCGTTTGGTCGTACCGGTCCAGTACTTCACCTCCAAGCCTTTCGAGAACCTGTCGGTCAAGAGTGCCAAGATGTACCGAATGATAGAGCTGGAGCTTCATCTGAATGCCGACATCGAGTGCCTGAGGGAGAAGTTCAAGGAGTTCGCCGAGGCAGAAAAAAGCGTCATTGAGCACCACAAGCTCTCGTGCTTTGTCACTGCGCAGACCGAGGCGGCCCAGAGAGTCACTTTCTACCTAATGACCTCCGAACCTTTTGCCGGCTGGGAGGCAGAAATGAATGTCCGTGAGAAGTTGCTGGGCTTCATCCGCGACAACCACCCTGAATGGTGGCCGAGGCAGCTGGTTGTCACCAGCAACCATGACATCGCGGGCAGCGAACGCCCAACTACCCGTTCTGCCGCCCCGCCGGCGACCGGCGCAGGCCGCCCTGACGCAGGAGACTCAACCTGATGAAACGCCCTGTATCGGCGGCCGCTAAAAAGGCTTGAAAAAGCGTGAACTCAGACCTTGGCCAGAGCCCGAACGGAGGAACGACGCCTGCCCCACGCACCGAGGGAGATATCGAGGCCGCTCTGTCCGACTGAACCTATGGCGAGTTAATGCCTATGCCCAAAATGTTCCGGTAATGGGAGTTCGCCGCCGCCGTTCACATGCTCCAGGTAGCGCTCGGTCAGCTCCCGGATTTGTCCGTTCTGTTCCATTTCCTCGAAGGTTCGGTTGAACGTTTCGATCAATGTTGTGGCGAAAGGGTGGGTCTTGGGAACCATTGCATGCAGAGATGATTTTTCCAGTGCAAAAGGCAGAGCGCGAAAAGTGCCCGCAGCCATTTTGTGGTTATGATCCATATATTCGGCCACGTACTCGTTCGTTTTTATGAAATCAATGCGACCGGCGCTCAGCATACTGAAACAGTTTTCGAGCCTTGCTGGCGCAAACCGGGTGATGTGGTTCGCGCCCCGCTCCTCGGAAAGCGCATCGCCATCTGCGAAACCGAGGGGGTTGCAGTACGTGAGGCCCTTAAGCTCCTCCAGTGATTGGGCTTTAACACTGCCCTCCCGACGGACATAGATATGTGCGTGAACTTCGAATATGGGGCGCGAGAAAAGAAAAAGTTGCTGTCGCGCCTCGGTGAGTACATAGGGTAGGAGAACATCGTATTGGCCTTGCAGAGCTTCGAGATAAGCCCGTTTCCAAGGGCGTAACTCGGTGGTTACAGCTTTGTTGGCGGACGCAAAAACGGCTTGGACAACAAAGGGGGCAAGTCCGTTCAAAGGCAACCGCCCATCCGAAAAGGGCGGGTAATCGGGCCCACTTACAAGATTGATCGTCTTTGTAACGCCGCCGTGTTCTTGCTGGTTGGCCGCACCAGCTATCACAGGAATAAGCAGTAGGAGCATTGCCGTTAACGGTAAGCTTGCCAAACGCCGCTGTGTCATCGTGTCTATTCCAGAAACGAAAGGAATATTCTTCAGTGTGAGCCATACTATGGCCTCTTTCAATTACGCTGCTTCGGTTTGCCCAGTTTGCCAATGGTGTAAAGCATGCTTTTGGTGGCGAACGGGCGATCTCGACATAATCGTTAGAGTGCGAATATCTAGGCAGCGCATGTGCTGGATTGAGTTAGTACTGATCCAATATGATTGCATCGAAGAGCGCCAGAAGGCCTTCTTCAACTACTTTCTTCTTTCCTCTTGTGAGAGACCGCAATAGCGAAATTCTTGCAACCAGAAAGAGGCTGGAGGCCTGGCGGGATGATGCGGCGTGTTGACGTGATCCCCCCCCCCCCCTCGCTTGCGCTTGCTCAGGCGGCCAACGAAAGTGCCTGGGGTACCTCCGGTTTTGCCCGGGAAGGTAATAATTTTTTCGGGCAATGGTGCTTTGAAAAAGGCTGCGGACTCGTACCGGGAGAACGTCCTGCGGGTAGGGATTATGAGGTTGAGGTGTTTGCTTCAGCAGAGGAGTCCCTGCACGCCTACATGCGAAACCTCAACCGACACGACGCCTACTCGAAATTGCGCAGCATTCGTGAAGATCTGCGGAACAAGGGTGAAACTGTGACGGGAGAAGCGCTGGCCCAGGGCCTTGGCGATTACTCGGCGCAAGGAGACGAACACGTAAGCCTTGTACTCACGTTGATCAGTAACAATAACCTTACCCGATACGACGGCAGTGACTGACTGTCGCAGGGGGTGAGCGATTAGTAGGTTTCGCATTCACGTTGAATGGGGGCTCGAAAGGAATATCGAGACCGCCTTTGAGGCCCTTTCGGTCAGCTCATTACTCGATCACGTCCCGTTCAAACCGGCCGAGCACGACAACAATGATGAGCGCCAGTACAGTCACCATGCTTGCGAGAATCAAAGTGCCGAGACCGCAGGCAACGCCGATTGCTCCGGAAATCCAGATGGAGGCGCCGGTTGTAATGCCCTGGACGCTGCCGCGGCTTTGAATAATGCAGCCGGCGCCAAGAAAACCAATACCGCCAATAACACCCTCAACGATACGGGAGGGGTCGATCCGGGCGGAGGGGTCACCTTCCGCAGTTGTCATCAGGATGTGAAGGCCGATCAGAATGAATGCAGATGCGCCCACCGAAACCAGCATGTGGGAACGGAGCCCCGCGGGTTTTCCGCGCAGCTCCCTTTCAAGCCCCAGCAACATTGCCAGCCCGGCAGCCATGACCAGGCGGACGAGGATGTCCACCGGTGGGATTTCGCTTTCGAACATCTCCGATCTCCTACCGATCGATCTCGCTTGACAATAGCGGCCTGCCTCCCCCCTAAACTTTCGGTCCCTTACCTCGGAGGGCGTTAGCAACCAGTGAAATAACCAGTAACACGATGAAGATGAAAAATAGTATCTTCGCAATGCCGGCGGCTGTTCCAGCGATACCCCCAAAACCAAGAACACCCGCAATGACTGCAACGATGAGACAAACAATCGTCCAATACAGCATTTCCTGTCCTCCTTTTCATAGCTGTTCTCGAAGCGTGGCGCCGAATTCTGGTATGCGCAACATTCAGACGTATTTGTGAAGGCACGGTAACCTGGCATACATATACTTCCACAGATCAGGTTTCCTGGTTGCCAGGGTTGAATTTACAGGCTTTCCCCCGCATTTCTACGGTATAGCTCATCCGTACTGCCGTCGTTAATTCGAATGGCTTTAGAGGAAATGGGAGGGAGAATGGACAAGCGAACATTCGGCAACACTGACATTCAGGTAACGCCGGTTGGGCTCGGCACTTGGGCCATTGGCGGCTGGATGTGGGGCGGAACCGACGAAGCCCAATCCATAGATACCATCCACAGGGCCATTGATAAAGGCATTGGACTGATCGACACCGCCCCGGTTTATGGTTTCGGGCGTTCCGAAGAGATTGTGGGCAAGGGCCTCGCCGATGGTCGGCGGGATCAGGTGGCTCTGGCCACCAAGGTGGCCCTGAACTGGAACGATGATCACGACAAAGTTTGGCGGGATGCCACTGCCTCGCGCATTGAGCGGGAGGTCGAAGATTCCCTGAAACGCCTTCAGACCGACCGGATCGATATTTATCAGGTCCACTGGCCCGATCCGAAGACGCCCATGGACGAAACGGCGCGGGCGTTGGAAAAGCTGTACCAGGCGGGAAAAATCCGCGCCATTGGCGTCAGTAACTTTACGCCGTCCCAGATGGATGAGCTGCAAAAGAGCGTGCCCCTGCACAGTTTGCAGCCCCCGTATAACCTGTTTGAGCGAGATATCGAACAGGCAATCCTTCCGTACTGCCGGGAAAACGGCATTGCCACCATCACCTACGGCGGTCTTTGTCGCGGTTTGCTGACCGGCAAGATGCGAGAAGACACCGAGTTCAAAGGCGACGACCTGCGTAAGAACGATCCCAAGTTCCAGGGTGACCGCTATCGGCAGTATCTGAATGCCGTGGCCGAACTGGATGCGTTCGCCCGAGAGCGGTACCAGAAAAATGTACTGGCCCTGGCCCTTCGCTGGCTGGTGGATCAACCCGGTGTCACAACAGCCCTGTGGGGCGCGAGAAGACCGGAACAGCTGGACCCCGTTGACGAAATCGACGGCTGGTCTCTCGACAAGGATGCTATGGCCGAAATCGATGGCATTCTGGATCGGTGCATTACTGATCCCGTAGGACCCGAGTTCATGGCGCCGCCGACTCGGTAATTCTCGGCAGGTTACTGGGGTATTTCTGAATCCGGGTCGCCACTGGTCCGTGGCGACCACAGTTCCCCATGCTGCATCACCCGAAAGTCCGTTTCGTTCAGCCCTTGCTTCTCCAGGGCGGCCCGCAACCGCCGTGGCGGCTCGTCCATGGGTTCGTCGGTGAGCACGAACGTGCCCCAGTGCATCGCCACTGACTGTCGGGCACCGATATCCTGATGAATCCCGACCGCCTCTTCCGGAGCCACGTGCACCGGGGCCATGAACCAGCGCGGGTCGTAGGCGCCGATGGGTAGCAATGCCAGATCAATGGGCGAGAACAGTTCGCCGATTTTCCGGAATATTCCCCCAAAACCCGTATCGCCGGCGAAATAAAGCCGGAAACCATCGATCTCCAGCAGCCAGCTGCACCAGAGTGAGGTGTTGGTATCCGCTGGGGTTCGGCCGCTGAAGTGCTGGGCCGGAAGGCAGAAAACTTCCTGGTTGCCAGACAGAGAACCGGATTGCCACCAGTCCAGTTCCATGAGGTTGTGTATGTCCCGTTTCTCGAACCAGCGCCTTAGCCCTTCGGGAATGCAGAAGCGCAGGCTATCTCCGAAGCGCCGGTGTAACTGGCGCACGGTTTTTTCATCAAGGTGGTCGTAGTGGTTGTGGGAAATCAGCACCAGGTGAATCGGCGGCATGTCTGCTACCGTCAAAGCCGGCGGTGTGTAACGCTTCGGCCCAACCAGTTGAAAAGGGCTGGCGCGTTCCGACAGTACCGGGTCGGTGAGCACGTTCAGGCCACGATACTGAAACAGGAACGAGGCATGCCCCAGCCAGACCAGTTGTGGCTCTTCCGGGGGATTCACCAGCGAACCCGCGTCCGGGCGCAGGAGGGTAAAGCGTTTTCCCTTCGGGAAGTTGCGGCCCGAGGCCAGTTGCCAGCGCAGGAAATCCCCAATGCCATGTCGGGGCACGGCCTCCAGGTTGCGATACCTGCCCCGGTAGAAATGCGGTTCCGCAGCGAGAGCGGCAAGGCGGTCACGGTTAACTGTCATGGATCGGACTCTCATTATTGTCAGAGGCCAATGCCAGCAACTCCTGCAACATGCTGTAGGTCAGCCCCCAGATACAGGAATCCTGGTAGTGGCAACAAGGCATGTTGAGGGTTCCAAGGCGCGTGCGCCAGCGAAGCTGGCTCTGGTTCTCGCCGGCAGCGAGGTAGTCCAGTGGCACCCATACCACACGCTCGACTTCATGATTCGGTGATACCGACTTTGATCCTCGCCATTCGAACACATAGGGAGTAACCACCATCGGGCGCCAGCGGCTGTGATGGCGGGTGAGCAGGTCCGATAGTCGGATCTGAAAGCGGCCGTGGCGCCTCAGGTCCATGCCGGTTTCTTCCAATGTTTCCCGCTCGGCGGCAGCCCGGGCAGACGCGTCTTCGGGTTGCAGGCGGCCGCCCGGGAAGGCCATGTCGCCGGACCAGGGATCACCCTCTCTGCGGGCCCGCTGGATAAAGAGCAACTCCTTGCCGCCGTTTTCTGATGTTCGGAAGATAAGGGCGACGGAAGCTCGGGCGAATCGGCGCCGAAACGGTATTTTGTGAGGGCGCAGATGGCTTACCCAGGATTTCGAGCTCACGAAAGTCTATCCTCTGGTAGTTGAGGGTTGTAGTTAAACACATCCTTCACAGGCTAGACCCTATATTGAGATGGGAGAGTGTAATGCAGTTTGTGATCGGTGGGATTTTTGTGCTTATCGTCGCGTTTCTGGTCTGGCGAAGTAAAAACAATACCGACCCTGTAGATCAGGCCTGTGCTTCGGAAATAGGCGCACTGTTCAAATCAAACCGGGATCCCGCGCCTCAGGCCATAGCCGATATTTTTGTGAAACATCACATTCCCCGTTCGCAATGCCCGAGGGTAGGGCGAATGGTGATCGCGCAACTGAACAAAAACGGGCTGGAACCAGACGATTCAAGGATCGCTATGATTAAGGTCCGGGAAGCTTATACGCGGGTTCCGTAGTAGCCAAAGGGCTGGCACAGTGTTGTTTAAAGCACCCGACAGGAGGCCAGATGACCTTCGAGCATATTGTTCAGATAAACGACCTGACCAAGCCAGAGCTACCGGTTCTGACCCGATTCCAGGTGTGGGAGGGGCTGGTGCTCAGGGCCCGACGCCCGGACAAGTTCCTCGTTGGTGTTGATGATTACGAGATTCTGGATCAGGGCCCGGCTTACCTGAAGCGTAGCCTTCAACTGCCGGGGCTGCAGGTGGTGGATGAAGTCACTTTCTGGCACGAGGCGAGGATAGAGTATCGGACTCAGCCAACGGCCACCCTTCCGGCCGCAACGCTTGTTATGGATATCGAGGAGCCTGAGCCGGCATCGCTGTTTGTCCGCTTCCGGTATGAAACTGCGAGCATCGAGAACCGCGGTGATTCAATGCCCTATGACCAGTACCTTGAACAAGCCTATGTCGCCACAGATATTGAGACGGTTCAGATCATTCGGCAGCTGGCGGACACGGGGGTGTTCTGATATCCGGTCCCTGGAAAAATTGGACAGGTTTGAATTGCGTAAAGAGGGAGAACTTGGTTGGCGACTATAAAACCCGGTGACCTGGGGATCAAAACCCGCCTGTTTCAGGTAATTTTTGAGTCAGATACCCGACTGGGCAAGGGTTTTGATATTTTTTTGGCGTTGCTGATATTCCTCAGTGTCGGGATCATTCTCCTGGACAGCGTGCCGGAATACCACGCTCGCTTCGGCAACCTCTTCTATGCGTTGGAATGGGGCATAACACTTCTGTTCACCCTTGAGTTGGCCCTGCGCATTTATTGCCTCGAGAAACCAAAGCTTTATCTCAAAAGTTTTTACGGCGTTATCGACGTTCTCGCTGTCTTGCCCACCTGGCTGGCGTTACTGTTTCCGGGCGCGCAGACTCTCGTGGTTGTGCGTCTTCTGCGGACCCTGCGTCTGTTCCGGGTGCTGGAAATGATGACGGTAGTGGGCGAGGGTCGCCTGCTTATGGATGCCCTGATTCGTAGCCGGCACCAGATCCTGCTTTTTCTGTTTACAGTGCTGATGCTGGTGACCATTTTCTCTTCTTTGCTTTATCTCATTGAGCCAGCCGAGGCGGGCTTCAGCAGCATACCCAAATCCATCTATTGGGGAATCGTGACACTGACGACAGTGGGGTATGGCGACATAACGCCGGTGACTGCCTGGGGACAGTTCATTTCCATGATGATCATGTTGACGGGCTACTCGATTATCGCGCTTCCCGTTGGCGTTTTTTCCGCGGAAGTGATTCGAGCCCTGCGTGCGGAACGCTACTCCGATGAGGCTTGCCCGGGATGTGGCAAACATCGACATGAAAAGGATGCGAGGTATTGTAAATACTGTGGCACCTGGCTCAATGAAGAGACACCCGACCCGGGTAGCTCCGGTTGATGTTTCCCGACCCAGATTGGAAAAGTCGGCGCCGCTCTATTGCGACGCATCAGGCTCGAACAATAGCTTGATATAATTTCGCAGCAGCATAAGTTGGTTGGGCAGAAGGGCCCGCTCGCCGGTTGCCCGGCCCAGAACTAGGCCGCCCTCAATGACCGTTGATACCATGTCAGCCAGCGCATCCGGGTCGACCTCGTCGCGGCGATCGCATGGTGGATACACTGAACTCGGGCGCATTGGCCCTGATGCTCTCGGTTGGCCACCGAACCGGTCTGTTTGACATTATGGCGGAGCTGCCAGCGGTAACCAGTACCGAGATTGCCGAGAAGGCCGGGCTCGAAGAGCGATACGTCAGGGAATGGCTCGGAGCGATGACCGTCGGCAACATTGTTGAGAACGATCCGGCGAGAAAAACCTACTTCTTGCCGAGGGAACACGCTGACAACCTGTGTCGGAAGTCACCGACAGATAACATAGCCGTGTTCGCTCAGTACATTCCGCTGCTTGGTTCCGTGGAGGAAGACATTGTTCACTGCTTTCGCAACGGAGGCGGGGTGCCCTATGAGCGTTTCGAACGCTTCCACGAGGTGATGGCCGAAGACAGTGGTCAGTCTGTTGTTGCTGCCCTGGAAACGGACATCCTGCCGCTCGTACCGGGCCTTATTGAGCGCCTGGAAAACGGCATTCAAGTTCTTGACGTCGGTTGTGGCAGGGGACGGGCACTGAACAAGCTGGCCAGGCTCTACCCGAACAGCCAGTTTACCGGGTACGACATATCCGAAGATGCCGTTCGTTATGCCAGGCAGGAGGCCAGGGCGCTCGGGAACGACAACACAACTTTCCAGGTATTTGACGTCAGTGATCTTGAGCACAGTGAACGGCCCGGCCCTTTCCACCTGATCACTACCTTTGATGCCGTGCACGACCAGGGGGACCCTCTTGCCGTGCTGCGGGGTATCCGCAAGGCGCTCGCAGATGACGGTGTTTACCTGGCTCAGGACATCAAAGGGTCAAGCCATCATCACAGTGACCGGGAGTACCCGATAGGCCCGTTGCTTTACACCATTTCCTGCATGCACTGCATGACGGTTTCCTTGGCGCAAGACGGCGAGGGACTGGGAGCCATGTGGGGAAGGGAGAAAGCCCTGGAGTACTTTCATGCGGCAGGTTTCCGGCACATCGACGTTCATGAACTGGAACATGATTTTCAGAATTACTGGTATGTATGCTGTCCCTGAGACAACCGGAGCAGAGAAAGCGTGAGGTAGATGCGCCTCGGCTTTTACATAATCAGGTTTCCTTCACGGATTTTTACGAGCCTTGCCAAACAGGGCTCGCAACTCATCCTTGGCGCCCTCCAGCCGGTCTTTTTGCTCCTCCGGGAGCTGTTTGCCCGCCCGGTTGATGTAGAACGTCAGCATGGACATGGCGGATCGGTATGGGTCCGATTTGCGCCGGGTACTCTCTTCAGCGGATTTTTTCAGTGACAGGGCGATTTCTCTGGGATCGTCGAGGGAAAATACGCCATGCTCCAGCTTCAAGGCATCGCTGGATTCCGTCACTTTCTGTGACCAGCTTTCGGATCTAGCCATGCTCCACCTCCCGTAGTTTCTCAGGCTGCCTCGAAACCGTATCAAAAATTCGAGGAAAACCCATTCATTTGAAGAAGCGTAAGCGTATGTTGTCTGTCAGACCAGATTTTAAGGAGTAGCTATGTTTCGGATTCACGTTGAACAGATTATTGGCAAGGACATCGAGACAGTCTTTGAGGCCATCTCCGACCACGCTCGCTATGATCGGTTTCCAGGGGTTGGCAAGTCTCTACTGATCGAGGAAGGTAGAGACGAGAAAAATGGCACTGGCGCCCTTCGGATTATCGGAGCCGGCCGGCTTGAGCTGACCGAGCGCATTACTAAGTTTGAACGGCCAAACAGGATGCACTATCGCATCGAACAATCGAGCCCCTTCTCTGTCCAGCACACAAAGGGGGAAATTGTTTTAATGCCCGAGGGGGAACAGACCCGGGTGACCTGGATTTCAGAAGGGCACGTGCAGGTACCGCTGCTTGGCCGGGTAATGGACCGATTGGCTGAGCGCAGTTTCTCGAAAGCCTTCAGATCTCTGCTAAGGGCCATTGAGCGGCTTTAAGGCGCTCTACAACTCAGCCGAGATCGAAAAGGTGCTAGGTTGGGATCTGCCTGCTGCGGAGTGCATATTTCAGATCCGCGATCTCATTCCTCAATCACGTCCCGTTCGAATCGGCCAAGCACTACCACAATGATTAGTGCCAACACGGTTACCATGCTGGCAAGAACCAGAGTGCCCAGACCACAGGCGACCCCGATGGCTCCGGAAATCCAGATAGAGGCACCGGTGGTGATGCCCTGAACGCTGCCCCGGCCTTGAATAATGCAACCGGCACCGAGGAAACCGATCCCGCCGATCACACCTTCAACGATCCGCGAAGGATCGATACGTGCAGAGGGGTCGCCTTCTGCCGTTGTCATCAGGATGTGAAGGCCAATCAGAATGAATGCGGCAGCACCCACTGAAACAAGCATGTGAGAGCGCAACCCTGCGGGTTTGCCGCGCAGTTCCCGCTCAAGCCCCAGAAGTAGTGCCAGTCCTGCAGCCATCAACAGACGGACGAAAATGTCCATTGCCGGGATTTCGCTCTCGAACATGCTTGATCTCCTGCGGACAATCCAACTCAGTGTTCGCGGCCCGGTCAGCCGCTAGACTTTTGGTCCTTTGCCGCGAAAGACGTTCACAACCAGTGACACGACCAGCAGTGCCAGGAAGATGAAGAACAGGATCTTCGCAAAGCCGGCGGCCGTTCCTGCGATACCTCCAAAACCCAGAACGCCGGCAATGATCGCAATTACCAGACAGACGATAGCCCAATAGAGCATTTCCTATCCTCCTTTTTAGAGCCGTCTTTAAAACATGGCACGCGGATGCTTTATGCGCAAATTTCAGACGTGCTTGTGAAAGGATAGTAACGGGGCATCCATTAGAGCTCGACAAACCGCGGCACAACCATGAGCCCGACACCCACTGCCAGCATTTCCCAGGCGCTGCTGGCCAGGTACGGATACAAGATCAGGGCAATACCGCAGTATCGCGTGACGATGGTTTTCCTGCGCCGACCATACATGAAATATCCGAAACCGATGCAGCCGAACAGCAGTGCCAGGAAGATGTCAGCGGTTTCCATGCGATGAAGGCCTCCGTTGCGTTTGCTCGCAAAGACCTATGGTAGCTCAGGCCGAACTGATGCAGGGGAGGTACATGATCTCCAGGGAGCGAACAATTTTTAGCCACTTCAGGTATAATGGCCGGCCAATGATGTTAATCAAGCCATCCTGACCTGGATACTACTATGAGCAAGAAACCCGAGAAAGTAACCCTGACGTCTGCCGCGATTGAAGAACAAACCGCCGCCTTTTTGAAAGCGGGCGGATCTGTTGAATATGTCGGCAAGGGCAAAAGCGGACAAGTTGCCACCACGGGTTCAAAGCAGATCAGCCTGAAAAAGTAACGTCTATCTCAGTGGCGAGGATTGCTCTGTTCGGGAGAAGACTCGTCATCTGAGGCGTTATCATTCGATGTGAGGTAGTAATCTTTCTCATCGAAAGTCTTTACATCAGGATCTTCAACGTAGTTTTTGCGTTTGCCCCGATATAGCCAGACGGCGATGATCGAGACAATAATCGCGAGTACAATCCACTTCATCTACATTTCCTCCGCAAGGTCATCGTTCTTATATTGAGGACCTTCCAGAGTGATCCGTCAATGTTAGTTGCACAGACGCTACACCCTGGGCCTACCGGCAGACCTGCACACTATCGCCCAGCGCCAGCTCGCAATGGTCTTGAGAGGTTTGGAAGGCCATTTGAGCAAAATGCCATTCGCGCCTTTACTTGATGTATGGACAGCAAAGGTGTCGTACAGATGATGGTGGAATCATTCGGTGCAGATTTGATTGAGCAGCTCCGTTGAAATCTTGGCGATGCCTTTCAGGCAGTGTCAGGCGAGAATCTCGACTGGGGTGCGCTGGTGGTTATTATTGCGCAGTTCGGGGTTTCGCCTGAGGTTCTCAAGGTCATGGCGAGGGCAGGTTTCATGGTGCTCGGTTTCTATGTCGTCTGGGTAGTTTTCCGGCGGCTGATCAAGGACGGCACTTCACGCTATCGAATGGATCCTTCCATCCGGCAACTGGTCCAGAATCTGTTTGCGGTTATCGCCGGTCTGGGCATCGTCGGTATTGCCGTCGGTTTTGCAGGTCGCTGGTATGGAGCCCCGTGTTTTGCTCAAGAGCCTCGGTGATTCGTCGGTGAACCTTGAAGTCAAAGTGTGGATAACGCCCGACAATCTGGATGTGCGGCCCAGAATCATGGCCGATATTCTGGAGCAGATGAAAGAAGCGCTGGATGCAGCCGGTATAGAGATTCCCTTCCCTCATTTGCAGCTGTTCATTGACGATGCAAAGGGACTTAAGCCGGTTCTCGAACCCCTCTACAGCAGGCGGGGATAAAACTGACTATCCCCGCAGGTTGACTTGGTGTCGCGCTTATTTTGGCGTATTTACGCTTCGGCCAGCTTCTTGAACCACTCCACGCCGAACCGAACCCCGAACCCTTGCACGTCCGTCGGGATGTGGGCCAGGCCGCCCTTGTGGGTGCCGGAGGACGCCATATCGACGTGTATCCACCCGATGTCTTTGTCCACGAAGCGCCCAAGCAGGCGTGCTGCGTATATGTGATCGCCAGGGCCTGCTGTTCGGCACTGCAGGGTGTCGGCAACTTTTGACTCCAGGTCTTCGTCGTAATCGTCTTCATAGGGGAACGGCCAGACTCGCTCACCGCATTTTTCTCCGGCCTCGATTATGGGCCCCACCCATTCACGGCGATTGGTCAGGGCACCGGCCATCCGTTGCCCCAGAGCGGCTACAACCGCGCCCGTCAGCGTTGCATAGTCAATGATTGCCCGAGGTTTACCCCGGGACACCAGTGCCAGAGTATCGGAAAGAACCATTCGTCCCTCCGCATCGGTGTTTATCAGTTCAATGGTCGTGCCATCGAGGGCCGTGATGACATCGTTGCACTTAACGGCGCGAGGCCCGATGTGGTTTTCGGCAAGCGCGAGCCAGCAATCTACCGGTTGCGACAGCTTGAGGCGGGTAATGGCCACAAAAGCGCCAAGCGCAACCGCGCTGCCCTGCATATCACCGTGCATGCCAAGCATGCTGCCACCGACCTTCAGGTTGCTTCCACCGGTGTCAAAACAGATCCCTTTGCCCACCAGGGCGAGAGGTTTGCCCTCGGCACCGTCGGGACGGTATTTCAGGTGTAGTATGCCTGCGTCCCTCACCGGGCTTGCTTCGACAACGGAGAGAAATGCCCCGGCTCCAAGCTTTTCCAGTTCGTCCCGGTCGTAAAAATGGTGCTCCCAGCCTTCCTTTTTTGCCAGGGACTCGGCCAACTCCCGATAAATGCCGGGAGTCAGGTAGTTGCCTGGTAAATGGGTCAGCCACCGGGCCAGGTTATTGCCTTCAGCTGTTGCTTCAACGTGCCCGAAGTCTGCATGTTGAAATCCAGTGCCGTAAAAGCGGATAGCCCCAAGCGTTTTCGGTGTCGGTGGGGTGCCCGAAATGCGAGGCAACTGGAACAGAGCTGCATGGACAGCCGCCAGTAGCGCCTCTGCCATAGTCCGAGCGGACGAATCATCATTTAAAAAAGAAATAACCGTGAGTTCTGAGGGTCGTTCTGCCAGTAATGGTCCAATCACTTTGCGGGCCAGAGTCAGGGCTTTGAAAGTCTGAATAGCTTCGGGCACAGAGACCGCCGCGGCGCGACCACCATGGGGTGTGGAGACATGCACCGGGTTTTCGGTTTCCGGGTACCTTGACAGCGTCTGGGTAAGAAAATCACCCCAGGGTGTCGATTCGATTGCGTCTCGATCAGCGTCGGGAAGCAGAATGACAATGCCCGTCGTGGGCTCAAAATCCCAGGATGCGGGGTTGCCTTCCGCGCTACTTATCAATATCTCTTGTAACTCCGGGAGTTCAGGCGTCATAGGAAGATTCCTTGAGAAGTTTTCGTACTCGTGGGCGGAGTATAGCTAGTTAAATAGCCTTTAAGGGTCTAGGTTAATCAGTATGGAAACTGAATTCCGCGTTTGGCTGGGACACTCCAGTCTGACGCATCGGGTTGTTGCCAATGCCCTGTGCGTTATTTTGAATACAAAGGTTTAACTTATGGCGATCACACCGGAATCCAAAATGTCGCAGGAAGTGCTGGCCTGGCGCGACCCTTCCATGGACTCGGTTCTCGGAACGGAAACACCCAAGGATCCAAGCAAGGGCTATATTGCCCTTCTTGGCTGGAGTATTAATGCGATCAAGGCGGCTCAGAAGTTTGATCGCCGCTATATCGTGGTGGCCCCGGATTGGGCTGCGGATTTTTGTACCGCCAACAATATACCTTTCATCGCCTGGGATTTTGTTCGCCTGAACGATCGCTCCATGGAAATCGCTGAAAAGCTGAAAGCCGAAGGCGTGGATGTCGCCGTCCCGCTGTTCGAGGAGACAGTTGAATGGTCCGGGGCGATCAATTCCGTGCTGCTCGACAATCCCCGTATGTATGGCCAGTCGATTCTGTTCCGGGACAAGGCGCTGATGAAGCGTCGCGCGCAGCTTGGCGGGATTCGTGTCGGGATCTTCGAAGAAGCTCATGAAAAAGAGGACATCATCCGATTCATGAAGCGGGTTAACCAGACGTTGCTCAAGCTTGACGGTGATCCTGACGACCCGATTCACGTGAAGGCATTCGACAAAGCGGGCTGCCTTGGCCACCGCATGATCCGGACACTGGAAGAGATCGAAATGATTCCGGATGAGGAATACCCGCTTCTCATGGAGAGTCACCTGGATGGCTGGGAGTTTGCGGTTGAAGCCTGGATCCACAATGGAAAGATCCAGTTCCTGAATATTTCAGAGTACGTCACCCTGGGCTATTCAGTATTTGTGCCCGCAACCAAGGAACTCGAAAGCTGGCGGGACGCGATTACCAAGCAGATCGAGTTGCTGATCAAGACATTTGATATCCAGTTTGGGCTGATTCATCCGGAGTACTTCGTGACCAGCGACGGTACCATGTACTTCGGTGAGGTTGCCTACCGTCCACCGGGGTTCAAGGCATTTGAACTGATTGAACGGGCTTATGGATTCAATGCCTACCAGGCCTCCATGCTTGTGTTTGACCCCAAGAGCACCAAAGAAGAGGTCGATGCCTTCTTCCCTCGCGAAGTGGTCGATGCCAAGGGCTATGCAGGCTGTTTTGGTGTCTATCCGAGACGTCGAGTGGTCAGCAGGCTGGAAATGCCCAAAGAGTGCATTGAACATCCTTACTTTGAGTCGCACGAATTGATGGAGCCGACAGAGGAGATGGTACCGGACCGATCTGCTTTCGGCACTCATTGGGGGCTTGTGTTCTTCTTCGGGGATGACCCGATCAAGATGCGAGACTTGCTGAAAGCCCAGGAAGATCTGGATTTCTACGTTTAAAGGCCAATCGGTTAGTCGGTAGCTACCAACTCTCTGAGAAAGGCCGCGCATCCAGCTCGAAAGTCCAGGCTGAGCGTGGCTGGTTGTGTAGCTGCCAATAGATTTCCGCGAGGTCGTCGGGCTCGATAATACCGTCTTCGCCTTTGCTCGCATAAAGCTCTGGCAAAAATTCTGCAGTGGCCTCATTGCGGATGAGGCCATCCACGACCACGGAATCCCTTGCGGGCCCAGTTCCCTCGCCATGCTTTGCGCCAGGGCGCGCAGCGCATGTTTACCGCCGGCAAAGGCTGCAAAGCCGCGCCCGCCGCGCAGGCTGGCGGAGGCGCCGGTGAAGAGGATTGTGCCTTCATTGCGTTGCAGCATTTTCTTTGCGACCCCGCGCCTGCGGGTGACCACAAGGTGGAACCCTTCTCGTGCGAAGCGCCGGGCGATGGCAGAACCGAGGTGGTCTCCAGCCCCGATGATTAGAGCAACTGGTTTGTCTGTTGTTGTCATTTTGCCACCTGCGGTGAGACCGTTATCTTTTGGTTTGAATAATATCGGCGATCTTTTCAGCAATCATGATCGTCGGGGCGTTGGTGTTTCCACCAATCAAAGTCGGCATGATCGAAGCGTCGACCACTCGCAAACCCTCAAGCCCGTGAACCTTGAGGCTCGGGTCAACCACGGCCAGATCATCTATGCCCATCTTGCAGGTGCCTACCGGGTGATAGATCGTATCCGCCCGGTCGCGGATGTGGCGTGTCCATTCCTCATCACTCATGCCGTCGTGAACGCCGAACATTTCGGATTGGCGGTACGGCGAGAGTGCAGGCCCTTCCAGAATCTCCCGGGTGATTTTTGCGCCTTTGATGATTAAGTCCAGGTCGTCTGGATCGGACAGATAATTGGGGTCGATGCCGGGATCCGCCATTGGATCGTCGCTGAGCAGAAAAACGCGTCCCCGGGATTTTGGCCGCAGGTTGCAGACGTGGCAACTGAAGCCGTGCCCCCAATGCAGTTTACGGGCGTGATCCTCTACGATGGAAACTACGAAGTGCAGCTGCAGGTCCGGTTTTTCCTCTCGCGGGTCAGATTTCAGGAATGCCGCCCCCTCTGCAAACGGTGAGGCAATCATACCCGTTCCATCCGTTCGCCATTGCAGGGAATGGCGGAGCATGTTTTTCATGCCCGTTAAACTGAAACCAAAGTTATCGGTATCCGCGGACTTGTAGGCGAGAATGAAGTCCAGATGATCCTGCAGATTGCGCCCGACGCCCGGCAGCTCGTGGACCATGGGAATACCATGAGGGAGGATGTCGTCGGGGTTTCCCACTCCGGATAGCTGGAGTAACTGCGGGGAGCCGAAGGCGCCCGCGGAGAGGATCACCTCACGGTTCGCTGAGACTGTATGGGTTTGTCCCTTGAGGCAATACTCAACGCCTGAAGCACGTTTTCCGGTAAACAGAATTCGGGTCGCACGAGCTCCGGTCACAACCTTGAGGTTGTTGCGCTGTTCCATAATCGGATACAAATACGCCGCAGAGGTAGAGCAGCGTTCACCATTGCGTTCGGTGTCATGAAACTGAGTAACCTCATAGAGGCCAACGCCCTCATTGTCGCCGGTATTGAAATCGTCGCTTGCGGGATAGCCTCGCTCTTTAGCCGCTTCGATAAAGGCTTCGGAAATGGGCCTTGGTGATCGCTGTTTGCAAACATGCAGTGGGCCATCGGCCCCGTGATGTTCATTGGACCCGCCTTCATGGCACTCCGCTTTGCGGAAGTAGGGCAAAACCTCGTCCCATCCCCAGCCGTCGCAACCCAGCTCGGCCCATCTATCATAATCCGCCCTGTGTCCACGCACATACAGCATCGCGTTGATCAGGCTGGAACCGCCCAGCCCCCTGCCTCTGGGCTGGAATCCGCGACGTCCAGCCAGCTCCCGCTGCTGCTCTGTATTGAACGCCCAGTTATTGATCTTGCCATGGCCGGGCATGATCGCGACTACACCAGCTGGTGCGCGGGTCAACAAGTGATCGCCCTTGCCGCCTGCCTCCAGGAGACAGGCGCTGACATCAGGGTTCTCACTCAATCGCGCCGCCATCACAGCGCCAGCCGATCCGCCACCTACAATGATGTAATCGAAAATCATACGGTCCCCAGTTCCTGTTTTTGTTTTGGCTGTACGCTTTTCTGAGCCAGAAAAGGCAGCAGTCAACGAGATGCAGGATCAAGGTTAGACCATTGCTTGGCGGAGTGCCTCTCAGGGGATGGACAGACTGCTGAAAGCATAGGATGCTATGCTGATCCGAGAATAAACAACAAAAGAGGATGTGCAATGGCTTTCGCTGAGGTAGATGGTCAACGGCTTTACTACGAGGACACTGGCGGGACTGGACCGGTTGTGGTGTTCTCGCACGGTCTGCTGATGGACCACGAAATGTTTGCTCCGCAGGTGTCGGCGTTTCGCGACCGTTTTCGTTGCATCACATGGGATGAGCGGGGGCATGGGCACACCGCCGTTGCCCAGCCAGAGCCCTTCAGTTACTACGATTCCGCAGATGACCTTGCCGCACTACTTACGCACCTGGGTATAGAAAAAGCCGTTCTGGTGGGGATGTCTCAAGGTGGCTTCCTGTCACTCCGGTGCGCTCTGACTCATCCGGAGCGGGTGATCGGCCTGGTGATGCTTGATAGCCAGGCAGGTACTGAGCAGGAAGAAAAGCTACCCCTGTACCAGCAACTGATAAGCTCTTTCATGGAGCAGGGGCTGACCCCGGAAGTCGGTACCACCATTGCCAACATCATCCTGGGAAGTGATTACCCTGACAGTGACCATTGGAAGGAAAAGTGGAAAATGATGTCGGCGGCTAACATCGGCAACAACTTCCAGACGCTGGCAAGCCGCGATGACCTGACAGAACGTCTCTCAGACGTTTCCCAGCCCACGCTCATTATCCATGGTGATGCTGACATAGCGATTCCGATGGAGCGGGCACAGATGATGGCGGACAAAATCCCGGATGCCGAACTGGTCGCGATTCCCGGTGCCGGGCATGCTGCAAATCTGTCGCACCCGGATCCGGTTAATCAGGCATTGGATAATTTTCTGGCGCGTTTATTTTCCGAAGGGTAATAGCCCAGAGCCTCAGAGGCCCGGGGCAGGGTGTTGAGCACTAACAGATTGCCGGACTTCAGGCGAAGTCGTAATCACCGCCTTTCTCGAGCGCCTTCTGGTAAGCCGGCCGGGCATGAACGCGTTTGACCCACCCGGTGATGTGAGGCCGGTTCCTGCCGACGATGCCTCTGGCTACGGAGGCCTCAAGCGGGAAGCTCATCTGAATATCCGCCGCGCTCAGGTTGTCACCCAGAAACCAGGTGTTTTTCGCCAGATGGCTTTCCACGAAATCCAGGTGGGCCTTGATCATGGGGCCGATAAACATTTCGTTGGTTTTGTCCGAAATGCCTTTGGCGACGGGCTTGACGAAGAACGGCATTGGGCTGGTCTTTACCTTTTCGAAGACAAGGCGCAACACCAGTGGCGGCATTAATGAGCCTTCGGCGTAATGCAGCCAGTAGGTGTAGTCGAGCCAGGCCTGACCGCCGCTCTCCGGCAGCATGGTGTCTTTGCCGTAGGTATGGGCCAGATATTCAATAATGGCGCCGGATTCGGCCACCACCAGATCACCGTCGGTGATCACTGGAGATTTTCCCAGCGGGTGTACCTTTTTGAGGCTTTCAGGAGCCAGCATGGTCTTGGGATCACGCTGGTAGTGCTTGATCTCGTAGGGAACACCCAGTTCTTCCAGCATCCAGAGAACACGCTGTGAGCGGGAATTGTTGAGGTGGTGGACTGTAATCATGCGCAAGCTCCGTTCGCATTGAAAAATGGTCGGGTGTGAAGAGTAGTCTTCAAAGAGCGTTTTGGTTCACCGCTCAAGGCGATTGAGTGGCTAATGTCGATGGCGCAGCGCAAAGCCGTGGCGTTTGAGCTCTTTGAGAATCTCGGGCACCTTGAAGGGCATTAACGTCCGGGTTGTTTTTAGAAGGCTGATGGCGAGATGCATTCGCTTGTACCAGAGTAACTGGCGAATCTTTTTCTTCATGGGGTGATAGCCTTCCAGGTAAAGCTCGTCAACACGGTCTGCGTTGTTGGTGAGGCTGTAGTCGCTCAGGTCCAGCGGTACTGATATATCGGCGTTTTTCAGCTGCTTGCGGGTGTTGAAGTCGATGCCGATGTTGATGGCGTTGGTGATGACATCGAAGGTGTTGTCCGGTTTCGGGTACCGGCTAACATGGCTGAGATCAACCGCTACTGTAATCCCGGCGCCCATTTTCGCTAAAGGCGAAATGGGGACGTTTTCAACCAGCCCGCCGTCGACCAGGGTTCGGCCATCAATCTCAACCGGTACAAACAGGCCGGGTACCGCCATGGAGGCGCAAACGACATCCGCCAGGTTGCCTTCCCGGAAGATCAACTGTTCGCCGGTTTCGATATCCGTTGCACAGATTGCCAGTGGGATCTCGGCGTCTTCGATCCGGACATCCCCGAGATCCCGGTGGATCATCTCCCGAATGGCGTGGGTGCTGAACAGGCCGCCACGCTCAAAGGTAAAGTTGATGATTTTCGAGAGGTTCAGCGTCGAGCAGATGGAAAGGATGGATTCCGCCGGGCGACCGAAGGCGTAGTAGCTTGCGATCAGTGCGCCTGCACTGGTGCCGGCAATGCAGTGAATCTTGATTTGCTCTTCTTCAAACGCTTTCAGCACACCAATGTGCGCAATGCCCTTTGCCGCGCCGCCCCCCAGGGCCAGGCCGATTCGGGTATTAAATGGGTTGAGTTTCATGGTCGTAGGCCTGTTAACGTTTTCGCGGAGGTAAGCGTTTGAACAAGTCTACCAGAGTAACTGGCGTGATTAATTCAGCAGGATGCCAACGAGCGCGGATCTGCGTTTATCGGGGTAAATTTCGTGGGCTTTTGAGAACAAGTTGGAAATTTTAATTCTTAGAGTTCAAAATATTGGTGTAGCACTTAAGGAGGTAAATTTTCCAACCGACTGCCGGGTTACGCAGTCAAAGGAGTCCTCACATTGGGTGACATCATCAAAGATGATTATCAGACCGACTACGTGGCGGGTCAGGATAATATCGAGAAATTCGGGTTTGATATCCACAACATTGTTTTCCCGTTAACCGCTATCCTGATCGTTGCTTTTGTTGTCGGAACACTCATTTTTCCTTCGGGTGCAAAGGAATTGCTCGATAGCGCCAAGAATGGTGCGATCGCTATCTTCGACTGGGGCTTTCTTCTCAGTGCAAATCTGTTTGTTCTGTTCTGCCTGGCCCTGATTTTCATGCCGGTGGGCAAGATCCGGATTGGCGGTATTGATGCCAAGCCGGAATTCTCCATGCTTTCCTGGTTTGCCATGCTGTTTGCGGCAGGCATGGGCACAGGGCTGATGTTCTGGTCGGTCGCTGAGCCAGTTGCCTATTACACCGACTGGTATGGAACGCCTCTTGGCGTTGAGCCTAACACCGCAGAAGGTGCGCGCCTGGCGATGGGTGCAACCATGTATCACTGGGGTCTGCATCCCTGGGCTATTTACGCGATTGTCGGACTTTCGCTGTCTTTCTTTGCCTTTAACAAGGGCCTGCCGTTAACCATTCGCTCTGCATTCTTCCCGATTCTCGGGGATAAGGTCTGGGGCTGGCCCGGTCATGTGATCGATACTGTGTCTGTTCTGGCGACGATTTTTGGTCTTGCGACCTCGCTCGGCTTTGGCGCCCAGCAGGCCGCATCGGGTATTTCCTATCTGTTTGGTATCGAAGGTGGCCTGAATATTCAGGTGGGTGTGATTGCAGGTGTCACGGCTGTCGCAACCTTATCGGTAATTCGCGGCATTCACGGCGGTGTCCGGATTTTGAGTAACGCCAACATGGTGATGGCGGGGTTGCTGCTCGTGTTTGTGATGTTTGCCGGACCCACGCTGGCGGTGTTCCAGTGGCTCTGGGATACGTCGGTGTCCTACGCATCCAACATGTTTGCTCTCAGCAACCCGTTCGGTCGGGAGGAAGACACGACCTGGTTCCATGGCTGGACAGTATTCTACTGGGCCTGGTGGATTTCCTGGTCACCGTTCGTGGGCATGTTTATCGCGCGGGTGTCCCATGGTCGCACGGTGCGCGAATTTGTCACCGCCGTGCTGATTATCCCCACGATTATCACACTGTTCTGGATGAGCGCTTTCGGCGGCGGTGCCCTCCACCAGGTTCAGAACGACATTGGCGTTTTGGCGTCTGAGGGGCTTACCGAGGTATCGCTGGCGATGTTCCAGGCGCTTGAGAACATTTCATTGTCGGGGATTACATCGTTCATCGGGATCACTCTGGTGTTGACCTTCTTCGTGACCTCCTCGGATTCCGGTTCACTGGTGATCGATAGCATCACCTCAGGTGGTAAGACTGACGCCCCGAAGGCACAGCGGATTTTCTGGGCGGTTATTGAAGGTTCGATTGCCGGGGTGCTGCTGTTTGTAGGCGGTAAAGAAGCGCTGGGCGCGCTGCAGGCCGGCGCCCTGAGTGTTGGGCTGCCCTTTACTCTGGTGCTGTTGGTGATGATGTACAGTCTGTTCAAAGGCCTTCATCACGAGCGCCGCTTGCTGATTGCCGAGGGCAAGATGTGACCGGCAGATCCATTACAACCTGAAGCGTCAACAAAGCCCCTCATCGAGGGGCTTTGTTGTTTCAGGGAGGGTGATCAAGAGGGATAGAATTGCTGTATGGCGCTCAGCAAGGTGTCTACATCCTGTCGGCTGACATCCCGGTGAGTGACAAAACGGATAGGGTTGCCGGCGGTAATCAGGATGCCTTGTTCCGCCAGGAAGTCTTTTAGTTGTGACGATTTGCCTGCCTTGCATCGCGCGTAGACGATGTTGGTCTGGGTAATGGCCGGGTTGATCTCCAGTTCCGGAATCTTGGCCAGCCCGGTACTCAGGTATTCAGCATTGTCATGGTCCTCAAACAGCCTGAGCGGCCCATCGTCCAGGGCGATGCGCGCGGCAGCGGCCAATATACCTGCCTGGCGCATGCCGCCACCCACCATTTTGCGTAGCCGGGTTGCCCGTTCGATAAAGGCCCGGGAACCCAGCAGTAACGACCCAACCGGTGCGCCCAGGCCTTTGGACAGGCACACGCTGACGGAATCGTAGTGCCTGGTTATCTCGGTGACATCGCAATTGGATTTTACTGCGGCATTAAAAACCCGGGCGCCGTCCAGGTGCAGAAGCAGTCCGTGCTCGTCACAGAACGCACGGGCTTGCCCCTGGTAGTCCAGGTGCAGCACTCTGCCACCGATGGTGTTCTCCAGGGAGAGCAGTCGGGTAATGGCAAAATGGAAATCGTCAGCCTTGATGGCCGCCTTGGCCTTGTCGAGATCAATGCTGCCGTCTGGCTCGTTCTCGATCGGTTGAGGTTGCACGCTGCCCAGCACGGCGGCGCCGCCGCCTTCATACCGGTAATTGTGGGCAGACTGGCCGCAAAGGTACTCATCGCCCCGGCCACAGTGGCTCATGATGGCCAGAAGATTGGCCTGGGTGCCGGTGGCGGTAAAGAGAGCCGCCTCGAAGCCGAGCCGCTCGGCGGCGTAGGCCTGCAGACTGTTGACGGTAGGGTCGTCGCCATAGACGTCGTCTCCCACCTCGGCGCTGGCCATGGCCTCGCGCATCTCGGGGGTAGGGCGGGTGACAGTATCGCTGCGGAAATCGATCATTGCTCTTGGCGCCTTTTTCTTTCCTGGGATGTCTGCATTCTACAGTGCAGCATGAATCATGGGGTTCCCACCCTTTGTATTATTCCCGATTCGTCCCCATAAACCAGAGTAAAGCCAAACAACAGGAGATCAGCAATGACGGCACCAACCCTTAAGGAACAACTGAACAACGCGGTAAAAGAAGCAATGCGTAACAAGGACAAAACCCGTCTGGTTACTTTGCGCATGGCCCAGTCTGCCGTGAAGCAGATTGAGATTGATGAACGCCGCGAGCTCAACGACGAGGACGTCCTTAAGGTGCTGGACAAGATGCTCAAGCAGCGCCGCGATGCCGCCAGTCAGTACGATGACGCAGGTCGTGAGGAACTGGGAGACAAAGAGCGTGCCGAAATGGTGATCATTGAGGAATTCATGCCTGCGGCCCTGAACGAGGATGACCTGGACGGTTTGATCCGAATGGCCATCAGTGCAACCGACGCCCAGGGGATTCAGGACATGGGTAAAGTGATGAGCGAGCTCAAGCCCCAGGTGCTTGGCCGGGTTGAGATGGGACATCTGAGCAAGAAAGTGAGAGCTGCGCTGGCGGGTTGAGCTTCAGCGTTTACGTCCGCTCTTGGACATGAATGGCCTTTTTACCAATCGAGCCTGAGGCTGGCCAGAAGCGCCTCGCCCAGGCTCAGATCCACGGTACCCGTGCCCAGATCCTGGTATCGGACACGGGTATCGATACTGGCGCCGATGCCAAGAGCCACTGCCGGCCAGGATCCCTCGCCATCGTGAACCCGGTACGTCAGTTCTGTTCTCCACTCACGTAAATAGAGGGCACTTTCGACTTCCCTGGCCTTATCCAGCGTGGCCCATCGATCCCCGATTCGCTCCAAGCGGAACTCCCAAAGCCGACCGGGGCTTTGCCACTGCACTAAGACCGGCAGGTCTACCAACCACTGGCCACGTTCATTGCTTTGTTTCCAGCGCACCCTTGGAAGCCAGCGGAAAGTTCCGAAGCGATGGTCGCCGCCAACGCCGAGGCTGAAGGAGCTGGCTTCATTTATGGCACGGAACAGCGCGATACGGCCGTTCACCACGTCACTGTGGAAGTCCTGATACTTGAACATGTTGGAGGTTCCGGCAATACCGGCCCGTGCTTCCAGGCGGTAAAGTCGGTATTGCCATTCGCCGCCGAAGGTTAACCGATGCAGATGCCCGTTGTGGGCCGGCTCGCCGGTGCGGATGCGTAATGGCTGGTAATCGTAATCGATACCGAAGGTGCCGGATGAGCCCTGGTTTTGCCAGCCAAGCCCTCGCTGCGAGCGGGTCACTTCGTTGGCAGACGGCCGATTCTCAGGCCAATCGTAAGGCTGCCATTGGCGATAGAGCAGATAAGCATTGCTTGATGCCTGCGCCATGCATGGCATGGCCAGAGTGACAAAAAGAAACGGGGCCAGAACAGAAAGCCCTAATCTGGCGAAATTCCTGGTTTGATACCAACGCCCTGTGCCCACCATGCGTTGCCTCGTGCAAAGCCTGTGAATTGCGCGATCTATGCCCTACTATTTTAGCGTCAGATTCTTCAGCCGCGGAGATTTTCAGAAGCCTATGTCCGACAAAGAGCTACGCACCCGATCCGACAAACAGGCCATCGATCAGTTTATCAACGAGGTTCGTACGCTGCCCAAACAGGGCGGTGGACAGGGGCGGCTGATTTTTGCGCTGGACGCAACCGCCAGCCGTGAGGCTACCTGGGATCAGGCCTGTCATCTGCAGAGTGAACTGTTTATGGCTACCCGGGATCTGGGTGGGCTGGCTATTCAGCTTTGTTACTACCGTGGCTTCGGTGAGTTCAAGGCCACGGGGTTCGTTACCGAAACCGGACAATTGCTGAACCTGATGAACGGTGTTTCCTGCCTCGGTGGCCGAACTCAGATCAGCCGGGTATTGGCCCACGCGGTGAAAGAGACCCGCGCGAAGCCCGTCAAGGCGGTGGTGTTTATTGGCGACTGCTGCGAGGAAGCGGTGGACGAGCTTTGCCATACCGCCGGGGAGTTGGGCATGCTGCGAACGCCGGTGTTTATGTTTCACGAGGGCAACGATGCCCGCGCCCGGGCGGTCTTCCAGCAGGTGAGCAAACTCTCTGGAGGTGCCTATGCGCCCTTTGACCGCAATAGCCCGCAGGTGCTCAAGGATCTTATGGCGGCCGTTGCGGTCTATGCTTCCGGGGGAGCCAAGGCCCTGCAGGACTTTTCCAGCCGCAGCTCTCCGGAAGTGAAGCGCTTGACCAAACAGATCCGGTAGCGCCTGTAGACATCCACTGAGGGGCCTGTTGGCCCGGAGTAACTGAGTGCCATTAACGCTTGTTGTCATCGTTGTCGCGGTTGTTGCCTGGATATGGTTGCGTAACCAGCCGGCCAGCCAGCGCAATACCGCCATTCTCAAGCTCGCTCTTCTGGCCGGTATCGGGATAGTGGTTTTACTGGCCGCAACCGGCCGTCTGCATTTCCTGTTCGCGGGGATGGCGTTTCTTTATCCGCTTTTGCGTCGGTTATTGCCCTCTCTATTGCGAGGAGGCCTGGGCAGCATGGCGAGCGGTGCCAGTGCCAAATCGGGTAACCAATCGCATGTTTCCAGTGACATCCTGGAAATGACCCTGGATCACGATTCCGGGACCATGAATGGAAAAATCATCAAGGGGCCAATGGAGGGCCGTGAGCTGGCGGATCTGGGCGAGAGCGAGTTCCTTGAGTTGCTGCGCTATTGCCGGGCGCAGGATGAGGACTCAGCCCGCCTTCTGGAGACCTACCTGGACCGTCGGTTCGGCGACTCCTGGCGAGCAGACGATGAGACCGCCTCTGAAGACACTCAGTCAGGCGGAACCGGCAATGCTGGCGGTCCTCTGACTGAAAACGAGGCGCTGGACATCCTGGGGCTGGAGCCCGGCGCGAGTCGGGATGAGATCATCAAGGCTCATCGACGGATGATGCAGAAGCTGCACCCCGACCATGGGGGCAGCAATTATCTGGCGGCACGCATCAATGAGGCTAAGGAGTGCCTGCTGGGCTGACTTTCTCGGTTGATGAAGCCTTCTGCTTATCAGAAGCCGATTTCCTTTTTATCGGCTGACGTGGCTTCCGGACGGCCGGGGTCGGAGGCGCCGGCTCATTGCGCAAGTACGCTCCAGGCGCGGGCTCGATCAAAGGCAGATTGCCCTCTCCCGGAGTCCGGGCCTTCACTTCGCCGCCGCCGAACTGTTCTGCCCAAGCTACCCAGTCGGGCCACCAGGAACCTTCAAACTGCTCGGCACCTTTCAGCCATTCTTCTGGGTTGGGTGGGTTCTCTGCATTCAGGCGATACCCGTACTTTTTCTTCTCGGGTGGATTTATGATGCCGGCGATGTGTCCGGAGCCGCCGAGGACAAAACGCAATGGGCCGCCAAGGTTCTGTGCACCCTTGTAGCATGAGACCCAGGGCGCTATGTGGTCCTCAATAGCGGAGGCAAAATAGCTGGGTATCTTCACTTTCCTCAAATCGATTGGCGTTCCTGCCAGTGTTATGCCACCGGGTTCGCGCAGCCGGTTGTTCAGGTACATATTTCGCAGGTAGAAACTGTGCATGGCCGCCGGCATGCGAGTGGCGTCCGAATTCCAGTACAACAGGTCAAAGGGCGCAGTATCGCGGCCGAGAAGGTAATTGTTGACGAAAAATGACCATATCAGGCTGTTGGCCCTTAGCATGTTGAAGGCCGTTGCCATGGAAGCACCTTCAAGATAGCCCTGTTTGTTCATGGCCTTTTCGATTTTGGCGATCGAGTCTTCGTCGATGAAGACTTCCAGATCTCCGACGTCCGAGAAATCCATCATGCTGTTGAGAAACGTCGCGCTTTTAACGCGGTCATCCCCGCGAGCGGCCAGCCAGGCGAGCGTGCAACCCAGCAGTGTTCCGCCGATGCAATACCCGACGGTGTTGATTTCTCGCTCACCCGTCGCCTGCTCGATCGCATCCATCGCGGCGACCGGACCTTCGAGCATGTAATCTTCAAAGGTCTTGTGTGCCAGCTCTGGACCGGGATTTACCCAGGAAACCACGAACACGGTGTGCCCCTGTTCCACCCAATAACGAATGAAGGATTTCTTCTCTCCAAGATCGAGGATGTAGTACTTATTGATCCAGGGGGGGATCACCAGCAAAGGCCGGCGATGGACGGTGTCGGTGGTCGGCCGGTATTGGATGAGTTGCATCAGATCGTTCTGGAACACCACGTCGCCCGGTGTGTTGGCCAGATTGTCGCCCACCTCAAAGGCGTCCGGATCAGACATGCGGAAGGGCATCGGGCCCTTGCCCTCGTCCAGATCACGAAGCAGGTTTGCCAGGCCTCGCAGCAAATTCCTGCCCCGTGTCTTCACGGTTGTGCGCAGCACTTCCGGATTGCTCAGGATGAAGTTGCTCGGGGCAAGGGCATCGGTCATCTGGCTGGTGAAAAAACGGACTTTCCGTTTATCGTGCTCGTCCAGATCCCTGACATCGTCAATGGTGTCCATAACCCAGCGGGTTGACAGCAAATAGGCCTGCTTGAGGGCGTTGAAGGCTATGACGTCGTTCCAGGCCTGGTCCCGGAATCGGCCGTCGCCGGGTTCCGGTTCGGCTACGGTCAGTGGTTTCTTGCCAATGCCGCTGGCGAGCATGCCAGACCAGAACAGGCTGGTATCCTTTAACAGTCGCATCTGCGCGAACAGAAGCGTGTCTGGCTGGGTGGCAAGCTTGCCGGTCAGGGTAACGAAGGGTTTGGTCATGCTCCCCACGCTGGCCGGATTCGGCGGGCCACCCCGTAAACGACGCATGACAGAGCGCTTGAGCAAACGGCCACCATGAACACCGACTCGCGCCAGTGAGCGGCTTACCACATTGGGTTCGAATTCAGGCGGTGATTGCTTTTTTATTGGTTTATCAGCCATTTTTTCGCCTTCTGTCTTTCAAATGTTACATGTAAACGCCGCCGTTAACGTTGATCTGCTGGCCGGTGATGTAATCCCCTTCTGCGGCCAGGAAAACCACGGCGCGGGCGATTTCCTCCGGCTTGCCAAAACGACCCATGGGAACCCGGGCAATGATCTGTTCCCGGATGTTCTCCGGAACCTGAGCCAGCATTTCGGTTTCGGTAAAGCCGGGGGCGATGGCATTGACCGTGATGTTGTACTTGGCCATTTCGAGCGCCAGGGTCTTGGTGAAGGCAATAATGCCGCCCTTACTGGCCGCGTAGTTGGCTTGCCCGAAGTTGCCCGCCTGCCCGACGAAAGACGTGATATTGATGATGCGACCGTACTTCTGCTCCATCATAATCTTCAATACTTCGGAGCAGGTCGCGTAGACGCTGCCCAGGTTGGTATCGAGGACGTCGTTCCAATCGTCGTCGGTAAGCTTCTTCATGGACTTGTCTTTGGTGATGCCGGCGTTGTTCACCAGGATATCGATGCGGCCCCACTGATCCTGAACCTGGCGTACCAGGCTCCGTGCTTCCGGCATTTTTGACAGGTCTGCCTTGAAGGCAAGCGCCCGGACGCCGGTCGCCTCGATTTCCTTGGCAACCTCATCGCCTTCATGCTGACGGGAGCGGTAGTTGATGGCGACATCGGCGCCACGCTGGGCAAGTTGAAGCGCGATATGGCGACCGATGCCTCGTGAGGCGCCGGTTACGAGGGCGACTTTCCCTTTGAGATCTTGCATGAAATCCTCCCTGGAGCGATAGCTCGCTTTGAATGTAATTTTTTATGATTCATAACCTCATTCAAGCTAGCAGAGCTCCTGAAATGCGACAAGAAAACTTGATGCCTGTCACGCTTTGCGGATGAACGTCTTGAGCCGCGGCGCAATGGATTCGCGCCATTGGCTGCCGTTGAAGACACCGTAATGGCCAACTCCCTTTTGCAGATGGTGCAGACGCCTGGATTCCGGAATATTCACGCACAGGTCGTGGGCGGCCCGGGTCTGTCCGGGACTGGAAATGTCGTCTTTCTCGCCTTCGATTGTCATCAGTGCTGTCTTTTCGATTGCCGCCGGATTCACTTTTCGGCCGCGATGCATGAAGCAACCCCGGGCAAGGTGAAACTCCTGGAACACACGTTGGATAGTGTCCAGGTAGTAAGTGGCCGGTAGGTCCATGACCGCAAGATACTCATCGTAGAACTCACGATGACGCCTGATCTTCTCGACTTCCTTATTCCGCATGGACTTGAAAAGTCCCCGGTAGGCGTCAACGTGGCGGTCAAAATTCATGTTCACGAATCCGGTCAGTTGCAGAAAGCCGGGATAAACTTTTCGCATGGCTCCCGGGTAAGGCGCGGGCACAGGGTGAACCAGGTTGCGTCGGAACCAGGCCAGATTGTGTTTGGTCGCGAGCTCGCATGGTGCGGTGGGGTCGACGCGTCCATCTATTGGGCCGCTCATCAGGGCCAGCGAGCGTGGTGTCGCGGGGTTATTGTCCTCGGCCATGATGGCCGTAGCTGCGAGCACCGGCACTACGGGTTGGCACACTGCCAATACATGGGTGTCCGGCCCGAGTTCTTCAATAAAATCGATAACGTAGTCGATATAGTCGTCCAGCCCAAAGTCGCCAGCGGACAGAGGAACCCTGCAGGCATCGCGCCAGTCGGTGATGTAGACGTCGTGGTCTGGCAGCATTTCCTTCACAGTGCCACGCAGCAGTGAGGCAAAGTGCCCGGACAAGGGCGCAACGATCAGGAGTTTCGGATCATCGGGGCGCGATACGCTGCGCTGGAAATGCTTGAGCTGGGCAAAGGGTCTGCGTTTGACGATGGCTTCACTGATGTCGACCTCTTCGCCGTCGCACACCGTTGTGTGCAGATTGAAGGCCGGTTTCGGGTAGCGGCGGGTCAGGTCGCCGAACACGCCATAGGCGGAGGCAATACTGCGAGCGCCCGGTAAGCGGGACAGGGGGCTGAGAGGATGCCTGAGCAATTTACTCTGTGCGTCTGTCATCATGCGCAAGGGCATCAGCGCAGCGCGGCTCATTTCATGGGCAAAATACATCATGACATTGTCCTGCTTGAGTTATGGAGGCCGGAAGTCAATGCAAAGCTTAACAGCCATCGATTTCCGCGCTCGATCTTTGATACCCGATGCTGATAGAGATCCGGGCGAAACAGATATAATCTTCCAAAAAGGTTGAAAATGTTCTTGTCGCAAATGAATTCGCCACCGGCTTTGGGTTTGGCCAGAACCCAATTGAGTTTATAGAGCCGGCCCTCGGAAACCATGTCCACGTGCGGCCCTACCTTGTGGCCTTCTGGATATCTGACCAGGTAGATATTCAGGCGTCTGGAATGAAAGAGAACCCGGGTTTTTACGTTTGCGGGCATAGTAATGGCATTCGCTCTTGAAGAGTCACTCAAAGCAGTTTGCGCGCTCTGCGGGCGGTAGGTCAATTAATCAGCGCTCGCAGGATCTCTAGTCTGGCCGAGAGGCCGATTTATTGGCGTGACCATTGGCGCGGACTCGTTGATACTGTGGGTATTCTAGGACCACTTCTTTTCTAAAGGATCGCAAGAATGTCTCTCTTCCCCGACGACAACGGCGAGAACGACCTGTTCATGTCACGAACCGACCCGGAAAACCCGCTGGGCACCCATGCCCCATACAGTTTCGAGTTGGAAGGCAAGATCTGGCCAACCGTGGAACACTATTTCCAGGGGATGAAGTTTACTGACGACAACCGCCAGGAAAAGGTGCGCAACGCCGATACGCCCGGCAAGGCAGGAAAGCTTGGGCGCAAGCGTCATAAGAGCCTGCGGCGGGATTGGAAACAGGTGCGCGAAACCGTTATGACACGAGGGATCTACGTGCGCTGCCGAACCCATCCCGAACTGGCAGAGGCTCTACTGGATACCGGCGACACGAAAATCGTTGAGAACAGCAATTTCGATTATTTCTGGGGCTGTGGCCGGGATCGGCGGGGCGAGAACCGTTACGGGAAAGTGTTGATGAACGTACGGACGAAACTGCGGGAGGAGCAGGCAGAGCGAGGTTGAATATTAACCGTGGGCTCTACCTGCCACTCCGGTGAGGCCGGTCAGTCGCTCTGCTTTAGGCCCATTTCCCAGAAATCGATTTCAAGCCGGGTGGCGTCGCTGAAAATCCGACTCAGCTCTTTGAAGCGGGCAGGGGAGACTTCGGCCAGTCGCTCATCGAGCCAGCGGATCTCTGCCTTCATGGCGTCCTGGAACTCGTCGCTCTCGTACATCGCGATCCAGGCGTCGTAGGGGTTGTTCTCACCCCGAATCGTTTCCGCCCGGCTGTTCAGCCAGTTGGCGATTTCACCGTAACCCACCATGCACGGTGACAGGGCAACGTGCAGGTCCAGCAGATCGCCGCGGTTGCCGGTATCCAGAACATAGCGCGTGTAGGCGAGTGTGGCGCGGGCTTCCGGCAGGTCGGCCAGTTCTTGTTCGGAAATGCCCCATTCCTTGCAGTAGCTGACGTGCAGATCCAGTTCCACATCCAGGATGGCCTGCAAACCGTCCTTGGCCTGGCGGAGGTCCGACAGTGTCGGGCTTTTATAGGCGGCCAGCGCAAAGGCACGGGCAAACTGGATCAGAAAAAGGTAGTCCTGTTTCAGATAATGCTGGAACGCTTCGGGCGCCAGCGACGCATTACCCAATTGCTGCACGAAGTCGTGCTGGATATACGCCTGCCACTCGGACTGGCAGCTTCGCTTCAGATCGTCAAACTGGTAAGGCATGCGTTCTCCCGAAAACACTGTTGGTTCAGTAGCAGGAATTGGGGGATGAGTCCGGATTGATTTCGCCGGCGACTTCTTCCGGGTCAATGCCGTGACTGGTTAGCACTTCCCGCACAAAGTTCACCTGAGCGAGTATTCTGTCAGCGTCATCCCCGTATTCAAACCGGTTGATCTCGACCGGCTGGGGCATGAAGGTAAAGGCGGTTTTCAGAGCGGTGAGTGTATCTTCATCGACCATTGGCATACTCCTCATGCGGTTTGAGTGACTCATGAGGAGTATACGCAAGTCTTCCAGTAAAGACCGCTGTCCCTGACCAAGCGGGCTTGCCTCACGGTATGGCCTGTTCAAGCCTGCCTGCGGCTTGATGCCACAAGTGAGCCCAGCACCACAAGCACGGCTGCCAGGGGCAGCCGCCAGTCCGGCGCTGCGATTCCGGCCAGCACCAGGAAAAGGGCCGCCAGCACTGGTACCGCGTAGGCGAGACTGCCCACCAGGGCCGTGGGCCCCTTCCGGAGAGCCAGGTCCCAGGCCACCATGGCCAGCCCGTATGGCCCCAGACCGAGGGCGACGCCTGCGGCGAGAGCCGTTCCTGACGGCAGCACGGCGGCAGAGCCGGAAACGGTGTCCGCGGCCGCTGCCCCGGCACCGGCCAGAAGGAACAGACCGGGCATGACAGGAGCTATAGCAACAGGCGTGGCCTGGCAGATCCATGAATACAGCGCCCAGCATCCCCCGGCCACAAGAGCTAGCCCGTAACCAGTCAGATTGCCTGAAAAACCATTATTCAGGGCCTCCGGACCCAGCAGCAAAGCCGCGCCGGAAAAGGCAATCAGTGCCCCCGCAATAACCGGGAGGGCGATCCCCCGATGGAAAGCCCACTGGCTGATCAAGATGAACATCACCGGCCAGGTATAGGTGATAAGTGACGCCTCTGCGGTGGGTGCCATGCCCAGCCCGGCCAGATAGGCGCCGACCGCCCCCAGCACCAGCAAAGGCACAAGACCGAAAATCACCAGTTTCCATTGCCAGGACACTTTCACAGATCTGCGCGCTTCGCGGCCCCGGAAACTCATGGGTAGCACGGCCAGTGCGCCACTGATCAGGGCGATGGTCGTAAGCTGGAAGGGCGGGATGGACTGCGCTGCATCAGCCAGCAAAGGGGCAACAGCCCAAAGAACGACGGCAACCAGAGCCGCGCTGATGCTCAGGATGTTGGGCAGACGGATGGTCGCGTTAAGAATCCTCATGGGCAGTCCTCCTTTAGCTGGTGTGTTGTGATCTGACAGCGGGAGGATATACTCGCTTGAGATATCACAAAAACAACGGTTAGTGATAAAAAGCATCACAGGAGTTGATGATTTGCGTCCCCGGATTCTTGATCTGAACGTTCTGCAAACGCTCGTGGCTATCGCCGATACCGGAACGGTTACCGCCGCGGCTGAGCGGCTTGCCTATACCCAGTCAACTGTCAGCATGCAGTTGCATCGCCTGGAAGCCATGTTGGAAGTGCCCCTTCACGAGCGAGAGGGCCGACGTATACGGTTCACCGCTGAGGGCGAACAGTTGATTGGTTACGCCCGGAAAATGCTGTCCCTGAACAACGAGGCACTGGATTCGCTCCGGCAGCGGCAGGTATCGGGGCAGCTGAGCCTGGGTATCCCCGAAGACTATGCGTTTTTGCTGACCTCCGTTCTTTCCCATTTCAGTCAGCTTTTTCCGGCAGTCCAGCTTCAGGTTATCTGTGGTTCCAGCGTCAGGCTTTTGCAGCAGGTGCAGGCCGGTGAGCTGGATCTGGCGGTTGTGACCCGTCAGACCCGCTCTCCCGGGGGTGAAGTGATTCGCCGGGAGCCACTGGTGTGGGCGGTCGGCGCCGAGAAACAGCCGTCCCTCACAGACCCCATTCCTCTTGCGCTCTACTCTCCGGGCGCTGATGTGTTCAGGGAGGTGGCGGAGCAGGCGCTGTTTTCTGCGGGTCGGCAATGGCGCCTGGCATACTCAAGTCAGTCGATGACGGGGCTGATGCCCGTTGTTGTGGCCGGATTGGCGGTGGTTCCTGTGACCCGCGATATGCTCACACCCCAGTTGCGGGTTCTGGACGAACGAAGCGGCATGCCCGCCCTGCAATCCATCGAGATGGCGCTTCATCGCCCGTCTGGCCGACCAACGGAGCCCGCACGGCAGATGGCGGATTTGATCCGCGAGCATCTGGCGGGAGATGGCTGACCGGCGTCCATGTTAGGCTGGATTCAGTCTTCGAAAACCATCAAAGAGAGCTGGATATGATCAAGGATCTGACGCTTCACAATCGGGATCAACAGGTCATTCAGGCGATCAACGAGAACAACTCTGAGCTTGATGCGCCGGCCCGCAAGAAAAAGTTTGCGGCCATGGCTGAGTCCCCCTACCGCTTTTTCCGTGGTACCAGCCATCTGTTCTGGCAGGACATGTACAACGACTGGCGATTTGCCCTGTTTGGCGGGGTGGCAGGTACCCAGACCTGGATACAGGGCGATGCCCATGTGTATAACTTCGGCGCCTTCGCCAACCATGATGGCGAGGTGATTTATGGGCTGGATGACTTTGATGACGCAGTGGTGTCGGATTACCAGTACGACCTGTGGCGGCTGGCGGTAAGTCTCGTGCTCGATACCCGTGCTAATGGCAGCTTTGATGATTCGGTCTGTCGCGGGGCGCTGGAAGCCCTGGTGGAGGGCTACCTCAAGACTGCGACCCGATACGGCAAGGGCGACCTGGAGCGGGAAATTCACTACACAGCGGATACCGCCGGCAAACCGCTGAAGAAGTTTCTGCAGAAGGTTGGCAAGAAGAAGGGCCGCAAACGCATGCTGAATAAGTGGACGCGTCTGCAGAAGAGCGGCAAGCGGGTTTTCGACGCCACTAATCCGAAACTCAAACGTTTGTCTCCCGTCGCCCGTAAACGATTCGTGGAGGCGTTCGAGGCCTATCGTGCGAAAAGAGAGAAAGGTGGCGAACATGACTTCTACCGGCTCAAGGACGTGGTTCGTCGCATCAGTGCGGGCACCGGATCCCTTGGCACCATGCGGTTTTATGCCCTGATCGAAGGCCAAGATGGCTCCCAGAACGATGACATCATCCTGGATATCAAGGAGCAGGGCGGGCCTTCCTTGCTGCTTGCCATGTCAAAAGCTGAACTGCAGGCCTACCGGCGGGTTTACCCCAACGAAGGCGTTCGGCACGAAGCGGCATTCCGTGCCCTGGCGGAACACCCGGACCGTTATCTTGGCTGGCTCGAATTCGAGGACAGGGTTTTCTCGATCAGGGAGAGGTCTCCTTTCAAGGACGATTTTCCCACTGACAAACTGGATAAGAAGAAGCGATTTCTGAAGATGGCTGCCACCTGGGGCGAAGTTCTGGCAACCGAGCACAAACGGGCAAGCCGTCCGCTTAATCCGGACCAACCGTTTATGTTTGAAGAGTCTGTGAAGCGCCTGACTAAAGACAGGGAGAGTGAATTTGTTACGTTGGTGGGAGCGATTGCCACCCACTACGCGGAATGTGTGGAACGGGATTTCCAGACCTTTCTTGATGCCTTTGAACCGTCCACCGATTGACAGGAATTTCCATGCAAAAAATCCACATTGACATTGTTTCCGACATCGCCTGCCCCTGGTGCGCGATCGGCTTTGCCCGCCTCGAAAAGGCCATGGCGCAGTTGGAGCCAGAGTATGAGTTCAGCGTGCAATGGCATGCGTTTGAACTCAACCCGGACCACAGTGGCGCGGGTGAACCTATCCTCCCGGCTCTGGCCCGGAAATATGGCCGGAGCGAGGATGAGATGCGCGCCGCCCAGGACCAGATGATGACAATTGCGAAAGATCTGAGCCTCAACTTTGAAAAGATGCAGGAACGATTCACCTGCAACACCTTCGATGCGCATCGGCTGGTGAAGTGGGCCGGCGAGCAGGGCAAGCAGACGGAGATGAAGCAGGCGCTTTTTGAGGCGTATTTCGGAAAGGCAGAGGATGTTTCAGACCAGAACGTGTTGCTGGGCTGCGTCGAGAGCCTGGGGCTGGATAGAGCCAGGGCTGAGCAAATTCTGGATTCTGACGAATTCGCCGACGTGGTTCGACAGGACGAAGCTACCTACCAACAGGCGGGCGTTTCTGCCGTGCCGGCGTTTATTGTGAATGGTAAATACCTGATCTCCGGCGCCCAGGAACCGGATACCCTGGTTCAGGCATTCGAGGAAATCGGCGCAAAGCCTGAATGATCGCTTGAGCTGGAGAGGATATGCCGAAACCATCCGAAGCCCGTCGGCGGGCCATTCTCGAGCGGCTGGATAAATTCAGCCGGTTTACGGATAGCAACATTGCTATTCCGTTTACCAATGTAAGGATTGGTGCAGAGGCTGTAATTGGCTTGCTGCCAGTGGTGGGAGACGCCGTGGGCCTGGTGCTCGCCGGCTACGTGCTGGTGGAGGCGCAGCGGGCGGGTGCTAGTAAGGCCGTTAAGCTTCGCATGCTGCGCAACATGGGTATTGATTTCCTGGGTGGGCTGCTGCCGGTGGTCGGTGATGCCTTTGACGCGGTCTATAAAGCCAACACCCGCAACACCCGCCTGCTCAGAAACTACCTTGAAAAAGAGTTGGCGATTGAACCGCCTCCTCCGCCTTTCCCCTGGAGGACCGTGATCTGGTTATCCATTCTGTTCGCCATCGTTACCGGTGGGTTGACGCTGGTCCTCTAGAGCGACTGCGGGCGCTCTGACGTTTTTAGTCGACTGAATGTCGTATTGGTTCCTCCCGGAAACCTGAAAGACGACCACATTAGGGCTATCGACAACCCGGTAAGAGGGAGATAGCAATGGCTGTTAAATTCGAGCAAGCACTTCTGGATTATCCACAACAAAGGGCGGGTGCTGCGCGCCTGCCCGAGAGCGTCGACCAGTCTGATCGACGCGTTCCGATCAACCTTCGTCAATCTGGACCCACGCCGGTGGAGATGCTGATTTCCACACGGGTCCGCAAGTCGCCGTATTGGCATCTGGCCTATGAGGCCGGCTGTTGGCGAGCGACAGTCTACAACCGTATGTACCATCCCCGGGGCTATGTCCGCCCTGAAGATGGTGGTGCCATGCTGGAGTATGAGTCGCTGATAAACGACGTCACCATGTGGAACGTGGCGGTTGAACGCCAGATTCAGGTCAAAGGCCCGGATGCCGAGCGGTTCGTGAATTACGTGATCACCCGGGACGCCACCAAGATCAAGCCCATGCGTGGCAAATACGTGATCCTGTGCAACGAAGAGGGTGGCATCATCAATGATCCTGTTTTGCTGCGGGTCGCCGAAGATGAATTCTGGTTCTCGCTTTCTGACAGCGATCTGGAGCTCTGGATGCGGGGCGTGAACATCGGGATGGGCTTCAATGTCACCATCGCGGAAATCGATGTGGCGCCTCTTCAGATCCAGGGCCCGAAGTCGGAAGCGCTGATGGCGGATCTTTTTGGCGAGGCGGTTCGTGAGATTCCCTATTACGGGCTGATGGAAGGCCAGGTGGCGGGGCACGACGTGATCGTTTCGCAGACTGGCTTCACTGGCGAGAAGGGTTATGAAATCTACCTCAAGGATGCCACCAAATACGCTGAAGACCTTTGGTATACCGTGCTGGCCGCTGGCGAAGCCCACAACCTCAGGGTAATTGCGCCTGCCCACCATCGAAGGATTGCCGCCGGCATTTTGTCCTGGGGCCAGGATGTGGATCAGGAAACCCTTCCGTTCCAGTGCAACCTGGCCTACCAAGTGCCGCGCAATAAGGAGGTCGATTACATCGGCAAACAAAAGCTTGAGCAGGTCCGGGAGCAGATGGAGGCCGGTCGCCCGCCGTTCAGCCACATTATGGTGGGTATCCGGTTTGGTGGAGGCAAGGTGACTGATTATGCCAACGATTTCTGGCTGATTAGCGGCCCGGATGGTGGTGACCCGGAGGGCTACGTGACATCACCGTGGTATTCACCCGAACTTGAGACAAACATTGCGTTGGCCTATGTGCCACTTGATCTTAGCTCTGTTGGCACACGCCTGACGGTTCATCTTCCGGTGGAGTACTCCGCTGCGGACGGCTCAACGGCTGTGGAGGCGGAGGTTGTCGAAATACCCTTCCGGCCTTCGGTGAATGCCAACGCCCGCGAAAGGGCCAGAGCCAAGGGTATCGACTTCGCCGACTGACAGGGCCAAGAGAGGCGGCGTTGGCAATGGCCGGGTAAAAACCGTTAAGGGTGGTAGGCATGACACAGGCAAAGAGAGGTCAGGCAGTCGCCTGGCCCGGGGAAGAGTCAGAAGCCAGGTTTCGAAAACTGGTGCGCTCCGCTTCCATCGAGGCAACACCCCGTCAGATCCTGACAACAGAGCATCTGCCAGACATGCTGCCAGCGGGTACCTGCGTGTACGTACCTTTCCTGCCAAAGGGTCATTTTCCCGATACGCTGGCAGCCTGTCGTCGCCTGTTGGATCTGGGTATGCAGCCAGTACCCCATGTGCCTGCCCGAATGGCCCAGAGCCGAGGGCAACTGCAGGACTGGCTGGCTCAACTGGATGAGAGCCAGGTCGACCGTTTTCTGCTGATCGCGGGCGACAGCGATGCGGTTGCCGGTCCTTTTCCCGATACCCTCGCCGTACTCGAATCCGGAGTGTTGTCCGAGTTCCAATTCCATGGGATAGGCGTGGCCGCTCACCCGGATGGCCATCCGATGGCGGATCGAGCAACGCTGGCGCAGGCATTAAGCATCAAGCGTGAGTACGCCCGTACGACAGCGACAAGACTCTGGGTCGTTACCCAGTTTACCTTTGACGCCAACCTGGTCACTGACTGGCTAAGCGGGTTGGGCGGCATTTTTGAGGAGGTGCCCGTCTACATCGGTGTGGCGGGTCCGACACGGATCAAAACGCTCATCGCTTATGCGGCCATGTGTGGGGTAGGCGCATCCGCCCGCATGCTGCTCCGTAGACCCGGCAGCGCGCGCAGGCTGGGCGCCTGGAAACCCGACGATATGGTCCGGGCATTGGCTCAGTATTGCCTGGAAAACCCGGAGACCCTGCTGCGGGGCATCCATCTGTTTCCGTTCGGAGGGCTGCGTCAGTCGGCTCAGTGGATTCAGGAACACAGCGGGTCCTTCGAGGACCAGAGGGAGGCAGTGTCATGAGTCTTCAGTACAGTCAACTGACATCCGAAGCGCCAGCGTCCTCAGATTTTCCGCCGCCGGGCACGCCGGATATCGAGATCGCCCGTTCGGTCCAGCCCCAGTCTATTCTTCTGCTGGCACAGCAGCGTTTCGGTTTGCCGGCGGAGAGCCTGGTGCCCTTTGGCCATTACAAAGCAAAGCTGGACATGGCTTATGTGGATACGTCTGCATCGGCACCCAGAGGCAAACTGGTCCTGGTGACTGCGATTACACCAACCCCTGCAGGGGAAGGAAAGACGACAACCAGTGTGGGACTGAACGACGGCTTCAACCGGTTAGGCATGCGCTCTTCCGTTTGTTTGCGAGAGCCTTCCCTGGGTCCCTGCTTCGGTATGAAGGGCGGGGCAGCTGGCGGAGGCCGGGCTCAGGTGATTCCAATGGAAGATATCAACCTGCATTTCAATGGTGACTTCCATGCCATCACCAGTGCTCATAACCTGCTGGCGTCACTGATCGATAACCATATTCACTGGGGCAATGAAGCCGGTCTGGATCCGCGTTATATAAGTTGGCGTAGAGTCATGGATATAACCGACCGGTCACTGCGAAACATGGTCTGTGGCCTGGGCGGGGCGGCGCACGGCGTGCCCCGTGAGACCGGGTTCGATATCACCGTTTCTTCCGAAATCATGGCGATTCTGTGCCTGGCAGACGGGCGTGCGGACCTGAAGCAGCGGTTGGGGAATATCATCATTGGACGGCGTCCTGACATGTCACCGGTGACGGTTCGTGACCTTGGCGTGGAGGGCTCGCTCACTGTTTTATTGAAAGAGGCGCTGCAGCCGAACCTGGTGCAGAGCCTGGAGCACAACCCCGTGTTCATCCATGGCGGGCCCTTTGCCAATATCGCTCATGGGTGCAATTCCGTTACGGCGACCCGTGCTGCCTTGGCCCTGAACGACGTGGTGGTGACCGAGGCTGGCTTCGGCGCCGATCTGGGCGCGGAAAAGTTCATTGATATCAAATGCCGGCACACGGGATTGCGCCCGGATGCGGCCGTGGTGGTCTGCACCATTCGGGCTCTTAAAATGCAGGGTGGTATTCCCCGCAGCCAACTTGCCATTCCTGACCTGGCTGCGCTGCGCGCAGGGGCTGCCAATCTTGAGCGGCATATCCGTAACCTGCAGCAATTTGGACTGACCCCGGTGGTGTGCATCAACCGTTTCCCGGAAGACACGGAAGAGGAGATGGCACTGGTCCAGTCCATCAGCGAGGAGTTGGGCGTGCGCGCAGTGCCCGCTGATCACTGGGCAAGCGGTGGTGAGGGCGCCACTGAACTGGCCAGGGCTGTGCTTGACCAGATGGATGAGGGCAGACCAGAGGTGGAATTTCTCTATGAAGACAGCCTGCCCCTGGCGGACAAGATTCGCACCGTCGCTACCCGCATTTACCATGCCGGAAGCGTGGAGTTTACAACGGTTGCCAAACGGCAGCTGGAGGAATATGAAAGCCTGGGTTTTGGTCACCTTCCCGTGTGCATCGCCAAGACCCAGTACAGCTTCTCGGTGGACTCGTCGGTGAAGGGCGCCCCATCCGGGCATATGTTGCCAGTGAGGGAAATGCGCCTGGCGGCCGGAGCCGGCTTCGTGGTGGCGGTCTGTGGCGACATCATGACCATGCCAGGGCTGCCACGGCGGCCTGCCGCTCTGGACATTGCGCTGGATGAGAATGGCCTTGTAGTGGGGTTAACCTGAGACGGTGCGCCCGGGGTAATCCTCAAAAGTCCCGTAGGTTGGCTCGGTTCGCGACCGTTTCAGGGCTTGCAGGGATGCAGACGGCAAGCTGGCCGCGGGGTCTTTGAGGAGACCCTCGGCATCAGTCGGAGCCAAGGCTTCCATCCGTTCATACTTGGGAGCGCGTCCCATGGTCTTTCTGTAGCAGCGACTGAAGTGGGTTGCGGAAATAAAGCCGCACAGGGAGGCGATTTCCACGATCGAACAGGAAGTCTGTTTGAGCAGCCGACGCGCCCGGTTTAGCCTTACTCTCAGGTAATAGCGTGACGGCGTACACCCCATATGTTTCAGAAACAGCCGTTCCAGTTGTCGGCGAGAGATACCAGCCAGCATTGCCAATTCCTGCAGTTCAATCGGCTCTTCGATATTGGCTTCCATCAGTTGCGCCGCTTCCGCCAGTTTGGGTTGTGCTTTGGCAAGGCCCGGATGCATTGGCATAGGTTGCTGTTCCCGGTCTTCCCGGATCCGATCACAAACAAACATGTGGGAGATCGCATTGCTGAGCTCCTGGCCATGGCGACGTCCCAGGAAGCTGAGCATCATGTGCATTGGTACGGTGCCACCGGTACAGGTCATACGCTCACGGTCGACCGTAAACAGGTGGTTGTTGGTCTGAACCCGTGGAAAGTCTTCCTGCATGGCTTCCAGACATTCCCAGTGGGCACTGCAGGCGTAGCCGTCCAGTAACCCTGCACTGGCCAGCACATAGGCGCCGGTACAGACCGCTCCCATAACGATATGACGCCGCGCCATCTGTTTCAGCCACTGGATTTCATGGCGTGAAAAACTGCGGGTGACATTAATGCCGGCAACAACAATGACCAGATCGAAGCTGTGTTCTTCCCGGATTCCGGCGTCCGGAACCATGGTGATACCGTCGCTGGCTCGGGCATAGCCGCCATCGGCCGTGAGTAGCTTCCAGGAATAGAGCTCCGTACCCGCCATTTGGTTGGCTACGCGCAGGGGTTCAACGGCAGTGGCAAGCGCAATCAGGGTAAAGTTGTCGATCAGAAGAAAGCCAACGCGATAGGGCTGCGCGATGCACCGGTCTGTTTGCGAGCCAATATCAATGGTCATAAGCAACCCCCGTTTGCCCTGTCTGGGCAAGTGGCAACGGCAACTGCCCTTATGACTTGAACCGCCACCACATCATGAACACTAGCTGTTGCACTCGGGTCGTGCAATAAGTGATCAGTTCCACTCCGATTCCATTGTAGGGCGTGCTCAGAATAGCAATGGTCCATAAGCGACATTAAGCATGCCGGAATAGCCCCCACGCGACCTGTCTTCCGTCAGGGTTTGACCCGCTCGTTGTCCGGATCAAACAGTGCCCGGTAACCCACCGCTTCGATTCGGATAGGGTAGTGCTCCTGGAAGTATTCCAGGGTCAGCTCACGCCCTTCCTGGGCGTACTCGGCGGGGATGTAACCCAGCAGGATGATCTTCCCCACTGAAGGCCCCCACGACACACTGGTGTTGTAAGAGCGGCGACCGAGGCTATCCACCAGCACTTCACCGGTTTGTGGGGCCAGAATGGGCCATTGGCCGATCGGGTAGCGCAGAATGCCGTTGGCATCCCGGTGCTCGGTCATGGTCATGGTGCACAGGTAGGCCGCCTGCCGGGGCCGCTCCCGCTGCTCCAGATACGCGGCCTTGCCATGGAAATCGGCTTCCTTGACCTTGGGCCGTTGCAGTCCGGCTTCGTAGAGATTGTATTCCGTTTCCAGGTCCACGTTCTGCAGTCGCAGGCTCTTCTCCAGGCGACGGGTATTGGCGTAGGTTTCGATGCCTACCGGCGTAACGCCGGCATCGTAGAGCAGGTCCCAGATTCTCAGGCCATAGCTGAAGGGGAAATAGAGCTCCCAGCCCTGCTCGCCAACGTAGGAAATCCGGAAGGCCCAGACCGGGACCCCTCGAATGTTCAGTTCCCGGGCGGTGGCAAACGGGAAACTGTCCGCGGACAACTGGTCCGGGTCGGTAACGAACTGGGCCAATGTCTCCCGGGCCTTTGGCCCCCAGAGGCCGAGGGTCGCCAGTTCGTCCGTTCGGTCATGCACCTGGATGTTGTCCAGCCCCTTCTCCCGGGCCATGCGGGTGATCCAGCAATAGTCCCGATGGCCGGTGTCGCCGCCGCAGACAACCCGATAATCTTGCACGCCCCGCCGAATGATGGTCAGGTCGGAACGCACGCCCCCGCGCTCGTCGAGGAAATGGGTGTAGACACCTTTGCCGTTGGGCGTGGTACCGCCGACTTTGGCAACCGACAGATATTCCAGCAGCGCCTCCGCGTTGTCACCGGAAATGTCGAAAATGGCGAAATGGGAGAGGTTGATCATGCCCACGGATTCGCTCATTTCAAGCTGTTCGGCGCTGGATACCTCCCAGAAGTGTCGGGCGTCCCATTCGTGTTCCCGCACGGGGATCCGGTCGCGATATTTCGCCAGGAGGGTGGACTCGTTGGCCGCATAACCGTGAGCACGCTCCCAGCCGGCGGCCTCCATGAAGTAAGCACCCAGGCCAACTTCCCGCAGGTAAAACGGGCTGGTTCGCATCTTGCGACCGGTAAGGTATGGCTCACGGGGGTGAACCGCCGGGGTGTAGATCTTCTTGGCGGTCTCGTAGCAGCGGTTGTAGACGAAGTCGGGCGTTTTCTGCAGTGGGTAGTGGCGGGCGATGTCGATACTGTGGGGATCCATCTCCGGTGAGCCGTGGGTCATCCAGTCGGCCAGCACCTTGCCCGCACCCGGGCCGTCCTTCACCCAGACCGCCTCGCAGAACCACAGATTACGGACTTCCGGGGATTCGCCCATGAGTGAACCGCCGTCCGGCGTTACAGAGAGCAGGCCATTGAACGAGTGCTTCTCTTCCCACCCCAGTTCGCCAAGGATCGGCGTCATCTCAATGGCCTTTTCGTAGGCGTCCATCACCTGGTCCAAGGAAAGATCCCGCATTGATGGCGACATCCGCGCATCACCGGGCTCCGCAATGGCGCCGGGGTAAACGAGCCGTGGGTTCTCTGCTTCGTAATAGCCCCACTCGATACGACCGCCTTCGGTGGTGGTTGGGTCGCCGGTGTCCCGCACATAGGCGGAATTGCCCTGGTCGCGGAACAGCGGATAGACGATCTGCTTGCCGGTGCCATTGAGCTCCTCGTAGGGGCCGAAAAACAGTAAAGGATGCTCCAGCGGCATCAGTGGCAGGGGGGCGTTGGCAGTGTGAGCCATCAAGGGGCCCCAGATGCCCATCGAAAGCACCACATATTCAGTCTGAATGTATCCCTTTTCGGTCTCAACGCCGCGAACCTGACCGTCCTGGACATCAATGCGGATGGCAGGTGTATAGGCAAAAGCCTGCAGTTTACCGGTGGCCACAGCTTCTTCCACCAGGTCGCCGGCCACTCTCTGGGAGCGGGGCACCACCAGTCCGGCATCCGGGTCCCACATGGCGCCCTGGATCTGACTTTCGTCGAGCAGTGGAAACAGTTCCTTTGCCTGTTTGGGCGATATTATGCTCACGTTGGTACCGAACGCTTTCCCGGACCCCACCTTGCGCCGAAGCTCGTCCATACGTTCGTCGTCATCAGAGCGGGCCACTTCCATTCCACCGCATTTCACGTAATTGCCGCGCTTTTCATAAAACGCCTGGCTGTATTTGGTGGTGTATATGTTCAACTTGTCGTGGGAAGTGGTGAAGCAGAAATCCGAAGCGTGGGATGTGGACCCGATATCGGTGGGAATGGCGGACTTTTCCAGGCCCACGATGTCATCCCAGCCTTGTTCGATCAGGTGGTGCGCTACCGACGAGCCAACGATACCGCCCTGGCCAATGATTACGACTTTCGCTCGTTTCGGTAGTTGTGCCATTTTTCTTCCCCTTTGCCTGCAATGAACGTCACTGCGCTGCCGCAACGGACAGGGCCTTGATTCAATGTGGCTCTAATTGGTCAGGGGAGGTAAATCCAATACGACACCGAGTCGTCCAAAAACGGCAAGGCCGGGAATGTCGGGCTGCCTTAAAAGGAATGCCCGAATAGACCGAGCACACCCAGCGCAATCAGGTAGCCGGCCACAATGTAATTGAGCAATTTGGGGAACACCAGTATGCCGATCCCGGCGCCAAGGCTGATAAGGGGGGCGAGTTCCAGATGCAGTGTCATAGCGCATTCTCCGATGGTTAGGGTAATCAAGAGACTCGGTCATGAGCTTGACAGTGGTCGTTTCTGATATCAAACCTTGCCGTCCGCAAGGATCTGACAAACTACTGGTTGTTTAAACGATAATTTGTTTAGATCTTTTGTGTGTCACGGTGATTGAGTCTTGCGAGAATTGTTTTTATGCCGAATATCGCGGTTGTCCCAAACACCACATCGTCCCGCGACATACTCTTGCTCCGGCTATCTATTCTGGTTGGCGGCGTACTGATTGCCCTATTCATGATTGGTGACTTGCAGCTGATCCCCCGGGAACTGGCAGGTGCCTATATCACCAACAGGGTTCTGGTCCAGCTTCCAATTCTCGCCAGCCTGCTCGCCGTCACCTTTTTTTCGCAATTCCGAAATTTTGCGCAAACAGCTTTTCTGGGGACAGTTCTTGCCCTCACATACGCTAATTACTACGTTATCCATGTTTCCTGGGCGCAGGCGGGGTTCAGTTTTCCTTATGAGGGAACTTTGCTTTACGCTTTTTTCGGTTTTTTCGTGTTCGGAATGAAATTCTATTACGCGTTAACCGCGATGCTGCTCAGTTCGCTTGGATTTATTGGCTTGATGCTGCTGGATCCCGTATACGGCGAGCGAACCTGGATGAACGCTGGATTCGTGGTTGGTTCGCTGTTCATTGGAGTGATTGGCAGGCACAGGATCGATCGGCTATTGGGTCAGCTTGAGGATGCCAATGAGCAGCTGGTTGCACTGAGCACCGTTGATGGGCTCACCGATCTGCTCAATCGCCGGGCACTGATGAGTGAATCCGAGCGTTTGTTCGCCCTGCAGCGGCGCTCCAATCAGCGACTCGCTGTGTTCATGATGGATCTGGATCATTTCAAGCAGTTCAACGACCACTATGGCCACCAGCAGGGTGATCAGGCTATTCGACTGCAGGCTGACATCATGAGGCAGGTATTCAAACGCCAGACGGATATCCTCGGGCGCTATGGTGGCGAGGAATTCATGGCTGTGATCGAGGGCGAGCATTCCGACCGGTTTGAATTCCTTGCTGCAGCGGTTCTGAAGCAATGGCAGGAGCGTGCAGTGCCGAACGAGGATAGCCCCGATAGCAAGGTACTCAGCTGTTCCATCGGAATCTGTCAGGGCCTGGCCAGCGAGTTTGATTCCATCGATGACATGATTCGAAGGGCCGATGAAGCGCTGTACCGCGCGAAAAAGCAGGGCCGTGCCAGATACGTCATCGCCTAGTCTTCGGGCATGTGTTCGAACAGACGGCCGAGCTCCGGTTGGGGAGCGAGCTTGCCGCATAGTCGCAAAGCCTCCCAGAAACTGACCTGATTGGCGGTCAGCGCCGGCTGCCCGATGGCTTGCTCCAGATCGTTGAGCCAGGCCGCAGAGTGGAGCGCAGTGTCTGGAATCAGCAGGGCATCGGCTTCTTTCCTGACGTTGGCCAAAGCAAATTCGATAACCGCGCCTTTCTCAAGCAACCCTACTTCCGCCGCTGTGATGATGCCGCGGCTGGCCAGATGCACAACTTCGATATCGAAATGATTGAGGAACGCCCGGAATCGCTGTGCGACGTCATCGGGGTAGGTGGCAGCGATGGCCACCCGTTTGGCGCCAATGGCTTTCACTGCTCTGGCGAATGCCATTGCCGTTGTGGAAGCGGGTACGCCCAGCAGTTTCTCGAGCGTGTCAATCTGCTGGCGAATACCGTCGAGGCCGAGCACAAAGCTCGCACTGGTCGAGGTCCATATCACCGACTCAATCCCTGAGTTAGCCAGTTTTTCTGCACCTTTTGAGAGACGGCTGATGCTGCCCATCTCACTGAGGGCTTCAACGGAATGGGCGTCCTCCAGGAATTCGGTGTGGATGAGAGTTACCTGCGCCGGAGGCTTCACCATGGAACCCATCAGGGGGTAATCATCTTCGGCCGCATGGCCCGGGTAGAGAAATCCAAGCCTGGCTGGAGGCGGTGTATGGCTCATTGATCGCTCCCTCACTGGCAGAGATTGACGTGCCTGTACAATAGACCAAAACTGGCAACTCGGCAGTCTTTGGAGATTAGCGATGGAGAGTAGCGATGGACAGTCAATGGTTACTGATCTTTGCTGATGCGCTCCTGATCCTGCACACGATGCTGGTGGCCTTCGTGATTCTGGGGCTGCTGGCGACGTTCGCTGGCTATTTTCTCCAGTGGCGCTGGGTTCGCAATGTCTGGTTCCGTCTCAGCCACCTGGCTGTGATTGTTGTTGTGGTTCTGCAGTCCTGGCTGGGTGTGCTATGCCCGCTTACGACCTGGGAAATGGCGCTTCGGGCAAAGGCCGGGGAGGCAGGCTATGAGGGATCTTTCATCCAGCACTGGCTGCATTCCATTCTGTATTACAGTGCGCCGGACTGGGTGTTTATTCTGGCGTACACGGTTTTCGGAGCGCTCGTCCTGGCCAGCTGGTTTGTGGTCAGGCCCGAGCGGTGAAAAGCAGGCAGGCTTATTTCTTGAAAAATGCCAGGAAAGCGCCGGCGGCAGCCGCGGCGGCACCGCCAATCAGGTACCACATGGTTTCGTCGGTAAAGCGGCCTGTGACGGTTTCGGTCAACTGGTTTCCCAGAGATTGGGTTGATTGGTAGCCGAAATAGAGTAGCCCAATGCCAACCACCAATAAAACGATACCGACCAGTTTTGAACTTCCCATTGAATTCTCCTTTTAATTGGTTCTGACAGTCAGCTTGCCACGGGCTCAGGAGCTCCGAAAGCTAATTCTAAAGAGTCTGGCCCTGGCAATATGGCATGGGACGCTGACATCAGTGGCTTGATCCGTTGGCACATGTTCTGAGCGAAACAGGGGGCAGGGACTACACTTCAATTGGATGTACAGTGGATCATTTTCAGGGGCTAAGCCCGAGTGCAATCATGCGTATCGCCAGTATTGCAGCCTACACCGCAGATCTTGAGTACACGGGCAAGGCCTATGCCTTTGCTGGAGGCCGTTCTCATCAGGTTTTCACCAGCACCGTTGTGGTTTTAACGACGGATACCGGGCTGGAAGGTTGCGGCGAGGTCTGTCCGTGCGGCCCCAACTACATGCCGGCGTTTGCCGAAGGAATTCCATCCTGCCTGTCCTTGCTGGCACCCGCGGTTATCGGTCAGGACCCCAGGGAAATCTCGTACCTCCATGAGCTGATGAATCAGGCTCTTACCGGCCAGGCCGTTGCCAAAGCGGCTATTGATATCGCCTGCTGGGACATTCTGGGAAAGGCCACTGGCCTTCCGGTCTATACCCTGCTTGGTGGCCTGCAGACGCCGTCCATGCCTTTGCACCGGATCGTTCCCCTGGCCGACCCGATTGAGATGCAGGTGTCCCTGCGCCAGTACCGCTCGGAGGGATTTCGCCATATCCAGATCAAGCTCGGGCACGATGTTGAAGAAGACATTGAGCTGGTTCGAGCCTTGAGCAAGCTGAAGCAACCCGATGAGCTCTGGATTGGCGACATCAATGCCGCTTGGCGGCGGGATCAGACCTTGCGATTTTCCCGGGCGGTGGAGGATGTGGATCTTTACCTGGAGCAGCCCTGCAAGGGGTATGAGGAATGCCAATCATTGCGGCAGCGGGTGCGGCATCGCAACGGCCGCGCCGGAGGTTTCAAGGGGGCGAATGACACTCAGCGACCGCCCGGGACTGGGTGTGGTCCCGGACTTCAAGGTGCTGACCTTGCATGATGTCTATGAGTGACCTCAGCCTGGATGACACGATTTCTCAAGGGCCAGTCTGGTCTTTGGGAGCCATCTTCAGAAATAATCCCAGGGATGCCAGCAGCAGGGCGGTGCTGATGATGATGGCAACGGGATAATAGAGGTTGCCGGCCAGCTCCAACTGGCTGTATTTGATGATCATGATCAGTCCTTCAAGCGACATGGCAACGCAGACCGTGCCTATAAAACGCGGCAGTGTCCGTCTCATCATGGTTATGACGTCGTGGGATTCTGAGCGCCCGCTGTATTCGGAGCGGATAACCATTGCCAGCTCGTAGACAGCGAGAGCGATGATGCTGCCGTTAACGCCCTTGATCAGCGCCTGCATGAGTTGCTGGCCAGATTGAAGGGCGCCGATCACCTCCATAACGGTGGCGCTGACCAAAGTGAACGCAAGCACGAAAAAAACGAGTGAAAATAGTCGGGCGAATAGTGCCCTGACTGGAATAGCGGCCAGCATGTTGACCATATTGGTTAGCCCTCAGCGTTGATCAAGTCAGGCGCAGGCTACTAACAAGTGAGGTAGATTTCGCTTAAGGATTGCTCATTCTCTGGTAATCTGGCTGAGCAAATATGACAACCCTCGGAGCGACTCGGCCCCAATGTCTGAAGATCCCCTCAAAACCCTGTCCGACCTTGCCAGCGATGCCCATGCCCGTATCCAGGCCACTCACCAGCACATCAATCCGATAGTGGAGGTTCGCCGGGGCATGCGTGATGCCGGAATACCGGCGGATGTGATGACCATTGACTGTCTTCGCACCCGCCGAAGGATCACGCTAATACTTCATGATGAACAGCCTGGCACTCTTCTGTACCAGTTCGTAACTATTGAAGATGAGGTAGGGAATGACTTCCAGCAGATGGCGCTTGGCGACATGACGGCTACCAGGCTGTTCGACTGGATTCAGGAGTATTTTGGCTGACCCACGCCGGCCATGACGGATACTGGGGTAAACTGTAGGTAACCAATGACAGTAGATCGATAGGTTAGCCGAATGTCCCTGCCCCTGAAGATCCTCCTTGCCCCTCTGTTTGGTATTTCACTCGCCCTGACCGGTTGCGATTCCGGCCCCGATTCTTCTGCAGCCAACAGTGCCGGACACAGTGCGCCGACGGCCACTACAGGGCAAGCCAATCAGGAGGTGCTTGGTCAGCGACCATTCGATAATCGTGACGATTTCGAGAACGCGCGACGCGGGCTGATTGCCCAGGATCCGGAACTGGTTATTGAACATCTTGACGGCGGCGAGGTCTGGAACATGCCGGCGTACGGATTTATCGATGAGGATGGAGAAAATGCCCCGGCCTCGGTCAATCCAAGCCTCTGGCGCCAGGCTGCCCTCAACAACATTCACGGGTTGTTCAAGGTCACCGACGGGCTCTACCAGATCCGGGGTTACGATCTGGCGAATATGTCGATTATCGAAAGCGATACGGGGTGGATTCTGGTGGATCCTCTGACCGCCCGGGAGACTGCCAGCAAAGCTTTCCTGTTTGCCCGCGAGCATCTGGGCGAAAAGCCGGTACGCGCAATTCTCTTTACTCACAGTCACATTGACCACTTCGGCGGCGTGCAAGGGATTCTCCAGCACCTTTCGGACGAGGAAAAAGCCAACCTGCGCATTATTGCGCCGGAGGGCTTTGAGGAAGAGGCGACCAGCGAGAACATTATTGCTGGCCCCGCCATGACCCGTCGGGCGATGTTTATGTATGGCAAACGCCTGGAGAGAGACGAACGCGGCCATGTTGGCACTGGTCTGGGCAAAGGGCCGGCGTTCGGCACCTTTGGCTTTGCCCCGGCGACGGATCTGATCAGCGAAACCGGCACGGAGCTGGAGGTGGACGGCGTGCCGATGATTTTCCAGATTGTCTCCGGTTCCGAGGCGCCAGCAGAGTTCACATTCTATCTTCCCGAGCAGAAGGCCTTCTGCGGTGCCGAGCTGGTCAGCCGCAACATGCACAACATCTACACCCTGAGGGGCGCGAAGGTTCGCGATGCCCAGCTCTGGAGCAGCTTCATCGACGAGGCAAAGACCCTGTTTGCCGATGCCGATATCTATTTCGGTAGCCACCACTGGCCATTGTGGGGGAAAGAGAATATCCGGGACTTCCTGGCGGTGCAGCGGGATACCTATAAGTTCATTCACGATCAGACGGTGCGTTTGATGAACCAGGGCGCCACGCCCCGGGAGATCGCCGACCAGCTCAAGCTGCCCCCGGAACTGAATCAGGCGTTTCACAACCAGGGTTACTACGGCACTGTGTCTCACAACGCGAAAGCGGTGTATCAGCATTACCTGGGCTGGTTTACCGCCAACCCGGCTCAGCTCGATTCGCTTCCAGAGACCGATTCGGCAAAACGTTATGTACAGATGATGGGTGGCGCGGAAAAAGTTCTGGAGAAGGCTCGAAAGGATTTCGAAGCGGCATCGGATATGAGCTCGACCGAGGGGCGCGACACCTACCGTTGGCTGGCGGAATTGCTCAATCATGTGGTCTTCGCCGAACCCGGGAATTATGAGGCAAAACGGCTTCTGGCCAGCGTCTATGACCAGCTCGGTTATCAGGCGGAAGCCGCCCCGTGGCGGGACTTCTATCTGACCGGTGCTTACGAGCTGCGCCACGGCTCGCCGGAAGAGGGCATCAAACCGGCGATGATGAGAGAGATGCTGCTGCACACGCCAGTATCGCTGTTCTTCGACAGCATGGCGGTGCGGCTCAAGCCTGAGGACGCAGAAGGCGAGAACACCACCATCAAGATCGTGTTCACGGATCTGCAGGAAAGTTATTTGCTGACTCTGAAACATTCAGTGCTTCACAACCGTCTCATCAGTGAGGATATTCCTGCTGACGCTACATTGCGCCTGACGCGGCCTCTGTTCGTAGACCTTTTGATTGGACGGGCAGGGCTGAAGGAACTTCTGTTCAGTGACGAGATCAGCTTTGAGGGAAGCAGGCTCGACCTGATAGGCTTCTTCAGCATGCTGGACAAGCCTCAGGGCCGGTTCAATATCGTGACACCCTGATGAGTACTTTATGAAATCTGTTGCACTTCTCGACGGCGGCCTGGGCCAGGAAATCTATCGCAGGGCCATGAACGTTACGTCACTGCTCTGGTCAGTGGCGGTAATGCGGGAGCAGCCGGACGTTGTTACCGATGTCCATGCTGATTTTATCCGGGCGGGGGCCCGTACCCTGACGCTGAACACCTATGCCGCAACGCCCACGCGACTGGCCAGAGAAGGCCTTGGTGACGAGATCGGAGCCATACATCAGCGAGCGTTCGACGTACTGGAACGTGCCATCGAGTTAACGGGCGCCGACGTCGATATCGCCGGTTGCCTTCCACCGCTGGTTGGTAGCTATCGAAGCCAGCCTGCCCGGACCTTTGAGGATTTGAAGTCGGAGTTCGACATCCTCGTTGAACTGCAGGGTGGGGCAGATGTCTTCCTCATCGAAACCATGACGAACTCGCTCGAGGCGAAAGCTGCCTGTGCCGCCGCCGCTGAATCAGGCAAGCCCTTCGGGGTGGCGTTCCGGCTGGAAACGGATGGCAAGCTTCGGTCCGGGGAAACGCTTGCAGAGGCTGTCGAAGCGGTTAAGCCGTTCGGGCCAACAGCGGTCATGCTCAATTGCTGTGATCCGGAGGTGATCTCTGAGGCAATGCCTGAGCTGGCCGGGCTGTTCCCATGCACTGGCGGTTACGCCAACGCGTTCAAAACCGTTGAGCCTATGGCCAGTGGAGCTCTGGTGGATGAACTGGAAGCGAGGCCGGACGTTTCACCCGGGTTGTATGCGCTGCAGGTGCAACAGTGGTTGGAAGATGGAGCGGGCGTTGTGGGCGGCTGTTGTGAAATTACGCCCGAGCACATCAGCCATCTGGCCGATGTGCTGACAGGCGAGTATAACCTGGTACGGTTCTCAGAATTGGCCCACAGTTAGCCGGCGAGTCGAGGACTTTTTGTCCTGCGCGCTTCCATGGCGCGTCTGGAACGACGTGCCTCGATATATTGCATCGCATCGTTCCGGAGGGGAAGGTGCAGGGCGCCCTCCAGATCATGGCGGTCATAGCCGAGATCCGACAGTGTGTCATCTTTCTCTTTCAACAATGACTGCGCCATACGTCGGAACTGCTGGCGTCTGCTATATCCCTCTATCCAGGATGTAATTGGCTGCATTGCGGAGTTGGAGTAATGCTCTGTGCTCTTCAACATGTCTACGGCCCCGACGGTTGGTGAATGGCTTGCAGCAGCTCGTTTGGAGACGTCGTTTAACTCGCTCACGGGTGCCTACATCCCGTATTCTGGTACTGTCTCTGCCTTCAATCAAACGAAAAGAATTTAAGATCTCGTTCAGCTATGCTTAAGGCAGTTGCAGGCCAAAAAACTATCCGTAAGGTCCGTCCATGAATATGCCTCTGCTTGATAACGATGTGCTCCGGAGTTTTGTTGCCATTGCGGAACACGGCACGTTCACCAGTGCTGCCAAAGCCGTGCATCGCACACCGTCAGCCCTCAGCATGCAGATCAAACAGCTTGAACAGAACCTCGGCAAAACCCTGTTTATCCGGGAGCCCAGGAGAGTCACTCTGACTGCAGAAGGTGAGGTTCTCCTTGATTACGGGCGCCGCTTGTTGCGACTGAATGAAGAGGCAGTGCAGCATTTTATCTCGCCGACTCTTGAGGGGAAGGTGGGTATTGGTACCTCCGACGACGTTGGCACCCGGATTCTGCCCGAAGTGTTGGCAGAATTTGCCCGATCCTATCCGGCAGTGCTCGTGGACGTTGTGGTCGGCTCCAGCAAGCAGAATCTCGCTCGTCTGGACGCCGGTGAACTGGATATGACCCTGGTGACCGTGGCCGACGAGGGTCGTATTCCCCGCGGTGAGGTGGTCCACCAAGAACCGCTGGTCTGGGCTGGGCGGGAAGGCTGCTCGGCTTACCAGCGGTCTCCCCTCCCCATTGCCATGGCTCACGAAGGATGCGCCTGGCGCCGGATGACCCTGCGTGCGCTGGATAAAGCCGGCATATCCTACAGGATCGCCTATACCTGCGAGCATTGTTCAGGGCAGGAAGCTGCCATGCTGGCAGACCTTGCCGTAGCTCCGTTTCCGCAGAGCCTGATACGCCCACCCCTCAAAGAGGTGGCCGGTGACAGCCTGCCGGAAATCGGCTTCTATCAGCTGGCGCTGGTACGGCGGGGTTCAAATCCTCTTAACGATGCGCTTGCCTCCCATGTGAAAGAAGCCTTCCAGGGTCTACGCTAAACGGAGCTGCCAGGAATGGCCTTTTGCACACCCTCTAGCCTCCCGACTTTGAATCAAGGACATCATTGATGACAGTTTATTTCGTCCAGGCCTTTATTTACCTGGTCGCAGCAGTGATCGCTGTGCCACTGGCAAAACGTTTGGGTCTGGGATCCGTCCTTGGCTATCTCGTGGCCGGTGTGGTGATTGGTCCGGTCACGGGGCTGGTGGGGCAGGAAGCTAACACCATCCAGCATTTTGCCGAGTTTGGCGTGGTCATGATGTTGTTCCTGGTTGGCATGGAGCTTGATCCCAAGGCGCTCTGGGCCATGCGTGTTCGTCTGGTTGGTCTTGGTGGACTCCAGGTGGTGCTAACGGCGGCAGCCGGCACGGCTGTGGCGGCATGGATGGGACTGCAGTGGCAGACAGCACTTGCGGTTGGGCTGATCTTTGCCCTGTCGTCCACGGCGATCGTCCTGCAAACCCTCAACGAAAAGGGGCTGGTTAAAACCGAAGGCGGGCGCAGTGCTTTCTCCGTTCTGCTCTTTCAGGACATCGCTGTCATCCCGATGCTTGCGCTGATCCCCTTGCTGGCATTACCGGAACTCATGGACTCTGCCGGTACTTCCAATGGCGACGGCGGCAACCTGAGTCTGGTGGACAGTCTTCCTGGCTGGGCCCATGGGCTGGTTGTGGTTGCGGCAGTCGGTGCCGTCATTGTGGGCGGCCACTACCTGAGCCGACCCCTGTTTCGCTATGTGGTGCAGTCGGGGCTGCGTGAAGTATTCACTGCTACGGCGTTGATGCTGGTCATCGGGATTGCGGCCCTGATGAGCCTGGTGAATCTGTCCCCGGCGCTCGGGGCCTTCCTGGCTGGCGTGGTGTTGGCCAACAGTGAATTCCGCCATGAGCTCGAAGCGAATATAGAACCTTTCAAAGGGCTGCTGCTGGGCCTGTTTTTTATCACGGTTGGCGCTGGCATTAATTTTGATGTTTTGTCCGCACAATGGGGCACGGTTGTGTCGCTTGCGGCCGCCGTGATCGCCGTCAAGGCCGCGATCCTGCTCGGTCTCGCGTTGCTGTTCAAGGTGCATGGCAGCAATGGCTGGCTGTTCACCCTGTCCTTGGCCCAGGCTGGTGAATTTGGCTTTGTGCTCCTGACCTACAGTGTCCAGAACAGTGTGATTGCCGTGGAAACCTCCCAGGTGCTGTCCTTGGTGGTGGCGTTATCCATGTTCCTGACGCCTCTGTTGTTTATCGTTTATGACCGCGTGGTGCTCCCGCGTTATCGGCGTTCACAGAACGACGACCGGGAGGCGGATACCATCGATGAGCAGGCGCCGGTTATTGTTGCCGGTGTCGGTCGGTTCGGCCAGATTGTCTGCCGGCTGCTGCGGGCCAATAAGGTGCCCATTGTTGCACTGGACCATGAGATCGAGCAGATCGAAAACCTCCGGCAGATCAACATCAAGAGTTTCTTCGGGGATGCCAGTCGGCCAGACTTGCTGGAAACCGCAGGCATCGAGCAGGCCCGTCTGCTTGTAGTGGCCATCGACGACCGTGACCGCTCGGTCCAGATGGTTGAGCACGTGAAGCAGTTCTTCCCCGGTGTCTGGGTGCTGGCTCGCGCTTTCGACAGAGGGCACGGGTACCGACTGCGAGAAGCAGGGGCCGATGATGTGGTGAGTGAAACCTATCATTCGGCGCTCGAACTTGGCGGTCATGCCCTGACTGCCATGGGCGTTCATCCAATGCGTGCCCGTCAGATGACCTGGGCCTTCCTGAATAATGAGAAAGCCCATGAGGATGAGCTGTTCGACGCATGGAAGGAAATTGAGGAGGGTATTCGCTTCAGCCCCCGCTACGGGGAACTATTCATGAAGCTCGAAGAAGCCCTGAGCAGCGCCATGCATAGCGACTGGGAAGAACCAAAGCAGGAGGATGTTCCCATATGGCGACCGCCGGACCGCTGACATTGAAGTAACGCTGGGCTAAATTATTGTCTATGCGGCTGTAGAGGTCAGTATGGTTTTCAGGAAAATGCTTGTTGTATCAGGGCTGCTTTTCGCCGGATCTTGCCTTGCTGCCGAATCGCGCAGGGATGTCTGCGTTACCAGCAGTATCCAGCCGGAAGCCATTGATCTGGACACGCCGAGGGATCAGCTCGCCCGCCAGAACGATCTGGTGATTCCGGAGGGCGCGCGTATTGGCAGCATCCGAATTCTTCGCCGCCCCATCTTTGATACCACCGACCCTGAGCAGGACAACGCGCTCTATCGAACCCTGAACGCACTCAATACACCTACCTGGGAGTCTGCCTTGCGTGCCCAGTTGGTGTTTGAAGAAGGGGATGTCTACGAGCCCGAGCTTATTTCTGAATCCGAGCGGGTGCTGCGCCAGCGGGAGTATTTGACCGCTGCATGGGTGGGCGTAACTCGTGTTTGTGGAGACGAGATTGAGGTAAGCGTTCTGGCGCGCGATACCTGGACACTCTTTCCCAGTGTCGGTGTATCAAGGTCCGGGGGCGAGAACACTACCAACTTCGGGCTGTCTGATCCCAACTTTGCCGGGTCGGGCAAGAGCCTTGGTGTCGGCTATGCGAAGGACCCGGACCGCACCGAAACCAGTCTGTATTTTGATGATCCCAACGTCTTTGGTTCGCATTGGCAGGCGGGGTTCTCGTTTGATGAGAGAAGCGACGGCCGGGGCCGCGGCGCCTACCTCGAGAGGCCTTTCTTCAGTGAGACCACCGACTGGCGTTTTGGGCTGAGCGCCATCGACGACGAGCGGGAGGAGTCGCGCTACGTCGGAGCGGAGGCTATTGCAGATTATCGGCGCAGCCAGGAGTTCTTCAGTATCGACGGAGGCTGGCGTCTGGCTGAGAGGAACGACCGGCAACTGAGGTTGCTTGCCGGCTACCGCTACGATGCACTCGTGTTCGACCGTTTGCCCAACGAACCCAATCTCGACATCCTCCCCGACAACCGGACCCTGAGTTACCCCTGGGTTGGCTTCGATTACCGCCAGAACCGCTTCCGGGAAATGACCAACCTGACCCGGCTACAGCGGGTGGAGGACGTGCGCGATGGATTTGTGTGGCGAACCGAGTTGGGCTACTCCGGCAGTGGGCTGGGTGCTACCGAGGACCGTGTGGTGCTGAATATGGATTTTCAGGATGTACTGCATGTATCCGAGACAAACTACGCCCGCTATCACCTCAGCCAGAGTGGCACTTACCGTCTCGACGAGGACCAGGTGGAAAACCTGCTGGGCACAGTGAGCGTTCGGTACTTCCATGGCGGTTCCGAGCGGTGGAACAGCTGGTACACCAATCTGGCGTTCACCGCAGCGCACAATCTGACAGCCGATCAGCAGCTGCTGATTGGCGGGGAGAACGGTCTGCGCGGCTATCCCAGTGAATACCAGCAAGGTAACCGCCGGGTATTATGGACCCTGGAGCGGCGCTACTTCCCGGATTGGCATCCGTTCAAGCTGTTTCGGGTAGGAGGTGTCCTGTTCACCGACGTAGGCCGCACCTGGTTCACCGACGACCGGAATAGTGGGCCGGATGAAGGCGTGCTGAAGGATGTTGGCTTCGGCATGCGGCTGGCGTCCAGTCGGATCGAGGTGCAGCGGATGCTGCACCTCGACTTTGCCTTCCCGCTGGATGGTGATGACAGTATTGATGATTTTCAGATTCTGCTGCGAGGCCGAAGCCAATTCTAGAGCCCGGTTCACCAGGTATCGACAAACTTCCCGCCCTCGTCGGTGCGACCACCAGAAGTGGAATTAAGCCCCCTGACCAGCCACGCCCGAGTTTCCTGCGGGTCGATGACCGCATCAATCTCCAGATAGCTGGCCACGTTCAGCGCTTTGCCCTGCTCGTAGGCTTTGGCCACCAGGACATCGAACATGGTCTTTCGCGATTCCTCGTCGGGCTGGGCGGCCAGCTCCTTGGCAAAGCCCAGACGGACGGCGCCTTCCCAACCCATGGGCCCGAACTCGCCACTGGGCCAGGCGGCCGTGAAGAAAGGCGTGAGCATGCTGCCTGCGGCCATCGCCTGCGCGCCAAGGCCGTACGCCTTGCGCAAAATCACGGTGAAGAAAGGCACGTTGAGCTTGGCTGCTGCCACGAACATGCGGGAAACGTGGCGAATGGTGGCCTGTTTTTCGGCGTCAGGCCCCACCATAAAGCCCGGTGTGTCACACAGTGACAGGATGGGAAGGTTGTGGGCGTTACACAGCTGCATGAAGCGGGCAGCCTTGTCGCCAGAGCTGGCATCGACCGCGCCTCCCAGATGGGCCGGGTTGTTGGCGATCAGGCCCATGGGGCGACCTTCAATGCGGACCAGCGCCGTGATCAGGCCTGGCGCAAACTGGCTTCGGAATTCCAGGACACTGTCCTGATCGGCCAGGGTTTCGATAACCTGGCGGATATCGTAGACCTGCAGTCGGTTTTCCGGAATCAGGTGGCGTAGCCGTCGTTGATCGTCGCACTGCCAGTCTTCCAACGTGCCCTGAAAGTAGGACAGATATTTCTTCGCCACACTAACCGCTTCAGTTTCGTCCTCGACGAGGACATCAATCACACCGTTGGGCCCCATGACGGAAACCGGCCCCACCTGTTCCGGGCTGAACCGCCCAAGGCCGCCGCCTTCTATCATGGCGGGTCCCGCCATCCCCAGATTGGCGTCTCTGGTGGCAATGATGGTGTCGCAGCAGCCAAGCAGCGCCGCGTTGCCCGCATAGCCGCGGCCGGACACAATACCGAGCGTGGGCACGACGCCGGAGAGCCGTGCCATGCTGACAAAGGTATGACAGTCCAGAAATGAAACGCCGTTGGCGTCGGTGTCGGATGGGCGACCCCCGCCGCCTTCCGCGAATAGAACCAGTGGGATTCGCCATTGCTCCGCCAGAGCCAGTATTCGGTCTGCCTTGCGGTGGTTGGCCAGCCCCTGGGTGCCAGCAAACACGGTGTAATCGTAGGCCATGGTGGCGCAACGGCCTGCCTCGGGGCCAAACTCCGGGGCGTTCACGGTGCCGATAGCGGTAATCAGGCCATCCGCCGGGCTCATTTCAATCAGCTTATCCATCGAACGTCGGCGTCGCTGTGCCGCCAGTGCAAGAGCTCCATATTCATTGAAGCTGTCCGGGTCGAGCAGGTCTTCAACGTTTTCACGAGCGGTTCGCTGATCTGTTTTACGGCGTTTTGCGACCGCGTCCGGGCGGCGCTCGTCACTCAGCAAGTCAAGACGCTCCAGAGCTTCGGCGAGATCGGCCCGGATGTGCTGCAGGTCAGCCGTTTGTTCGCTTTGAATGCCGCTGGCGTCCACTTCCGCCGGCTCGAGATAGGCCAGTGCCTGGCCCTCGTTTACCGTTTCTCCGGCTCCTGTGGTAAGTGCGTGGACGATGCCGGACTTGGTTGCCTTGACCACGAGCTCCATTTTCATGGCCTCAAGCACCGCTATGGGATGGCCGACGGCCACAGCATCCCCCGGATTAACATCGATGCTGACAACCGTGCCGGAGCTGGGCGCTGCGATGCTGATCGTGCCTGCGGGCGTGGGCGTGGCGCCGGGCCTCTCTGGGTGCTCGGTGGCAACCGTATCTGCAAAGTGCAGGTTCGGATGGGTTGTATCGATCTCTTGGGGGATCAGGGCTTCCAGGTTGTCTTCGACAAAACGGGTGGTAACAGCCCAGGATTCAACGCCTGGGTGGCGGATCAGGTTCTGGAGCAGGCCAATATTGCTGCTTACACCACTGATGCGGAACTCGCAAAGGGCCCGATACAGCCGTCGGAGTGTTGATGGATAATCGCTACCGTGGGCAACCAGCTTGGCAAGCAGGGAGTCAAACGAAGAGCTGATGCTGTAGCCGGCGTAACCATAGCCATCGACTCGTAAACCGGGGCCCGATGGTGGCTCGTAGGTGTTGAGTGTGCCGGTAGCCGCGGTAGCATGACCATCAGCGTGCAGAGTCTCGCTGTTGATCCTTGCCTGAATCGCGAATCCTTGTACTGGTGGTGCAGATTCCAGGGCCAGATCAGCGAGGCTCTGGCCCGCGAGGAGCTTCAGCTGGGTTTGCACCAGATCAACCCCGGTGATCTCTTCGGAGATGGTGTGCTCCACCTGAATGCGGGGATTGGCCTCCATAAAATAGAAACGGCCCGGCTGGTCCTGGTCCACCAGAAACTCAAAAGTTCCAAGGCCACGGTAGTTAATTGAACTGGCGAGCCTGAGGGCGCAGTCGATCATGGCATCCCGGATCGAGGCCTCCAGTGAAGGGCTCGGCGCAATCTCGATCAGCTTCTGATTACGCCGCTGGAGGCTGCAGTCGCGCTCCCAGAGGTGGCTGACGGCTCCGGTACCATCGCCTACTATCTGGATTTCAATGTGTCTCGCCTGACCAATCAGTTGCTCAATGTAGAGCGATCCATTGCCGAATGCCGCCTGAGCCTCGGACTGGCAGCGCTGGAAAGCCTGCTCAAGCTCCGCTTCGGTGTGAACCGCCCGCATGCCCCGGCCGCCGCCCCCGGCAATCGCCTTGAGCATAAGAGGTCCATGCTCGTTCAGGAAAGCTCGGGCTTCACTCCGGCTCACCGGCTTGTTGATTCCTTTGATCAGAGGAACGTCGCAGCGCTCGGCCAGAGTTCGGGCAGCAGACTTGTCGCCAAACCCCTCCAACACGTCCGGTGACGGGCCAATAAAAACCAGCCCGGCCTGTTCACATTGGCGGGCAAAATCTGCGTTTTCCGCCAGAAATCCGTAGCCTGGATGGACCGCATCGCAGCCATGGGCCTTTGCCAAATCTACCAGTTGCGGCCCATCAAGGTATGCCGTCACGCCCCGGCCCGATAAAGCTACTGCCTCATCGGCCATACGGGTATGCAGACTGGTGGAATCGTCTTCAGGGAATACGGTGACTGCCCGCATGCCGAGCTCACTGCAGGCTCTGGCAATACGGATCGCGATTTCACCGCGATTCGCTATCAATACGGAGCGGAAAGTCATGGTGCCTGGTTCCCCGGAGTGTGATTCTTGTTTTGGGCGACAGAAGTCACCATCCTAGAAACGGCATCCGGATGAGGCAAATGAATTTGTTTGAGGGTTGGTTATAGATTTCGATCATGTTTGATCCCTGGTCGCTTAACGAGATGGCTGGTTTTCCTTTGCCATAGGGTATAGGTTCGGGGGAGCGGCAATTCATTCTCAGGCACGCTGCCGTTCAAAAGGAGCACCAGCTCTATGAAGGTTTTTTCCAACCCGGTTGGTTCCGGAAATCTGTGGTTCGACAATCTGACCACTGCCCAGGGTACACCAGTCGCGTACGACCCCCAGGCAAGAGCGTTCGTCCCGATGCCACCGTTTTGTGTGAACCGGGACATTATCGGCTGCAACTGGATTGCGCCCGAAAAGGGGGCCTTCTGTCGCTCCTGCGCGATGACCGCGCTGGCGCCAGACCCTAATATTTTCAATGCCATGCCGAACTGGGCTGAGACCGAGGCCGCGAAACGCTGGGTGCTGGACAATCTCGGCCGTTGGCACTGGTTTCGGCCCGAAGATCCCGGCACGCGCCCGGTGTTCCACATGTTGGCAGAGGGGTTGACCCCAGTTGCCATGGGGCACGCAAACGGTGTGGTAACGATCAGTGTAGCCGAAGCTGACCCCGTGGTTCGTGCTACCCGAAGACAGGCCCTGGACGAACCCTATCGAACCATGGTCGGCCATATGCGCCATGAGATTTCCCATATGCTCTGGTGGCGCCTGAGTTTGCGGGAGGATTTTCTGGATGCGTTCCGGGAGATGTTCGGTGATGAACGCGCTGATTATCCTGCGGCGCTTGAGCATCACTACCATAACGGTCCGCCGCAAGACTGGCGACTGTTTTACCTGACCAGCTATGCCTCGGCACACCCTCACGAGGACTGGGCCGAGACCGCTGCGCATCTGCTGCACCTGACAGACATCACAGACAGTCTTGTGGCATCCGGTCTGACATCGCCCGAGGTGCCACGACATGGCTGGGATCCTTACTCGGAACCCGATACGGCAATGCTGATAAACGTTGCTGCATCACTGGCTATTCGGGTTAACCATGTGAACCGCTCCATGGGCCTTTCCGACCTGTATCCTTTTGTCCTCTCGGAAACGGCGCAACGCAAGCTTGCGTTCGTGCATGACTGGTTGCGCCGTGGGGCCCAGGGGCTTTAATCCGTTTGAGCGCCGGTCGTTCAGGCCGGCGCTACGCCAAATAGCCACTGGTGGGCCCAGACCACCATGATCACATACACCGCAAGGCCACCGATGACGGCAATCACGTCATTGGCTTTGGTGGCTGGCAGCGTTGGAATGGCCCGCTGGGTTCTGCGCTTCATGGAAATACGGTCGGCCACGGCCCAGGCCAGGAAGGAACCGAACAGCAGAAGATCGTGGAGCATCCCGTTGGCCAGTAAGTGAGCCAGGGCCCAGAGTTTGACGGCAACCAGCATGGGATGCCCCACTTTGGCCTTGATTTTCCCCGGTAAGTAGGTGGCGAACAGCAACGGGAATACGGGGACCAGAAGCAGGAAGGACACATGCTTGAGCCAGCCGGGAGGCACGTAGATCACGGTAGGATCCATCCGCGCGGCGCCATAACCCCAGACGATCAGAACCAGACCTACAAGGGACACTACGGAGTAGAGTCCTTTGAAGGCTGCCTCGCCCATGGACGCGTTCAGTCGGTTACGTAGCGGCTCGTTAATAATAGAAAGCGAGTGCACGCCGAGAAACAGAATGAGACCAACAATCAGTGTGGTCATTTGCAAAACTCCTTTTGGCTTAAGTGACAGGGTTGCTTGATTGGCAGGGCGCTTTCCATCGAAAGCCCTTTTGTGTGAAATCCTGATTAGTATAGGAAACCGGGACAGCAGATGCCTGAGCGTTTATGATCGGCGATCTGACTCACCGGATTGAAAAGGCGCCCATGAAGTTTCCCAAGGTCACTGTTGTATTGGTATCTGCTGCCCTGCTGTTTGTTCTCTGGGACCAGACCCGCGAACAAGCCGATCCCATCGATGCAAACCGTCTGACCAATTTGCGGGCCAATCCGGTTGAATTGAGTGCTGCAGTCGATTGGATTTTCGAGCAGATTCCGGAATTCTGTTCGGATGCTACTGGCGAGGGCAGTGGCGCGAAGGCCTATGAGGATTGCGTCGAAAAAGCCGAGGCACGAACATCCACGTGTCGCCGGACGCTTTACGATCGATTCCCGAGTGTTGTTGCCTCGGAGGCCGTATTCCGGGACGTTTCGCTTACAGCGATGGCGTGTCTGGTGCCCCGGTCAGGCCTTGTCGAATGACTGGATGGCCGATTTTCATTTTTTGAAAAATCGTGGGTTGCGGGCAATAAAAGAGTCAATCCAGCGCTCTAAAAAGGAGCGTTTGTCAGGGTTCTTCAGATAGCGCCAGCCTAATACGGAAATGACCAGTGCCCCGGTCGCATCGACGATCAGGTCCCACATGGTATCCGTCAGCCCGGAAGGATCACCAAGCATGGGCTTTTGCATATTCATGCCGAAAACCGAATCCATGGTGAACTCGAAAATCTCCCATAGTGCGCCCACGCCCAGAGCAAACATGAATGCGAAAAATGCGACGAAGCCGGGTTTCATGTGCACGTGAATCTTTTCGGTTTCGTTCATTATGTGCACCAGAAGAAAGCCGAGAATGCCCAGCAGGAACCCCGAGGTGGTGTGGAGGGCCATGTCCCACCACCAGAACCGGGTGTAGTAATCACGGATCTCTCCGAGAAACAGGGACGCAAAGACAAACCCGATGGCGGCCAGTTGCAACTCCGGTGGAATGTGGATGCGGAATCGGCGCTCAAACAGCAACGGGAAGAAGGTGATGGCGATTATCATTGCCGTCAGAAATGCCGTGAACCATCGTTGGCCCCAGACTGCGAATAGTGCTTCACCGAGCAGTATCAATTGCAGAGCAATGGTGATTCTTTGGTGCGTCACGCGAATGCGCATAGGGCTCCGGGGTCAGTGATTAAAGTGCACTCCGTCCGGGGCTATTATACGGGCACAGGGTCGCTCCGGACGAGAAACCTTCGCTGGAATCAACGCCATGCTCATCCCCGGCCTATTCTGGAGAATTACGTCTTGTTCTGATTGGCCAAAGCATAACGCCGGTGTAGCTCACGCAGTGCCTCTGCGAGCGCTGGGAACGGGCCTTCTGTGGGAATACCCGGAACCACCTGGTTGATTGGCAGGGTTGCCACAGGCGGTGGTGCCACGTGCAGTTCGTTCAGCCAGGCTGAAAGCTGCGCTGACGAGCTTGCGTAGACGATGCGGCCGAGGCCTACCCAACCATGGGCGGCCGCACACATCGGGCAGTGTTCGCCAGAGGTATAGACCGTTGAAGCCGCTCGCTCATCCGGAGTCATGTTGGCGGCGGCCCAGCGAGCTATCTCGAACTCGGGGTGGCGGGTTTCATCACCGCCAGCGGTTTCGTTGTGTCCCTCGTACCTGACTGCGCCGGCCTCGTCTACCAGCACAGAGCCAAACGGGGGGTTCCCGCGATCAACCGCCATCGAAGCCAACTCAACGCAGCGGGCCAGGTGTTTCATTTCTGTTTCGTAGATCACACCGCCTCCTTTACTGGCCTCGGGCGTCCAGGTAATGCATCCAAAGCATGCGAGCGGCTACGGCTCGCCACGGCGCCCATTGTTCGGCAAAGTCCAGTTGCTCATCCTTTGTCGGTCGTTTATCCAGACTCTTGATGTCCTGTATCGCAGATGCCAGGGCCAGATCGCCCTGGGGCCATACGTCCGGCCTGCGCAGGGCCATCATGTAATAGATGTCGACGGTCCAGGGGCCCAAACCGGGTATATCCAAAAGGTGGCTCCGGCCCTCGGCATCGTCAAGTGTTGCCAGTCGGGAGAGGTCCAACTCGCCGTTGGCTATCCTGGTCGCCAGCCCAACACAGTACCGGGATTTCTGCCGTGTGAGCCCGACTCGCCTCAGCTCAGACTCACCAGCCTTCCGGACTGATTTCGGGGTTACCGATCCAAGATGTGACGCGAGCCGCTGGAACATAGTAGCTGCGGCTTTGATCGAGACCTGTTGTTCAAGAATGATGTGGATCAACGATGCAAACCCGGGGTCGCGAGTCCAGGTTGGCGGATATCCAAGCCGGGCTCGCACCTCGTAAAGATCGGGATCTTTCTCAGCAAGGACGTCCACGCCCATCCTCAAGGTTGCGTCAGTGATCGTCTTTTGTTGCATAGACTCCTTTTCGCCTAATGACGAGCCGATTTCCGGTCTCCGTCCAGGATCTTCTGTTGCACATAGAAGCGAGCTTGCCCTGGCGGTAGAGACTCCATTGCGAAGGTCAGTGCCGACCAGACCAGAGCCATCATGACGGTCTGGAGTGAAACGCTGCCGTCCGCGGGCAGTATCTGCTCGTCTGCCAATAAGGTGTTGATGACCTGCAGGAGCTCGGGCGAAGAGCGGCAATCCTCAAGGGTTACTGGACTTGATGATGCATCCGGGGAGACGTCTTCAAAGCAAAACGTTTGGGCCGCTCGGGCGTACCCTGCACGAAAAGGCTCCTGGTTCGAGCGTTCGATGATGTTTTCCATCGCACTGCAGATGGATGCCGCGATCACGATGCCCGAGTAGCCGCCGGGTGTGTCGTGACGAAGCTGGCTTTTCGAGCGGAATTGTTCGAGCCGTTTCGAGATGGCGGTACCGTACTGGGCGATCTCGTCCACCATTTCAACGCCGCTGTCATCAAAGGGTTTGGATATCAGGCTCATGGAATGACTCTCAAATCAGTCGTGCAAACTGGACAGCCGCTTTGGAGCCGGCCCCCACGAGCACTGTCCATAGCTTCAAAGGACGATTCGCTTCAACGGATCGATTTTTCCCGGCTTCATCACGATGGTGTACTTCGTCGAGCCGGCATTGCTCGAATCCTGCAAGTATAGCCCGCTCCGATTCGCGCCGTGCATAGGGAGAAAGTGTTTTGATCTGCGCCTGGTAGTGGAGGTCAACAAAGGTTTCCACAGCTTCAATCGTGGCGAAAACCGCCTGTTTTCCCATTAATGCCGGGATAAAGCCCGTGATAAAGCCGGCCAGGCGCCACAGTGGCAGCAGCAGGCTCGGACGATAGCAGCACTGAAGCTTGTTAAAGAAGCGTAGATGCTCGCTCTCCGACGCCAGGTGCTCCGTTGCGAAATCCAGCAGCTCTTCTCGGGGTCGCGTCGCCAGAATTCCCCGGTAAATCCACACGGCACCGGTTTCTCCCGCATGACTGCAACGCAACTCCTGCTCGAACTGCCGGCTTACTCCAACCTGGGAGAGCTGCTGGTGATGCATGCCGTCGATCTGTAGTTCCGCCATTATTTAATATCCGCCGATACGATGGCAGTTTGTACGAAACAGACCCTCATTGGTTCTCAGGACCGATCCACGGTGAACCAGGAGTGTCATTCCCATAAGGAGATGCCCTTAGAGTCGAAAGGGATCCTGATGTGGGTAGGGTGCGTAGTACTTAGTGCTTTCAATGACCAACCAATGAGGTGAAGTCACTATGAAATTAATGCTTAAACACACCGTTGCTTCAGCCGCGCTCGCTCTGATTTCTGGGGTTGCGATGGCGGCCGAACACGTCGTTGAAATGAAGAACTCCGGCGCTGACGGTGCCATGGTCTTTGAACCGGGATTTGTGAAGGCCGAGCCTGGCGATACGGTCAAATTTGTTCTTGTCGATCCAGCACACAACTCAGTGTCTGTGGAAGTGCCCGGGGGTGCTGAAGGCTGGCAGGGCGCCATGAATGAGGGCATTACGGTTACCCTGAACGAAGAGGGCGTATACGTTTATAAGTGCACGCCCCACGCCGCATTGAACATGGCCGGTGTCATTCAGGTGGGGGACCCGGTCAACTACGACGCTGCCAAAGCGGCAGTAGACAAGCTGACCGCTGCTGCAGCCACGAATAAGGACCGGCTGACCGGTTACTTCGGGCAAGTTCAGTGATTGGATAGTCCGATAGCAACCGCGCTCTTCGGGGCGCGGTTTTTTATGTGCCTCAGAAAACTGTCTGTAATTGACAGCAACGGGATTATGAGGCGTTTTGTCAGGAGATGATGTGATGAGCGTTGATTCCAACTATGTATCCCGGGTTTCTCGATCATTTGGTGGATCACGAGGCGATCAGTGGGGAGATTACCGCGCTGATCAGCGCGGCAACCGCTCCCAGATAGTCACTTCCGACAGGGTATGCTGGAACTTGTGTTGGGTTTCGCGGATAACGAAAGGCACCTTTCTCGGCTCACGGACTAACCGGAAATGCTGTAAAAGGTGTTCTTTCAGGCCATCCAGCGTGGTGTGATTCTCACCATCCTTCTTGAAACCGCCAATCCACTCTTCTTTCGGCGTATGTTCTTCCAGCCAGGTGTAGGGAGAGGCAATAACCAACAGGCCACCGTTGTTAATGCGCTCGTGAATTCTGTCCAGGAAGCGCCTTGGCCGGTAGAGACGATCAATCAGGTTGGCCGCCAGAACAAGGTCGTAGCCCGAGTACTGCGGTTTCAGGTTACAGGCATCTCCCTGGTAGAAGCTTACCCGTTCTGAGCATTCCTCAAGGCCCAGCTCTTTGAGCGTCCGGGTGTGATAACTGACCAGTTCGCCTTCCTCTGCAAGCGCATACCGAATGGAACCCTGCTCGGCCATTTCTGCGCCCAGCCTGATAAAGTTGGCCGAGAAATCCACGCCTTCCACGTCATTGAATTCTCTTGCCAACTCAAAGCTGGAACGGCCGCAGGCGCAGCCCAGGTCGAGTGCTTTTCCGGTGGGCTTGCCCTTCCTCGCGTCCAGGGCAAGATCCGCCAGGGTTTTCGGGAAGTTCTCCACACCAAACCAGGTGTCACCGAAGTGGAATTCCGCGTATTCAGTCAGTAACCGGTCGCTTTCATAGTAAGCATTGGGTTGCACCGCCTCGCTTTCAGAGGCGATGTAGCGGAAGCCTGCGTGCTGGAAGAAGTGCCTCCGGAAGGCGTAACGGGCCGATAATCGGGCTTCGTTGCCGCAGGAAATCCACGAACCGCCTTTGATGAGGTTGTGTTGCCCGTCAAACGTCGGCGTTGTGAAATCGTCGTACAGCGGATGCACCTTGAAATTATCGAACGGATAGGTCGGTGTTTCCGTCCACTGCCAGACGTTGCCGACAACGTCGAACCACTGACCATGCCGGAACCGGGTAACCGGGCACGACGATGCTCCATGGTCAAGATGCAGGTTGGCGTTGGAGGGATCATGGCCTACTTCTTCGATGCCGGCCTCCGCACACAAGCGGTACCACTCGTCTTCTGTAGGCAGGCGGACGGGCTGGCCGGTTTGCTCCCGTTTCCACTCGCAAAAGGCTTTAGCCTCGTGGTAGTTGACTTCCACGGGCCAATCCCAGGGCATCTCGACTTCTTCGGTCATCAGGCGCAGATGCCATCCATTCTGCCAGCGCCAGAAGGTAGGATGCCTTGCCTTGGCGAATTGTCGCCAGGCACAACCCTCCTCATTCCAGAATCGATCTTCCTGGTAACCACCGGCTTCAACAAACTCGAGGAATTCCTGGTTACTAACCAGATACTGACTGGCCCTGAACTCATCGACATGGGCCTCATGTTCGCCGTATTCATTGTCCCAGCCGTAGAAGGCGTCGTCGTAGGGTTTTCCGGTGGACACTTTGCCAGCCGGCACGGTGACCAGTTCGTTTTCCGGTGCTTCCCCGGTCCCACGAATCGGTGCCCATTCTGGCTGCGGGCGTACCTTTGCGAGGTCGTGCTGGCGGATCAGCACGGACGACGTCTCAAGATGGATGCGTTCATGCTCAACACCCATAACGATCGGCCACCAGGGGTTCTCCCAGTTGATCGGCAGGCTGAGCGGGAGTGATTCAGTCAGTTCCAACACGGTGGCCCGGACTTTGGCACGGTAATCCATGACTTCGGCAACGGTGGGCCAGTCGTAATGATCTTCGTCCAGATCGTCCCAGCTCATCTCATCAACGCCGACCGCGAAAATCGATTCCATGTGCGGATCGATACGTTCGGGGAGGAGTTTGGCCAGTACCAGTTTGTTGACGAAGAAAGTCGCGGTATGGCCGAGGTAGAAAATGAGAGGGTGTCTCAGGGGGATCGACTTCTGGAAATAGCCTGAATCATCGGCGAGGCAGTCGAAAAGGCGCGTGTAGGTGTCAAAGGTGTTGGTGAAGTAGGAAGCGATTTCGGCGCGTTTGTCCTCCTCGGACCCGACGCTGAGATCCGGCGTTCTGAGGAGGCCGGCTCCGGGGTTGAGGGCTCGGGTGGGGGACTGCGCTTCCGGTATTGGCATTGTCATTTCTGGACACGTCCTTTGTTGTGTTTGCTAACAGCAATACGTCTTTTGTGTGGGGGATGGTTCAATTTTCCCGAAAACTGTTTAGACGATTCCTTTGCTGAAATTGTTACAAACCGGATTTTTTCGCCAAAGCTACTGCCCGGGGTGCGCCCAGTGCAAGAAGAACGGCACCCGATGAACAGACAAGCATTGAGACTGCGATGGTCAGGAGTGTCTGGTCTCCAGAGACAGAGGACAGTGTGCTGACGGCCCCGGCAATGGTGAACTGCGATGCGCCCAGCAGAGCGGCCGCGGTGCCACTTAAGTTCGGGAAGAACTCCATGGCATTGGCCATGTTATTGGGCACTATGCCGCCCTGGCAGCCGATGGCGACAATGATGCAGCCTGCCACCAGCCAGAGGGGTCCCTGGAACTGAACGCTGGCAACCAGAGCGACAAGAGCCAGGCATTGGGCGATGACCTGGGCGCGCACCAACTGCACCGAGGTAAATCGCCTCAGCAGCGGACGGTTTATCAGGTTGAGGGCAGCCATGAACGCAATGTTGGCGGCGAACAAGATTGCGAACGTGCTGTTAGAGAGGCCGTACCATTCCTGGTAAATGAATGAGGAGTGGGTGATGAACAAGAGCATGGTGCTGAAACACAGTACCTGAATGCCGATAAAGCGCATGGTGGTTCTGTGCCTGAGCACCAGCAGGTAATTGGTCACCAGCGAGCGAATAGGCGTGGTTGTCGGTGTACGCGGTTGAAGCCTCGGGAAAAGCGCCATCTGCAGAGTCAGCACAAGAAACGCGGCATAGCCGGCCAGCATCAGAAATATCCACTGCCACTCACCCAGCGCAAGCATCAGCGATCCCAACGAGGGTGCCGCAGCGGGCGCTATGAACATGATCAGGCCAATGAGCCCAAACAGCCGCGCAGCGTCCTGTCCACTGACTTCATCCCGGACAATGGCAGGAACCGACACCGCGCAGAAGGCGCCACCAATACCCTGCGCAATCCGCCAGAACACCATGTCGGACAGGCTATCAGCCAGCGATACCATGACCGCGCCGGCGATAAAGATCAGCAGCCCCCCGAAAAGCACCGGTTTGCGACCGTATCGATCGGACAAAGGTCCACCTACCAGTTGGGCAAGACCCAATGTGGTGACATAGGCACTAAGCGTGAGCCCCACGTGCCCGTGGTCAATGCCGAGCCCGTCAGCAATGTCCGGGAAAGCGGGCAGGTAGGCATCAAGCGCCAATGGCCCGAGTGCCACGGTCATGCCCAGCAGTATGGCCAAGTGCAGATGGGACAAGAGTTATCTCCTCAAAAGATAGAAGCCTAACAATGCGGTGGCATATTTCATCAGGCCATGCGTATTTTCAGAAATCTCCGTGCATGATCCATTCACTTCCTGTAGCCTGCGCGGCTTTTTCTTCCGGAGGCAGACCTTATGACCGTGAAATCCCAACCCGCTCCGAGAGCCAGAAGTGGACCGCTGACCGATAGCGATCCCGTTGTTCTGGTGCTCACTATCGGCTTCATACTTCTGTTCGTGGGTGCCTCAATCGTCGACAGCGGATACGTTGCTGACCTGATCGGAGTCGGCTTTGCGTGGACCGCAACCTATCTGGGCTCTTTTTTCCAGCTGCTGCTACTACTCACGTTTTTCATAGCTATAGGAACAGCCCTGAGCCGGGCTGGTGCCGCGCGTATCGGCGGAATGGACCGACCTGAAATCGGCCGTTTCCGGTGGCTTTCTATGATCATGTGTACCTTGCTGGCCGGAGGCGGGGTGTTTTTTGCCGCTGGTGAACCAGTTTATCATTTCGTTGTTACGCCGCCGGCTTTTGATACCGAAGCTGGTTCGGCCGCAGCGGTCGCGCCCGGCATGGCCCAATCGTTCACCCACTGGGGGTTCCTGGCCTGGGCCGTGCTCGGCTCCCTCACAGCTCTGGTCCTGACCCGGGCCCATTATGGCCAGGGCAAACCTCTACAGCCGAGAACCCTGCTATATCCGGTTTTTGGTGAGAAGGTGATTCAGGGCCGCCTCGGCGGTGTCATTGATGCCTTTTGTGTGATTGCCGTGGTGGCTGGAACCGTTGGCCCCATCGGCTTTCTGGCCACCCAGATGAGCTTTGGGTTGCATGAGCTGTTTGGGGTATCTGACGGCTATAGCACCCAGTTGACTGTGTTGGTGGTGCTGGCTGGCGTCTACATGACCTCTGCCATGACCGGTCTGCACAAGGGCATTCAGTTGCTGAGCCGTTTCAACGTCATACTGGCGCTGGTTATTGCCGGGGTGATTTTTGTCTTCGGGCCAACGCTGTTCCTGGCCAACACCTACACCCAGTCGATGGGAGAATATGTTACCTCGTTCTTTGCCATGGCGACCATGACCGCCGAAACGGCGCCGGCCTGGTGGATGAAGTGGTGGACGGTGTTTTTCTTCGCCTGGTTCATCGGTTACACGCCTCTGATGGCGGTCTTCGTCGCCAGAATTTCCCGGGGCCGGACTGTTCGCGAAATGGTTCTGGCGGTGGCTGTTTTGGCGCCAATTGCGACCACCATCTGGTTCACCCTCCTGGGTGGCTCTGGCATCTATCATCAGCTTGCAGGGACCTTCGACCTGACCGAGGCACTGAATAACTTCCGTTTTGATGTGGCGACACTGACGGTCGCCCAGGCATTGCCAGGTGGCACCTGGATGGCGGCTGCAATCTTGCTGCTGACGACCATTTTCGTAGCCACCACCGGCGATTCCATGAGCTATTCCATTGCCATGGTCGGGGCTGGCCACGACGAACCGAGCCCTTGGATTCGTGTGTTCTGGGGGGGTGCCATGGCATTGATGGCGGCCATCCTTCTGTATATGGGCGCCGGCCAGATTGGTGTGCTCCAGCAGTTCATTGTGCTGACGGCGATTCCGGTTTCACTGATCATCCTTCCATCGCTCTGGACCGGGCCGAAAGCGGCTATGGCAATGGCGCGTGAGCAGGGGCTGGTCTAGGCTTTTAAGGAGCCGAGCAGAATACAGAGATGTGTTCGCCGGCTGACTTCTGTGATTGAAAGCTCCGGGAGGGCTGATGCTGGAATCGTTTGAAGCCGGTTTCAAGGCGTGGTTGTGGCCGGGGTTTTCGGCGATTCTTGTGGTTGCGGCGACCTATATCCTTTACCGGCTGGCTCTGGCGGTGTTTCGGCGTTTCTCAGAGTCCAGAACGGTCATCCGGCTGTTCCTGGATGCCGCTGCCCGGGCTCTCGGTGTGGTTTTTTGCCTGCTTGCCCTGGCAGGTTCTCTGGAGACCGCCCCATCTGATCTACCCTTGATGGCAGCGATTCAGCACGTCACAGCCCTTTTGCTGGTGCTTGCAATCACGTGGGCGGCGGTTCGACTGACCTCGGCCATCGGCGAGGTCATTGTTGCGCTTAATCCGGTCCTGGAAGGACAGTGGAAGCGGGCACGGAAGGTCGAAACCCAGACCCGTTTTCTGGTCCGGGCACTTAACATACTCATTGTGATCATTGGTTTGGGGGCTGCCCTGATGACCTTTGAGTCTGTTCGACACATGGGTGCCAGCCTGCTCGCTTCAGCGGGTGTTGGCGGCCTGATTCTGGGGTTCGCGGCCCGCCCTGTGCTCAGCAATCTGCTGGCCGGTATGCAGATTGCCCTGACTCAACCTTTTCGCATAGACGATGTGCTGCATGTACAGGGGGAATGGTGCTGGGTGGAGGAAGTGACAGCCACCTATGTGGTCTTGCGGGTCTGGGATTTGCGCCGCCTCGTTGTCCCTCTGCAATGGTTTATCGAGAACCCGTTCCAGAACTGGTCCAGAAATTCCTCCGATCTGTTGGGAACCGTGTTCATTTGGGTAGACTACACCATGCCGGTTGAGCCACTCAGGCAGGAGTTCAAACGTTTGCTGGATGAGTCAGGTCTGTGGGATCGTGATTTTGCATCTGTACAGGTTACGGATGCCAGCGATCAGGCCCTGCAAGTGCGCTTTCTGATGAGTACTCCTGATTCCAGCGTTGGCTGGGATCTTCGATGTGCCATCCGTGAGGGGCTCGTAACCTTTATTCAGGAATATTATCCCGCTCAGCTGCCACGGCTCAGAGCCCGTGTGGTTGAAAACTGAGAACTTTCGAGGATATTTCATGTCTCCCCAAACCGTCTGGATAACCGGTGCTTCCTCTGGTATCGGCGAGGCACTTGCCTTGCAGTTTGCACAGGATGGCGCTCGCCTGGTTCTTTCCGCTCGTCGGGAAGCTGAGTTGGAACGTGTTGCCGAGCGTTGCCGGGAGGCAGGAGTGGCAACGGATCATGTGCTGGTGCTGCCGCTAGATGTTACCGACTGGGATTCATTGCCCGGTAAAGTTCAAACGGTGCTTGATACCTTTGGTTCTATCGACCTTTTGGTGAACAACGCGGGTGTTTCACAGCGCTCTCTGTGCAAGGACACGGATATGTCGGTTTACCAGAAACTGATGGATGTCGATGTTATGGGCCAGATTGCGCTGACCAAAGCAGTATTGCCCCACATGCTTGAGCGTGGTGACGGGCACCTTGCGGTGACTTCAAGTGTCGCCGGCAAGGTTGGTGCTCCCATGCGAACGGGTTACTGTGCTGCCAAGCATGCGGTAATGGGTTTCTTCGATGCATTGCGCGCCGAAGTTGAAGGCCAGGGCGTGTGCGTCTCAACAATAACGCCCGGTTTCATTCGTACCGATATTTCCCGAAATGCCCTCTCCGGCGATGGTTCAGCCTACGGCAAAGAGGACGACGATATTGCTGGCGGCATGGATGTAACCGAATGCGCCGAAGTGGTATTCAAAGCCCTCAAAGCCAAGAAACGGGAGATCCCGGTCGGAAAGGGTAAGGAAATGGCTGCGCTCTGGGTCAAACGGATCTGGCCCGAAGCCCTGTTTCGTCTTGCCAAAGCGTGACTCTCCGGCTTATCAGCCTGTTGCTATCATTGGCGATCAGAACTTGTAGTTCAGACCAACCGCAAACAGGTATGAGGATTCATCAAAAAAGGTCAGGTTGGATTGTGTGTTGCCATAACCTGCAAAAGAAATAAACGACCAATCCTTCCATCCCATGAATTCCGGGTACTCGTAGGCTGCAAACAGGCTGAGCTCATCATCCGAACGCTTTCTGTTGAACAGCGCGCTGGCGCTGTCATAATCCCGCTTTGTGAAACCTGCGGTCAGTACCAGGCTGTGCCTGCCCAGAATGTTGAACCAGCTCACCTCCGCGCCATAGGCGTCAAAACTGCTGGCACTGCCATCGGCATCATGTTGGATGTAAATGGCAGAGGGTGAGACAAAGCTGGTCGGCGAGACGGTGAAACGGTAACTGCCCTTTACGTAGTAGCTGTCGGCATCGCGAGCCAGATCCGTTCCGGCGGTCAGGTCATCTTCAACATCCGTCGTTGCGAAGGCAAGATCGAGACTGAAACCGGAGCCGGAAATACTGTTAAGTTGCAGGCGATAGGCGTTGCCCGAGACGTCCGTTTCTTTTCTTGGTGTGTTGAGCTGATAAGGGTTTTGCCAGGTTTCTCCCGAAATCACCGTCGGCAAAAAGGAAATATCTACAACTGTGCCGGAGCTGAGTTTGTGTTTATATCCAAGCTGCACGGCCAGCGTCCCGACGGCAATGTCTTCCCGTGTGGTGCCAAAATAGACCTGCTGACCCAATGCCTCGCCAAAGGTATAGGCAACGTTGCCAAGCGGCGCAATCAGGCCCTCTGACTCACTGTCTGCCTTGTTCTCCAGGGAACTGATGGTCGCATCGCCATCGACGTTAAAGTTGGACGTTGAAGAGATGATCCCCGCATTTAGCGAGACTTCACCACTGAACCCCTTCTGAGGCGCCGGTTGCGCGAAGACAGGCATCGCGATGCACAAAATCGGGAGGGCGAGGTATTTTTTCATTTTTCAGCTCCGGGTTAGCGACTAGTAGGGGGCGATGTGCTCAGGGTACACAGTCGGTCTTTTCACCACTCGATATGACTACGCGGGCCAGGCATAGTTCGATTTCAGAGAGGCTTTGGTGAGATATCCGATCACTATTTACCTGAAAGGCAATGGTAATCCCGCTTTCGGCGTAGTGACGGAGACTTGAGCTGTAGCCAGGGATCCAGCCACCATGACCGAAAACAGGTGAAAGCGGACCCGATCGGAAAATGGAGATGCCAAGACCATAATAGGTTCCAGGCATATCGTCGCCAATCGGAACAGACTGGAGCATTGTGTTCAGGATCTCCTCTGACACTCCTTGTCCCCCAAAAATTGCAGCTCCCCATTTTGCCAGGTCACGGGAGGTGCTGATGAGTCCGCCGCCGGTCCACTCCAGCGCTGGATTCCAAAACATAACGCCGTTCTCATCTGTTGTTTTTACCGGGAAATCAAAGGGATTGTCGGCAGCGGCGTACCCGGCAGCAAGGCCCGAAAGCCTGCGTTTGTTCGATGCTGATGTCGCGTTCAGCCCCAGTGGTTCGAGAAATCGGTCGTTGACCTCTTCGTAATAAGTTCGACCGGTGATGGCTTCAATGACAAGTCCGATGAGAATATACCCGGTGTCTGTGTAAGCCCATTGCTCGCCCGGTGGAAACAGTGCTTCTGCGTCCAGAACGAAACGGACAAGTGTTTCGGGGGTGAACGGGTTTCCGGGTTCCGGCCAGCGTTCCGAAACAGTTTCGACAAAGGCAGGCAGGTAAACATGATTCGGTAAGCCTGAAGTGTGGCTTAGCAGCTGACGTATAGTCAGGCTCCGATGGTTGGGAAGCCGTTGGAACCAGTTGTTCTGACCCAACCAGGTTGATAATGGAGCGTCCAGGTCAATTGCTCGTTCCTGCGCGAGCGACACCATGGTCGCAGCAACGAAAGTCTTACCGATACTTGCTGCCAGCATTCTCGATTCTGAGGTCATTGGTTGGCCATTTTCCACATCGGCCCAACCGGCGGCTGCGGAGTGGCTGGTGCCGTCTGGCAGCACGTAACTGGCTGTTATTCCGGGAAATGCATAGCTTCTCTGAAACCGCTCCACTGCATTTGAAAATGTTGTCGCCAGCGAGGTGTTGGTTGCCTTCTGGTAGCCGGCCGAGCAGGAGATCAACCAGGGCAAAACTGCCAGAAGGGCTATTCCAAGCCCGGAAAATACTCTGCCGCGGTAAGTCAAAATCAAGCGCCCGGTTGTTTTGGGAGGACTTCGGTAACGCTGTATTCGCGGGAAAACATACTCTGGCGGTTCAACCAGATGATGATTATGGCCACCAACGCAAAAATATAGGTGTCATAAGGCTGGGCGTCGGGCCAGACGGGGTTGATGAGCATAAAATGAAAGAGCGCGGGCAGGAAAATGCTTCCCCGGGAAGCGTTGAACAGAGGCGTCACAATCACGCTCAGCGCGATGGTGCCCGTAAAAAACGGCAGGAATGACCAGGCGCTCTGCTCGGTACCGCTCAGCAGAAAAGCTGGCGTGTGCCAAAGGCCCCAGATGACGCCAATGACAAGCGCGGCCCAGATCGGTGCCATTTTGCGTTGCAGAAGGGGAAGAGCCAGGCCTCGCCAGCCGAACTCCTCAACAGGGCCTTTAATGGCAATAAAAAAAAGCGCAACCAGAAACGCTGATGCAGACGGGAATGGAAAGGCAGCCTCCGACAGGTTGCCCTTAAAGAATGACCCCGCAAAGAACACCAGGGGGACACCAAGAAGCAGGAACGTATACCAGGGCCATGAGCAGCGCCACAGCAGGGCGCGTCCCAAATGCCGGCGCAATCCTTCCAGCCCGGACCATCGAAAAATTACAATAAACGCCGAGATGGCCGGGGCCCAGACGGCGAGATAGAAAAGAGGGTGTTCGCCGGTGATTTCGCCGAACAGTCCAACCATGGATTTCGGAAAAAAGATGAAGGCAGCCAGGATTCCCCAGGCGATGCCAAAGGTCAGCAATAGAAACAGGGTTACCGCCCGAAAGGGAATGGCATCGGGTTGTGTGCTTTGATCTGTAGAAGGCATTCTCGGGTGTCCGTGTTGTGGATGGCTGAGGGGTGAGCCGATTCCACTGCACCATGATGATACGCAGGTAAACCGAGGCGGGGTAGCGAGAAGTCTTTCGGTTGCCATTGACCTGCCGCACACTTGATATATGTCAACAAAGGCTAACGCGTTGCGGGGATACTGCCCGGAACAATGACCTACCGAGGACAATGCCATTGATCAGGCGACCGTTATTAGCGTTCCCCCTGGTTTACCTGGGGTGGGCGTATATCTTCTGGATACCGGTGCTGCTATCGGATTACTCGGTTTGGGCGTTTCCAAACCTGATCTGGTTTTTGATCGGCGGGGTCAGCCCTGTCGTTGCCGGTCTTGGTCTGGCCGCTGGTGGCTGATCATCCTGTTTTTCTGGCTCGCTTACGATCTTGCCATGGCCGGCCTGGCTGTTCATGCTCTTCGGCAATCTCGCTTCCGCCGCCCTGGTGGTAATGTTTTGGCAGACCGGTCGCCAGTCCCCTGCAAATCCGTGTTAGTCTCCGACCAATACCCAAAAGCAAACGACTGGAGTGGCGTACCTGACATGAGCGGTGAAGACCTCAATCAAGTAATGGAAATGGATGGTGAAGAGCGGTACGACTACTTCCTGAGCCAGGTGGCCGAGGAACGGGAAATCTGGATTCTGGTGAACGGCGAGAGCCAGTTCCTCAAGATCGCCTCGGACGATGGCGATGTGGAATACCTGCCCGTGTGGCCGGCTTCGGCGTTTGCCGCCGAGTACGCCAACGGCGGCGAGGAGCTGACGCCTCGCAGTATTTCACTGCCAGACTTCTTTCGGAAATGGGTTCCAGGCTTAACCAGGGATGGCCTTGATGTGGGTGTGTTTCCCGGCCTCGATAGAACGGTATGGATCACCGAACCTGCAGAGCTCAAGCAGGATCTTCAGGACGTGATGTCCGATTTCTGAATTGGGACCTTATCGTTTGGCCGGAGCCGAGGCGCTTCCGGCCAGTATGCCCCCGTCGATGTTCAGCTCAATGCCAGTTACGTAGTTTGATTCGTCAGAAGCCAGGTACAAGGTCGCATAGGCAACATCCTCAGGCTTGCCCATCCTGCTGATAGGAACGCCGGCTTCTACCTCGGTGATCGCAGCTTCGCGCGCCTCGTCCTCTCCAGGCATCGCTTCCCACATGGGGCTCATGATGGCGCCAGGATGTATGGAGTTGCACCGCTTGATTTCTTTTCGTCTGCCCTGATCATTTATTCCAGTACTCAATCTGAAGGTAATCAATTATGACTGACATCCGACACCTGGTTTGTCCCCACTGTCACAAGGTAAATCGCGTACCCGCGGATAAACTGTCAGCGGGTGGCAATTGCGGCGCCTGCAAACAGCCGTTGTGGCCGGATCAGGTCCTGGAACTTACGGACCAGAGCTTTGCTGCCCATACCGGGCGCAGTGATGTGCCGGTATTGGTGGACTTCTGGGCGAGCTGGTGTGGCCCCTGCAAAATGATGGCGCCCCAGTTTGAGCAGGCTGCTAAAGACTGGCGGGGCAAGGTACGCTTTGCCAAGCTCAATACCGAGCAGGCCCAGGGTCCGGCCAGCCAGTTTGGCATTCGCAGTATCCCCACTATGATCCTGTTCCAGAATGGCCGGGAAGTCGCCCGCCAGAGCGGCGCCATGAATCAGGCGCAGATCAGCCAGTGGCTGCAGTCCAAGGGTATTCGCTAGCCTGATAAGGCCATTTATTCGCTAGCCGGTCATTAAAACGCCACAATTGCTGAGGCCCTGCCATTGCAGGGCTGAAGGCACCTATCCGAGCTGTTCCCACAAAGTTATCCACAGTTTTTGTGGGTAAAGCTGACTTTGCAGGTGGCAATAATTGTTTTAGACACCATATCTTGGCGGTTTCGGCCAAGTTATGATTATTTTCACCGTTTGTTTTGGCAGCATGTGTGCTTTTAAACAAAAGCGAACACTCGCATTGCGCCCATTTGCCGCTAAATCAAAAATATTAGGCTTTACGACCATATTCTTTCATGGCCCACAACACGCCCGTCACCAGCATGGTAATCGCGATAGCCTCCATTGGCCGTGGCAACCGACTGCTGTAGATAAAGCCGTATAGCAAAGCAAACACCGGTTCGAACACGAAAACTTGCCCTGTCAATGAAAGGGGTAAACGCCGCGATGCACCGTTCCAGAACATGTTGGCAATCAGCGAGCCACCTACTCCGATTCCCAAACTGACAACCCAAAACAAAAGCCAGTCTTTTCCCTCTGGTACAGCATTTGTGGAGGTAGAGGACGAGCCGCATACCCACAGTACTACTGCAAGTCCAAGAGCCCATAGACCTGCGCTTACTCCCGTCAGATAAGCCCACAATCCACTCGACACATCAGTTCGGCGTTTCAACGCCCTCGCATTCAAAACGGTAAACAGGCTCCAGCTGGCGAGTGCGCCGAACGCCATCAACAATCCTCTCACGGACTGGCCGATGGGCTGAGAACGCTCCCCCCACATCTGCAATGCATCAGCATTGATAAAAAATATTCCGCATACAATGAACAGCAGTGGCCCAGCAAGGTTCGAGAGTGGCAGCGTGTCTTTGTCGGACTGCCCCAAAAACGTGACAACAACCGGGGCCATACCCACTACCAGTGATGCGGGGCCAATGCCCACATCTTGAATTGATCCGGCCAGCAAGGAGAAAAAAAGAACGTTTCCTAAAGCGCCGAGCACCATAAGAATGCCTACATCGGACAGCGACAGCCGTTTCCAGATCCTCAAAAACGATGGCGCTAGCAGGAATAGTGAGACCCCGCCGTACACAAGAAACCGACCGGTGGCGATCTCCAGCGCCGAGAACGACTGCAACACTAGTGGGCTGAGAAAAACCAATCCCCAGCACGCGCCTGCTGCAGCGCCTAGTAATACCCCTGAGCGAATCATAACGTTCTCCTTTGGCACACCAATTCTGATGAGCGCACTCTAGGGCAATCACGATTGTTCCAGTAGAGACATATCCGACTTGAGCCATGCCTGTGGGGCATGGCTATTATTCTTCGTCAGGTTTACGCAAAATGACCCTCAACACCGCCCTTGAGTCAGACATCTGGATCTATGAATAAACTGAAACGGCTTCCACCTATTCATGCGATTTCTGCCTTCGAGTCAGTTGCCAGGCTGGGAAGTTTTACGGCCGCCGCTGGTGAACTCAATTTGGGCCAAAGCGCGATCAGCAAGCAGATTAAGACCCTCGAAGAACAAACCAAAGCGCCGCTTTTCATGCGGCATGCTCGTGGCGTAGAGCTGACTAACGCAGGAAAAGAATTGCTCAACTCAGTTCAGCCCGCACTGCATCAGCTATCAACGGGTATCGAGCAAGTTCGCCAGCGTCACGATGCGCATACTGTCACCGTTATCGCGACTCACGCTGTCGCCCATTACTGGCTTTTCCCTCGCGTAATAGCGTTCAACCGGATACATCCAGAAATTACTGTCAGCATCCGATCGGACAACGCCATTGATGCGTCTAAAGTGGCGGAATTCGATTTTGGCATCCTCTATGGTGAAGGGGACTGGCCTCTCCTCGACACGCAGCCTCTATTCACCGAGTTCGTATATCCTGTATGCCACCCAGAGCTGAACCTCAGAGAGCCTAGGCAACCTGAGGATCTGGTACACATGCCGCTTATAGAGCTGGATTCCACCGAATGGGACTGTATCGGGTGGCATGATTGGTTCCGTAGCTTTGGCGTGGAATATCAGCCGGCCGAGAATTCTCTGAACTTTAACCAGGTCACTCTTGCATACGAGGCGGCTCGTCGGGGCCTTGGGGTTGCTTTGGGCTGGCACTTCATGGTCAAAGAGGATCTTCGATCTAACACGCTGAAACGTGTGGGATCATTTGTTTTCGAATCTGGCAAAAAAGACTACCTTGTTCACAACACCCATTTGCCCTTAAAAGCATCGGCAAATGAATTTCGGGAGTGGCTTCTTACCTCTGTATAAACCCGGCATCCGTGGAATTTAACGAGACCCAGCTTCCTGGGGGCAACCGCGTTACTGCAAACATTTTTACAAAAAGGCTGAATTTCTCCGGGGGAGGTGTTGGTCGATCCGCTCGAATGTTCGCTTTGCGACCTACTGAGCCTCTCCCGTAGGCAATAAACTGGATTTGAAAACCTCTGCTTCGAAAAATGCCAGCAAATCCTCGATCACAGGCGTTATGTCTTTTTCTGCCTGATAGGTATGACACAGTCCGGTGTAAATTCTGCAGGGGCTGTTCAGAATCCTCGCAGACTTTTCGACTTCTACTGGCGGGATGATTCGATCTCCAGTTGCACCGATAAAAAGGATACGACTGCTATCGATGGCCAGGGGAGGTAGCTTTGGTGGATTCAACAGGCTCAGGAGGACCGGAATCGACTCAGATCTCAGTTGCTCCGTGATCAGACTTGTCTTTGTATCATCACAACTTTCCGAATAGATGCCGTTTGGGGGCGAACCCAGGCGAGTTACACGAGCATCGGTCAATGCCGCACCAAACTTCACCAAAGATGTGGGTGACGATAGGGCGAGTGTTACCATACTTCTTAAGATTCCCTGGACTGGAGCCGGCGACAACAGCGCGATCGAGTCTACTGGGGTTCTCGCAGCCGCATGGAGTGAAATCAGGCCACCGAGCGAATGGCCCAGAACAAGAGGCGCCTCGGGGCATTGCTGTATCGCTGATACGCAGTCATCGACGTAGTCTTCAAATCGCATGCCCAGGCGCTCTTTAAAGCTTGCATCATGCCCCCGAAAGCTCATTGTCCTGACGTTGTAACCCGCCGCCTCAAACGCGTCGGCGTAGTTGCCTTCCCAGATCCATTTTCCAGTCATTGCGCCAGGTACCAGCAACAATGTCCGGGATTCTTGTGCTGCAAACCTCATCCTTGGTTACCTGGTCTGGCCAACTCGCGCACGACAAGCTCCATAACCCTACGATTGATTCCCATGCCAAGGTGGGCAACGTCTTCGGTGATGTAGCGCGTTTTCTGATCACCTGGAAGGACCGCCGCAGACCAATCCACTACACCGTCTGTTTTGCTGACAATGGCACTGATGGGAGGCTTCAGCGGAATCAGGCTCCTGCGCTCAACCTCGGCCTCAATCCAGTCCAGATCAAGGCCTCGGCCGGCGAGATACGATGCGGCACCGGTGTATTTTGGGCCACCAATGACTGGCGAGCCGAGGGTCACGACATGATCAACCAGCTCGGGGAGATCGCGGGCTACCTCTCTCGCTATGGTTCCGCCGAGACTCCATCCAATTAATGAAACCCGCGTGCCGTTTTCTCGACAGAAACCCTTGATCCGCTCAACCATAAGATCACACAAGTAGGGAACCCCTGTTTCCCCGCGAATTTCCCGATCAATGGTTAACGCCCACGAGATGTTTTTCGGATCATGATCCAGATCGAGTCCGGCCTTGTTTACCCCAAGCCCCCATCCTTCAGGCTTAAAACCGTGTCGGTGCAGGTAATAACGCAGCGGTGCCATGGCCCGATCACCGGCACCGAAACCCGGTAAGACGAAAACGCTTCGGCCATTCCCGACATCAGGCACCTTCCGGGCCGCAACTTTGAGCATCCAGATGGGCAAAGCGGCTGCGTCAGCGGCGGCTCTCAGTTCAAGAGCGCGCAGGCTCACCGGCGGCGTTGACAAGAATTTAGCGTCTATCATTACGATCCCCGCTCGGTTAGCGTTGGCTTGAGACGGTGTGAACCACCGTTTCAGGATCAATGGTTAATAGGTGAGTTTTCATTCGCCGCATCAACCTGCCGACGATCTCCACTTCTGCATCGCTGAATGGTTCGAGCTGTTGATTCACGAATTCACTAGCGACCGCTTGGGCATCACTCAACAGTCGGTAACCGGCATCTGTCAGTCCAAAAATCATCGATCTTCCATCGGAGTCGTGAGCCTGTTTGGAGATCAGTTCACGAGAAAGCAATCTGGATGTAACGCCGGTGATATTGCCTTTCGTTACCAATAAACGATCAGCGATTCGCTTCGGCGTGGCCTGCTCTCCAAGAGTACGAATAACAAGCATCACTTCGTACTGAGCCGTTGTAAGCCCGCATTTCTCAAGCGTTGCACCGTACCGGTTGCTGCACACCTGATACGCCTCTACCACTGCACGCCAAGCTCCGGACCGATCCGCGCCCATCTCTTTATCTGCCATAAAAAACCCTTGAGATAGTTTAATACTCAACTTTATGGTTTATGGATCAACTAAAATCGACTGGCAAGAGAGAAGAGGGACAACAAAGGTTGGAGGGAATCTAATCGGATTGTCCGCTTTGAGACCTTACCGGGTACTTGACTGGCTCAAATTTCGGCCAGGTTTTGGCGACATAACCAATGGATATTGAATCTCTAGCGAGCCTAACCCACAATCAGTTCCGTCGAAGTAAACAAACGCTCACTTTAACTCCGGTAGAGAGGTAGAACAGGTGACTGAGCTGGTAAGTTATGACTTGAAAGACGGTGTTGCGACGATTGTCATCAGCAATGGCAAGGCTAACGCCCTGAGCCATGAAGTGTTCGAGGGGCTCAATGCGGCGCTGGATCGGGCAGAGCAGGACAAGGCCGTTGTGATCCTGACCGGGCAGCCAGGTGTGTTCTCTGCTGGATATGACCTGAAAGAAATGCAGAAGGGGCCGAAAGAGGCTGCCACTCTGGTAAAAACGGGCTCCAGCTTTACACGGCGTCTGGCGGCGTTCCCGCTGCCTGTCATCGGTGCCTGTAGTGGCCATGCCATTGCCAAGGGCGCGTTCATTCTGCTGTCAGTGGATCACCGCATTGGTATTGAGGGGCCCTTCAAGCTTGGCCTGAACGAGGTGGCCATTGGCATGACCATGCACCACGCCGGTATTGAAATTGCCCGCCATCGACTGGCACCAGCTCACTTCTACCGTTCGGTCGTGAATGCTGAGATCTACAACCCGGAAGGAGCCGTAGCGGCGGGATTCCTGGATGAAGTAGTTGCCCAGGAAAAACTGATTGAACGGGCTACCGAACTCGCCCTCCACTTCAAAACCCTGAACATGCGCGCCCATCGTGAAACCAAGGTAAAGGCCAAAGCGGACTATCTGGCGCTGCTGGATCGTTGCATCGAGCAGGACGCCGAGCACCTTGGCCTGAACGGCTAGTTCACATTTTTGAACTGAACTGCGGCGCTTCGCGGAAACGGAACAGCTTTGCCAGGATCACGTCAGGGAAGGACTGGATCCGCGTGTTGTAGATCATGGCGCTCTGGGTGAAGCTGTTTCTTAGGAGCGCAAGGTAGTTTTCCGTCTCTGCCATGATCGACATGAACGTCTGAATCACCTCGTTGTTTTTCAGGTCCGGATATCCCTCGATACGGGCCTGGAGCGCATTGGTTACCTTCTGTTCAAACTGGATAAGCTTGTCAGCCTGGCCCTTGGCACTCATCTCGACAGGGTCCGCGCTGCGTAGTTGTGCAATCGCTTTCAGCAGCTGTTTCTCATGGGCCAGAGACGCCTTTACCACTTTTTCCAGGTTGGGCCACAGGTCATGGCGTTGCTGGAGAATGGTGTCGATATTGGCGGCTGCCCGGTCCACGCGGTTTTTCAGGAACACAATGTCGTTGTAGTGCAGTATTCCGGTGTAGATGAGCAAGATGATTGGTACCGTAAGAGCCGACAGAATCAGGTTGTCCGGGCTGAAACCACCGTCTGCAGCAAACAGTGCGGTGGTGGAGAACAGGAACAACCCGAGTGTCAGGGCGATGCCCGCGAAACCCCGCGCCCCTCGATCCAGCACAATGTCTTCTTCTTCGTTACCACTGATCAGGAAGGGTGAGGCTTCGTCCTTCTGGATGGTGAGCCGGTCCGGCTGATCGCGATCCAGGCCGGCAAAGCCCAGGCAGTAAACGTTCACGAAGGTATCGAGGAAGCGCACGGTGTAACGCCTGTCGCCCTGGCGCTCTGAATGGTGCTGGAGGTATTCGATCTTCGCGCCGTCTGGCTGGACCAGAACCTTTCCCTCGCTGTCTTCCAGCCAGAAGGGCGCTCGTTCCTCCCGATGCTCAATGACTCGCCACTTTTCGTTTTTTCCGGAGCCACGCTTTTCTTCCACCTTGTAGTCGAAGGCAACGCATTTCTCGTTTTTCAAAGGCTCCCGAAGAGGTGGGTGGTCGTCATCCACATCCACCATGGCCTTGAGCTCAGAGAGGCCAAAACTGAGCCCCTGGGTACTGCTGGTGGGTACCGCTTCGATCAGACGCTTGAACTTGACGGTCCGGATCGACAGCCACAACAGCAACAGGGCCGCAATAATGCTGGCTGCTGCGAGTCCGCGGCTGGTCCAGGCATGCTGGTATCGGCCCTCGGGCTGGTTGGCCACGATGGACCGGGCCATGCTGGCGGTCTGCTCGTCAAGCTCAGGGACCGGCAGGCGATTCTGGACCAGGCTCCGGAACATCCAGCGATCCAGCCAGCCACTGGTGCTCTGGCGGATAAGTTGCTGCAACGCGGATACGTCGGCAAGCACCAGCGAGCGATTGCCGGCTTCATAAATCTGTTGGTAGCGGGCCTCATACAAATTGGCGATGGCAGACCACTCCTGTTGGAGTTTGTTGATGCCGAGCACTGAGAGCGTGCCGGACACCGCAATGGTCATTACCAGAACATAGACCCAGAACCGGTGAATTCTGATCAAAGGAAGCGAAAGCGCGATACCGAGAGCCAGCAGGCCCGTTGCGATGGAAATGCGGATGGCTGCTTCGAAGAACCGGTCGCCACTGTCCACGGCCAGCGTGTTCCGGGAAACCATGGCCGGCAGGCTGGAGTCCTCGAGGCCATAAAAGGTAACTGCCCCGATTTCTCTGCTGTACTGGCCGATTACCCGCGCCGTGTGACCGGGAATCAGCGCCCACTCTGAGTAGATCCTGCGGCCTGACTGATTGCGATAGGTTCGCTCCAGATTCCATTCGACCGCTTCCAGGTCGCTGCCCGGGGCGATAGTGACGGAGCCGGTCTGGTCCCTGAGCTGGAAGTCGCCGCCACGGGCGCCGGAGTCCAGGGTGCGGATACGCAGATCACCGTCGGAGTCGCGATATTCCTCCTCGAGTTTGTAGCGGTAGTACACCGCCTCTTTTTTGGAGTAGGGCGTTTCGAGCGTTCCCAACTGATCCGTGACTTCGCCTGCAACCACATAAGGGCCCGTGGTCAAAGCGCCAACGGGCGTCTCAGGCAGTCGTTCCAGTTGCCGTGCCTCGGTGAGCTGGCTCAGACCGGTGGTCATGGTGTAATAGCTACCGGCCAGGCAGGCAATTGCGAGTATGGCGGTGATGATCCGGCCAGGAATGCTGGCGATATTGAAGCGCCTCATGGCGGAAGAGTCCTTGTTCTGCTGGCTGTCAGAGGCACGAGTATAAAGGATCGGGCTTCGTCATTCCGCCGACCCGGTGGTAACCGGGTGATTGGCAAGTTGGCAACGGCTGACGGTTCCTATAACGTAAAAGGCTTTCCTTAGAGTTTTCAGGAGCGGTTGTGTCCCAGTCCGAACAGTTTGCCAGCGACAACTACAGCGGTGTTTGCCCGCAGGCCTGGAGAGCCATGGAAGCGGCCAACCGGATGGATGAGCCGGCCTACGGCGAGGACAGTTGGACGCAGAAGGCGGCCGATGGTCTGAGAACGCTGTTCGATACCGACTGCGACGTTTACTTCGTGTTCAATGGCACCGCTGCCAACTCGCTGGCCCTGGCATCGATCGGTCAGTCGTTTCACAGCGTGATCTGCCACGAGCTGGCCCATATAGAAACGGACGAATGCGGTGGCCCAGAGTATGCCTCCAATGGTGCCAAACTGCTCCTGGGGCAGGGCGAGAACGGCAAGCTGACACCGGAGAGCATCGAGCACCTGGTGACCAAGCGGACCGATATTCACTACCCCAAGCCCAAGGCGCTCAGCCTGACCCAGGCCACAGAGGTTGGCACGGTCTATACACCGGAGGAGCTGAGGGTTATCCGGTCGGTCGCCGATCGCCACAAGCTCAATATTCATATGGACGGTGCCCGCTTCGCCAATGCGGTGGCTGCGCTGGATGTGCATCCGTCGGAGATTACCTGGAAGGCCGGTGTCGATGTTTTATGCTTTTCCGGTACCAAGAACGGTCTGGCGCTCGGCGAGGCGGTGGTGTTCTTCAACCGGTCTCTGGCGGAGGACTTTGAGTGGCGTTGTAAGCAGGCTGGTCAGCTGGCCTCCAAGATGCGCTATATTTCTGCACCCTGGTGCGGGCTTCTCGAAGGCGATGTGTGGTTGCAGAACGCCCGCCACGCCAACGCCTGCGGCCAGCGTCTTGCCGCGGGGCTGGAAGGCCTTCCCGGTATCCAGCTACGCTACCCAAGACAGGTCAACGGTGTTTTCGTGGAGATGCCGGAGCCGTTGCAGGCAGCACTGCGGGCCAAAGGCTGGCGCTTCTATAACTTTATTGGAGGCAGTGCCCGCCTGATGTGTTCCTGGGCAACGACCAATGAACAGGTTGACCGCTTTCTATCTGATGTGAGAGCTCTAGTAAACTAAGAGCTATCGATTCCGGGGCGAAGTCGTGATATATCAGCAGCCCCAAAACCCCAATTATTTTACGGAAACAGAAGACATGCCCAGAGCCAGTGAAATCAAAAAGAACTCCGCCGTTGAATACGATGGTCGGGTGTATTTTGTTAAGGACATCGAGCGTTCAGTGCCCCAGGGCCGGGCCGGCGGCAGTCTCTACCGCATGCGCATGTACGATGTGGTGACCAACCAGAAGCTGGACGAGACCTTCAAGGATTCGGACATGCTCAACCTGGCCGATCTCACTCGCCGGGAAGCCACCTTTTCCTATGCTGATGGCGATGAATACGTGTTCATGGATACCGAGGATTTCACCCAGTACAGCCTGAACCGCGAGGCCATTGCCGACGAGCTGTTGTTCATTTCCGAAGATACGCAGGGCGTTATGGTCATCCTGTTGAAGGATTCGCCGGTTTCTCTGGCTCTTCCGCCCACGGTTGAACTGGTAATCGAGGAGACGGACCCGTCTGTGAAGGGTGGCTCTGCGACGGCCAGAACCAAACCCGCCCGTTTTGCCACGGGATTGGTCGTTCAGGTTCCCGAGCACATCTCCACCGGCGATCGCATTCGCATCAACGTGGAGGAGCGCAAGTTCCTGGGTCGCGCCTGATCTGAAGCCGTTCCGAAGTAAGGAAACCCTGTGAAGCCAATAGAAACGATAAAGGTGCTGGTCGCCAGCGTGATTGCTGTTGTGGTCATGGTGGGGATTGCCCGGTTTTCCTACACGCCCATGATCCCGGAGATGGTGGCTGCACTGGGGCTGAGCAAATCCGTTGTCGGCATGCTGGCGACGGTTAACTACGCCGGCTATCTGACTGGTGCAGTGCTGATTACCCGCATCAGCGATCTCGGTCTCAAGGTCAGGCTTTACCAGCTCGGGCTGGTGGTCGCTGTGGTTTCGACGGTTCTCATGGGGTACACCACCAACGTGTGGCTTTGGTTCATCCTGCGTTTCATCTCAGGGCTGAGCACCTCCGCGGGCATGTTACTTGGCGCGGGTCTGCTGATGAGCTGGTTGATCAAGAACAACCAGAAGTCCGAGCTTGGCGTTTTCTTTTCCGGCATCGGGCTCGGGATTGTTCTGACCGCTGTTACCGCGGAGCTGATCAAGGATCCGTTTACATGGGACCAGCAATGGGTGATCTATGGTCTGGTGGCCCTGGCGTTGCTGATCCCCGCCTGGCGCTGGATGCCCGATTACCGCGCCTGTGCCTTGCCAAAAACGGGGACAACCGATGGTAGTGACGAGCACAGCCGATTCATACGTATCCTGCAATTGGCGTATTTCTGCGCTGGTGTGGGCTATGTGGTCACGGCCACATTTCTGGTCGCGATCGCTGAATCCATGCCCGAGCTTCAGGGGCAGGGTTGGCTGGTCTGGCTGATAGCAGGTCTTGCCGCCACGCCGGCCTGCTGGTTGTGGGATGTCTTTTCTCGTCGCTGGGGACAGTGGCTGGCGCTATATCTGGCTTACGCTCTGAACTCGATCAGCATCCTGATGCTGATCGTGAATACCAGTCTGGCCAGTGTGATGCTCAGTTCAGTGATTTACGGTGCCAGCTTTATCGGTATTGTCAGCATGATGCTGGCGATGGTGGGGCGGGTTTTCCCGGAAAACCCTTCCCGGCCCATGAGTCGGCTTACGTTCAGCTATGGTATCGCCCAGATGGTGGCGCCGGCAGTTGTTGGTTATCTCGCTGATGTGGAAGGCAACTACACCAACGGCCTCTGGCTGACCCTGGTGGTGATGGCGTTAGGGGTTATTGTTCTTCACTTGGCTCGTAGAGCTCAGGTCAGGGGAAGTGAAAGGAAATCTGCGGAGGCCACATGAAAGTTTCAGTCATTGGCATGGGCAATGTCGGGTCAACGCTGGCTTTCGTGCTGACGTTGAAAAACATAATCAACGAACTGGTTCTGGTTGGCCGAAGCAAAGAGTCCGTGTTGGGTGATGTGCTTGATCTGCGGCACGGTCAGTTGTTTGTGAACACGCCTGCACAGGTTACTGCGGGTACGATTTCGGATACTGCTGGCTCGGATGTGATTGCAGTCTGCGCATCCGTTCCGACGCCGAAAAACATGAGCAGTCGTCTGGAACTTGCGCAGGGCAATGTCCAGTTGATGAAGGAGCTGATGCCAGAGTTGGCAAGGATGTCGCCGGACTGCAAGATCGTAATGGTGTCGAATCCAGTGGACGTTCTGGTGCATTATGCTCTGGAGTTTGGCGGTTTTCGTCCGAATCAGGTGATCGGAACCGGCACATTGGTGGATTCGAGCAGGTTTCGCCAATTACTGGCAGAAGAGCTTCGCATCCACAGTGAGGATATTCGCGCTTATATTCTGGGTGAGCACGGGGACAGCCAGTTTCCCGCCATGAGTTGCGCGGATGTTGGCGGCGAAACACTCGACGCTACGCCCGGCCGGTATGCTTTGTTCGAGAGAGCGTCCCGCGCGGGTTTTGAGGTTCTGAGGCACAAGGGCTGTACCAACTATGCGGTTGCCCTGGCGGCGGCAGAGATCATTGAATGCATTGCAAATGATTCGAAGCATACGCTACCGGTCAGTCTTCGCGTCGACGGCTTTCTCGGTGTGGATGATGTTTGCCTGAGCCTGCCTGCGGTTGTTGGCCGTAATGGCATTGAGCGAGTCCTGCATCCGCGATTGGATGAGAAGGAGCAGGCGGCGTTTTTGCACAGTGCGAATGTCGTCAGGAAGGTTATTGCTTCATCGGCACCGGAAAAAGAGGATCGTTAATGGCTGACAAGCCTTCAAAGCCCGTCTCCGCATCTGCCATTGAGAAGCACGTGTACAAGGTGTTTCCGAACGACATGAACTCCCACGATACGGTGTTCGGCGGGATGATCATGGCGAAATGCGATCGGCTCGCGCTGGTTGTAGCAGAACGACATTCTGCCCATGTCTGTGTGACGGCTGCCGTGGATTCAATCCATTTCAGGGCGCCGGCGAAGGGTAATGATACGCTGTTATTCAGCCTGTCGCTGAACCGAAGCTGGGGTTCGTCCATGGAGATCGGGGCGAAGGTGGAGGCGGAGAACAGCTACACCGGCGATACCCGGCATATTCTCTCGGCCTTTTTTACTTTTGTTGCACTGGACGAGCATGACAGCCCTGTGGAGGTACCGGATGTGATTACGGAGACGTGCGAGCAGCAGCGTAGATATAACAACGCCCAGATTCGCCGTGAGGGGCGCCTGGCAACCAGAAAGCAGCTCTCTTCCGCTGACGGTCAATCACCTGACTGACCGGCGTTTATAATACTTCCGGTTCTGTTTTGGATTTCGCCTGGGTTGCGGTATCTCTCAAACCGCCAAAGCGCTTGTAAAACTTCTCGCCTGGACCTGGCAGGGGCCCAGAGGCGTTCTCGAGGTTCGCGTCCAGCCACTTCTCGGCACGCGCATAGATCTGCCGGTAAAGGTTGCGGCAAAGCTGCTTGGCGCTGCGACCTTCCCAGTCACCGGGTAACAGTTCATCCGGCAGCAGCGGATCCCTCAAAAGGATCTTGCGGTATTCGTGAATCAGCAGGATCCTGAGAATCAGGCACTCTTCAGCGCTAAGGGTGTCTTCAGATTGCAGCTCACGCCACAGGGGGCGGAACTGGCTCAGAAACCGCCTGTATCGACCACCCAGTTCCTCAAGGTTCCAGCTTTCCCGGACCTGCAGCCTCAGAGCTTTCGGGCTCTTCTGTTCCATGGGCATGGTCTGCATGACGATGGTGTCGTCCAGGGCGCCCCATTCCTGAAGCATGGGAATAAGCTCACTGCGGGTAAACCGAGGGTGTTCCATCAAGCCGGGCGCCATACTGCCAAAGCTCAGCCACTTGAGCTCCTCGCGGACTTTCTGGCGGAGTTCCGGAGACAGCTGGTTCAGATACACAAGGCACCAGCTACCGCTCCATTCACCCGTGTCCAGATTGTAGACGTGCTGGAAGGCCTGCTCGAAACGACGCAGTCCCGGGCCCGTGAGGCTGTAATAACTGCAGCGGCCCACTTTCTCGGTCTGCAGCCAGGATTCCTGAACCAGGCGATACACAGAGGTGCGGACCAGCCGTTGACTGATACCCATGGGCTCGACCAGCTTCATCAGGCTGCCCAGCCAGACATTGCCACCGCGGGGCACAATGGCATCGCCATAGATGGTGATGATAAGCGACCCTGCACGCAGGGGGCGCTTCTTCTGGAAGTTCTTCACGAGCAATTCTAGCTGGCTTTTTGCAGTCATGGCCTGGGTTCGCAAATAAGAATCAATGAAACACGTTGTACGTATTATGCGGTTCTCACGTGTCAGGTAAAGGATTGTCTTTCTGTAAGCCGCGCTGGCGTGTTGTGCCAGTGTCGGCTTTACTAAACAGGCCGTGTTGGCACTTCCTGAAATCAGTTGACACGAGCGTTATGATACAATAACTTCGTTTGATATTCGTCAATGGTATCGAATTATACCGGGAGCGAAGACACAAAATCTCAAGCCCTTGCACACTTCGGGAGAACAAAAACAATGTTTAAAACAGTGATTCGTCGCGCTGGAAAATGCGCAGCCGTTGCAGCCGCCGGTCTCATGATGATGAGTGCCCAGGCAGCTGAACCCATCAAGATCGGCTCGTTCCTGTCTGTTACAGGACCGGCGTCCTTCCTTGGTGATCCCGAGCTGAAAACGCTCGAGATGTACGTCGAAAAAATCAATGAAGAAGGCGGTGTCCTTGGTCGTCAGCTGGAGCTGGTTCACTACGACGACGTGGGTAACGCTTCTTCCGCACGTAACTTTGCCAGCCGGCTGATTCGCTCCGATCAGGTCGATATCATCGTTGGCGGCAGCACCACCGGCGCCACCATGGCAGCCGTTCCGCTGATCCAGCAAGCCAAGGTTCCTTTCATTTCGCTCGCCGGTGCTGTGGTTATCACGACGCCGGTAAAAGAGTGGGTTTTCAAGACTCCGCAAACTGACCGCATGGCGGCAGAGCGGGTTCTGGCCGACATGAAGGATCGTGGCATTACCAAGTTCGGCCTGATCTCAGGCACAGGTGGCTTTGGAAGCTCCGGCCGTACCCAGACCCTGGAAGTAGCAGAGAACATGGGTATGGAAGTGGTGGCCGATGTTACCTACAGCGGATCTGATACAGACATGACCGCCCAATTGACTAATATCCGTAACACGAGTGGTGTTGAAGCGGTACTGAACTTCGGTTTTGGTCAGGGCCCGGCCATCGTAACCCGCAACTATGCCCAGTTGGGCATGGAACTTCCGTTCTATCAGTCTCACGGTGTTGCGTCTGACAGCTTCCTCGAACTCGCTGGTTCGTCCGCAGAAGGCCTTCGCCTGCCTGCCTCTCCGCTGCTGGTGCCGGACTCGCTGCCAGACGACGATCCCCAGAAGGAAGTGGTTCAGAACTACAAGGCTGAATACGAAGCCCGTTGGGATTCCAAGGTGTCCACATTCGGTGCGTACGCCTATGACGGTTTGATGCTGGCAGTTCGCGCCATGGAAGAAGCTGGATCTACCGATCCGGAAGCTGTTCGTGACGCGCTGGAAAATATCCAGGGCTATGTCGGTGTGACCGGTGTGTTCAACATGTCACCGGAAGACCACAACGGCCTTGACCCGGAGTCCTTCCGCATTCTGGAAGTCCAGAACGGCGAATGGAAACTGATCGACTGATACTACCCCTTTAACCTGTCTCGCGGCTGGCGATGATCCCTTCTCAGGGTAAGTCGCCAGCCGATGTTCGACCGGAACCACCGCTATGCTCGCAGAATTCTTACAGTACCTGTTCACCGGGATTACTATCGGTGCGACTTACGCCCTGATAGCCCTCGGCTTTACCCTCATCTATAACGCCAGTCACGTCATCAACTTCGCCCAGGGCGAGTTTTTGATGATTGGAGGCATGGCTACGGTTTCGCTTACGGCCATGGGCGTGCCCATGATCCTGGCGGTCGTGTTGGCTGTCATTCTGGCCGGCATTCTTGGCGTCGCCCTGCAGCGGTTCGCGATTGCACCTGCCAAGCAGGCGGATGTCGTTACCCTGATCATTATAACTATCGGCGCGTCGATCTTTATCCGCGGTATTGCCCAGGTTGTCTGGGGTAAGGAATACCATGTGATGCAGAATTTCAGCACAGACCAGCCTATTGAAGTTTTCGGAGCGGTGCTGAACAGCCAGAGCCTGTGGGTTCTCGGTATTGGCGCGATCCTGGTGGTCGGCCTGGTTCTGTTCTTTACCAGGACACTGATTGGTAAGGCTATCCTGGCTACATCCATGAACAAGGAAGCGGCGCGTCTTGTAGGTATCCGAACGCAGATGGTTCTGATGCTGGCGTTTATGGTCTCGGCACTGTTGGGCTCTGTAGCCGGTATTGTGGTGGCCCCGATCACGTTCACGTCCTACGACATCGGCATTATTCTCGGGCTGAAAGGCTTTGTGGCGGCTGCTATTGGCGGCCTTGGTAGCGGTGTTGGTGCGGTTGTCGGTGGTCTGTCGCTGGGTATCGTTGAAGCCATGGCCGCCGGCTACATTTCATCGGACTATAAGGATGCCGTGGCATTCTCGATGATCCTGCTGGTGCTGTTCTTCATGCCCCGCGGATTGTTTGGGGCCAAGGTAGTGGAGCGCGTCTGATGTTGAATACGTTTATGCAGTCGCGCCTCCGGGGGCTGGTATTCCTCGCCCTTATTCTCATTATTCTTCCCGCCTTTCTGGGCAACCCGTTCCACTATGAACTGGTTACGCAGATGGCGATCATTGCCGCTACAGTGGTTGGCCTGAACCTCCTGGTAGGCTTTGCCGGCCAGATCAGCTTGGGTCATGCCGGCTTCTTCGGTCTCGGAGCTTATTTTACCGGCATAGCTACCGGTACTTATGGCTGGTCTTCGGTACCCGCTCTGGTGGTGGGTGCCATCGTTGTGGGCGCTATTGCCTGGATTGTCGGCCGGCCGATTCTGCGCCTGAAAGGCCACTACCTTTCCATGGCGACCCTGGCCGTTGGCTTTATTATTGCCATTATCCTGAACAACGAGCGTGCACTGACGGGCGGGCCAGACGGTATGCCGGTGCCGGCCTTCGAGGTGTTTGGCTGGGAACTGAGCGCTTTTGGTAGCTATTCGCTGTTCGGTATCACGATCGAAGGCTTCCAGGCCTGGTATATCTTCGCCAGCGTGGTGCTTCTGGTGGCAGTCTGGTTTGCCTTGAACCTCATCGAATCGCCGATTGGTCGGGCACTGCGCTCGGTTCACGGTTCGGAAGTGGCTGCCAGTGTTGTCGGTGTGAACACCGCGAAATACAAAAGCCTGGTGTTCGTGATCTCGGCGATCTACGCCAGCCTGATGGGCAGTCTTTACGCCCACTTCCAGGGCTTCATTACGCCTGCGGTAGCAAGCTTCGAATTCTCTATTCTCTTCATCACCATGGTTGTACTGGGTGGCATGGGCTCTACCTTCGGTGTGATTCTCGGTGCCGTGGTGCTAAAGCTTTTGCCCCAGGTTCTGGCGGATTTCCAGGAGCTGGAGCATGTCATGTTCGGCCTGATCCTGATGCTCACCATGATTTTTATGCCCAAGGGCCTATTGCCCACACTGACCGCGTTTGTGTCCAAAAAAATGCGCAAGAAAGCAGGAGGTGAGGCATGACAGCGCTGGTCGAAGTAAAGGGGCTGGATAAAGCCTTCGGTGGTGTGCATGCGGTGGAAGGCGTCAGCTTTTCGGTTGAAGCCGGTCAGGTCTATTCTGTTATCGGCCCCAATGGCGCCGGCAAGACAACGCTGTTCAACCTGATCACCGGGCTTTATACGCCGACCAAAGGCGAGATCATGCTGAACGGTGAGAGTACCGCAAAACTGGAACCGAATGATCTGGCAGAGCGGGGTATGTGCCGCACGTTCCAGCAGATGCAGATCTGCATGAACATGACCGCCATCGAAAACGTGATGCTGGGCCGGCACCTGCAGCTCAAAAGCAGCCTGTTTACCACCCTGTTCCGTTTGCCTTCCCTGCGTCGCAACGAAGCTGCGGCCCGGAAGCGCGCTGCCGAGCTGATGGAATACGTGGGCTGTGGTGACTACCTTGATGCCGAAGCGTCGGCGATGTCCTATGGCGCGCTCAAGCGCCTGGAGATTGCCAGGGCATTGGCCGCCGAACCCAAGGTTATCCTTCTGGACGAGCCGGCCGCCGGTTTGAACGCGGTTGAAACCGCGGCCCTTGAGGAACTGATCCGGAAAATTGCGGATCAGGGCACCACGGTAATGCTGGTTGAGCACGACATGAAACTGGTGATGGGGATATCCGACCGGTTACTGGTGCTTAACTACGGCCGTGTTCTGGCTGAAGGGACCCCTGAGGAAATTCGCCAGAACCCGGATGTTATCGCCGCCTATCTGGGTGGCTGAGCAAGGAGACATTTCACATGACCGAGCAAAATACTGAAATGGCGCCTGCCCAGTCACGCAGTGAGCAGGCCGTAAGGATTATTGTTCATGAGCACCAGGCGCTGTGGCGGATTCTGGATCTGCTGGACCAGTTGCTGAGTGATATGAACCTTAACGATCAGCGCCCGGATGAGAGGCTACTGAAGACCATTTTTGATTACATTCAGCACTTCTCCCAGCGGGTGCATAGCACGCCCACTGACATTGAGCTCTACAAACGGCTCGGTGAGAAGTCTCCTGAGACAGCGCCTCTGCTGGAAAAGCTGGCCAAGGGCTATGTTATCGGTCATGAAAAGCTGGTGGAGTTGCGCCAGTTGTTGGCTGAGTGCGAAGAAGGCTGGCCGAAAGGGCGCGAGGAATTCAGTCACGCCCTGGCGCGTTTCACGGAAGCCTTGCGCAAACACATTCGCAAGGAAGAGGGTGTGGTTATTCCAAGGGCCCGCAAACTCCTGACCGAGGAAGACTGGCAGCAGATCATTGAAGCGCGGGATGTCGAAAACGATCCGCTGTTCGGTGAACGGGTCCGGGAGGAATTCCGGGAGCTGCGGCACCAGATTGTCAGCTACACCCCGGAGAAATTCGGCGGTCTTGGCCTGAAGCACGCGGACCGGGTGACTGCGCCTCACGCCAAAGAGGAAATGCTGTCTATCAAGGGGCTGGTGACGTCCTACGGCCAGATTGAAGTTCTGCATGATGTGGACATTCACATCAACAGCGGCGAGATCGTGTCACTCGTAGGCGCCAATGGCGCTGGCAAATCGACGCTGTTGATGACCATCTCGGGTCTTCAGCCTACAGACCGCGGTGCCATCACCTTCGAAGGCAAGGATCTGTCAAAGATCAGTGCCGATCAGCGGGTGGCTGACGGGATTGTTCAGGTGCCTGAAGGCCGGCAGGTGTTCAAGGATCTCAGTGTGCATGACAACCTGCTGCTGGGCGCCTACACCCGGGGTAAAACGCCCGAGGTGATGGACGATCTGGAGCGCATGTACACCAAGTTCCCGATCTTACGCCAGAAGCGGCATAATCTGGCTGGCGAGCTATCCGGTGGTCAGCAGCAGATGCTGGCGATGGGTCGTGCTCTTATGGCCAAGCCAAGGCTCTTGCTTCTGGACGAGCCGAGCATGGGGCTGGCGCCGTTGATCATTGAAGAGATCTTCAACATCGTCAAAGAGCTCAAGGAAGAGGGTATTACCATATTCCTGGTGGAGCAGAATGCTTCTCAGGCACTGGCGCTGGCGGATCGCGGCTATGTGCTGGAGACTGGCAAGGTGGTGATTGAAGGGACCGGACGTGAGCTGCTCAGCAATGAGAAAGTGCGGGAAGCCTACCTGGGCATGTAAGCGCCCGGGTTTTTCCTTGCACCAATAAAAGGGGGACAGGTCTTGCGACCTGTCCCCCTTTTATTTGCCTGACGCTTTCTCCCTGGGGTCCAAGACAGGGAGAAAGCAGGGAAGCCCGGAGTTACTCGGGCTTCTTGGCAACCAGTGTCAGGATGTCGTAGCTCGCAACCATTTCGTCGTTCTGGTTGTGAACCTGAACATCCCAGACCACGACACCTTGCGGGTGTCCGTCCGGAGATGTCCGACCCTGATCGATCTTGCGCTTGCAGGTCAGACGCGCCCGGATGGTGTCTCCCGGGGCAACCGGTTCAATGAAACGCAGGGTGTCCAGACCGTAGTTCGCCAGCACCGGACCTTCGCCCGGATAGACGAACAGACCGGCCGCCGCGGAAAGCACGAAATAGCCGTGGGCAATACGCTTGCCGAACTGGGAGTCCCGCGCTGCGATTTCATCAAAGTGCATGTAGAAATGATCACCGGACAGGCAGCCGAAGTTGACGATGTCTGCTTCGGTAACTGTGCGTCGATGAGTCAGCAACGATTCGTTGATCTGCAGGTCTTCGAAGTGGCGACGGAACGGATGCACATCGGTTTCGATGAGATTGGCACCGCGCACGTATTCGCGGGTGACCGCAGCCAGCATGCTCGGGGAGCCCTGGATCGCGGTGCGCTGCAGGTAATGATGTACGGCACGAATACCGCCCAGTTCTTCACCACCACCGGCGCGACCGGGGCCGCCGTGCTTGAGCATGGGCAGGGGCGAGCCGTGACCGGTGGATTCCTTCGCCGCTTCGGCATCCAGCAGATGCAGACGGCCGTGGAAGGCGGCCAGTAGTGGGGCGACCTTGCCGGCAATGGCGGGGTCACGGGTGGTCAGGGTAGTCACCAGGGAACCACGGCCTTTGGAACACAACTCAACGGCATCGTCGATGGTGTCGTAAGGGATTACGGTGGCTACCGGGCCAAAGGCCTCGATATCGTGGGCACCACAGCCGTTTTCCGGGTTTCGGCACAGCAGCAGGTGCGGCTCAATGAAGGCGCCTTTCTCGGTGCCATCGCCGGTAGCCTTGAAGTTGCCTTCGCCACCCACCACCAGCTCGCTGGTCTTGAGCAGTTCCTGGATGTTGGCTTTTACATCTTCCAGCTGGTCGATGGAAGCCAGTGCACCCATGCGAACGCCTTCAGCAGAAGGATCGCCCACGGTGATCTTCGACAGCCGCTCTTTCAGCTTGTCGCAGACCGCGTTTACCTGATCTTTCTGGACCAGGACACGACGGATGGCGGTACACTTCTGACCGGCCTTGGCAGTCATCTCACGCCCTACTTCCTTCACGAAGATATCGAATTCTTCGTGCTCGGGGGTCACGTCCGGGGCGAGGATTGCGCTGTTCAGGGAGTCTGCTTCGGCGTTGAACGGAATCGAACGGTTGATAATGTTCGGGTGATTACGCAGCTTCCGCGCAGTGGCGGCGGAGCCGGTAAAGGTCACCACGTCCTGCTCTTCCAGGTGGTCGAACAGGTCGCCGGTGCTGCCGATGATCAGCTGCAGGCTGCCCTCGGGAAGCGCGCCGGATTCCTGCATCAGGCGAACGGCCAGTTCGGTCACATAACAGGTAGACGTGGCCGGTTTCACGATGGATGGCATGCCCGCCAGGAATGTAGGTGCAAACTTCTCCAGCATGCCCCACACCGGAAAGTTGTAGGCATCAATGTGAACTGCCACGCCACCACGGGGCACCAGGATATGGGTGCCTGCAAAGTGGTTGTTCTTGCCCAGCGGAGTTACCGGACCCTCGTGAACGACATTGCCGGAAGGCAGCTCGCGCCGGCCCATGCTGGCATAGGAGAACAGGGTGCCAAAGCCGCCATCGATATCGATGCCGTTATCGCCCTTGGTGGAACCGGTATGCATCGACAGGGCGTAAAGTTCTTTCTTGTGTTCCTGGAGGTACATCGCCATGGCTTTCAGCGCGAGGGCGCGCTCCTGGAAATCCATGGCCATCAGGTTTTTACCGCCAACCTTGCGGCCATACTCGACGGCGTTCTTGAAATCGAGGGTGTCGTCGTGGGTTTGGGCAACGATCTCGCCGTTCACCGCGCTGGGCAGGGCCTTGGCGGGCTTTTCACCGACCCACTGGCCGGCAATGAAACTTTTCAGGACTGACATGGGAAACTCCATTCGTTTCTGAAACGCGAAGGCAAGTCCCGCTGCTGCGGGACTTGCCTTGCTCTTATCTTGATTTGGGGATGGAAACTACATTTCGTCGTAGTCCAGAACCACCTTGTCGCTGATCGGGTAGCACTGGCAGGAAAGCACGTATCCGGCTTCCACCTCGTAGTCTTCCAGAGCAAAGTTCTGGTCCATCTCAACCTCGCCTTCCACTACTTTGGCGCGGCATGTTGAGCAGACACCAGCCTTGCACGAGTACGGCAGATCAGCGCCTTCTTCGTTTCCGGCATCCAGAATGCTCTTGGTGTCACGCACCAGCGGGAAGGTCAGGGAACGGCCGTCGGCAATAACAGTCACTTCGCTGACGGACTTCGGATCCACATGGGCGGGGTCACGGTCTTTCCGTGCCTGGGGCACGCCACCGACCGGCGTAAACAGCTCGAAATGGATTCGGTTTTTTTCCATACCGTGGCGAAGCAGCGAGTCTCTGACGTCCTCTGTCATTAATTGCGGACCACAGATAAAAGCAGCTGTGAGTTCCTTGGCATTGATCCAGTGGTCAAACAGGGCGTCACACTTTTCGTGATCCAGGCGCCCGTTGTACAAGTCAATGTCCTGCTCTTCGCGAGTGAAGATATACACCAGGTTCAGGCGAGACATGTACTCGTTCTTCAGGTCCTGAAGCTCGTCACGGAACATGGTGCTGCTGGTGGCCTTGTTGCCATAGAACAGGGTGACTTCACTCTTGGGTTCGGTCTCCAGAGTCGTCTTCACGATTGAGAGGATGGGAGTGATACCACTGCCAGCGGCAACGGCCAGGTAATTGCCTTCACGCTCGGGGTCCAGATCAATGGAAAAATGGCCCTGCGGCGGCATGACTTCCAGAGTCTGGCCGGGCTTGAGCTGCTCGTTGGCAAAGGTGGAGAAGCGACCCCCCGGAACCTGTTTGACGGCGATGCGAAGCTCCTGATCGTTGACACTGCGGCAGATCGAGTAGGAGCGGCGAACTTCCTCGCCATCCAGCTTGGTGCGCACGATAAGGTGCTGCCCCTGCTGGTAGTGAAACTTGTCTGCCAGATCTTCCGGCACGTCAAAAGCAAGTGATACGGCGTTTCTTGTTTCAGGTCTGACCTCTTTGAGGGTCAGTGAGTAAAATTTGTTCATGATCGTATCGGCTCTAGATGCATTTGAAATAGTCGAAGGGCTCGAGGCATTCCTTGCAACGATAAAGGGCTTTGCAGGCGGTGGATCCGAACTCGCTGACCCGTTCGGTGTCTTTGCTGCCGCAATGAGGGCATGCAATGACTTCCGGTTCTCCGAGCAGGCTCATTTTGCTGGAGCTGCCCTCGGGTGGCGCGATACCGAATGCCCGAAGCTTTTCTTTGCCTTCGTCTGTGATCCAGTCGGTGGTCCAGGCAGGGGTCAGCACCTGATTGATTTTTGGATCCCGGAAGCCCGCAGCACGCAAGGCTTCAGCAATCAGCTCTTCAATCAGTTCGGTGGCCGGGCACCCGGAGTAGGTCGGGGTCACATCAATGGACAGTTCTTTGCCGTCCCAGTGAACCGCCCGGACAATGCCGAGCTCCACGACACTGACTGCCGGCACTTCAGGGTCTTTGACCTCTTCAAGAAGTGCCCAGATGTCGTCCTCTGTCAGCAGATCGGGGCGGGCATTTGCCGGCACCCGATCACTGGCAATCAGAATGTCGACAGCTGACCGGCTGTCTGAATCACCATGTTGTGGCATCGGGATAGGCCCTCTGCAGGAACTGCATTTCTGCCAGAATGAAACCGAGGTGTTCGGTGTGCTCGCCGTGCTTGCCGCCCATGTACATCCAGGCGTCTTCGGCGCCCGGTGTCAGGGTGGCCTGGGTGAGTACCTCGTTGACCATGCCACGCCAGTCTTTGGCGAGCTGGTCCGGATCCGGGCCAATGCCCGCCTCGGCCATCACGCGATCAGTGTCGTCCGGAGTTATAAGTTCGCCGGTAAAGCGCCAGAGGATATCGACAGCCTCCTGCATCCGGCCGTGGCTTTCTTCAGTGCCATCGCCCAGACGCTTCACCCACTCCGAGGAACGACGCAAGTGATAAGTCGCCTCTTTCAGAGCCTTGGCGGCGATGCCGGCAATGCGCTCGTCGCTGGATTCGGTCAGGCTCTTGAGCGTGAAATAGTGGTACACGTCGAAGAAGAACTGACGGCCCATAGTGACGGCGTAATCCTCGTTGGGCTGCTCGGTGAGCAGCAGGTTACGGTAGTCTTGGGCGTCGCGACGGAATGCCAGCTTGTCGGCGTCGCGGCCATCGTCGATCAGCTCGGCTGCGTACTCGTACCAGTTACGGGCCTGGCCGACGAGGTCGAGGGCAACGTTCATCAGTGCCATCTCTTCCTCAAGTGCCGGAGCCTTGCCGCACAGTTCGCACAGGCGCTGCCCCAGGATCATGTCGGAATCTGCCAGGCGCAGCAGGTATTCCTTTAATGCTTCTGCTTGTGTCATGGGTAACGCTCCTTACATGTGTCCGACTTCATCGGGCAGCTTGTAGAAGGAAGCGTGCCGGTAAACCTTGTCTTCCGACGGATCGAAAAGCACTTCCTTCTCGTCGGATGCGGACGCCGTGATGGTGTCGGAGGGAACCACCCAGATACTCACGCCTTCGCTGCGGCGTGTATACAGATCACGGGCGTTTTCCATGGCCATTTCGGCGTCAGAGGCATGCACGCTGCCCACATGTTTGTGGTTCAGGCCGTGCTTGGACCGTACAAAGACTTCGTAAAGGCGCCATTCAGACATGTTGTATTCCTCCGATATCAGGCGGCTTGCGCGCGCTGTTTTTGTTTTTCGGCATAGGCGACTGCCGCTTCACGGACCCAGGCGCCTTCATCAATTGCGTTCTTGCGAGTTTTGATACGCTCGCGGTTGCACGGACCGTTGCCCTTGAGAACGTCATAGAATTCCTGCCAGTTGATTTCGCCGAAATCGTAGTGGCCGGTTTCTTCGTTGTACTTCAGATCCGGATCCGGCGCGGTGCAGCCAAGGAACTCAAGCTGCGGCACGGTTTGATCAATGAACATCTGGCGCAGTTCGTCGTTGCTCTTGCGCTTGATCTTCCACGCCATGGATTGCTGGGAGTTCGGGGACTCGTCATCGTGCGGTCCGAACATCATCAGGGCCGGCCACCACAAACGGTTAATAGCGTCCTGCACCATGGCTTTCTGCTCTTCGGTGCCTTCACGCATCATGTCCAGCAGGATCTGGTAACCCTGACGCTGGTGGAAGCTTTCTTCCTTACAGATGCGGATCATGGCGCGGGAGTAGGGGCCATAGGAGGTGCGCTGCAGCACCACCTGGTTAACGATGGCGGCGCCATCCACCAGCCAGCCAACAGCGCCCATATCGGCCCAGTTCAGGGTCGGATAGTTAAAGATGCTGGAATATTTGGCCTTTCCCTGATGCAGCTTCTCGATCTCTTCGTCACGGTCAGCACCCAGAGTTTCCATGGCGCTGTATAGGTACAGGCCGTGGCCCGCTTCGTCCTGAATCTTGGCCATCAACTGGAGTTTGCGCTTGAGAGTAGGCGCGCGGGTTACCCAGTTGCCTTCCGGCAGCATGCCAACCACTTCGGAGTGAGCGTGCTGCGAAATCTGGCGAACCAGGGTCTTCCGGTAGCCTTCCGGCATCCAGTTTTTGGGTTCGATTTTGGTTTCGGCGTCGACCTTTTCCTGAAACTCGCGCTCTTCGGGCGACATTTCTTCTTTGGTCTTCAGGCGCTTGGCGCCGGTTTCAACGAGCTGGGCGTACATAAACAAATACCTCCGGATCGGGCTTGTTGTTCTGTTGTCCGTGAACAGAGAGCCCTCAGTAAAGACTGAAGGCCATTAACTCCATATTATATGATACTGAATAAATATCAAGAACTGTCTTTGTGTGTCATGTTATATCTAAAAGCTTCCTTATAGGATCTTATAGTGCTGATTTTCATAATAAAAAAAGTGATACGTGAGAAAAGGCTATTGAGATCAGCAAACGGAAAGCAATTTTAAATCGGTGATTACAGGGGCTTGCGGGTGGGCAAAAGGTGCGAGAGTCAGCGGCATCCGCTGCCGTCTGACTCTCTGCCGGTCGGTCGGATTTACTTGTTACGGCGGTCAAATACCCGCTTGGCCTTGCCTTCCGAGCGCGCGAGGCGATTGGTTTCGACCACCTCTACACGGGTACTGATGCCGATGTAGGACTTGATGTGGTGAGTCAGTTCCTTGGCTGCCGCGGCACGACTTTCAGGGGTATCAGTTGCGCCCGGTTTCAGTTCGGCACGGATGTCCACACAGTCCAGGTTGCCATCCTTGTAAACCTCGATCTCGTAGTGAGGCGCCAGCGCGTCGCATTTCAGCACCTGCTCCTCGATCTGGCTCGGGAACACGTTGACGCCGCGAATGATCAGCATGTCGTCGCTGCGGCCGGTAATTTTGTCAATCCGGCGCATCGGGCGCGCTGTGCCCGGGAGCAGGCGGGTGAGGTCGCGGGTGCGGTAGCGCAGAATCGGCAGGGCCACCTTGGTTAATGATGTGAAGACCAGCTCACCGTATTCACCGTCAGGCAGCACTTCGCCGGTTTCCGGGTTGATGATTTCCGGATAGAAGTGATCTTCCCAGATGGTCGGGCCATCTTTGGTTTCAATGCATTCCATGCCCACGCCCGGCCCCATCACTTCCGACAGGCCGTAGATATCGAGGGCCTCGATGCCCAGGCGCTCCTCGATCTCTGATCGCATGGCGTTGGTCCATGGCTCTGCGCCGAAGATGCCCAGGCGAAGGGGCAGTTTGTGGGGATCGATGCCCTGACGTTCCATTTCGTCGGCGATGTTCAGCATGTAGGACGGTGTGACCATGATGATGTCCGGCTCGAAGTCCTTGATCAGCTGGACCTGTTTCTCGGTCTGGCCGCCGGACATAGGAATAACGGTACATCCCAGGCGCTCGGCACCATAGTGGGCGCCAAGACCACCGGTGAACAGACCGTAGCCGTAGGCCACATGGACCTTGTCGCCACGGGAGCCGCCACCGGCCCGGATGGAGCGAGCCACAATGTCGGCCCAGGTGTGAATGTCACTCTGGGTGTAGCCCACAACGGTGGGTTTGCCGGTGGTACCACTGGACGCATGAACCCGGACCACGTCGGACATCGGCGTGGCGAACATGCCAAACGGATAGTTGTCGCGCAGATCCGCCTTGGTGGTGAACGGAACCTTGGCCAAATCATCCAGGGAATTGATGTCCATTGGCTTCAGGCCAATATCATCGAACGCTTTGCGATAGAAAGGCACGTTGGTATAGGCATGGACAACACTCCAGCGCAGGCGCTGCAGCTGTTCGTGACGCAGCTCATCGATGCTGGCGGTTTCCATGCGGTCAAGTTTGCCAAGTTTTTGCAGTGGTAAGGTCATGGTTCTATCCTGCGTTGTTCTTGTCGAGTAATGGTCTTTGTTCTGTTCCGGTCGGTGGCCTCAGGCCACCGAATCCGTCCGTTCAATAATCAGCGCGATCCCCTGGCCAACGCCGATGCACATGGTGCACAGGGCATACTGGGCTTTTTGGCCCGCGGCATGGCGGCGTTCCAGTTCGTTCAGGGCCGTGGTCACCAGCCGGGCACCGCTCATGCCCAGAGGGTGGCCCAGGGCGATGGCGCCACCGTTCGGGTTCACGTGCCCGGCGTCATCTGGCAGACCCAGGTCCCGGGTTACGGCGAGGGCCTGGGCTGCGAAGGCTTCATTCAGCTCAATCACATCCATATCGGCCAGCTCCAGGCCGGCAGTAGCCAGAACCTTGCGGGTCGCCGGTGCCGGGCCAAAGCCCATGATCCGTGGCTCCACACCGGCGGTTGACATGGCAACAATCCGGGCGCGGGGCTTGAGGTTGTACTGTTTGAGGGCGTCAGCTCCGGCCAGCAGCAGGGCACAGGCCCCGTCATTGACACCGGACGCATTGCCCGCAGTCACCGTACCGTCTTCGCGGAACGGGGTCGGCAGCGAGGCCAGCTTTTCAAGGCTGGTTTCACGGGGGTGCTCATCGGTATCCACCACCAGCGGGTCCTGCTTGCGACGGGGAATGGTCACCGGTGTGATTTCAGCGGCCAGTCGGCCTTCTTTCTGCGCTGCCGCGGTGCGTTGCTGACTGCGCAGGGCGAACGCGTCCTGGTCTTCCCGGGAGACGTTGAAATCGGCTGCCACGTTCTCGGCTGTCTCGGGCATGGAATCAATGCCGTACTGCTTTTTCAGTACCGGGTTTACAAAGCGCCAGCCGATGGTGGTGTCAAAAATCTCCGCCTTGCGGCTGAATGCAGACTCGGCCTTGCCCATAACGAAGGGAGCCCGTGACATGGATTCGACGCCGCCGGCAATCATCAGCCGGGTCTCGCCAGTGCGAATTGCGCGGGCTGCACTGCCAATCGCATCCATACCGGAACCGCACAGGCGGTTGATGGTGCTGCCCGGGACGTCTACCGGCAGGCCTGCCAGCAGCAGGGACATGCGGGCAACGTCGCGATTGTCTTCACCGGCCTGATTGGCGCAGCCGTAGAGCACGTCGTCAACTTTCGACCAGTCCAGATCCGGATGACGTTCGGTCAGCGCCTTGATGGGAATGGCGCCCAGGTCATCTGCACGCACGGCGGAAAGGGCGCCGCCGTAACGACCGATGGGGGTGCGGATGGCATCGACGATGTAGGCGTCTTTAAGGGTATTGTCGGTGCTCATGCAGTTTCCTCCGAATTGCGTACGGTGCCACGAACCTCGTAGGAACGGCCCCGGAACAGGGCAACCTTGCGGCCATCCTGATTGGTTAATGTGATGTCGTAGACGCCGGTGCGACCGCCGCGGGCCTGCTCTTCGGCGGTGGCAGTCAGCTGGTCGCCTTCTTTGGCGCCGTACATGTAATCAATGCTGCAGCCGGAGGCAACGGTGGCCCGGTCATAGCTGTTACAGGCAAAGGCAAAGGCCGAATCGGCCAGGGTGAACAGGTAGCCGCCGTGGCAGGAACCGTGGCCCTGGATCATGTCGCCGGTTACGGTCATGGTGATGACCGCCTTGCCCGGGGCGACAGATTCAATGTTCATGCCCAGCTTCTGGCTGGCGCGGTCCCGCGCGAACATGGCTTTCGCGCATTCTTCGGCGAGTAATTGCGGATCCATCTCGCTCATGAATAGAACCCCTTCTGTGCAAATGCGTTCTTCCGGAGCAGCAAGGCAGGGCGATAGCGGTCTTCTGCGTAGCTGTTCTGGATGTTGGTCAGCACGGTGAAAACGTGCCCCGCACCAAGCCGGTCACTCCAGCTCAGGGGGCCGTCGGGATAGTTCAGGCCGGCTTTCATGGCCAGATCGATATCCGCAATGGTCGCTACACCGTGAAGGGCTGCGTCGGCCGCCTCATTGGCCAGCATGGCTACGGTACGCATGATGACCAGGCCGGGGCGGTCGGCGATAAGGCTGACTTCAATACCTGCTTTTTGCAGTAAAGCACAGGCACAGGAAACCGCTGCTTCAGATGCCTGATCAGCTGGCGCCAGGGCAAGCCTGCTTGCTTTGCTGTAGTCAAAAGCCAGGTCAAAAAGCACCAGGTTGGCGACGCCCTCGCTGGCAGCGCGCTCGGTGGCCATTCGCCCATCAGTGAGTGCCATTACCGCATCACCGAAGCGAATCTGGCCCGGCCCGTCGCGCTCGATAATGGTCAGGCCGGCTGCTTTCAGTCGATCCAGCAGCGGGGCGGCGACGCCTGGATTGCCTTCGGCAATGACCGCGGTCTCATCCGATTGATGAGCTGGTTCGGTTTGTGGCTGAGGCTTTTCCGTGTCCTCTCCATAGGGGTAGAAACCCTGGCCGCTCTTGCGACCCAGGCGACCGGCTTCCACCAGTTCTTTCTGGATCAGCGACGGCAGAAAGCGCGGATCCTGATAATAGGAATTGAAGACGGAGTTGGTCACGGCGTAGTTGACATCGTGTCCGATCAGGTCGGTCAGTTCGAATGCGCCCATCCGGAACTGGCCGGCTTCGCGAATGATGGCGTCCAGTGTGGCGGCATCGGTGGCCTGTTCCTGCAGCAGGCGTAGGCTTTCCGCGTAGAACGGACGGGCCACACGGTTCACAATAAAGCCGGGAGTCGACGTCGCATACACCGGCTTCTTGCCCCAGGCAGTGGCCGTCGCGTGAACGTTATCGGCAACGGTTTTGCTGGTCGCAAGCCCCATGACGACTTCGACCAGCGCCATCAGCGGTGCCGGATTGAAGAAGTGCATGCCCACCAGGCGCTCAGGTTTCTTCATCTCAGCGCCGAGGGCGGTGACAGAAATGGACGAGGTATTGGTGGCGAGAATCGCATCCCCGGCACACAGATCTTCCAGGTTGGCCAGCAGCTGGCGCTTGATCTGCAGGTCTTCGATGATGGCCTCAATCACAAGTCCGGCGTCGGCAACTTCGTCGAGATTCGCCACCGGCTGAATCCGGCCGATAACCGCGTCCAGTTCCTGTTGCTCCAATTTGCCCTTGTCGACACGACGCTGAAGCTGTTTGGCGATGCCATTGCGGCCTGCCTCAGCCGCACCCTCTCTCTGGTCGTGCAGGTAAACCTGATGGCCTGCCTGGGCGGCCACCTGGGCAATGCCGGAGCCCATGGCTCCGGCGCCAACGACGGCAACTTTGGTTTGAGTATCCAGTGCCGGCATGGCTTATTTCCCCTTGAAGTTCGGCGTGCGTTTTTCCATGAAGGCGGCAACGCCTTCGCGGTAGTCCTCGGTCTGACCGGCCATGCGCTGAAGATCACGCTCCAGGTTGATCTGATCCTCGAAGGTATTGCTGGCGCTGGCGTGCAGCGCCCGCTTGATCAGCGCAAGGCCCTTGGTGGGTTGGGTAGCGAAATGGCGGGCAAGTTTCATGGTTTCTTCCATGAGCTGCTCGTTATCGACACAGCGCCAGATCATGCCCCAGCTCTCTGCCTGCTCGGCACTGATCTTGTCGCCCAGAAGCGCCATGCCTTTGGCCCGCGCCATGCCAGCCACGCGGGGCAAGGTCCAGGTGCCGCCGGAATCGGGGACCAGGCCGAGCTTGCAGAAAGCCTGAACGAAATTGGCTGACCGGGCTGCGAGAGTAATGTCGCAGGCCAGGGCGATATTGGCGCCGGCGCCTGCCGCTACACCGTTAACGGCGCACAGCACGGGCATCGGAAGATCCCGAAGGCTGCGCATCAGCGGGTTGTAGTAGTTCTCCAGGGAAGCACCCAGGTCCGGCATTTCCTGATCCGGGGATACGCTGCGGTCGGAAAGATCCTGCCCCGCGCAAAAGCCCCGGCCAGAACCGGTAATGACCAGCACACGGACAGACTCATCCTTGCGCACGGTGCTGATGGCATCGCGCATGCGTTCGTGCATTTCAACATTGAAACTGTTCAGGTTGTCCGGACGGTTCAGGGTAAGCAGAGCCACGCCCTGATCGATTTCAAGAAGAATGCTCGGCTGAGTCATGGCGTTGTTGTCCTGTTGTTTGTTGTAGGGGATAGCGTGAAAGGTGTCCTTGCTCGGCACGGTGCTATCGATCGTGGAAAATGAGTATATCTTAGAATTGATACTCGTCAAGGATTGTGCTGGCTTGGTTTTGTATCACTTTAGTCGGGCATCATAGCGTGGCATTTCTATATCTCTGAAAAATCGATAAAAATTTATCGGGGCTCAGGAGTTGGCCGGGCAATGGAGGCGAATTACGCATCTGAAACGGCTGTCAGGGTGTGAAAAAACTCCCGGAAAAGGATAATGTGATACAGAAAATGAATCACAATTACTTTTAGGGTCCCACGTTTCGGTCCGGCCTATAGCCGATCGCTTCCGGCCCGCGCCAACCAGGAGATCGCTATGCCCAGCTACAGTATAGAAGGCGTTGTTCCCGTCGTTCACCCGTCCGCCTATGTTCACCCCACTGCGGTTCTCATCGGCGATGTCTGGATTGGGCCGGATTGCTACGTCGGGCCAGCGGCTTCGTTACGAGCCGATTTCGGGCGAATCGTTCTCAAGCAGGGCTCCAATGTCCAGGATACCTGCGTGATGCATGCCTTCCCGGGAATGGACACGGTCGTCGAGAAGAATGGCCATGTTGGGCACGGGGCGATTCTGCACGGCTGCATCGTTGGTGAGGATGCCATGGTAGGCATGAATGCGGTGGTGATGGACGAAGCCCATATTGCGCCTCGTTCCATTGTCGGCGCCTGCGCCTTCGTAAAAGCAAAATTCACCTGTGAGCCTGGCTCGCTGATCGTTGGCTCACCGGCCAAGGTAATGCGGATGCTGAGCGACAAGGAGATTGCGTGGAAGAAAAAGGGCACTGAAGAATACCAGCGACTGACGCTTCGGTCGCTCGCCAGCCTGCAGGAAGTTCAACCACTGGCGGAAGATGAGCCTGATCGGGCGCGTGTGGATGCAAGCGGCTATAAGCCAAAGTACGAGCAATCCGAGTGACAACTGGCGCCGGGTTGTAAGGTTCTCCTCTACAAGCCGGCGTCCTTGACGTTCTCCATGACCACAAAGGTGCTGGTCTGCAGTACATGGGGCAGGGCCGAAATCTCCTCACCCAGAACCTGCCGGTATTCCTGCATGTTGCGGGTTCTGACTTTCAGCAGATAATCGAAGTTGCCGGCAATCATGTGGCATTGCTCCACCGCCGAGACACTCTGGACGGCTTTGTTGAAGGCGGTGAGCGCGCCGCTGCTGGTGTCGTTCAATGTTACCTGGGCAAAGGCAATGTGGCTGAGCCCCAGTTTGGTCTGATTCACCAGGGCGGTGTACCCGGTTATAAATCCATGCTCTTCAAGGCGGCGCATCCGCACTTGGCACGGGGTTTTGGAAAGGCCTACCCGGGACGCAAGCTCGGTTACCGTGATCCGGGAGTTTTTCTGAAGCTCGCGGATAATTGATTGGTCTATTCGATCCAATTCGGCCATGTTGTTGGTTCCAGCTTAAATTAACGGCTAAATCATATGGTAAATATAATCGAAACTCCTCTAATCGGAAACTATATGGTCTAAGTGACTTTCTGGCCTTGCGTATACTGGTAGTTACATCAGCCCACTGTGAACGTATACCAAGTCCGGAGAGTTCCGATGACCGATTCCCGCGCATTACAAAAACAAACCCTGCTGGAACAGCTTGCCGATGTCCTCCAGAACCAGTCGTCTGACAACGACGACTCCCTCGAACTTCGGGAGATCGTGGCGAGAATGGTGGAGGAATCCCGATCGTGGGACGATGACCTGCATGGCGAACTGGTTCAGAGCTTCGGCGAATCTATTGGTGGTCGCTACGCCCAGGTGTTCAGCGGCGGATTCCCCTCTGCCTACCGGGCAAGATTCCCGGTTTCCGAAGCCCTCGCCGATATAGAACAGATCCAGTCCATCGCGGTAAGCACCGATGTTCCCATGCGCTTTTACCAGCCCCGGGATCCAGCCGAGACCGGATTCCACTTCAAACTGTACAGTGAAGGCCAGCCGGTTGTTCTGTCAGACGTCATCCCGATTCTGGAAAACCTGGGAATGCGGGTTCTGGGTGAGCATCCCTACCGGGTCCGTCGCCGGGACGGCGAAACCTTCGGAGTCAGCGATTTTACCGTAGAGCTCCACGATCGGTGCCGGGCGGCTGATCTGGAAACTGCCAGACCGTTGATTCAGTCGGCGTTCCGGGAAATCTGGAACGGCTTTGCCGAAAACGACGATTTTAACCAGCTGATCATGCTGTGCGGCCTCGGCTGGCGCGAAGTGGCGTTGATCAGGGCCTATGCCCGCTACATCAAGCAGCTTCGATTCGGTTTCAGTCAGCCCTTCATCGCAGAAACACTGGCACGCCATCCGGATATTACCTCGCGGCTCGTTGCCTTCTTCTTCAGCCGTTTCGAGCCGGATATAAAGGGACGGAAAGGGAAGAGCGAAAAGTTGGAGACAGAGCTTCGTGATTCCCTCGAAGCAGTGGCGAGCCTGGACGACGATCGTATTCTCCGGCGGTTCTTTATGATCATCCGGGCGACTCTCCGAACCAACTATTTTCAGACCCGCGAAGATGGCGGATTTGCCTCGTACCTGTCTCTCAAGCTGGATTCGTCGTTGATTCCCGATATCCCGCGCCCGAGTCCGAAGTTCGAGATTTTCGTATACTCGCCCCGGATTGAAGGCGTGCACCTGCGCTCAGGGCCGGTCGCCAGAGGCGGGCTTCGCTGGTCTGACCGGATCGAGGATTACCGCACGGAGATTCTTGGTCTGGTGAAAGCCCAGCAGGTGAAGAACTCGGTCATCGTGCCCGCAGGCGCAAAGGGCGGCTTCGTGGTAAAGCAGCCGCCACGGGATGGGGCACGGGAGGCTCTGAGGGAAGAGGGTGTTGCCTGCTATCAGACCTTCATCCGGGGGCTGTTGGATATCACGGATAACCTTGATGACGGCCAGGTGGTGCCCCCGGAAAATGTGGTTCGATATGACGGTGATGACACCTACCTGGTGGTCGCCGCTGATAAAGGTACGGCCACGTTTTCCGATATAGCGAACACACTGGCCGCAGAGTACCGCTTCTGGCTGGGTGATGCTTTTGCCTCCGGTGGCAGTGAGGGTTATGACCACAAGAAAATGGGGATTACCGCCAGGGGCGCCTGGGAGTCGGTCAAACGGCATTTCCTCGAGAAAGGCACGGATACCCAGACGGATGAATTCACCGTGGTCGGCATCGGTGATATGGGTGGCGATGTGTTTGGTAACGGCATGCTGCTTTCGGAGCGGATTCGCCTGGTCGGCGCGTTCAACCACCAGCACATTTTTGTGGATCCCGATCCAGATGCCGCGGCATCGTTTCGTGAGCGACAGCGACTGTTCAACCAGCCCGGTTCTTCCTGGGCCGATTATGATACCGCGCTTATCAGCGATGGCGGCGGGGTGTTCTCGCGTTCCATGAAATCCATTCCGGTGTCTGCGCAAATGCGAAAGGCGCTGGGCATAAAGGCCCGGACCCTGTCGCCGGCGGATCTGATCAGTGCTCTGCTGAAAGCGCCTGTGGACATGCTGTGGAATGGGGGTATTGGCACCTATGTGAAAGCGCCCTCAGAGTCCCATGAAGACGTGGGTGACAAGACCAACGATGCGCTTCGAATCGACAGTAACGAGCTGCGCTGCAAGGCACTGGGGGAGGGCGGCAACCTAGGTGTCACCCAGAAGGCCCGGATCGACTTCGCCCGTCGCGGCGGTTCCGTGAACAGCGATTTTATTGACAATGCCGGTGGCGTCGACTGTTCGGACCACGAGGTGAACATCAAGATCCTGCTTAACGATCTGGTGCATCGACAGCTGATGTCGCTTCCGGAGCGGAACCGAATGCTCAGAGCCATGACCCCGGAAGTGGCTGAGCTGGTGCTGCGCAACAACTATCGGCAGGCCATGGCGCTCAGCCTCGCCCAGAATCCGGCGGTTGCCACTGCAGACCAGTATGACCGGCTGATCCGCAGGCTTGAAGCTGGAGGCAAGCTGGACCGCGGTCTTGAATTTCTGCCTTCTGACGAGGAACTGCAGGCCCGCCGGGAATATGGCGGTGGGCTGACCCGGCCGGAGCTGGCGGTTCTGGTTTCCTACGCAAAAATTGAACTGAAGCAGGCCCTGGTCGCATCTCCAATCGTGCATGACACGCGCTTTAACTCGGCGCTGCACTCGGCTTTTCCTGCCTCGCTGCTGACCGCTTTTCCGGAAGCGGTCGAGTCTCATCCCCTTCGGGCTGAAATCTCGGCCACACAGATTGCCAACGATATGGTCAACCGCGTGGGCATTACCTGGTTCGACCGTATTCGTAGTTCCACGGGGGCAGATGCCGGCCGGATTGCTGCGGCTTACCTGATCTCCCTGCGAATTCATGACGTAGACGCCCATTGGGAGGCCATAGAATCGCTGGATGGCAAAATCAGTGCAGGTGTTCAGGCGGAATTGTTCGCCGACGCTATTCGACTGGTCACCCGCAGTACCAGTTGGCTGTTGCAAAACCGCCGGCAGGCGTTGGACCCGGTTTCCTGTATTGACCACTACCGGGCGCCATTGGCCGATGTTCTGGCCTCGAAAAGCCGCCTCGAATCGGTGATTCCTGCAAGTCGGTGGTATGAACGCTATGCTGAATACTGTGAGTGGATGGTTCCCGAGGATTTATCGGCCTGGTGCGCCTCCGCGGAAAGCCGCTACTGGCTGATGGACATGGTTGAGATCGCTCGCCAGCTGGATGAAGACCTTGAGTCGGTAGCGTGGGTGTATTTCACCCTTGGTGAGAGTCTGAATCTGACCTGGTTGGACCGTCAGATGCGGGCGTTCCGGGCGAATGGACACTGGCAGGTGTTGGCGACCATTCACTTCAGGGACGAGCTGGATCATCAGTTGCGGAATCTCACATTCAGTGTGTTGTCCGAGCCCGTGGCTCGCAATGGAACGCCGGAAAAGCGTCTCGAGGCCTGGCGCGAGGACAAACGCATGTTGCTCGGGCGTTGGGAGAGGATGTTGAACGACATGCAGGCCGGTAATGAGGTGGATTGCGCTGTTTTCTCAGTAGCTCATGGAGTCCTCAGAGAGCTGGCATTGAAAGTCGCATAGCAGGATGAGGGCAGGCAAAGTGCCCGTAAATTACGATTTACGGAGAAAAATATTAAATTTTGATTATCTAAAAAAGTCGTAATGGCGGGCCTGTCTGTATTTTATAGAGAAATAGTCTTTGTTGATCTCGGTAGAATGCCGGAGAGACAAACAACTAAGAGGGTACAACTATGAGACCGCAGCAATCACAGACGCCCGAGCTTGTCGATAGCCGGCAGGCGATTCGTGATTATTATCTCGCTGACGAGCACAAGGTGATCCACGAGATGATTGCTGGTGCCCAGTTGTCCCAGGCTGAGCGCGACGCTATCTCTGCTCGCGCGGCCGAACTGGTGCGCAGCGTTCGCAAGAATGCCAAGTCCACCATCATGGAAAAATTCCTGGCTGAGTATGGTCTGACCACCAAAGAAGGTGTCGCCCTGATGTGTCTGGCGGAGGCGCTGTTGCGGGTGCCTGACAATACGACCATCCATGAACTGATCGAAGACAAGATCACCTCCGGTGCCTGGGCTACCCACGTGGGCAAGGCGTCGTCTGGCCTGATCAACACGGCCACGGTCGCCCTGCTGATGACCAGCAACCTGCTGAAGGACTCCGAGCGCAATACCGTGGGCGAAACCCTGCGCAAGCTGCTCAAGCGCTTTGGCGAGCCTGTCATCCGCACTGTTGCCGGCCAGGCCATGAAAGAAATGGGTCGCCAGTTTGTTCTGGGCCGCGATATCGACGAAGCCCAGGATGAAGCCGAAGACTACATGGCGAAGGGTTATACCTATTCTTACGACATGCTGGGCGAAGCCGCCCGCACCGATGATGATGCCAAGCGTTATTACGACTCCTATTCCAATGCCATCGACAGCATTGCCAAGGCGAGCAAGGGCGATGTGCGCAAGAACCCGGGCATTTCGGTCAAGCTCTCGGCCCTGCTGGCCCGTTACGAGTACGGCAACAAAGAGCGTGTGATGAACGAGCTGCTGCCCCGGGCCCGCGAACTGGTGAAAAAGGCCGCGGCTGCGAACATGGGCTTCAACATCGACGCCGAGGAGCAGGATCGTCTGGATCTTTCTCTGGATGTGATTGAAGCACTGGTTTCAGATCCCGAGCTTGCCAACTGGGATGGCTTTGGCGTTGTGGTCCAGGCCTACGGCAAGCGTTCATCGTTCGTTATTGACTGGCTCTACGGCCTGGCTGAAAAATACGATCGCAAGTTCATGGTGCGGCTGGTGAAAGGCGCCTACTGGGATGCCGAAATCAAGCGTGCCCAGGTCATGGGTCTGGACGGCTTCCCGGTGTTCACCCGCAAGGCCTGCAGTGACGTGTCGTTTCTGTCCTGCGCCACCAAGCTGTTGAACATGACGAACCGGATTTACCCGCAATTTGCCACCCATAACGCCCACTCGGTTTCTTCCATTCTGGAAATGGCGAAGACCAAAGGCGTGGACAACTACGAGTTCCAGCGCCTGCACGGCATGGGTGAGTCCCTGCACAACGAGGTTTTGAAAGTGAGTGGCGTGCCCTGCCGGATTTATGCGCCTGTCGGTCCACACAAGGATCTGCTGGCGTACCTGGTGCGTCGACTGCTCGAGAACGGTGCCAACAGTTCCTTCGTGAACCAGATCGTGGACACCAGCATCACCCCCGAGGAGATTGCCAAGGATCCGATTGTCAGTGTTGAGCAAATGGGTAAAGACATTTCCAGCAAGGCAATCGTTCATCCGTTCAAACTGTTTGGCGATCAGCGTCGCAACTCCAAAGGCTGGGATATTACCGACCCGGTAACCGTCAATGAAATCGAAAAGGGTCGCGGCGCCTATAAGGATTATCGCTGGAAAGGCGGTCCTGTGATTGCCGGTGAGGTTGCCGGCACCGAAGTGCAAGTGGTGCGTAACCCGGCCGATCCGGACGATCTGGTTGGCCACGTAACCCAGGCCTCCGATGCCGATATGGACACTGCCATTACCGCGGCAGCGGCTGCGTTCAATAGCTGGTCTGAGAAATCCGCTGAAGAGCGCGCAGCGTGCGTTCGTAAGGTCGGCGACCTGTACGAGGAGAACTACGAAGAGCTGTTCGCCCTTACCACCCGTGAAGCGGGTAAATCCCTGCTGGATGCGGTGGCGGAGATCCGTGAGGCGGTCGATTTCTCCCAGTATTACGCCAACGAGGCCATTCGTTATAAAGACAGTGGCGATGCCCGCGGCGTGATGTGTTGTATTTCGCCCTGGAACTTCCCGCTGGCGATTTTTACCGGGCAGATTCTGGCGAATCTGGCTGCAGGCAACACCGTGGTGGCCAAACCGGCCGAGCAGACATCTCTGCTCGCAATCCGCGCTGTGGAACTGATGCATCAGGCTGGTATCCCGAAGGATGTCATCCAGTTGGTGCCGGGTACCGGCGCCACCGTGGGTGCGGCTCTGACCTCTGATTCGCGGGTTAGTGGCGTGTGCTTCACCGGCTCTACCGCGACTGCCCAGCGCATCAACAAGGTGATGACCGAGAATATGGCGCCGGACGCGCCGCTGGTGGCAGAGACCGGCGGCCTGAATGCGATGATCGTGGATTCCACGGCATTGCCGGAGCAGGTTGTCCGTGACGTGTTGGCTTCTTCGTTCCAGAGCGCCGGTCAGCGGTGTTCAGCCCTGCGCATGCTCTATGTGCAGAGAGACATTGCCGATGGCCTTCTGGAAATGCTCTACGGTGCAATGGAAGAACTCGGCATCGGTGATCCCTGGTTGCTGTCCACGGACGTGGGCCCGGTGATTGACGAGAATGCCCGCAAGAAGATCGTGGACCACTGCGAGAAGTTCGAGCGCAACGGTAAGCTGCTGAAGAAAATGGAGGTTCCCGAGAAAGGGTTGTTTGTTTCTCCGGCGGTTCTCAGCGTCAGCGGTATTGAAGAGCTTGAAGAGGAGATCTTCGGGCCGGTACTGCATGTGGCAACGTTTGAGGCGAAGAACATCGATAAGGTGGTGGACGATATTAATGCCAAGGGCTACGGTCTGACGTTTGGTATCCATAGCCGTGTTGATCGCCGGGTTGAGCGCATTGCCAGCCGGATCAAGGTCGGCAACACTTATGTAAACCGTAACCAGATCGGCGCAATCGTGGGCTCCCAGCCCTTTGGTGGCGAGGGCCTCTCCGGCACCGGCCCCAAGGCTGGCGGTCCTCAGTATGTTCGTCGATTCCTGAAAGGTGACACGGTCGAGCGTGAGGCGGATTCCAGTGTCAGGACAGTGGATGCGAAGCAGCTGCAGAAGCTGATTGGCCAGCTGGACAAACTGAAGGCGCCCAAGCCTGAAGCCCGTATGGAGGCCATCAAGCCCATCTTCGATGATGTTCCAGCGCCGCTGGATGCCCACGCGGAAGAGCTGCCCGGGCCAACGGGTGAGACCAACCGCCTGTCCAACCACGCTCGTGGTGTGGTGCTGTGTCTGGGGCCGGATAAGCAAACCGCCCTGGAGCAGGCCGGTACCGCATTGTCACAGGGCAACAAGGTAGTGGTGATTGCGCCAGGTGTTCAGGACACCGTGGACCAGGCCGTGAAGGCAGGACTGCCGATTACCGGAGTGGAGGGTCTGCTGGAGCCAGAAGCACTGGCTACGGTGGATGGTTTCGAAGCAGTGGTTAGCTGTGGCGTTCAGTCGCTGCTCAAGGAATACCGTGAGGCGCTGGCCAGGCGTGATGGCGCCTTGCTGCCGCTGATTACAGAGCACACCCTGGATCAGCGTTTTGTGATCGAACGTCACCTGTGCGTCGACACAACCGCAGCGGGCGGTAACGCCAGCCTGATTGCCGCCTCCGAATAATCGGCGGCAATCGGTTCCAACGCGCCCGGCGTCAGTCAGTCCTGATGTCGGGCGCGCCTGTTTTCAGCCGTTGGTTAAACAGCATTCGGCGGCCTTCGGCCTCTGCAACGTCCGAGAGGAAGAAGCTGACCGATGATCCCGGTCCCCTCTGGGCCAGAAGACCTGCATCAAGGGCGCTCAGACAGCCGATTTTCGGGTAGCCGCCGATGGTTTGCCGGTCTTTCATCAGGACAATTGGCTGGCCGTCTTTCGGAACCTGAATGGCACCGTAGGCGATCCCCTCCGAGACAATCCCGTCCAGACCTGAATGGATGGCATCGCCTTTCAGGCGATACCCCATTCGATCGATATTCTGGCTGATTTCATAGTCGCAGGAGAAAAACTTCATCCGCTGAACGGCCGGGAAGCTTTCATACTGATAGCCGGGAATTACCCCCAGACGCAGGTGCTGTTGATAATCGGGGATTTCCGGTTCGGGAAGAAACGCCTCAAGAAATGAGGCGTTTCTCTCGAACTCCAGCTTATCGCCTTTGGCCAGTTTCGCTCCCTTGCCATCGAGGCCCCCCAAGCCCTCGCGTGCCACGGTAGCGCAACTGCCCAGCTTCATGGCTGGCTTGAATCCGCCACTGACAGCCAGGTAGGCCCGCAAACCGCTCACCGGCGCGTTGAACTCCAGACGGTCACCCTTGCTGATGTGATGGGTGCGCCATGGTTCAATGGTCTTATCGTTGATTTGGGCGCCGAGATCGCCACCGGTAATGGCTATGCAGGCATCATGGTGCGCCTTGAGGCTGAACCTGCCAAAGGTGATTTCGATCTGGGGGGCATTGAGGTCATTGCCCAACAGGCGGTTCGCCCAGAAAAATGCAAACTCGTCCATGGGGCCACCGGTTGTCACGCCCATGTGCTGGTAGCCATGTCTGCCGGAATCCTGGATAAGGGCCAGCATTCCCGGGTCGAGAACTTCAAAGCTCATCGAGGTTGCCTCCCAGCTCAAGAAATTCGTCCCGACAGATGGCGCGGAAACGCACCTGGTCACCCACCTGTACTAGCGCCAAGGAGTCGCTGTCCCAATCGACCATCTTTTGCGGCGTGCGGCCAATAATCTGCCAGCCACCGGGCGTGCAGCTTGGGTATATCGCGGTTTGAGTGCCTGCTATGCCGACGGAGCCGGTAGGTACTTTCAGTCTCGGGGTCGATTTCCGGGGAATGGCAATCCGTTCGTCGGTGCTTCCCAGATAGGCGAAGCCGGGCGCGAAGCCGATAGCGTAGACCTGATAAAGCTTTTCACTGTGGATGCGGACAACATCGTCTCGAGACAGCCCTGCATGCTCGCAGACATCCTCCAGATCCAGACCCACTTCAGGACCATAGTAGACGGGCAGCTCGACAATGCGGGTGGAGTCGTCCCCGTTGGAGCTATCGTCACCAGAGTCTATCGCTGAGCGCAACCGGCGTGTGATGGCAAAACGGTCAGCCTGCTCCAGATCCCAGGTCACCAGGATTGACGTGTAAGACGGCACCAGGTCGATGATGAGGTCTGGCATGTCACGGCGCAGCCGATCGGTGGCCCGCTTGACCAGGCCGGCAGACTCCGCGCCTATCTGGTCGCCAAAATACACCATGCAGGTGTTTTCGTTGACCGACTCGATCCTCATATAGCTTCCACAACCTGTCGCATGTGCCGCGCCGCATCGACGGCATGGTAGCTGTCGCCGTGAATGCAGATGGTATCGGCTTTGATCGGAATGCGTTTGCCCGAAATGGAGGTGACAGTGCCGTCCCGGATAATCTGGGTGACCTGTTCTTCAATGGCTTCGGTGGTTTCGTGGACGGCACCGCGTACCGACCGTTTCACCAGTTTACCCTCGTCGCTGTAGGCGCGATCGGAAAAGGCCTCGAACCAGACCTCGATACCGTACTCATCTGCACGGTCCTTGACCTGTTGCCATTCGGGGGTTGCCATAACCACCAGCGGGCATTGCGGCGCATAGGAGCGCACTGCAGACATAACGACGGATAGCGTGGTGTTTTCCACCATCATCCGGTTATAGAGAGCCCCGTGGGGCTTCACGTAGGAAATGGATGTGCCGTGCACCTGGCAGATCCCGTTCAGCGCGGCCATCTGATAGACCAGGATGGCCTTGAGCTCGTCCGGCCGGCAGTCCATGTCGCGGCGGCCGAAACCGAGCAGGTCCGGGTAGCCGGGGTGGGCGCCAATGGTGACGTTCTGGGCCAGTGCCAGTTTGACGGTGTGGTCCATGGTCAGGGGGTCGGATGCATGAAAACCGCAGGCAATACTGGCCATATCTATGTAAGGCATGACTTCGGAGTCCATGCCTTTGGTCCAGGTGCCGAAGCTCTCACCCATATCGCAGTTCAGTTTCATTGTGTACCTCCGAAAAACGTTGTTGCCTGCGTCATCCCCGGCTCATGGTCTGCGGCAGGTAAGTGACAATCTCCGGGAACCAGCCGATCAGGAAAAGTGCTGCCATGATCAGAAGGAAGAACGGGAGTGCCGCCCGGGCCACATAGAGTATGTCCTTGCCTGTCAGAGCCTGGATGACGAACAGGTTGAAGCCTACCGGGGGCGTAATCTGTGCCATCTCTACCACCAGTACAATAAAGATCCCGAACCACAGCAAGTCGATGCCAGCCTGTTGAACCATCGGCATGACAACCGCAACGGTCAGAACCACGACTGAAATCCCGTCGAGGAAGCAGCCCAGGAGCACGAACAGTACGGTCAGGCCAATCAGAAGTTCGAACGGCGACAGGGACATGCTGCCGATCCAGGCGGCCAGCTCCCTTGGAATGCCGAGGAAGCCCATGGCCAGTGTCAGGAAGTGGGCACCCACCAGGATAAGACCGATCATGCATGAGCTTTTCACCGCGCCCAGAAGGCTGTCCTTGAAACTCTGGATGCTTAGTGAACCGGTTGCGGCCGCAATTATAAGGGCGCCGAACACTCCCAGAGCAGCGGCCTCGGTTGGTGTTGCGAAACCGGTATAGATAGATCCCAGCACAAAAATAATAAGGCCAACGATCGGGAGCAGCATCTTCAGCGCCTTGATCTTGACCGAGAACGCCAGGTTTTCCTTCTTGGTGGTCGGGAGCTGATCCTTGTTGAGCTTGGCCCAGATCATGGTGTAACCCATAAACATGGCGACCAGCATCAGCCCGGGCAGGGCCCCGGCGATAAACAGGCGGCCGATGGAAACCTCTGCCGCCACGCCATATACAATCAGAATAATGGAGGGAGGAATCAACAGCCCAAGCGTGCCGGAGCCGGCCAGGGTACCCACCGCCATCTTGTCGCTGTAACCCTGGGCTTTCAGTTCGGGCAGAGTCATTCGGCCTATCGTTGCGGCCGTGGCTGCAGATGAGCCGGAAACAGCCGCGAAAATCCCGCAGCTCAGAATGTTCACATGGAGGAGCTTGCCGGGCAGTCCGCCCATCCAGGGCGCCAGCCCCTTGAAAAGATCCTCGGAAAGTCGGGTACGAAACAGAACCTCGCCCATCCAGATGAACATGGGCAGGGCTGTCAGGGACCAACTGGTGCTGGCGCCCCAGCTCGACGTGGCGAACAACAGGCCAATCTGATCGTTGCCTGAGAGCAGCAGGCCCAGGACGCCGATGCCAACCAGCGTCAGAGACACCCACACGCCCACCGCGAGCATCAGGATCATCGACACTGCCAGTACAATGGAGAGAAACGCGATATCCATTACACGTCCTCCAGGTTCAGCTCGTCTTCATGCTGCTGATAAGAGGGTGTGCGCTTGCGGATCATCCCGACCAGGTCGTCGAGGATGGCAATGTTGAGTGCTGTCATCCCGAGTGCAACCGGAACCTGGGGTATCCAGATGGGAACGGGAATATAGCCGTGTGACACCTCTTCAAAGATGTAGGACTCCCACACCATGTGCCAGCAGTAGAATGTCATGTAGCAGGCGAGTCCGAACCCGAAAATCAGTACTACCAGTTCCTGAACGAAGCGGGGCCGCCCCGACCACTTCTGGATCACCAGGGTGACCCGGATGTGTCCGCCGTTATGAAAGGTGTAGGCAAGACCAAAGAAGGTGGAGGCTGCAAGCGCCCAGCCGGACACGTCTTCCGCTGAGGGAATGATAAAGCCGAACAGGCGGCCGACGATCTGCGCCAGGATGACGACCATGATCAGGGCGATGCAGAAACCAGCGGCGTAGCCGGACGCCAGATAAAACTTTTCTCGAAGAGAATTCATAACGGATGCCTCGCGGAATAGCCTCCCGACAACCTGGGAGGCTTCCGTTGAGTAAACTTTTAGCGGTAGTTGGACAGGATGGCGCCGACTTCTTCCGGTGCTTCCTGTTCCCACTCTTTCACCATGATGTCGCCGATCTTCTGGAGTTCGGCCATCAGTTCATCAGACGGTTCGGAGACCGTGATGCCATTTTCCGCCAGAGTGGCGGTGTCTTCTGCGGCGGTCTTGCGAACGCCTTCCCAGCCTTTGGCCTCGGCAGCGGCGGCCGCATCCAGAATCACCTGACGCTGTTCATCGCTCAGGCGACGGAAAGCACGCTTGTTGACGACCACAACGTTCTTGGGAATCCAGGCCTTGATATCGGTGTAGTGGGAAAGGTAATCCCAGGCCTGCCCGTTGGCGCCGGTTGACGGCGAGGTGATCATGGCGTCGATAATGCCGGTGCTGAACGCCTGCGGGATTTCGGGCACCTGAACGGTTGTCGGGGTGGTGTTCATCAGGTCAGCGAGGCGCGAAGTAGAAGGGCTGTAAGCCCGCATCTTCAAGCCTTCCAGGTCTTCCAGGGTGTTAACCGGGGCTTTGGTGTACAGACTCTGGGCGGGCCAGGGCACGGTGTACAGCAGGGTCATGCCTTCCTTATCGAGTTGCTTTTCGATCTGCGGCTTGGCGGCTTCCCAGAGCCTTTTGGCATCTTCGAAGCTGGTTGCCAGGAACGGAATGTTGTCGTGTTTGAATACCGGATGGGTGTTACCCATGATGCCGATGAAGATTTCACCCAGCTGCACCTGGCCGGTTCTTACCGCCCGGGGAATTTCCGGGTGCTTGACCAGGGAGGCACCGGAATGAACGGTGATGGTGAGGTCACCGTCGGTGCCGTTTTTGATGTCCTCGGCAAAACCGTAGGCGATCTGGGTAGGCAGGTTGGCGTCGCCGTAGGGCGTTGGCATGTGCCATTGATCGGCCTGAACGGATGAGGTCAGCAGCGCCCCGGTAACCAGGGTGGCTGTGGCGAGTTTTTTGAACATAACGAATCTCCCGTGTTTCTGTTTTTTATCGTTTCATTTGAACGGCGGCTTCAGAGTACCGCCAGTTCTTCATTCAGCCGCTCGGTAAGCAGCATTTTTCCCGGTACATGGGTTATTGCGAAAGGCAGGCGCGCGTTCTCGAGGGCCAGTTGCGGGGTAACTCCGCAGGCCCAGAACAGCGGAAGCTCGCCCGGCCTGATCGTTACCGGATCTCCAAAGTCAGGCTGGTTGACGTCTTGGATGCCAATGAGCTCCGGATCGCCGATGTGAACCGGTGCTCCGTGGGCCTTAGGCAGGCGGGTCGTAATCTGTATCGCGCGGATTGCATCCGCACCGTTGAACGGGCGCATGGAGACCACCATGTTGCCACTGAACGGGCCGGCGGGCCGGGTAGCGATATTCGAGCGGAACATCGAAACGTTCCTTCCCTCGTCCACGTTCCGCACTGAGAGGCCGGCCCTGATCAGGGCATCTTCAAACGAAAATGAACAACCCAGGACAAAGGTCACCAGGTCGTCCTGCCAGAGGCTTTTGAGGTCAGTCGATGTCTCCGCCCGCTCGCCATTTCGGAATATCTGGTATTCAGGTACATCGGTCCGGATATCCAGATCATGCCCCAGGTCGGGAAGGGCCGGATCGCCGGGTTGAGACATGCCGATCAGGGGGCAGGCAACCGGGTTATTCTGACAGTATAGGAGAAAATCTCCGGCCCATTCGGACGGCAGGATGACCACGTTCCCCTGCAGAAGGCTGTTGGCCAGGCCGCTGGTGGGCGCTGTGTGGGCGCCCGAACGAATGCGGGCGCGTAATTCTGAGGCCTGATCAAGCAGGTTGTTCTTGAAATCGGAATACGCACCGGTGTGCATAACGGTAACCCCTGATTGAAATTGTCTTTTACATCTAAATTTCAGGGTATACCGGCTGGTGAAAAAGTCTAATTATCGTTTTTTGGGTCTTGCGATAACTTTTCGTGATGTGTTGTCCGGTCGTACTCGTCGGACACCATCACCCCTAGGTTTGCTGCAAGCTCTGCAATTGGATTAAACGGTACACGGGAATAGGAAGCGGTGAAGGCGAGTTCGGAGGGTGTCCATGAGGTATTGAGCTGGACCAGGCGGCCACTTTCCAGTTCGTGCTTGATCACGCTTAGCGGAAGTGTGGAGATACCAATGCCATCCAGGGTCAATTGTCGACAGGCCGACAGTGAACTCGAAGAATAGAATCGCGCGGGCAGTTCATCCAGCTCACTGAATTTCTGGCTGATTTCAGCAAAGGGTTTGGTGTTTCGGGCGTAGGTAATGATAGGCCATTCGGCCAGATCCTTGAGAGCCAGGAGCCGGTCCGGAAGATTGAGCTCGGGACTGGATACCCAGATCAGCGGGAAGCTGCACAGTGCCCGGTTTTCGATTTTCGGCTCAGATACGGGCCCCATCAGGAAGGCCAGATCGAGGCTACGGTCCAGCAAACCGGATCGGAGGTTGCCGGAGACATCCACCGTAATTTCCACATCCAGGTTGGGGGCCGTTTCGTGCAGTTCCCGGAAAAAACGCGGCAGCCAGGAGTGCACGATGGTTTCGGAAACCCCGAGCCTGAGAATGCCTGACAGCGAGGCGCCTCGGTCTGCGCGCTTGCGCAGCTGCTGGGCCATCAAGACAATCTTTTCGGCATAGGGCAGGAGTTCCTGGCCCTTGCTCGTAAGCTTGCTGTGGCCGGAGTCTCGTTCAAACAGCCTGACGCCAAGCTCCTCTTCAAGAGCGGCGATACGGTTGGAAATCGCCGGCTGGGTCGTGTGCTGGTGCTCGGCAGCCTTGCGAAAGCTGCCAAGCGTCGCAACCCAGATAAAGGTCTCCAGACGCTTGAAGTTCATGGATTCTCGGACCTCAGAAGGGCTTACAGCGCGGCGTAGCGCTCGTGAAGGATGCCAACCCTCTCGACATAGGCTTTTGTTTCGGCGTAGGGCGGTACACCCTGGTATCGACTGACGGCGCCGGGCCCCGCATTGTAGGCGGCGGTGGCCAGCTGGATGTCGCCGTTGAACCGGTCGAGCATTTTGGCCAGATAATGGACGCCGCCACGGATATTCTCCGCCGCCGCCAACGCGTTCCGTACACCCAACTCTTCAGCCGTGCCCGGCATCAGTTGCATCAGCCCCTGGGCTCCCACCGGGGAGAGGGCTTTTTCATTGAACGCCGATTCGGCGTGAATCACAGCGCGGACCAGCGCGGGATCAACCCCGAACTCCTGTGCCGCGGTCTGGATTTCTGAATTGAAGGGTTTGGTGAACAGCGGCGTTTTGCGCCAGTCGACGCTGGACTCGGGGTCGCAGGCGTAGCAGTGGAAACGGATAACGTCGAACTCGGCAGCAGCCGGCTGCACACTGCTATAGGCAACCACGCCGTTGTCATCGGTATAGCGGTAAACGGTGTCGTTGGCGCTGGAGGCTATGGGCTGGCTGTTACTCTTCACGTTGGTGAATTCGACGGTGCCATCCGGGTGCACGATACGCTTGATGCCGTCCGCCAGGGCGGATGCGGACAGGGCAAGCACAAGAGCTGCGATGGATGGGATCAGAACTAATCTGCCGATGGTCATTACTCACTCGCGAAAGATGCCGTCAGTGGCCGGCTTCAGGTATTGTCTACAAACCGCCTTTGCTCCGATTATACGGGCTTGCGGGGCGGAATAAAGCGCGTGCTCTGTCGTAAAAATGTTACGTTCTGCTTTTAATGGCGGCCAGTTCTCATTCTCCACTGAGGTCACAGAGAAGCATCATGGTTACCCCGACCAATACAGGCAACCTCGTTCTCATCGGTATGCCCGGCAGCGGCAAGAGCACCGTGGGTGTTCTGCTGGCCAAGCGCCTGGGTCTCGGGTTTGTTGATACCGATTTGCTCATTCAGGAAGAAGCCGGTCGCACTCTCCAGGCAATTGTAGACCAGGACGGCTACGAAGCCCTGCGCCGGATTGAAGAGCAAGTGCTTCTCAAGCTGGATGTCCGGCACAAAGTTATCAGCACGGGAGGTAGCGCGGTCTACAGTGTCGGCGCTATGGAACACCTTAAGAGCAATGGCACCGTGGTGTTCCTTGATATCCCGCTCGACCTGGTCATCGACCGAATCGGTGATCACAGCATGCGGGGCATTTCCCGGAGGCCGGATCAATCGCTGGAAGCTTTGTTCGAAGAGCGGTTTGAATTGTATTCCCGGTATGCGGATCTGACGGTCAAGGGCGCAGGTCTGAATCAGGATCAGGTCTGCGAGGCGGTTGTCGATAGCCTCATTTCGAAGCAACAGTGAGTCCCAGTATTAGGTTTAGTTAAGGTGCATCCGGCCAGGCCTCGCTGCTAAAGTCCGGGGATGTGTTGGGAGGACTGAATGATGAAGAACTGGACTTACGCACTTGCGATCGTTTTTGTTGGAATGTTTTCAGGGACTGCTCTGGCTGAAACATCACCAGACGATTCTTCTGTGAAGTCGCTTAAGCAGGAAACCCGTGAGTTGGGTGAGGCGCTTCAGGAGTATGGTTCTGATCAGAAAGAGCAGGCCGAGGATTCGATCAACAAAACATTGTCTGCTCTGGACAAACGTATTCAGGAGCTTGAGCAACAACTCTCCGAAAACTGGGACGATATGAGCGACACCGCTCGTGAGCGGGCCCAGAAGAGTCTGGAGTCTTTGCGGGAACAGCGGGCTCGTGTTCAAAACTGGTACCAGGAGCTTAAAGAAAGTTCCGCGTCAGCATGGGAGCGTGCCCGCAAAGGATTTTCGGAGGCCTATGAAGCGCTCTCGGAGCAATGGAGTGACACAGAGAAAGAGCTGGATGAGAAATCAGAAAGGCGCTCTGACAGTATCTGAGCAGACGCTGCGAGTCTGATCTCACTTCGGTTTGATTACGAGGTTTCACTGGGCACCGGCTCGGATAGCAGCCTCTTCCCGGACCAGTTCTCCATCAGACGGCAGGTGACAAGGTCGCCGGTGACGTTGATGGCGGTCCGGCACATATCCAGAATCCGATCCACACCCATGATCAGCGCTATGCCGCTGGGGGGGATTCCCACAGTCTGCAACACCATGGCGAGGATTACGATGCCTACCCCGGGCGTGGCGGGAGAGCCGATTGAGGCACCCACGGCCATGGCTACCACGAGCGCCATACTCCCCATGCTGAGATCAATTCCGTAGACCTGTGCGAGAAAGATGGTGGCAACGGCCTGATAGAGCGCTGTTCCATTCATGTTGATGGTGGCACCCAATGGGATTACGAACTGGGAAACCGATGGCCGGACCCCCAGCTTGTCTTCGGCAGTTCGGATAGACAGGGGCATGACAGCCGCCGAGCTGGATGTGGAGAAGGCGAGCAGCAACACGTCGCGGGTGTCTTTCAGGAAGCGGGCGGGTGATTGGCCCGCGAGCAGTTTCAGGATCAGCATGTATACGCCCAGCAGCACGAGCAGCCCGGCAATGACGGTTGCCACGTAAGAGGCCATGCCAAGCATGGCCCGGAATCCGAGGGTGGTTGTCAGTTGGGCCATGAGGCCGAACACCGCAATCGGTGCAAGGCGCATTGCCCAGCGCACGACCGTCATGCAGATTTGCTGTAGGGAATCGAGCAAGTCGAGCATGGGCCTGGATTTTTCCGGGGCCATGCTCACCAGGGCAATGCCGACAATGATGGAGAAGATCACCACCTGGAGCATCTGGCCTTCAACCATGGCGTCCAGCGGGTTTCCGGGTAACAGTCCGATCAAGGTTTTGGGCAGCTCGTCCACACCCGGCATGGAGGCAACGGGCACGTTGCTCTCCCCGGCCGCAACGGGAGTACCGAGCCCTGCCATCATTCTGCCGGGGTTGATCAGGTCCCCGATCCAGAGACCGATCGATGCTGCCATGGCCGTGGTGATCACGAAAAAGCCGGTCACCCTGAGGCCGAGCTTTCGCAACTGTTCAAGATCTTCGCTGGCGGCGAGTCCGCGAACCACCGAGGCAATCACCAGGGGGATTACGATCATCTGGATGGTTGCCAGGAACAGTTGCCCCGGGAAAGCCAGCCAGTTACCGATCAACGTGCCGGTTTCCGGTTTCACGAGCCCCACCGAGGGTCCCAGGAGCGTGCCTGTAATCAACCCGAGGAACATGCCAATGAGCACCTTCAGCCAGAGCTTGCCCTGCACCAGCCCCGAGAGGTAGCTGCTGAGATGACGAAGTTGCCGTGGGTAAAAATCGCTCGCCTGGTTTGGCATTGCCGTGAATCTTCCCTGTTTCTGTTGAAATTGCCCTACAAGCATAGCCCATGCTCGCACAGGGTTTGTGAGGCAGATCAATCCGGCATCAGGTTGATTTCTCCGGTAGTGAGTGGGCGGTATTCACCGACCGCCAGTGTATCGTCCAACAGGATATTTCCCATCCGTTCCCGGTGCAGGGCAGTTACACGATTGCCGACGGCATGGAACATGCGCTTCAGCTGGTGGTAGCGGCCTTCGTAAATGGTCACCCTGGCTTTGCAGGGACTCAACAGGTCCAGATGAGCGGGTGAGGTGGTCAGTTGCTCGAACTCAAACCAGATGCCCTCCGCGAATCGTTGAGGGGTCTCTGGAGAAATCGGGTAAGCAGTGCTAACCCGGTAGACTTTCGGAATCTTGATGCGGGGCTCAGTGAGCTGGCGGGACCAGTGACCATCATTAGTCAGGATCAGCAGTCCGGTGCTGCTCCGATCGAGCCTGCCAGCAATATGCAAATCCGGGCGCAGGTCCGGGTCAATCAGGTCCAGCACAGTTCGGTGGCTGTCGTCGACGGTGGCACTCAGAAACCCCTGAGGTTTGTTGAGCATGAGGTATAGTCGGTGCTCTCCGGTCTGAATAATTGCGCCGTCCACCCGGACGCTGGAAAAGCGGTCGACTTCGATAGCCGGTTCTCTGCAGATGGCATCATTCACGGCCACGTGTCCTGAAGCTATCAGTAAATTAGCCTGTCGGCGACTGACGCCATTCCGGTTGCTGAGAATTCGGGAAAGCTTCATGGTGTGAATCGGCTATGCTGAATGTTAACCCCCGATAATAATACGAGGAAATGCCATGCCATTCTCTGTTGAACACCTTGCCGAACTCAATCTGCTGGGCCAATTTCCTTCTACCTCGACCCAGGAAGGGCTCAAGGTGCATGCCCATTCGGCGGCCCCGGAAACGGTGAAGGCTGCCGAAAGCCTTCACGCCAAGGGACTGATCAGCCAGAAAGACGGCGGCTATCTCACCCCTCTGGGCGCAGAGGCGGTAGAGCTGACCCAAAAGCTTCAATCGATTCTTAGTAGCCCCTGAATCGCGAAAAGGCTGCCAGCCCTTTGAGGCCTTGTGTCATCCCGCGTTAGGGTAAGGCCATGAGCAACTGGAAAAAATCGCCCGTCCTCTGGATGGGCGGCAGCATTGCCGGCGTCGGGCTGATCGTTGGACTGCTGTATGCCTTTGGGGTCCATCAGCAGGTGGTTGAGCTGCTGCGCTGGTTCGACAGCCAGGGTGCCTGGGCGGCCTTAATGTTCATTGGCATCATGACACTGGCCATGGTGCTCCTGCTGCCTGGAGTCTTGCTGACGACCGGTGCCGGCTTTGTCTTCGGTGTGCTGGAGGGCACGGCTTATGTGGTAGTGGGTACCACTCTGGGCTCGGCCATCGCCTTTCTGATTGCCAGGCATTTCCTGGGTGAGCACGCCCACGTGTATATCCGCAACCGGGCTCGCCTGTCCGTAGTGAGCAATGAAATGGCACCCCATGGCTGGAAAATAGTGCTACTCACCCGTCTGATTCCTTTCTTTCCGGGCAAATTGTCCAATTTTCTGTTCGGTCTCACCAACTTTTCGTTTGGTGGATTTGTGGCTGGGACTTTCCTGGGTGTGATTCCTTTCTCGCTCCATAACGTCTACCTGGGCTCGCTGGCGGCTGATTTGTCCACCCTGGGCGCTCGAGAGACTGGTCGCACGCCACTGGAGTGGGCCATTTACGGTGCCGGGTTCGTAGGCACGGTACTGGCGGCCGTGTTTCTGAACCGCCTGGCCCGTCGGGCACTGGCCCGCTACAAAGTCGAGACCGAACCAACAGAACAGGAGACAAGCCAATGAGTTGGATGAAGTGGCTGCCCTGGCGTTATCTGGTAAAGCGCGTGGCCCATCGTCATGGTTTTCTGGACCCGATCGCGCTTTTGGGCAAACTGCACAGTTTTGCCCAGCCCTCCGAAGTGGGGGAGCCTATCGAGCTGCTCAGGGCCGGCGTGGTTTTCCACGCGCGGGGTTTAATCAACAGCCGGGTTATCCAGCATAACCTCGACTGGGTTTGGCCGTACTGGGTGGAACGGCAGTTTGACCCCGAAGACGTTGCCTTCATTCCCCGGGCGTTCTCCATCACCCACATCAATCTGAGTAACCGTAACTGGACGGCCATTGGCCAGCCGGATGTGGATGAACTGCCGGTTGTGGATCCCCGTGGTTTGCTGACGCCTTTCCATGACGGCTGGTCGCTTGATGCCTGGGTCCTTGCGGACGATGGCCGGTGCCTGTTGCCCTCTCGCAGCAAAACGGCCAGCCAGCGCCAGGAATTTGCGGATGGTCCCTGTGTGGTCACGGAGTCTGAACTGGATGGGCTGACCCTGACCAGCAGGTCGCGGGTCGTGGTCGAGAATGGTCGACCGGTTTGCGAGATGGTTGTGAAGGCGCGGTTAGAGACATCCGGCTCACTGGTGCTCGCCCTGCGTCCGGCCAATCCTGAAGGGGTCAGTTTCATCAACCGGGTTCGGCTGTCGGAGCAGCGCGATGCCTGGACGGTGGACGGAAAGCCGGCGGTGTTTTTCAGCCGGCCGGCTGAGCGCCATCATGTCTCTGACTACCGTCAGGGCGATGTTCGCATTCACCTTCAGGATAAAGAGGACCAGAGTGAAGGCCGGTGCGATGTCGGTATGGTTACCGCCGCTGCCCTGTTTACGGTTCAGGCCGGGGAAGATTCAGAACTTACGGTAAGGGTGCCGCTGTCGGACGATTCTGCGCCCACCGTCCGTTCTGATGCCTGGACCAGCGCCCTGGAAGGTCATGCCCGGCTGGAGTGCCCCGACGAAACCTGGCAGTTTCTGTACGAGGCGGCTCTCCGTTCCCTGGTGCTGCATTCGCCGGAGGACGTATACCCCGGCCCCTACACCTATAAGCGTTTCTGGTTTCGTGATGCCGCCTTCATTATCCATGCCCTGCTATGCGCAGGTCTGACCGATCGGGCCGAACGGGCGCTGTACCAGTTTCCGGCACGGCAACTGAAAAACGGCTACTTCCGCTCCCAGGAAGGCGAATGGGATGCCAACGGTGAAGTGCTATGGATTCTCCGGCGGTTCCATGAACTCACTGGCCGGTCGCTGCATCGCGAGTGGCAGGAGCCAGTGCGAAAGGGCGCTCGTTGGATAGAGAACAAACGCCTGACTGAAAACATCGATGAGCCCCACGCTGGCCTGTTGCCTGCCGGATTCAGTGCCGAGCATTTGGGGCCCAATGACTATTACTACTGGGACGATTTCTGGGGCATTGCAGGTCTGAAGGCCGCCGAGGCATTGTTCGGGCCCATCGACCGTGAGAAGGCTGAACACTTTGGTGCCGGGGCCCAGGAGTTCACCCAGACCGTTGATCGCAGTCTGGCGAGCTGTGAACAACGCCTGAAACGACCGGGGATGCCGGCTTCGCCTTACCGCCGCCTGGATGCCGGTGCCATTGGTTCTCTGGCCATGGGTTACCCCACCCAGTTGTGCGAGCCGGATGATCCGAGATTGCTCGACTGTGCCGAGTTCCTGCTCGAAAGATGCTTTGTCAAAGGGGCTTTTTATCAGGATATGATCCACTCCGGGCTCAACGCCTACCTGACCCTGCATGTGGCGCAGGTGCTCCTGCGGGCCGGTGATCCCCGGTTCCTCGAACTGGTCGATGCGGTTGCCGGGCTGGCGTCACCCACCGGGCAGTGGCCCGAAGCGATCCATCCGGCAACTGCAGGCGGTTGTATGGGCGATGGTCATCATGTCTGGGCGTCTGCAGAGTGGGTGTTGATGGTACGTAACTGCTTTGTCCGGGAGGAGGGCGATCGCCTGATTCTCTGTGCCGGTATTCCCCCGCGCTGGCTGGAACAGGACAAACCAATCCGCTTTGGTCCGGCACCGACCAGTTTCGGAACCCTGTCGATCACCATTACTCCACGGTCGGGTGAGGCTTCCGCAGTAACCTGGGAGGGCAACTGGCACGGCGCAGAACCCGAGATCGAGGTAAGGCTTCCGGAGCCTGGCGCCGGATGAACTGTACTGGTCACGAAACCCGTTTGCTGTATCTGTTTTGTTTGCCTGCTAACTTATAAAGTAAGCTGACTGACAAATACATCGAATCCGGTTGAGTTTCATGCGCTCACTGTTTTACTCGTTTTTCGTGCCCGCGCTGTTCGTCTGGCTGTGGAGTACCGGTTTTATCGGCGCCAAGTACGGCCTGCCGTTTGCGGAGCCGTTTACGCTGCTGCTGATTCGCATGCTGCTGACACTGGTGGTGCTGGGCGGGCTGGCCTGGCTCATGAAAACCCGCTGGCCGGGCTGGCGCGGTGCCGGGCATCTTGCGGTCACCGGAATGCTGGTGCATGGCTGCTACCTGGGCGGTGTCTACTACGCGATCCAGGACGGCATGGCGTCCGGTATTGTTTCCCTGATCGTTGGCTTGCAGCCGCTTGTAACCGCAGCTGCGGCAGTTGCCTTCCTGAAGGAATCCGTCAGTGGCAGGCAGTGGGCCGGGCTCGCTCTCGGCCTCATCGGTGTTGCTCTGGTGCTTCTCGAAAAATTCGGAGTCAACGGTGCAGACTCAATGTTCTCACCCTGGAGTCTGCTCTGGGCCGTTTTTGCACTTGCCGGCATATCCATGGGCACCGTCTACCAGAAACGCTACGGCGCCAGTGCGGATCTGGTTGCTGGCACGCTGATTCAATTTGCGGCAGCGGCCGTCTTGTTTGCCATTGGAGCCTTTGCCCTGGAAACCCGGGAGGTCGAGTGGAGCCTGCAGCTTCAGTTGTCCATGGCATGGCTTGTCATCGGCTTGTCCACGGGCGCTGTCCTGTTGCTAATGTGGCTGATCCGACAGGGTGCAGCTTCCCAGGTTGCCAGCCTGTTCTATCTGGTGCCGCCCGTAACTGCCCTTGAAGCTTACCTGCTGTTCGATGAGCGCCTGGGCGGGCTGGCCATGACCGGTGGTCTCATCGCCATCGTGGGTGTGGCGCTGGTCGTTTCCCAGAAAAAAACAGTTCAATAATCGTTCCCGGGGTGGTTAGCACATGACGGATGTGACCAAAGGTGTCTGGTATGGCCTTAGTGCCTATACCATCTGGGGCTGCTTTCCTCTCTTCTTCGCGCTGTTCCAGGGCGTGCCTGCTTTTGAAATCCTGATTCACCGGATTATCTGGTCCTGTGTTTTTCTGGCTCTGGTTATCAGTGGCTTGAGACGTTGGCCTGCGGTGAGCGCTGCCTTGGCAAATCCGGCCCAACTCTGGCGCGTACTTGCCTGTGCGCTGCTTATTGCCGTCAACTGGGGTATCTACATTTATTCGGTGGAAACCCGCCACGTTTTTCAGGCCAGTCTTGGTTATTTCCTCACGCCGCTGGTGAATGTTGCCCTGGGTATGCTCGTGCTTCGTGAGCGCATGGGGCCCTGGCAGATGGCAGCGGTGGTGCTCGCAGGTATCGGAATCCTGATCCAGCTGGCGCTTCTCGGCGAGCTGCCCTGGATTTCATTGGCCCTTGCCATGAGTTTTGGCACCTATGGCCTCGTTCGCAAGCAGGTCATGCTGGATGGGCTGTCGGGGCTCTTCGTTGAGACCATGTTGCTGCTGCCGGTCGGCCTGCTGACCTTTGGTTGGCTGGCGAATGAGGGCATGTCCCACTTCGGCGAAAGCGCTTATGTCGGGGGCCTGCTGATGGCCAGCGGCATCGTGACGGCCGTTCCCCTGCTTCTGTTTGCAGGCGCTGCCCGGCGCTTGCGGCTGGCGACAGTGGGCTTCCTGATGTACATCAACCCCACTCTGCAGTTTTTCATCGCTCTGCTGGTTTTTGGTGAGCCATTAAGTGATGTTCAGTTGATCAGTTTCGTAGTGATCTGGATCGCACTGGGACTGTATAGCTGGTCTTCCTGGCACTACCGGCCACGAGTGCCGGTCGGCCAGGACTGAGGTTGCTGCCCTCAGGAGAGGGTGGCGAGCAGGTCATTGATGGCCCGGGCGAAGGGCACGGGCGAATCCTCCTGGAGAAAATGGCCGCCTTTTAGGGTGACGTGGGGCTGGTCTTTGGCCCCCGGGATCCGCTTCTGCATATACGCATCCCCACCCCGGGTGATCGGATCACCGTTGCTGAAGGTGGTCAGAAACGGCTTTTCCCAGCGTTCGAGCACTTGCCAGGCGTTCCGGTTGGCTTCACTGGCGGGGTCGTTGGGCTGCATTGGCACCAGGCGGGGAAAGGCGCGGGCGCCGGCTTTGTATTTCTTGCCGGGGAAGGGCGCGTCATAGGCGCGCATTTCATCCGGGCCCAACTTGTGGAAAGAGCCGGTGTTGATAATCCGAGCGATGGGAAACCAGGGGCTGTGCAGGGCAAAATTCTTCCAGATCTTGAACGCAGGCGGCGCTTTCTGATCGCCCGTAGGCAGCATGCCGTTACCGACCACAATGGCCCGGAATCGGTCGGGATTCTCTGCGGCCAGCCGCAGCCCCAACAGGGAGCCCCAATCCTGGCAAACCAGGGTGATGTTGGTCAGGCCCAGTTGATCCAGGAACGACTGCATCCAGTCGATGTGTTGCTGGTAGGAGTAGTCGTCGATAGCCGTGGGTTTGTCGGATTTGCCGAAACCGATCAGGTCCGGTGCGATAACCCGGTGGCCGGCCGCCGCACAGACCGGAATCATATGACGGTAGAGGTAGGACCAGGAAGGTTCACCATGCATCATGAGAACGGGGCTTGTGTCGGCAGGACCCTCATCCACGTAGTGCATTCGCAGACCGCTCACCTCCAGGTAGTGGGGCTCAAACGGGTAGTCGAGCAGTCTTTCAAAGCGGTTTTCCGGGGTTCTGACAAAATCCATCGCGCTTGCCTTGTTGTTCGTTATTGTGAGGAAATGGTTGAAAGAATTGTGCTGGAGCAGGGGGGCGGAGACAAGCGCAATGGCCTATTGGTTGATTTGCAATTCCATGGCTGGTGATGGTGAGCGGGGTCGGGAATTCTGGCTGAACCATCTTGCGTCCGCTGGCATCCACGATCCCCGGTGCCGTGATTTTGAAGAGGCCGAGTGGACCGAGAATCTGGACGTTCGCGACACGGTTATCGTCGCAGGCGGCGATGGCTCGGTAAACCGGGCCGCTGCCATCTGCCGAGACAAAGGCGCCACGCTGGCCATTCTGCCCTCCGGAACGGCCAACGACTTTTCCCGGAATCTCGGGCTTCCTCACCAGCCGCAAGCCCTGTGCGAGATGATTGCCAGGGGCATTACGCAAACGGTTGATGTGGCAGATTATGGTGATGGCATTTTTCTGAATGTCGCCCATGTCGGTATAGGGACCTTACCTGCACGGGAGTCCCGGGGTACTGAGAAGAAAATTCTGGGGCGTTTTAGCTACGTTGTGAAGTTGCTGCGTTGGTTGAACGCAAAGCGAGGTTTCCGAGCAACCATTCGATGTGACCGGGGTATCCTCAAGGGCCGCTGGCTTTCAATTGCTGTCGCCAGTGGGGCTTTTTTCGGTGGCGGCAACGAGATTCCCGAGGCATCAGCCAGCGATGGCCAGCTCAATATTGTTGCGGTGCGGCCGCGCCCGATTCTTCAGCTTCTGTTTACGTTTCTGATGGTTCGCCTGAACAGGCAGGCCCCACGGCGCACCAGCACTCTGGTCCATATGAAGAGCCAAAGCTGTCTGGTACAGACCGAAAAACCGAAAACGGTTACGGCCGATGGTGATGTGGTCTCCCGCACCCCTCTCAGCGTAATCTGTAAGCATAGCAACCTGCGTGTTATCGGTCCGAAGGTCGTCAGTACCGCTGCTACCGGTGACCGCGGACAAGGTATACCCGGCGCTGTCTGAAACAGTAGCGGATTTTCAGATACGTTTTGTCACTGACTTTTCCAGCAGGAAGCGCAATCATGGGCTTTGCTGGCATAATCAACCACCATGGCTGACATTAAACGCCATTGTGTCGCTTTTGCAACCATGTCCCTGGTTTGTGGCCATCGATTGCGTCCGTCTGACTTCCGTTCCAGCTGAATCGTCGAAAAGGACTAGAGAATGCCCACAGAAACTGCATCGGTCTCCTCGAAGTTAATCAAAGGCATTAAAACCGGCTTCATCGCATTGACGCTGTCGGCCATCGGCCAGCAGGCTGTTGCCGCCGAGCGTTTGTATATCTTTACGGAGAACTACCCTCCCTATAATGCGTCTGAAACCGGAAAAGGGTTCGCCCATAACGAAGACGACATAACCGGGATCTGTGCGGATATGGTCAAGGCGATGCTCTCCCGGGTCGACTATGACTATGTGATGAAGATGCGGGACTGGAGTTACGCCTATAACTGGGTTCAGGATCGGGAAAACCATGGCCTTTTCTGTACCGCCCGCACCGATGAGCGGGAAGATCAGTTCCAGTGGGTTGGCCCTCTGGCATCCATCAAGTGGACCCTGTTCGCTGCGCCGGACTCCGACATCACCCTGAATTCACTGGAAGATGCCAAAGACCTGAGAATCGCCGGCTACAAGGGCGATGTAATGTCCGATTATCTGGTCGATCAGGGCTTTAATGTGACCATGGGGATTTCCGGTGATGTGAATACCCGCCGCCTTACCCTGGGCCAGGCGGATCTTTGGGTGACCGATGGTCTGGTAGGCCCCCTGATGGCTGAGGAAGAACATGGAATTACCGGGCTGCAACCGGTACTGGTATTCCGGGAAACGCCCATGTATCTGGCGTTTAGCAACAACACCGATACGGGAGTGATTGATGAGCTCCAGCAGGCTCTGGACGAAGCCCGTGAGGCCGGAGAGATCGACAGAATCGCAGCCAGCTACGAATAAACGATCGGGTAAGTGAGGAAGGCGTCAAAACCAGAGCCCGATCTTCGGATCGGGCTCTTTGCGTTCAATAAGCAGTCCGTTTTTCTCAAGCATGCCAATGAGCTTCTCGGTATCCTCGATATTCAGGAAACCGCCAACCGATACCTCTGTATCCCGATGGGTGAGAGAGAGTTTGGCCGGTGTGAACGGATGCGGAGGTGAATGAACCCGGAGCCGTGCATAACGGGTCGGGAGGGTCCATTCCGCCTGTTTTCGTTTTCTGCCTTTCTCCAGGCGAATGTCGTCGGTGTCGATGGAAAGAACCTCCTGTCGTTGGCACTCGCGGGAGGTAAGGTAGATACCGCAGGCAAGGGCGATAAGTTCCAGCCCGGCAAACGGAATGATCACCCAGGCGCCCATCAGCGTGAAGCCTGTCGCTATGAGGGCTGAGAGGACAAAGAGAGCTGCCCAGATCCTGACATTGCCATGCCAGCTGAGGGAGCGGTTGGGTGTCAGGACCAGCCGGAAACCATCCGGATGTGGCAAGCTTTCCACCATGGAATCTGCCTCAGTTATAACGTGGCGCTAGACTTGATGATAGTCAATTGTACGGTGAGTGCGACTGGATCAGATCTGACAGTTGGCTGGGGGTACGGTCTCGAAAACCGAGCGGGCGGCAGCCAGCTGATTTTGCAGGGAAGTTATACGGGTATCATGGTTCGGGTGGGTGGAAAGAAATTCCATCGGTTGTGCGCTCGAAGCTTCGGCCATGTTCTGCCAGAGCGGCGTCGGGAACCAGGGCCAGCCGGTCCCGACCGGTGGGGGATTCCTGGCAGCCGGTCAGGAAGGTGACAGTCACGAAGGTTAAGGCCAACGTTCTCAAGCAGGACTCCTATACTCTTTGAGTAAGGCATTGATTCTACAAACAGTATCGCTGTTCCGGTAGATTTGCGCCATCCTATCAGCGCTTGTTGTTAGTCTTTGGTAGGATGAATGTAGATGAATCTCGGGGAAAGACGGTTATGAGGGTGATGTTGCTGGGCGCTACCGGTTTGACTGGTGGCAAAGTGCTGCAGAGTTTGCTGGGCAGGGATGAGGTTTCGCAGGTGGTGGCACTGGTACGGCACAAGCTGCCAACTTTGCACGACAAGCTGGACCAGCATGAGGTTGATTTCGACAAGCTGGAAGACCATGCGGCGCTGTTCGATGTCGACGTGATTATCTGCTGTCTGGGTACCACCATCAAAAAGGCCGGCTCACAGAATCAGTTTCGAAAAGTGGATCTTGGGTATCCCCTGAAAGCAGGGGAATTGGGCCGTTCCCACGGAGTGCGGGCGTTTATCCTGATGTCAGCGATTGGTGCCTCCTCCACGTCGACCATTTTCTATAACCGGGTAAAGGGCGAGCTTGAAGATGCCCTGGGAGATCTCGATTACCCGTACCTGTCCATCTATCACCCTAGTCTTTTGCTGGGCGACCGGAAAGAGCAGCGCACCGCCGAAGCCTTGGGCATAAAAGCGATGCCGCTGGTTAACCGCCTGCTGATCGGTCCCCTGGACAAATACCGCGGTATCGAGGCGCAAACGGTCGCCAGTGCCATGGTTAATGAGGCCTGCAGTCTGGCGTCAGAACCCGCCGCCGAGCAGGTGATCCAGACTCGCGAATACGATGAGATTGTCCAGCTGGCGGACTGAGCCGGTTATTTGCCGTTCAGAATGCCGACGACCATACGGCCGGCCAGGCCCACGAGAATGGCGCCAAAAATACGCTCGAACCACACGGCTTTCTGTCTGAGCAGGGTCAGCCATTTCGGGTTGGAGAACAGCCAGGCAACGATCAGGTACCAGCTGGTATCAATGACAAGAGCGGTTGCGGCATAGCCAAACTTGGCCATCAGGCTGGTGTCGGTGCCCACCACCTGGCTGAACAGGGCCAGGAAGAATACCGCGATTTTCGGGTTGAAGAAGGCAATCAGAAAACCGTCACGGGCCGCACTTTTGGTGGTGGGCGGCTCGGGCAGTTCGTCATCCGGCTGCCGTTTTGCCATCAGTCCTTTCACGCCCAGCCAGGCCAGGTACAGGGCGCCGCCCCACTGGAGGATTGAAAACGCCGTTGGCGAGGCGGTGATGATGGCTGCCAGCCCGAGGATGCTCAGGAAGGCGTAGATGCCGACACCGAGGCCATGGCAAAGGGCGGTAATCACGCCGTTGCGTCGACCGCCGGTGAGTGTCTGTTTGAGCACCAGCGCCAATGATGGGCCCGGTGACATGGCGCCCAGAACGCAGATGGTGACAACGGCCAACCAGGTGGCAAGCGTCATGTTGAGTTGGTCCTTTGCAGATGAAACAGGCTGCCGATTTTAGCAGCCTGTCCGCCGGTAAAAACCTGGAAACTGCAATCAGTTCAATGCTCAATCACCAGCGAGAATCCACCGTGCAGCCTTTTCGGCAATCATCAGGGTTGGAGAGTTGGTGTTGCCGCTGGTGATGGTGGGCATAACGCCCGCATCCACCACGCGCAGCCCGGCCACGCCCCGAACCCTCAGGTGCGGATCGACTACGGCCTGTTCATCATCTGCCCGTCCCATCCTGGTGGTGCCCACGGGATGAAAGATCGTGGTACCAATATCCCCGGCAAGCTTGGTGAGTTCGTCGTCGGTCTGGTACTCGAGGCCGGGTTTGAACTCTTCTGGCTGGTATTGCATGAAGGCGGGCTGTTCGGCAATACGCCGGGTCACCCGCAAAGAATCCGCGGCTACTTTCCGGTCTTCCGGCGTACTCAGGTAATTGGGCGAGATGGCCGGTGCTTGCTTGGGATTGTTACTGCGAATGCGCACGGTGCCCCGACTGGTGGGGTTCAGGTTGCAGACGCTGGCGGTGATGGCCGGGAAGTTGTGCAGAGGTTGGCCGAACGCGTCCAGGCTCAGCGGCTGAACGTGGTATTCGATGTTGGCATGTTTGTATTCCTCAGAGCTGCGGGTAAACAGGCAGAGCTGGGACGGCGCCATGCTCATGGGGCCAGAGCGGGTGAGCAGGTACTCCAGGCCAATTCGGGCCTTGCCGATCAGCGAATTGACCATGGTGTTCAGGGTGGTAACCCCTTTCACCTTGTACACGGAGCGGATCTGCAGGTGATCCTGGAGGTTCTCACCAACGCCCGGCAGGTCGGCAACCACATCAATTCCATGTTCTTTCAGAAGGTCGCCGGGACCGATTCCGGAGAGCTGCAGCAGTTGCGGGGAGCCAATGGCGCCGGCGGACAGGATGACTTCCCGCTGCGCCCTCACCGTGACTTTGCCTTCACCGGACCGTTCCACGCGTACACCCGTGCAGCGGGGGCCGGTATCAGAGGTTTCGGTTTCCAGGCCCAGCACATGTGTGGAGTGCCAGAGCGTCAGGTTGGGGCGTTTTTCCGCTCCCCGAAGAAAGGCTTTGGAGGTGTTCCAGCGCCAGCCGGAGCGCTGGTTTACCTCGAAGTAGTCCACGCCCTCGTTATCACCGCGGTTGAAATCCCGGGTCCGGGGTATGCCCGCCTCGACGCAGGCGGTGGCGAAGTCCTCCAGCACTTTCCATTTCAGGCGCTGGTGCTCCACACGCCATTCTCCGCCGTGGCCGTGGTACTTGTGGTGCTCCGGATCGGCATCGCCGCCATCATCAAGGCGGTAGTGATCCTCGTGGCACATGAAATCGGGGAGGCAGTTATCCCAGTTCCAGGCGTCCTCGCCGGTAATCTCGGCCCACTGCTGGTAATCGCGAGCCTGGCCACGAATGTAGAGCATTCCGTTGATGCTGGAGCAGCCCCCCAGTGTCTTGCCGCGGGGGTAAATAAGGGATCGGCCGTTCAGGCCCGGGTCCGGCTCGGTACGGAAACGCCAATCGGTTCTCGGATTGTCGATGCAGTAGAGATAGCCGACCGGAATGTGAATCCAGTGGTAGTTATCCCGTCCACCAGCCTCAATGAGCAGGACCCGGTTGTCCGGATTTGCGCTCAGGCGGTTGGCGAGCAGGCAGCCGGCAGTGCCGGCGCCGATGATGATGTAGTCGAACTCGTGATGTCCCGTCGCATTGTTGTTGTCGGACATGGCGTTTTCTCCGCTGCTGGTTCTGTTGTTACTTGGCGGTCGGCATCACAAATTCCGCACCGGCATCAATGGAATCGGACCAGCGCTGCATGATGGATTTCTGGCGCGTGTAGAATTTTACGCCCTCTTCGCCGTAGGCGTGGGTGTCGCCAAACATCGAGCGCTTCCAGCCACCAAAGCCGTGCCAGGCCATGGGTACGGGAATGGGTACGTTAATCCCGACCATGCCGACCTGAATTCGCCGACCAAATTCCCGGGCCACGCTGCCGCTCTCGGTGAAGCAGCTGACACCGTTGCCGAATTCGTGATCGTTGATCAGGCGGATTGCGGTGGCGACATCCGGTACCCGGACGCAGGCCAGAACCGGGCCGAAGATCTCCTCTTTATAGATCGTCATGTCGGGCGTGACATGATCGAACAGTGAGCCGCCCATCCAGAAACCATCGGCACAGCCGTCGCCGGTGTTCGATGCATCGAACTCCCTGCCATCGACGACCAGCTCGGCACCTTCGGCCACACCCTTGTCAATGTAGCCGGTAATGCGCTGGTGTGCGGCAGCGGTGACAATCGGGCCCATCTCGGCATCCAGTTGTTCGCCGTTCTTCACTTTCAGGCTTCGGGCCCGGTCGGCCAGTCTTGGCACGATCTTGTCCGCAACATCCCCGACAAGCACCGCCACACTGATGGCCATGCAGCGCTCGCCGGCACTGCCGTAGGCGGCACCGATCAGGGCATCGACCGCCTTGTCCAGATCGGCATCCGGCATCACCACCATGTGGTTCTTGGCGCCGCCAAGGGCCTGAATGCGCTTGCCGTGCCTGGCTCCTTTCTCGTAAAGCAGGTTGGCAATCGGCGTGGAGCCGACAAAACTCAGGGCCTGGACATCTGGATGCTCGATCAGGGCGTTCACCGCTTCCTTGTCGCCCTGCATCACATTGAATACGCCATCGGGCAGGCCGGCCTGTTTCAGCAGGTCAGCAATCATCAGGGAGGCACTCGGGTCCAGAGGGCTGGGTTTCAGGACAAAGGTGTTGCCCGCTGCGATCGCCACCGGAAACATCCACATGGGCACCATGGCCGGAAAGTTGAACGGGGTAACGCCGGCGACCACACCCAGAGGCTGGCGGGTGGTCCAGTTGTCGATGCCGGTGCTGACCTGCTCGGTGTAATCGCCTTTCAGAAGCTGGGGAATGCCGCAGGCGAACTCGACGATGTCGATGCCCCGGGCCACTTCGCCTTGTGCGTCAGTGAACACCTTGCCATGCTCGGCGGTGATGGCGCGGGCCAGGCCATCCTTGTGGGTGTTCAACAGCTCCAGAAATTTGAACATGACCCTGGCCCGGCGAATGGGCGGTGTATCGGCCCATGCGGGGAACGCAGCATCGGCGGCAGCAACCGCGGCGTCCACATCCTCGCGGCCGGCCAGGGCCACCCGGCCGGTGACCTGACCGGTGGCCGGATTGAATACCTCCTGAGACTGGCTGGATTTGCCGGGAGATATTTCGCCATTGATATAATGCTGAATGGTTGCGTTGGTCATGGAAGCCTCGGTCTTTTCGCATTTGGCCGTTCAAAATGGCAGCGGTGCACTCTGCCTTGGGGCCTGAAGGAGCATTGTGTAATAACTGACCATACAGATTAGGGGCGGACAGGAGGCAAAGCAATTGAGATTTTCAAAATCACGATATAAGTTATGCTTATATTAAAAACCTGAAACGAGACGCTTATGCACCCTCTTCAGAGCCTTCGGGCGTTCGTCACCGTAGCGAGGGAGGGCAGTGTGTCCCGTGCTGCGACTCGCCTCCATCTGACCCAGCCGGCGGTCAGCCTGAAACTCAAACAGTTGCAGAACGAACTGGACCTTAAATTGTTTCTGCGCAAACCCCAGGGACTGGTTCTGACACCGGATGGTCAGGCCCTTTTGCCTTCGGCCGAGAAAGCACTGGCAGCCGTGGCGGCATTTGAGCAGAGTGCCCGGGCAATGCACAGCACTCTGCGGGGCCGTTTGCGAATCGGCACCATTGTGGATCCGGAATTCATCCGTCTCGGGGCCTTTCTGCACCGGCTGGTTGAACGGGCGCCTCAAATGGAAACTGAGCTACGGCAGGGCATGAGCGGCAGCGTATTGGAGCAGGTACGGGATGGTCGGCTCGACGTTGGCTTTTTTCTGGCTCCGCCCGGCGTTGGACCAGGCTCACTGGCGCCCGACGTGTTTCACCGGGAGCTGACACGGTTTCATTACTATGTGGTTGCCCCGGCCGGTTGGGGGCCAAGGCTTCGATCTGCGCAGTGGTCGGACCTGGCGGCCATGCCGTGGATTGTAACCCCCGAGGACTCCGTTCATCACCGGTTGCTCAAAGGCACTCTGGACCCCATGGGGTTAATGCCCCGTGGCGTGGCCCAGGTCGATCAGGAGGCCTGCATGCTGGACCTGGTTCGGGCCGGTGTGGGTCTGAGCCTCGCGCGGGATGCACTGGCGATGGCTGAGCGCCAGGAAACCGGCTTGGAAATTGTCGATGGGGTCCAGTTGCCTTGCGCGCTCAGTTTCATATGGCACCGCGACCGCCAGGACGAGCCACTGATTGCAGAAGCGCTGGAAGCCCTGGCGGGTGTCTGGGCTAGCCCAGCGTAGCATCCAGGAACATCATCACGGCGAACCCGCCCATCAGGCAGAAGGTGGACATGATTTTCCATTGCCGGTGGTGAGTCTCCGGGATGATTTCGTTGCTGATGATAAACAGCATGGCGCCCGCTGCGAAACCGAGTGTCCAGGGCATCAGGGGCTCGGCCAGCCACACGAGGGTGGCACCGAACAGCCCGCCCAAAGGCTCGGCGAGGCCAGTCATCAGGGCAATGCCGAAGGCTTTGATCCGGGAATAGTCGATGGCAAGCAGTGAAAACGCCACGGCCAGTCCCTCAGGAATGTTCTGAAGGCCGATGCCAGTGGCCAGGACATACCCGTTGTTCACGTCACCGCCTGCAAAACCGACGCCGACCGCCATGCCTTCGGGAAAGTTATGAAGCGTGATGGCAACGATGAAAAGCCAGATGCCGCGAATATAGGACGCGTCGGATCCCTCACGGCCCAGTTCGAAGTGCTGGTGCGGGAGTTTCTGGTGTACAAAGTAGAGCGCGGCGGCACCGGAGAGCAGGCCAAAGATGACAATGAGCGCGGCGGTCCAGGTTTCGCCGGTAATCTGTTCGCCGTACTCGAGGCCAGGCAGCAACAGTGAGAAGAATGACGCAGCCAGCATCACGCCAGCGGCAGAGGCCAGCATTCCGTCCTGCAGCTTATGGGTGAGGGTGCGGACAAGGAACACCCCCATGGCGCCCACACCGCTGGCCAGACCAGCGAGCAGACTGGCGATCGTTCCCAGCCAGACAATACTGATATCAGAGGTCATTCAGTCTCCCGTTGGCTTGTGACGTCAGCATAGCAGCTTGAAGTAGCTACGCCGGAGAACCCAGATTGGGTTCCTCCGGCGCATTCCTCGGGAGGGAAAGAACATCAGGCGGCGTTTTGCTTGCGCCAGGCCAGCTCGTTGGGGATTGTGGCCTTCGGCTGCAGCATCGCGAAATCGATGTCTGCTATCTCCTTGCCGTCCTTGAGACGCTGCACGAAGTCGGGGTTTGCAAGTGCTTTCTTGCCGACCGCAAGCAGGGTGTTCGGGAACTGGTTGGCCACGTCCTGGCAGTTGGTTTCATCAATGTTGCCATTGAGGATCAGTCTGATGCCTTCAACGCTGGCCGCCGCGCCTGACAGACTCTCGTCACCCGTCACGAAGTGCTTCCGGTTAACGTCACCGTCGGTTGTATGAACGAAATCGGCACCGGCATCGCGCACCGCCTCCACGATCTGGCGGAATCCGGCTTCGCCTTCGGGCAGTTGGTAGTCCGGATCGGTTACTGTGCCCTGGGACAAGCGAATCCCTACCGTAAAGTCCTCGCCAACGGCTTCGCGTACCGCGCGAACCACTTCCACCATCAGGCGCAGCCGGTTTTCCAGTGCTCCGCCATATTCATCGTCGCGGAGGTTAAAGTAGGTACTCAGGAACTGATTTAACAGATAGCCGTTGGCACCGTGAATCTCAATGCCGTCAAAACCCGCGGCTTTCGCATTGGCGGCAGATTTTGCGAAACCATCAACAGCCGCCTGAATGTCGGCCTTGGTCATTGCACTCGGGATTTGCCACTCAGTCTGGTCACCGTAGAAACCGAGTGGGGCGCCCTTGGGCGTGACTTCACTGGGGCCCTGGGGCTGTTGGGTGAAACGGTTGGCCTGGAACTGGGCACCGGCGTGCATCAACTGCACGAAGATTTTGCTGCCTGCGGCGTGCACCCGATCGACAATGGTCTTCCAGCCATCGATCTGATCCTGGTTAATGATGCCGGGCTGATTGCCATAGCCCTGACTTGCCTTGTCATCGGTGTAGGTCCCTTCGGTAATCACCAGACCAAAGCCGCCTTTGGCGTAGCCTTCGTAATGATCTGCCATCAGGGTATTCGGGGTGCCGTCCGGCTCGGCGCTGGTGCGCGTCATCGGTGCCAGGGCGAATCGATTAGGTACCTCGATGGTGTTGAATTTTATCGACTGCATCACGTCGCTCATAGATACCCTCTCATGTTGTTGAATTGAACGGGGGCACTATCGGGGTGCAGAGCCTTCTCTAAAAGCGGAGAATATCGACACAGCCTGTCAGTATTTTTGAATGATTATTCTGAAGCGCCGGTTTTCGTGTCGGAATGGCCAAGCAAACGTTCCGGCGCAACCTGATCCCGGACCAGCTGCTTGAGTCTGGTGATTTCCGGGAAGCCGCCGTTTTCTTTGCGGGACCAGATCCGCTCGCCATTGACCCATACCTCGAAAATGCCGCCAGTACCCGGATGCAGGCTCAGTTCACTGATCTCGCCTTCAAACGTTGTCAGCAGCTCCTGGGCCATCCAGGCCGAGCGCAGAAGCCAGCGGCAACCGGTGCAGTAGTGAATACCGATTTTGTTGGTCATGGAGAATCAGTCCGTGTCGTAGGTGGGATAGACCGAGCGCGACAGGGTCGGCTCGCAGCCGACAACGCCACGGGCCTGTTTGTGGGCGTGGAGATACCAGCGTTGGCCGGCTTCTGCGAACGTGCTTGTGTCCACGGCAAAGTCCGCATTTTCCATGGTTGCCGGGATAGGCGAGCCATCGGCGTGGCGATAAACGCAGCTGACTCTGATGGTCAGCGCTGTCGCTGCCGGTAGCTCAACAAATCCGTCCTCTCTTACATCCGGCTCTTCGCCGTTGATAGCGGTGACCTTGAGACAGGGGCCGTAATGCACCTTCTCGAGATCATCCAGGTATTCGTTGAGACAGTGACTGGCGCTGACGAAGACAGTGTCTGCGTCAATCCCGTCCTGGGCGGGGGGCAGCGACTGGCATCCCTGGAGTAACAGTATCCCGAAAAACAAGAACAGGGTCTGTTTCATGATATCCCCTCAACTGATGCGCGTATTCTGTTTCAGAGCTTCTCCTTTACCGGGCTCGAGCCGGCGACCGGAGTATTGTAGCGCGTATCCCCGTCGGCGGTTCCCCGGAGCTGGTCGATCAGGCGGGCATCGCGGTTGTATAAATCATTGCGGAACTGCAGTCGTCCGTCGTTATCGACCCAGGAGGTCCAGTACTGGATATGCACTGGCACAGGTTCCGGTAGCACAACAGTCTGGGGTTCTGCCCTGGAAACCAGCCGGTCAATCTTCTCCCGGGACCAGTCGGGCGCCGATGCCAGAAGCCGCTCTGCTAGATCAAAAGGTTGCTCAACCCGGATACAGCCAGAGCTGAATGATCGCTCCGCCCTGGTGAACTGGCCGCGACCCGGCGTATCGTGCAGGTAAACATCGTACTGGTTCGGAAACATGAACTTGATCTGCCCCAGGGCATTCCGGGGGCCAGGTTCCTGCACCAGTTGGTACGGGAAGTTGTTCCGGTTCAGTGATGACCAGTCAACGTCCAGCGGATCCAGCTTTTGCCGGTCAGCGCCCCAGCCACGGTAAACGCTGATATTGAGTCGGGAGAGATAGTCCGGATCGCGGAGAATCTGGGGCAACTGGTCCTGAATCATCAATGTGCGTGGGACGGTCCAGGTGGGATTGAACACCAGATACCGAATGCGATCGCTGAACACCGGGGTTTGACGGAAGGGCTGGCCCACGATCACTCGTTTGCGCAGTACTTCCTCGCCATTTTCCACCATCTTCAGTTCAAATCCGGCGATATTGACCAACACATAGGTGTCGCCGAGGGATTCCGGCAGCCACCGCCAACGTTCGAGCGTGGCGTCAATCTGGCGCAGTTGTTCCACCGGCATCAGGTTCAGGGCCGTCAGAGTGTCCCGCCCGACAAGGCCATCGGGTTCAAGGCCATGTCGGGCCTGAAAACGTATGACCGCAGATTCAAGTTCCGTGTCGTAGTAAAGCGGGTCTGTGGCTGTTGTCGCTTCCTGTGCAGGCTCTTGCAATAGAGAGAGTCTGCGGCGGATTTCATTCAGCCGCTCATCCCTGTCGCCAGGGCGAATGGTCGGGCGCGAGGCCAGAGGTAACCAGGGCTGGCCCAGCAATCTGGTCAGGTCCTGCCTTGCAATCATCAACTTTCGGTAAGCAGGATCGGCCGGCCGCAACGAATCCAGCATGCCGGTAACATCCGAGCGCTCCAATGCATCCCTCAGAACGGATTCCATCTGGCGCTGGCGTCTGTTGGCGGTCCATTCGGCGTGAACCGTCTGTGGGTTGACCTTGCCGACCAGCATGTGTGAGCTGAGCATCAGAAAAGCGTCAGAGAAAAGCAGGTCCAGATCGGCCCTCAGGTCTTCAGAAAAATCGCTCATCGGTCTGAGTGCCAGCCCGGAGAGAATATCCGCGTGATAGTCCGCCGGGTTCAGACCTTCACGGCTGGCTTGTTCAACCGAATCAATCAGCTGCCGACGAAGTTCAGCTGACTGCCATACCGTCTGGTAGCCGTTGGCCCCATAAAAGGCCGACAGTGCCTTGTGGGCCATTAACCTGCTTCCGAGCACCTGCACGGGGAAACCGGCCTCCATGGCCTCGATCCTGGCGACAATGGCTTCATCTGCTGCCAGGCAAGCGGGCTGCCAGAGGGCGGTAAACAGGGCAAAAAGTGTTGTGGCGAAGGAAAAACGTCTGATTCCATGCATGGGTGTTCTCCACCTCATCCCTGAGAGGCATCAATTAAGGCCGTAGGGGTAACCAATATTATGATGCTACCACAGCGGCATTTGTTCCCCACCTGGCCGCCGGAAAAGATCGTTACGCAACGGTTCCTCTTCATGGAGGTTGAGCCCCAAACGCCGTGCTTTTTTGGTGAAACGCTGGCGAATCAGGTCCGAGTATGGGCCCGTGCCCGTCATTCTGCGACCGAAGGTGGCGTCATAACTCTTGCCGCCCCGGAGGTCCCGCATCCGGTTCATTACATGCTCGGCCCTTTGCGGAAAATGCCGGTGCAGCCAGTCCTGGAACAGCTCGTCCAGTTCATGGGGTAACCGAAGCATAATCCAGCTGGCTCGGGTGGCGCCTGCCTCTGCAGCGGCTTCCAGAATCGACTCGATTTCGTGATCGTTGATGAAGGGGATTACCGGCCCGAGAATAATACCTGTCGGAATGCCGGCTTCGGCGAGCTGCCTGATCATCTTGAGGCGAGTGGCAGGAGCGGCTGTCCTCGGCTCCATGCGTCGTTTCAGATCGTTGCTCAGGCTGGTGAGGCTGATGCGTACTGAGCAGAGCCCCTCAGAAGCCATATAGGCGAGCAGATCAAGGTCCCTGAGAATGAGAGCGCCCTTGGTAATGATGGACACCGGGTGGCGATACTCTGCCAGAACTTCCAGCACCTGTCGGGTAATTTTCTGGTCCCGCTCAAGGGGCTGGTAGGCATCCGTATTGACGCCGAGGGCAATGGGCGAAACCCGGTAGCCGGACTTGTCGAGCTCTTCTCTCAGACGGGCGGCAGCGTTGGGTTTCGCTATCAACCGGGTTTCGAAATCCAGCCCCGGGGACATATCCCAATAGGCATGGGTAGGTCGGGCAAAACAGTAAATGCAGGCATGCTCACAGCCACGGTATGGGTTGATCGACTGGTCAAACGGCACGTCCGGTGAGGTATTGCGACTGATTATGGATTTCGCGGTCTCAAGGACGACTTCGGTAGCCAGGGTATCGGGATTCAGGTCGTCTTCCGGATCGTGATACCAGTCATGGTCTGTCTCACGGTCCGTGACAATGGGCTGGAACCGGTTTTGGGGATTCAGGGCGGTGGCGCGAGTTTTCATGGGAATGCTCGATACTGTTTAAATGTACAGTATCGAGCATACTAACGCCTGAGCCCCTGTCGTGCAACCTGTCCCAGCGGTGCTGTTACAGACGGAAGCCCTGTGAGGCCTGGGTCAGGGTGGTTACCTGGGACGACAGTCGCACGATATGGGCGTTGAGCTTCTGGCGGATATCCGAGGTTTCCCGGGTGTGTCCGTGGATCTGTTCCACCTTCTGGGCGATTTCCTCGGTGGTGGTTGATATCCCTTCAACCGAGGACACCACCTGATTCATGTCGCCAGCCAGTTGTTGTATGGAGCCGGTGATCTGTTCTATCGAGTGCGCTGCCTCTTTCGAACTTTCCTCTCCCTCACCGGCGGAAGCCAGGCCTTCTTTCATCAGTCTGGAAATGGCCTGGGTCTCACGGTTAAGGGATTCCACGATCTCAGCGATCCCATTGGTTGCAGAAACGGTTTTTTCTGCAAGGGAACGAACTTCGTCGGCAACAACCGAGAAACCGCGTCCGGCCTCACCGGCTCTTGCCGCCTCAATGGCAGCATTCAATGCCAGCAGGTTGGTCTGTTCAGCCAGGCCGTTGATTACGCCAACGATGGAGTTGACCTTCTCGCCGGTTTTGCTCAACTGGCTGACCTGATCGTGCGTTTTCTGAATTCTCTCGGCCAGTTCGGTCATGGTTTTGGCGCTTCGCCTGACCACCTCGGCACCGGAATGGGCGGCGCCGTTTGCGTTCTGAACGGCGTCATTGACCGACTGGGTGTATTGGGCAATATCCACCGCCGTGTGGGAGATTTCCTGAACCGCAGTGGCGGTTTGCTCGGTCTCGTCTTCAACCTGCTCGCCGTTTCTGCCCATCTGTTCAACCAGCGCGTCCAGTTCAACCTGAAGCGATGAAAGCGTCCGATTGCCCTCGACAACCTGCCCGATAACGTCCGAGACATCGTCCAGCATCTTGTTGGCCGCCTCGCCCAGGCGATTGAATTCATCATTCGGATTCCTGCCCGGCTCGAGGCGCTGACTGAGGTCACCGCCGGCAACCCGGGTGAGCAGGTTTACCGTCTCATTGAGTCGTTTCACCAGGGTTCTGGAGGCGGTCGTCAGTGTCAGGACCAGGATGATGACCACCGCAGCGGCGGTTGCAATGATCAGCCAGGTCGAGGCGGCGCGGGCCTCTTCGGCCTGCTGGCTGGTTGCCACAATAATGTCCTGGCGGAGGAGGGTGTTCTGTTCGGCAATCAGATCGCGAATACCGGTGCCGGTGGCAGACAGCTGGTGCTCGATGGCAGACAGGTCGGCGATCAGGGATTCGGCATCGGAAAAGGCTGTGGCGAACGCCTGGACGGCCTGGCCGATTTCAATTTCCTGCCAGTCCATCTCTGTGACGGTGGCCTGCATCCGCGCCAGGGCCTCACGGGTTGACTCGGCGTAGGTCGCATCGAAGGTAGACAGGTAGTCGCGGTAGGTGGAGGCGATGGTGTTGATGTCGTCGTTAAAGATGGAAATGCTGATTTGCCGAAGCCTGTCGTTTATGGCTTCGGACATTGTTGCTCTCAGACCGCTGGACGGAGTGAGGCCCAGCTGTTGATTCAGGGCCAGCCATTCGGTGCGAAGTCGGGTATACTCCGCAACCTGCTCCTGGATTTGTTGTGCAGTGGTCTTTACCGCGTCACCCGGCAGGGTTCCGGCGGATTCACTGAGCGCCGACGACTGGGCCGCGAGCGACGCCAGTCTCTCCTGATAGTTCTCAACCTGGTTCGGTTCCAGATTCTCACTCGTTCTCTCGAGTGCCAGCCAGTCGTTCAGCAGGGTCAGGGACGCGGATTCATAGGCTCTTGCTTCGCTTCGGGCCTCATAAGCGTCGGATACCTTGCCGAGCCCGCTCAGGGAAGCCAGAGTGGCAATCGCCAGACCAATCAGCGTGGCAACAATCAACAGCAGGAACTTCTGTTTCCATGACAGGGCCATTAACATCCTCCGAACAATGTGGTTTTTCTTCGCAACTAGTTGAGCTTAGACCAGTTCCGGATAAACGACGGCTCTTTTGACGACAACCGGGAATCCATGTCTGATCTCGTGATTTACCAATATCTGCTGATTGCCATGATTTTCGTCTGGAGTGGTTTTGTCCGCTCCGGGCTGGGATTCGGTGGTGCCGTTCTGTCCCTGCCATTTCTGTTGCTGGTTCTTGATCAACCGCTAGTCTTTCTGCCGATCATTGCGGTCCACCTTTTGGTGTTTTCATCCCTGACAATCTGGATGAACAATCGCATCGGGGCAGGCGAGCAACGTGAGGCGGGCTCGGGCACTGTCGACTGGCAATACCTGTGGCGGATCCTCGCCATCATGATTGTGCCCAAGCTGATTGGTGTATTCGGGTTGATCACCATGCCCAGCGACATCCTGAGTGCCATTATTTTCGTTATCGTGGCGCTTTATTCGATTTCCTACATCATCAACCGGCCGTTTCGTAGTGGCAGCAAAACGGTCGACGCGATATTCCTGATGGTGGGCGGGTACATCAGTGGTACCTCCCTGATCGGTGCGCCCCTTATCATTGCTGTGGCAGCCCAGCACCTGCCAAAAGAAAAACTGCGGGATACGTTGTTCGCCCTATGGTTCATTCTGGTGCTGATCAAGATGGCCGCTTTTGTCTGGGCTGGCGTCGATCTTCAGCTTATCCACCACCTCTGGCTGCTGCCCTGCGCAGCGGTGGGTCATGTCATCGGGCTCTACGCCCATGATCGCATCCTCCAGGCGGAAACGCCGATATTTTTCCGGTTGCTGGGAGCGGTTCTGCTGCTGGTGAGCAGCGTCGGGATTGTCAGCGTCTTGTGGTAAGCGGGGCGGCGAGCTTCAGCCCGCGCGTCCGAACACCCTTTCGAAGAATCCGACTTCCCGCACGTCCGGTATCGGCAGGCTGTCGACTTCTTCCATAGCCCGCCGCCAGAACTTCTCGGGTTCATCCAGGTGGGCCACTTTAGCGCGCTCGTCCGGGCTATAGTGGTTGTGTTCCCCGGCAATGCCCTCGGCCATGAGCTCCTGGGTCCAGAGATAGATGGCGGCCCGGACGGTTCTCAGTAGCCGGCAGTAAACCTCGCGGCTCAGGTTGATAGCCAGTTCGGCCGTCAGATTGATCTGCTTTTGCAGCACTGCCATCTCGTCTTTTTCCAGCAATACCCGGTTGCCGTTGCCCTTCTTGCAGTTAACACAGATTTTCTCGAGGGCTTTTACGCCCTCAAGCAGATCCATGTAGCCGAACTCTTCCTTTTGCTGATCGTCTACCGGCGCAGGAATCCAGCCGTACTGGGGAGATTTGGCAACGATGTGCCCGTGCAAGCCCCTGCGGTAGGGCGGTGCGGCAGCAACATCCTGGTAACCGTCAAATTCGGTACGCAGCCAGGCGGCCATTTTCCGGTGGCGAAGCATCATGGCGAGGGTTATGGCTGAGGGCATGATCCCTTCGAGCAAGTCTGCGGAATCCCGCGTGCGCTCATCGAGATGGTTTACGGATGTCGACATTTCTCCTCCTCGGCAACGGGTTTCCCTGTGATTCATCCCGTTGTCCGTTTGTTGTTTTTGGCATTCGATGGTTGTATCTGTCATTGCCGGTGACTAAAAAGTAGTCAGATAATGCCGGGGGTGCCGTTGTAAAAAAGTTACCGCTTTGTAACGGCTGGTAAGCAGCCAGGCCACGGGAAGGGAGAGACACGATGAATCGGGATAATGGCTTTGAATCACAGAGAGCTTCCATGGTGGATTATCAGCTTCGTGCTCGTGGAATCGAGTCGCCGCTGGTGCTTGATGCCATGGGCCGGGTGGCACGGGAACACTTCGTTCCCAAACGTATGCGGGAGTGCGCCTACGATGACGGTCCCTTACCCATCGGGGCAGGGCAGACCATCTCTCAGCCGTACATTGTGGCATTGATGACGGAAGCTCTGGATCTGGAGGGCGGGGAAAAGGTTCTCGATATAGGTACCGGTTCTGGCTATGCAGCTGCTGTTCTGGGTTGTATTGCCGGCGCAGTGTTCAGCATTGAACGGATTCGGGAGCTGGCAGATCGCGCAGCCGGTGTGCTTGCCGCCGAGGGCTTTGATAATGTTGAGGTACTCTGTGGCGACGGCACGATGGGCTGGCCTGAACATCAACCCTACGATGGCATTATCGTTGCTGCCGGGGCTCCGGCGGTGCCGGATTCGCTAAAGCATCAACTGGCGATTGGTGGGCATCTGGTCATTCCGGTGGGCTCGGAGTATTCGGTGCAGTCACTGATACGCGTTACCCGGCTGGCTGAGGACGAGTTCCGGACTGAGGACCTGGGCTCAGTCCGCTTTGTCCCCCTGCTCGGCGAACAGGGGTGGTCGTAACTGCAGGACCTGACGTGATGAATCAGCCTCCAGCATTAGTGCTTTCAAAGATCTTGTCGGCCGATGCCGCTACGAAACCCGAATAGAGCTGGCCATCCGGCTTCGGATACCGGAGTGCAAATTCGTAGAAACAACTGGGTATGGTCACGGTCTGGTCGGAAAAGGTAACGGGCACCCGATCGGCCATGGTTGACGATTGCTCCAGCAAGTCTTTTGGAGAGCCCTTCACCTCGCCGCCGGATGAATTCACCGTATAGCCGTGATCTTTCAGCAACTGATTGATCTCCGGTACCGAGCGGAACTGTTCCAGATGGTTGATGCTGACCGTGAAATGGTTCGCGCGGTAGCCCCAGGCGGCCATCCATGCGGCGTACTCGCTTTCTTTCATCAGCTCGCGGTAGGTTTCGTAGTCGAGCTCCCAGTGGCGTCCGGAATAGAGAAAATCATTAGCCGTAACCGCTTCCGGTTTTACCTGTTCAACAAGACGTTTCACCACAGATTGCAACTCCGGTGAGCATTGCTCCACCAGCAGCTCGGAGATGAACACCTTTGGCAGCTCGCGGGAGGGGTGCTCATAGTGTCGGGCATAAAGCTTTTTGGCCTCGAAATGATATTCGCCACCTTCTTTATAACCCAAGCTGAGGAAGTGCTCTGCCAGAGTGTCCAGCCGAACTGGATCCAGGTTGAAGGTGCGAAGCGCGATATGGTCGTTGACGATCGCCTGACCCTCTTCGGCGCCCAGGATTTTGTGTATGCGATCGGCCGAGGGGGTCACCTGGCGGTAGGATTCCCAGAGCCTCGCAAACAGGGTGTCCGGATCAGTATGCATAGCGAATCTCCTCAGTAGCCGGTTTCTGGCGGGGCTGTTGGTGCTCCTGTGACTGTTGGCCGGTCTGGCTCAGCGGCATGTAGCAGGCCAGGCTTCCTTCGTCAAGGTTCAGTAGCTTCGCCAGTTGGTCTTGCACCACCAGGTTATTGGTGTCGGGGGCCGGCCAGACCTGATCGGTCACCGAGGCCCTGAATTCCGAACAGCTGGCATTGGCAACTATAGCGGAATTAAAGAGTTCTCCCGCATTGCTCGCGGGATCCTTTTCTCCCTTCCGAAACACAGCGCGGGTCAGGAAAGTGTCGCGGACGCTGGCTATGTCTTGCCTGGGGCATTCCAGAGTTGGGCCACCATCCAGGAGATCCACGAACCCCCGATGTCGAAAGCCCTCGCGTTCCAGCATATGCCGTGCCGGGCGCGTGTCCTCATGCACCTGGCCGATAACTTCCCTGGCTTCACTGGTCATCTGCCGCGTATACAACGGCTTGGCGGGGATGAACTCTTCAATAAAGCCGCTCTGACCGCAACAGGCCAGCTGTGTTGCTGACAGGAAGTCCAGGTCGGCCACCTGGTGCTTGAGCCAGTCCCAGAACGGAGATTGGCCGGAACGATCGGAAACACCGCGCATCTCTGCGATCACCGTGTCCCCAAAACGCTCCGGGTGCAGGGCCATGAACAGAAAGCGAACCCGGGAGAGCAGCTTGCCGGCATTGGCTCGGCGAAATCCGGGCCGGAGGTACAGCGAGCAGACCTCGGTGCAACCGGTGTAATGCTGGCATCGGATCAGGCTTTCCTCAGTATGACGTTTCTGTCGATCCCCCGCATGGTGGATCACGGCATTGCGGCGGAAATGAACGAGGGGGCGGGAAACGCCTGCCGCGGCTTCAATGCCGGTGGTGCCCATGATGTCACCGGTCGTACTGTCCTCCAGCACGAAAAGATAATGTTCATCGCCGGGCTTCGTCACGGTCCGGGCGAAGCTGTCGACCGAGTGATCGATCTTTCGACTCAGGGCATCACGGTCCGGCATCAGTGAGGTGAAGCCGGGTCCGGATTCAGTAGCGATCTGCACCAGGGCATCAAGATCCCCTGGGGTAATCGGTCGAATTATCATGGCAAGCGTCCCGAGCATTGTTTCGGCTCAGTATGAAAGTCCTGGATGACAGATTGCAGCTGCATAATGAACGAAATGATCTACAATTAAGGCAAATTGAAAAGGATATTAGGCGAAATGATCAGTGCTCAGGATCAAAAGCTCTTAATGCTGCTGAGGCAGAATGCCCGAGCCAGTATCACCGAGCTGGCGAAGGCCATGCATGTGTCACGGTCGACGGTACAGAACCGCATTACACGCCTGGAGGCCCGCGGTGTGATCCGGGGCTACTCGGTGCAGTTGGGTGGGGAATTTTCTGCCAGTCAGGTCGAGGCCCACGTATCGATCAAGGTTTTTCAGAAACTGACCAGCCGGACGAATTCGGCACTAGAGGGAATCAGCCAGGTATCGCAGCTGTTTTCGGTAAGTGGGGAGTACGACCTGATTGCTATCGTTCAGGCACAGACCCTGGAGGAACTGAGCGCCGTGCTGGACGACATTGGCAACCTGGAGGGGGTTGAGAGGACCAACTCTGCCGTGGTCCTGGAAACCCGGTTCCGGCGCTAAACAGGGTTGGTCAGATCAGGAGCCCAGCATTCCTGCATAAGCACTGTAGAGGAAGGCACCCGAGCCCAGAAGAATGATGCCCCAGGCGGGAAAGATCAAAAACGAACGTTTTGCTTTGCTCATGGCCATATGCATATCCAATTGGCTCGGAAAGTAGGTTCACACTCTTCACAGTAGCTCAAACTTGACAAATGTTACGAAAAATTTTGAGGAATAGTTCTCGGACGAGGATTAATTTGCCAATTGCGGGGGCACTAAATGCTATTGAGCGGGTCTGAAATGACGCTAGTATGAACAGGAATTGCAAAATTTAAACATAAAGCAGAATAACAAAAAGGAGCCGTTTATGGCGGTAGACCCCCGGAAGCAGACCTCACTCCATTGCCTGTTTTACTGGGCAGAGGAAACCCCTGACAACGTTTACCTTACTCAGCCTTACCCGGATGGCCGTGTCGAAGATATTACCTGGAAACAGGCTGCCGACCAGGTATCCAGGGTGGCCGCTTACCTGAACAGCCTGGAACTGCCCGCGCCCAGTAATATCAGTATTCTGGGCAAGAACAGCGCGCACTGGATCCTTGCTGATCTGGCGATATGGGCGGCAGGCCATGTTTCGGTGCCGCTCTATCCCACGCTCAACGGTGACACTGCCGCCTACGTTCTCGAGCACAGTGAGGCAAAGCTTCTGTTCCTGGGCAAACTTGATGGCACCGCAGACGGCTGGAACGACATCAAGAACCACATTCCGGACGATCTGCCGCTCATTTCCCTGCCCATGTCGCCGCGGGACGACACACCGAAATGGCTGGACATCATCGCCGACCTGGAGCCGGCAGCGCCCAAACTTCCGGACCCTGACAACCTGGCCACAATTGTCTATACCTCGGGCAGCACTGGCCGTCCCAAAGGCGTAATGCACAGTTTCCGGACCATGATTTCGGTGGCTGACGGCCTGCAGCAGTTGTTCCCGGTCTCCTCTGAAGAGCGGATGCTTTCCTATCTGCCCCTGGCCCATGTGGCTGAGCGGGCCGCGGTGGAAACGCAGTCCCTGTATTACGGTTTCCATCTCTACTTTGCGAACTCGCTGGATACTTTCCAGGAAGACCTGCAGCGGGCAAGGCCGACGCTGTTTTTCTCGGTCCCGCGCCTCTGGATGAAGTTCTATCTGGGTGTGAACGCCAAACTGCCGCCGAAGAAACAGAAGCTGTTGTTCAATCTTCCTATCATTAGCGGTCTGGTCAAAAAGAAGGTCCTGAAACAGTTGGGACTGGACTATTGCCGGGCAGCCCTTACTGGAGCCGCGCCGCTTTCAGCGGATATCGTCAACTGGTACCGCAACCTCGGGCTGGAGCTGTTGGAAGTGTATGGGATGTCTGAAAACTTCGGGTATTCTCACGCCAACCGGCCTGGACAGGCAAGGGCTGGATCTGTGGGTATGGCCAACCCCGGGGTCGAACACCGTATCGGCGAGGGCGGCGAAGTTCAGGTCAAAAGCCCCGGGCAGATGCTGGGGTATTACAAGAATGAGGAGAAAACGAAAGAGGACCTTACCGATGACGGTTTCCTGAAAACCGGGGATATGGGGGAAATTGACCGGGATGGTACCCTTCGGATCACTGGCCGGGTAAAGGATCTGTTCAAAACGTCCAAAGGCAAATACGTGGTGCCGGTGCCCATCGAGAATCGCTTCAATCATCCCAAGGCCGAGGTGGTCTGTTTAGCCGGTGCCAACCAGCCGCAGCCTTGCCTGATGGTCCTGCTGTCGGAGGAGGCCAGGGGTGAGCTGGAAACCGGAGCCGATCGCGGTGAGCTGGAGCAGGAACTTGCGGCCGAACTGGAGGCGGTAAACACGGAGTGCGAGTCCCACGAGAAGGTGGCTTTCGTTGTGGTGGTTGGTGAGCCCTGGACCATGGAGAACGGCATGCTCACGCCGACCATGAAGATCAAGCGGAATGTGATAGAAGACTTTTACAACCGAAAGATGGACGACTGGTTCAGTCAGAAGAAAAAAGTTGTCTGGGAGTTCTGATTTTTCCAGATATTTTTGCGTCCCAATGCAAAACGCCGGTGGCTACTTCGGGAGCCACCGGCGTTTTCAAATCCTTATGTTCTTTCTGTTCTCAGCCTGAGTGATCTTCTCGCCCATGCCAGATTCGGCCGCCGTTTTAGTGGCCGCCCTGCATCTGGCTCATGTCCGGAGCAACGTTTGCCGCTTTCCGGTTGAAGCTCCGCATTTTGCGACTGAAAAACTGTACCGCCTGCTTTGCCGCAGCACGGGTATACTGGCGCCTGACCTCAGCACTGTTGTGGAGGATACTGGACGGCAGCGGGTTTACGGTTGCGATATGGTTCTGAGTCATAGCGCCTTCCTCCTTTTTTCGGGTGTATTGATTTTGGTAGGTAGATTAGTTAGTTATCTACCTTTAATTTAAAGCAATTCTAAGGGTTCTTATTTGCAGTTTGAATACGTTAAAATCCGTACTCACGTTGCAAATATGCAGTAACTATGGACTGGGATTATCTTCGATATGTACGGGCCCTGGCAATAGGTGGAACCTTTGCCAAGGCCGGAGAATTACTGGGTGTGCACCAAACCACAGTTCTACGCCGGCTTGACCAGATGGAAGAGTCGCTGGGTGTGCAATTTTTCGAACGGAGCCGGGACGGATTACAGCTCACTCCGGTGGGTGAAACCGCGTTCAGGGAGGCCGAACGGCTGGCCATCGAGATGGAAAATCTCGAGCGCAAACTGGTCGGGCAAGATTCGGCTCCGGTAGGTAAAGTGAGACTGGCGGCGGAAGACGCGATGATGAACGCGTTGCTCAGCCCGATCCTGGCCGAGCTGGTTCGAGAGTTTCCGGACATTGAACTGGAAACCCTGACCGACAACGACGTGGCCAATCTGAGCCATCGGGAAGCCGACCTGACGCTGCGACCCGAGAACAAGCCGCAGGCAACCCTGGAGGGTGAGCGGATTGCGGCCATCGAATCCGCTGTGTATGGATCTGCCCGCTATTGCCGGCGGCACCGCAATATGGATATTGAGAACCACCAGGAAGGTTGCCTCTGGATCATACCCGATGAAACCTTCAGCCACCTGGCCACCGGCCGCTGGTATCGGAAGCACCTGAAGAATGTTACCTCCTTTATTCGCTGCAACAGCCTGCAATCCATGCATGCTTTGGCGAAAGCCGGCGCAGGCCTGACGGTTTTGCCCTGCTATCTGGGTGAGGGCAGTCGGGAACTTCGCCGCCTGTCCGACCCGCTGGAGGGGGAAAGTGTTGACCTCTGGCTGCATGTGAACCAGGACACTCAGCATATGGCCCGTGTCCGTATCGTTATGGAGTACCTGGTTGAACGCCTTCAGGCATTGGAGTCCCAGTTGGAGATCACCTCGACATTCTAGGTGGCATCAGCCACAAAATGGCCAGAACTGGTACCAGCGCCAGCACTGGAATTCCTGCTCGCAGGTTTTCAGCTGGTTGTCGTAGCGGAAGGCCCGGGTCTGTACCCGGGCAGCCAGATCCATGACGGCCGGCTTCTGTTCGAAACTCCTGCGAGCGTATCCGCCGCGGCCCTCATGGTAGGCAAGATACAGTTTTCTGGGCGCCGAGAAGGGGATGCCCAGCTGTCTGTGGCTTAGCCGGTTGTACCAGCCCACGAAATCCAGCGCGTACTCCATGTCGGTTCGCACGGTAAACCAGCCCTCGCCGTTGGCCAGGAGATATTCCTGCCAGGCTGGGTCCAGCGCCTGGGCATAGCCATAGGCTGTCGTCGGCCTGGTCCAGGGTATAAAACCCCACAGCAGGGTGCGTGGCGGCCTGGCATGGCTTCGGAACGAGGATTCGTAGTAGACAAACGCCATCTGGGTGGCGATGGGCGTGCCCCAGCGTTGCTCGGATTCGCTGGCGTAGTCGTACCAGACCGGATGCTCCCGGAAGATTTCGCAGACATTCTCCGGATTCGCCGGAGGATCCGGTGCCAGCAGGCTGAAGCGAAGCGTTGCCCAGATGCCCATCAATAAACCCAGCATCGGAAGCCCGTACCATCTGGCCCGGCTTTTCCAGATCTCCACTGTCGTGCGCCGGCCTCCGCTTTTACGGCGAGGTCTTTTTCGTATTCCTAACAAACCGTCATCTCCGGCACCCAGGGATTGCTTGCTGCATGCATTACACCCATGGCATAAGGGAATCAACGACACGTCCTGGATGATAGGTAAATGACGCGATTTCCCCTAATTAAACCTCTTTTAGTCACAGCCCTGCTAATGACCGGTATTGCCCAGGCGGCACCGGATGCCCGCCAGGTGCTGGCAGTATCCCCCGTTGACGACATTGTGGCACGTTACCCGGCGATGATGAGTCAGGGAATCCGGGAGGGTCTCAAGCAGAATGGTCAGCTCCCACCCATGGTGGCCAATACCATTGGCAACATTGTCAGCAGCGGTTTCAACTCTGTGGATATCGAGCAGCAGATCATTAATGATCTGCAAGCCAAACTCACGGATTTGCAACTTCAGGCAGTCCATGACTGGTACGAAACCCCTGTGGCCAGCAAGATTTCCTCGGCCGAGATTGCAGCTTCGGAACCTTCGGCCTGGCCGAAGATCCAGGCCAGTGCCGCGGAACTGAACAGCCAGTACAAGGGCACACGCAAAGCGGAAATGTTCGACCGGTTTGATCGGGCGGCGCGGGCAACGGAAAGCGCCGTGGATACCACAATTGCGGTTCAGCTCGGCCTGGCAACCGCAATGACGGCATTCAGCAGTGATTCCGACAATCATGAACAGTTGCGGCAACGTATTGAAAGCCAGCGCAGCATGCTCAGGGGTGTCGTGGGTCAGCAGGTTTACGACAGCTATCTGTATACCTACCAGAATATCGGTGCCCAGGAGATGGATCTGTACCTGGAGTTCCTGGAGAGCCCGGCCGGCGCAGCCTTCTCGAAGGTTGTTACCAACAGCATCCAGCAAGCAATCACCGAGCCGGTGGAAAGCATTGGCAAGCAGATGTCCCGTTTTCTCAGCCCGGAATCACCAGGCGGTCAGTGAATTCCCCCAACTCCCGGTAGACTTCGCGCCGCTTACGGTCATAGCGATGGGAGAAGTGGAAGGCGATCAGTTGCCGGGCCTGTGACGCATCGGCGATCTGTGCGCAGGCCCTGGTGGTGAGATGGTGGGTACGCCGCGCCTGCTCATTATCCGCCGCCATGAACGACGCCTCACAGAAGAGCGTGTGGGCACCCTGTGCCAGTGCTGTCATTTTGCTGATGTTATCGGGCGTATCGGCGAAATCCGTACCATAGGCGACCTTTTCTCCAGGCGCCTGAATCAGGAGCTTGCGACCCAGGTCCTCGGCGCGAAAGGTGCGTTTGGCATCTGGCGAGATGAGCTCATCGGGTCGCTGGCGCAGCACAGCCATTTTCAAGTCGTGTAGCCACGAGCCGGGTTTCAGGCCCTCAGCCTGTAGCCGATCATTGCGCACCTGCAGCTTGCCAAAGGGTTCCCAGGCGAATGCGAGGACAGGCGTGCCATGGTCCAGCATGGCAGCACGAACCTGGAACTCCGGTTCCCGGAGCAGTACCCCGCCTGGTGTGGCCCGGTCTTCCAGGGCTGTAGGCGCAGTGTCACCGGCGGTGATTCTCCAGCGTTTGAGGTGGTCGCCGTGCCATTCGTGAATCACGAACCTGGGCCCTCGATCCTCCACGCGATCCCACAGGATACCGCTAATCATGCCGGTAATGTGTCGCATCAACCCCGGTGGTCCAAACAGCCGGCAGGGCGGAAAGTAGCCGATCCGGCTGCGCAGGAACCACATGAAGCCGCCGATATGGTCGGCGTGGCAATGGGTGATGAAAACGTCGGTCACCTGATGCGCAGACCGGAGCGGCATGCGCCCGGTGTCGCCGATATCAAACAACAGGCTGCGGGACTGATGCAGAAGCCTGAGCTGCAATAGCGGGTCGCCGCACACACCGTTCACCAGGGAAGCAACCACGGGGCCGACCCGAACTGCCACTTGCGGGTCGTTGGCAACGCTGGTCAGCGCCCCCAGCTCAACGCTGACCTGCACGGCACCTTCGCTCTGTTGCTTGCGGTCCATAGATTCTCCCGACTGTCGAATTATTCGGTGAGTGCGATTTGTGCAAAGCGGGATTAGGGTCCAATCTCCCTAGTATATGCGAGTGAGGAGTATCGTTATGGATTTCAATGCCTATCAGAAAGCCTTGTCCTCACAACTGAGGGGGCTGGAGTGCCCGTTTCCGGAGCAGGAATTCACGGAGCGTCTGTCGCGTGTCCGGGATCGGATGGCCCGAGAGGAGTTTGGCGCCCTGCTGCTAACCGATCCTTCGGACATATTCTACCTGACCGGCTATAGCACTTTTGAGGTATCCGTTCATGTCGCCCTGGTGGTGACCCAGGAGGATGTGCTCTTACAGGTGCCTTCCATCGAAATGGGGCCAGCGATGATTACCACCCGGGTCGCCCGGGTCATTGGATACCGTTGGGAAGGTATCGGTGAAGTGCTGGAACCACTGATCCAGGTTCTCAACGACGGAGTTGAGACTGTCGGCATTGACGCCTGGCACGGCTCTCTGCGCCAGGGTGTGCTGGAAGGCCTTAAGGCACGGATGGCGGGGGTGCGCTTTCTTAACAACGGTGGTCTTTTGAAGCAGATCCGGATCGTCAAGTCCGATGCCGAAATTGGCTTTCTGCGAGAGAGCGCGCGGATAACCTCCGAAGGCCTGCAGGCTGCTGTGGCGGCCATCCGCCCGGGTGTCACCGACAACGATATTGCTGCGGAAGGCGCCCGGGCACTGCTGGCGGCTGGCAGTGAATTCATGAGCATGCAGCCAATTGTTGTTACCGGTCGTCGCAGCAGCGTGATCCACTGCAATCACAAACGTACGTTGGTGCAGAAAGGCGACCCTGTTTTTCTGGAATTCGGCTCAGCCTGGAACCGCTATACCGCACCTATGATGCAGACCGTGATTGCCGGGGCCGAGCCCTCGGCTGAAATGCGCCGGGTCCATGACGGCTGCCGGCGGATTATAGACACCCTGCTGGCATCAGTCCGCCCGGGAGTCACCTTCGACCAGGCTGCCCACGATGCGGAGAAGTCGCTCCAGCCGTTGGCTGGCAAGGTGTTCTTCTCCGGGGTGTTCGGCTACACGGTCGGAGCCCAGTTCCCGCCCTCCTGGGTCGAGGGCTCGGGCTTTATCGCAAGGGGCGGCAATATGGAGTTCCGACCCGGCATGGTCTTCCACCTGCCCATCTGTTTGCGTATCCCCGGGCAATGGGGCATTGGGTGTAGCGAAACGATTCTGGTCACCGAAGGCGGGGCCGAGCCGATGACCGATAATCCCTGGAGTCTCGGTTAGTCCAGTCGCAGGTCCGACAGGTAAACGGTGCGCGGCGCGGGCAGGCGGACCGCAAAAAGTCCCATTCTTCTGACTTGTGACATGTCCATGGACCGGCCCTCGGGTGCGCTTTCGATGTCAGCCAGTTTCCGGGTGAAGGTATTGAGGCCCGGGCCCAGGGTCAGGCGAGTGTTGTAGCGGTCATTGTAAGCATGGTCGGTTCGGTCATGGGCGACATCATTGATTCGAAGCGTCAGTGCCAGGGAGTCGGCAGAGGGATTGAACAGGGTAATGGTCAGTCTCTCAAAACCACGCCAATCGGCGGGGAGATTGTTGAGCGAGACCCCCGAGTAGGTGTCGGTGCCCAGCTCAATTTTCAGGCTCTGCCGGTGATTTAACGAGTGATCGGCAGAGACCGCCAGCCTGCCAGTCCAGAACCCGTCGGTATCTTGATGGCTGAAGTCATAGAGCAGGGGAAGTTGGTGGTGAACCTGCCACTGCCGAGCGGCCACCATGCCGGTTGCTCCCAGCTCAAAAAATAACAGCAGCGTGACTGTTGCCGCCATCAGACCCTTGCCGAAAGACGTTCGCCGTTCCGGCATAGGCAACGGGTGCCAGGCGATAACCAGCCAACTGCCGATCAGGTTGCGCAGTAAATCCCGTCCGTCCATTTCGCGGTTGTAGTCGTTCTGGATCAGTTCGATACCAATTCCGACTGCGAGCAATACTGCGGTAACAACCAGCCAGAGACACCAGCCGCTAAACCAGCGCCAGGGCCTGACGGCCAGTGTCAGCAGTGCAAAAAGAAGGATGTGGCCGAGGTTCCAGGCCGACTTGAGGAGTGGCCCGGAGGCCCAGTCCGGCCCGCCTACAAAGAGGAAAGGCGCGATGAGCAGAGAAGCAGCACCAGCCAGCAGCGGTAGCTGCCGGCTGGTGGTTGGCATTCCCGGTATGAAACCAGGAATCATCAGCTACGGCTGGTAACTTCCAGCAGGTGATAGCCGAACTGGGTCTTCACCGGACCGATGACCGTGTTCACTTCGCTGTTGAACACTGCCTTGTCGAATTCCGGAACCATCTGGCCAGGGCCGAAAGAGCCCAGGTCGCCGCCATTACGGCCGGAGGGGCATGAGGAGTGCTGCTTTGCCACTTCGGCAAAGTCCTGTCCGCCTTCAATCGCCTTTTTCAGTTCTTCGCATTTTGCTTCGCTGTCTACCAGAATGTGGCGCGCTGTTGCCTGTGCCATGATCAATGTCCTTGTGTCGGATGAATGGGTACATCAGAACGGGAATGCTGCCCGGCCAGAGCGTCAGAGGCAAGCCTTTTTATCCGTGTTTCTGCGGCCTCACAGTCCGCCCGGCAAACCTGTACAATGCCGGCTTTCTTTTCGCCGGCGTTCGCCCGGCCCCACATCGACAGGTTTGTTTCTTGATCTCCACCGCCAATATCACCATGCAATTCGGGGCCAAACCCCTATTTGAAAACGTCTCCGCCAAATTTGGTAACGGCAACCGCTATGGCCTGATCGGGGCCAACGGCTGTGGCAAGTCCACACTGATGAAAATTCTGGGTGGCGACCTTGAGCCATCTGCCGGCCAGGTCATGCTGGAGCCCAACACCCGGCTGGGTAAACTGCGTCAGGACCAGTTTGCCTTCGAGGATTGCTCGGTCATTGATACTGTGATCATGGGGCACGAGGAACTCTGGAACGTCAAGAAAGAGCGTGATCGGATCTATTCCCTGTCGGAAATGAGCGAAGAAGACGGCATGGCCGTGGCCGACCTGGAAGTGCAGTTCGCCGAAATGGACGGTTACACCGCCGATGCGCGCGCCGGTGAGCTGTTGCTGGGGCTCGACATTCCGCTGGAACAGCACAATGGTCCCATGAGCGCCCTGGCGCCCGGCTGGAAATTGCGGGTATTGCTGGCCCAGGCATTGTTCTCCGATCCCGACGTGTTGCTGCTGGACGAGCCCACCAACCACCTGGACATCAATACCATCCGTTGGCTGGAAAACATCCTGGTGGCCCGCAACAGCACCATGATTATCATTTCTCATGACCGCCACTTCCTGAACAGCGTGTGCACCCACATGGCGGACCTGGACTATGGCGAGCTGCGCCTGTTCCCGGGCAACTACGACGAATATATGACCGCCGCCACCCAGGCGCGCGAGCGTATGCTCTCGGATAACGCCAAGAAAAAGGCCCAGATTGCTGAGCTGCAGCAGTTTGTCAGCCGCTTCTCGGCCAACGCCTCCAAGGCTAAACAGGCGACATCCCGTGCCCGCCAGATCGACAAGATCCAGCTGGAAGAGGTGAAGCCTTCAAGCCGTGTGAGCCCGTTTATCCGTTTTGAACAAGGCAAGAAACTGCACCGCCAGGCCGTCACCCTGAAAAACATGACCAAGGGCTTTGATGAGAAGCCGCTGTTCAAGAACCTCAACCTGCAGGTAGAGGCTGGTGAGCGGATCGCCATCATTGGCCCCAATGGCATCGGCAAAACCACGCTCCTGCAATGTATGGCCGGCGCCTACACGCCCGATAGCGGCGAGGTGAAGTGGACCGACAGCGCGGAAGTGGGCTACTTCGCCCAGGATCATACGGCGGACTTTGCCGACGATGAAACCCTGACCGACTGGATGTCCCAGTGGACCAAGGGTGGCGAGCAGCTGGTGCGCGGTACTCTGGGCCGTATGCTGTTCTCCGGCGACGATATCGGCAAATCGGTGCGGGTGATTTCCGGTGGCGAGCAGGGCAGGATGCTGTTTGGCAAGCTGATTTTGCAAAAGCCCAATGTGATGCTGATGGACGAGCCCACGAACCACCTGGATATGGAGTCCATTGAGGCGTTGAACCTGGCGCTGGAGAACTATCCGGGTACACTGATTTTCGTTAGCCATGACCGGGAGTTTGTTTCTTCCCTTGCGACTCGAATTATTGAGCTTAAGGCTGATGGGGTGACTGATTTCAGTGGCTCTTATGATGATTACCTTCGGAGCCAAGGGTACCTCTGAGACTCGGGCTTGGGTGCAGGCGGTCATGTGGGACTGGCATTCCAAAACACGCTCCTTGCGGCACATCCCGGTGACGCTTGGGCTCGGCCATCCCTGGCTCCGCACAGTTTTGGAAAGCCAGTCCCACACGCCCGCTCCAACCTGTGAGTGAGTCTCAAATAAAACAACGGATACGGAAAAGATGGGCGAGACTGAAGTAATTATTGCTACCCGGAAATGGGTCGAGGACGTCGTAGTTGGCTACAACCTGTGCCCGTTTGCCAAACGGGAACTGGTGCGGAACCGGGTACGGTTTGTGGTTTCTGAAGCGGAAACGGAAGACGAGCTACTGCAGGCCCTGCACTCGGAACTTCAGCGGCTGGAAGACGAACCAGAGATCGAAACCACACTGTTGATCCATCCGGGTGTATTGCAGGGTTTCGGGCCCTACAATGAATTTCTTGATGCGGCAGATGGTTTGTTGGCGTATCTGGAGATGGAAGGCGTCTACCAGATTGCCAGTTTCCATCCTGATTATCAGTTTGCTGAAACCGAGCCCGATGCCGCGGAGAACTATACCAATCGTTCACCGTTCCCCATGCTGCACCTGTTGAGGGAAGCGAGCCTGGAGGCGGCGATTGACAGTTATCCGGATGTCGATGGCATTCCGCAGAGAAATATTGAGCTGATGAACGAGCTGGGCACGGAGAAGATGCGCAGTATCCTGCGTTCGTGTCTTGGTGTGTCAAACCCTAAGGTCTGATCAGATGGGACTGCTTTTCGAACAGATTGACAGCCAGCCTTCGGTGATTGGTGAGATCACTCTTCGCCGGCGCCGGATTCCGGCGATTGGCGACAGGGATATCTATGAGGTGAAGCTGGGCGAGGAATTCCTGATGTCCAGCATGTTTGTGGATGCGGAAGTGGCTCTCTCTGATATCGGGCTGGGCGAAACTGAGGGGGATAACCTCAGTGTGGTTGTCGGTGGCCTGGGACTGGGTTACACAGCCGTAGCAGCGCTCAAACACGAGCGGGTTGCCGAGCTTCTGGTGGTTGAGTACCTGGAACCGGTGATTGGCTGGCATCAGCAGGAACTGGTGCCTCTCGGCAAAGATCTGAATGCCGACCCTCGGAACCGCTACATTCATGGCAGTTTCTTTGATCTGGCGATTGCCGACCCTGCGGAGGGCGGTTTCGATCCGGAGAACCCCGGCAAGCCATTCGATGCCATTCTGCTCGATATCGACCACTCACCCCGGGCTCTTCTGCACGATTCCAGTGCCAGCTTCTACACCGCCAACAATCTGCGCCTGATGGCCCGCCAACTGAAGCCCCGAGGGGTGTTCGCCATGTGGTCGAACGAGGGCGAGGATGACGAGTTCATGGCCGTTCTCAACGAGGTGTTCACCGATGTGGCCTGCCATGTCGTATCCTTTTTCAATCCATTTCAGAACAGGGAATCGTTCAATACCGTGTACGTGGCCCGTAAGCCGGGCTGAGAAACCGGAGTCCGAATGTCTATAACCACGCACCGCAGCCGACCCTTCAGCTCCAGCCAGCGTCTGCCCGAGCCGGATCAGCCCCCGGTGTTGCATGAGCCGGAGGAGGCCGGGGCGTTGCTGGCGGAGTTTATCCAGCGCCACCCTCGCTTGCTGATTCTGACTGGCGCGGGGGTCAGTACCGATTCGGGCATCCCGGACTACCGGGACGGCGATGGTGCCTGGAAGCGCAAGCAGCCGGTTCAGCACAAGGCGTTCATGGAAGATGTTTACACCCGCCAACGCTACTGGGGCCGCAGCCTGATTGGCTGGCCGGTCATGCGTAATGCCAGACCGAACCCCTCTCACCACTACATCTCCGATCTGGAGCTGCTTAATCACAGCAGTCTGGTGGTTACCCAGAACGTGGATCGGTTGCACCAGAAGGCAGGTACCCGGGCGGTGACGGACCTGCACGGGCGGGCCGATGAGGTGGTGTGCATGAGTTGTGGCTACCGTTGCCCGCGGGATGAGGTGCACGACCGCTGCGCCGATCTGAATCCGGGGTTCCGGAAATACACCGCCGACACAGCGCCGGATGGCGATGCCGATCTGGATGTGGATTTTGCAGATTTCCGGCTGGCGGACTGTCCGCAGTGCGAAGGGATTCTCAAGCCGGATGTGGTGTTCTTCGGAGATTTCGTCCCCAAAGACCGGGTCTACTCCGCCCTGGATACGCTCAAGGCCAGTGATGGCCTCTTGGTAATCGGTTCGTCGTTGATGGTTTATTCCGGGTTCCGTTTCTGCCGGTACGCCAACGAATGGAACAAGCCCATTGCCACCCTCAATCTGGGGCGAACACGGGCCGAGGATCTGGTTGATCTGAAGCTGAACGCGAGGATCGGGGAGACCCTGAAGGCCTCCCTCGATCAGCTATAGCGATGGATTACATCAGGTTGTAGATAAACACCACTGCCACGGCAACCGGAGTGATGAAACGCACGGTGATCAGCCACAGGTTAAACATGGCCGGTGACAGTGCCAGTTCACGCTCCATGGCCTGACGTGACATCACCCAGCCCGCGAACAGGGCCACCAGCAGTCCGCCCAGGGGCAGCATGATGTTGGCGGTGAAGAAGTCCAGCAGGTCGAAAATGGTCTTGCCTTCCAGCATGGGGACAAAGCCAAGCGGTGCGAAGTCGGACCAGAGGTTCAGGGACAGAATCGAGGCAATGCCCAGTCCCCAGCAGACAAAACCGGCGCCCAGTGTGCTGACGGTGCGGTTCATGCCTTTACGCTCCTCCAGCCACTCCACAATCGGCTCCAAAAGCGAAATCCCCGACGTCCAGGCGGCAAAGATCAGAAGTACAAAGAACAGGGTGCCGAACAGGGAGCCCATGGGCATCTGACCGAAGGCCAGCGGCAGGGTCTGGAAGATCAGCCCCGGCCCCGCTCCGGGCTCAAGGCCGTTCGCGAACACAATCGGGAAGATGGCCAGGCCTGCGAGCAGCGCCACGCCGGTGTCGATGACCGATACGGTGATCGAGGTCTTGGCAATGGAAATGTTCTTGGGCAGGTAAGAGCCATAAGCCATCATGACAGCCATACCAAGGCTCAGGGTGAAGAACGCGTGCCCCAGGGCTACCAGTATTCCGGATGTTGTGAGCTTGGAGAAATCGGGCTGGAACAGGAAGGCGGCGGCTTGCCCGAAGTGCCCGGTGGTCATTGCATAGCCGACCACGATCAGCAGCAGCACGAACAGGGCCGGCATGAGAATGCTGACAGCCCGCTCAAGCCCCGAGCGAACGCCTCGCACTACCACAACCATCACCAGAGCCATGAACAGGGTATGCCAGGCCAGCAGTTTGGTGGGATCGCTTAGAAGGCCCGAGAAGATTGCGCCTACGGCGTCGGCAGACTGCCCGGCAAGCTGGCCGCTGGCGGTAGTGCCCACGTAGGAAATGGCCCAGCCGCCGATGACCGAGTAGAACGACAGAATCAGAAAACCCGCCAGAATGCCGATGGCACCGACCAGTTTCCAGGCCGGCTTGAGTCGGTCATGCTCGGCGATCAGGCTCAGACTCTTGACGGGGCTCCTGCCACCGCGACGACCGATCATGACTTCCGCCATCATGATGGGAATCCCGACGACCGCGATGCACAGCAGATACACCAGTACGAAGGCGCCGCCCCCGTTCTCACCGGTCACATAAGGAAATTTCCAGATATTGCCCAGGCCGACGGCGGAGCCGGTGGCGGCAAGAATGAAGGCAAGACGTGATGACCAGAGCCCGCGTTTGGCGTTGGAACCTTCCAGCGGCCCCGCATAGGTGGCGGAATCTGATGAAGTGACAGACATAACTATCTCCCGGAGTATTTGTTTTTGTATCAGGGTTTAGAAGGGAAGCTGCAGTAACCCGCAGCTTCCGGAGGGATGCGCCGGTGTCAGCTCAGCCGGTGCGAGCCCACCGGTCAGGTGCCTGTCCGGCTCCGGCGGTGTGCTTTTCGAACCGTTCCTCGGCAAGCTCGTTGGCGATTTCCCCCGTGGGGTGCCCCGAGCGGTCGGCACGGTTGAAGATTTCTGTCAGGGTGTCGCCTATGGTATCGACGTGGGCCCGAACCGTTTCCGGTGTGGCGCCGGTGCGCTCGTAGAACACATCAATGATGCCACCGGCGTTGATGGCAAAATCCGGTGCATAGAGGATGCCCCGGTCGCGCAGCATGGCGTCATGCTCCGGATGTTCGAGCAGGTTGTTGGCGGCGCCGGCTACAATGCGGGCCTGCAGCTGTGGAATGCTGTCATCGTTCAGTACCGCGCCCATGGCACAGGGTGCAACCACGTCTACCGGCAAAGACAGGATGTCCTCGGCGGCGGCCGGTCTGGCCCCCAGCTGATCCACTGCCCGCTGCATGTTGTCTTCGTGAATGTCAGAGACCCAGAGTTCAGCACCGGCGTTCCTCAGGTGTTTGGCCAGACGGAAACCGACATTGCCGATGCCCTGAATAGCTACCTTCAGCCCTTTGAGATTATCCCGACCGAGCTGGTGTTTCACCGCCGCCTTCAGGCCGATAAAAGTACCATAGGCGGTTGCCGGTGACGGATCGCCGTTGCTGGGGTTGCCATCGAAACCGGTGCGGGAGGCGATGCCTGCAATGTAGCTGGTATGCCGGCCGATGACCTTGAGGTCGGGTACGCTGGTGCCGGAGTCTTCCGCCGCAATGTATTGCCCGCCAAGGCTTTCCAGATGGCGCCCCATGGCCTCCATCAGCGCTTCGGTTTTCTGTTTGCGCGGGTCGCCAATAATCACCGACTTGCCGCCACCCAGATCCAGGTTGGCCAGAGCGGATTTGTAGGTCATGCCCCGTGACAGGCGCAGTACATCGCGCACGGCCGCCTCATCAGAGGCATAGGGGAACATACGGCAGCCGCCGAGAGCAGGGCCTCGGGAGGTGTTGTGGATGGCTACAATGGCCTTGAGGCCGGTTTCGGGATCACAGAAAAAGGACAGATGTTCGTGGTTATCGAACTCGGGATGGCTGAATAGCATTGTGAAATCCTCTCCCACTGGGCCGGATCTCGGCATGAGCGGGTATCTTGTTCTTGTCGACCGGCTTGTGGCCGGCGTTCCGATTTCAGGTGTCCGCTATATTCGCTTGGGGGTTGCCCATCGAAAGTGCCCTTTTGGGGCTGGACGAAAAACAAACTAGCGGCAATTGACGTTAACGTCAACATGCAAAAGCGAACTATTGGGAGCGGTGCGCATTCTCGGGATCTCGAGACTTTCGGGAGAGGTGCATAGCGATCACAGTGTTGCCAGCCCACTTTAATGGCATAAACCTGCTCCATTAGTCTCAGATTTTGTGATTCTGCGGAAACTACCTATACGCGTATCGGGGAAACTGACCTAGTTTGCCGTGATGTCTGTCGCTTCCTATTCTTATCAACTGCAGCCGGCTCGGGTACGAGTGGAGTTTTTTCGGCTACTTCCCATCTCGTTATTCGTGGTGGCGTTTGGCGCTGCCTTCGGGTTGGCAGCTACTCAAAAAGGCCTTGAGCCGCTCCAGGCAGTTCTGATGAGTGCCACGGTCTTTGCCGGGGCCTCCCAGTTTGCTGCCGTCGATATGTGGGGCACCGAGGTATCTTTGCTCCCGATGATCGCGGTGGTCTTTGCGATCAATTCCCGCCATCTGCTCATGGGCGCTTCGCTGTACCCGATGCTCCGGGACGTTGCTCCGGGCAAGCGCTATGGTCTCTTGCTGCTGCTGACCGATGCCAACTGGGCTGTTTCGGCCCAGGAATACCAGAGTGGCCGGCGAAACCTGGAGGTTATCCTTGGCGGCGGGTTGGCACTTTGGCTGGCCTGGATCATCGGGACCGGTCTGGGCGTCTATTTTGGTGGCCTTCTGCAGGATCCCAAATCCCTGGGCCTGGACATGGTTCTCGGCTGCTTCCTCCTGGCCATGGCGCTGGGCGGCAAGAAATCCCCGAGAGTGCTCGTGGCCTGGACCGTTGCAGCGCTGGCTTCATTGGCGGCCTGGAAATGGCTGCCAGCGAATACCCACGTTGTCGTGGGCGCGCTGGCCGGCGGTGCGATCGGGTTCTTCTGGCTTGAGCGAAAGCCTGCTCCTGCTTCTGAAGCGGAGGACAGCGCCCATGGCCGTTGAGACCACCACAGCCGGTATTCTGTTCCTGATCGCGATCATGACCGCCGTTACTCTGGTAACCCGTTTTGGCGGCGTGTTCATCATGTCGTTCGTGAAGATCAATCCCCGCATCGAAAGCTTCATCAACACCATGGCCAGCTCGGTCCTGATCGCCATAATCGTGCCCATGGCGGTGACCGGTGACATGGGAGCGCTGGTGGCCCTGCTTACCACAGCTGTTACGATGCTGGCGCTACGTAAACCTCTGCCAGCCATTGCCGCCGGAATTGCCGCCGCAGGGATCGTGCGGTTTATGACGTAACCTTCTGAAATTCGGGTGGTTAAAAACTGCTCAAGTCTGAGTGTTTGCGGCCGATACACCTGTGTAGTGATGACAGGTACCCGAAGCCATGATTTCTTCCAGCCAGATTTCGCTTTTCCAGGACAGTTCCCGCCAGGTATCGGCTTTTGACAGCACGCAGCTGCGCATCAACCGGCAATCTCCGGCGCCGCTTCAGACCAATGAGAACGCGGTGGGCTCGGAGCTGACGCTTATGCGCCAGGCTGCCTACCGTTACAGCAGCCAGGAACAGCTCGCTTTCAGCGGCAGCAGTACGGTAACCGGGAACGGTCAGCAGAGTGTGTTCACCAGTGCACAGCTTGCCGAGAAAACCACGGAACTGTTTCTGATGGGCCAACAGGCGTTGAGCGTCAGCCGAGCCGCCCTGGGCGGTGATGCAGGCGTCGAGAGTCGCGGCAGCCTATCGGTTTCAGCCGGGCGCTACATGTTCTACTCCGAGAGCGAATCCAGAAGCATGGCCTCCACCGGCACCATAAGTCTGGAGAACGGCGAAACCATTGATTTCACACTCTCCCTGCGACAGTCCCAGTCCCGAACGTACGAATACTCGGAACTGGTCCAGATCCAGGAGCGACCGCTCACCGACCCTCTGGTGATCAACTTCGGCAATGCCACCGCCCGCCTGACCGACACCCTGTTCGAGTTCGATCTGAACGGCAACGGCGAAACCGGCCAGTTCGCCTCCCTGGGCAGCGGCAGTGGCTATCTGGTGTTGGATCGCAATGGCAACGGGAAGGTGGACGACGGCTCCGAGCTGTTTGGCCCCCAGAGCGGCTCCGGTTTTGATGAGCTGGCAAGATTTGATGACGATGGCAACCGCTGGATCGATGCCAACGATGAGATTTTTGCTTCTCTCTCGGTTTGGGTCCAGGGTGCCGACGGCTCGCAGGCTCTGAGGTCCCTGGAGGAAGTCGGCGTTCAGGCCCTGTACGTGGACAATGTGGAAGACCGCTTCACCCTGGCCAACAACCAGGGCGTGCCGCTGGGCCAGATCAAGGGGTCGGGAATCTACCTGACCACCGACCGGGAGGTCCGCACCCTGGAAGAAATTGACCTTGCCGAGCAGAGCACTGCCGACGCGCCGGCTGCCGAGACCGTGCTGAGTTCTGACCGTGGCTCCCCGGATCGCGGTGGCAACGGTCTGGTTGATGCTCGGGTGGAATCGATCCGCTCGGCCCTTGAGAAGCTGAATGAAATCCGCGAAAAGCAGAAAGCGTTTATCGAAGAATCCAAAGACGCTGGCAAGCCCGAATCACCGCTTGATGATTACCTGAAGCTGATCGACAGGATGCGTCTGGAAATGCTGAACAGCCAGGACGAGAAGAAGCAGGCGGCGAGCCGGTATCTGGAGTTCGCCAGTCTTTGATTTTCAGCCTCGGAGCATGAAACAGTCGGGCGGGGCCTCCCAAAAAACGCTGTGAATACATCCTTGTACGCTTGGCTACGCCATCGCTGGCTCCGCACATTTTTGGGAGGCCCCGCCCGACTGTTTCCCGAACCTACGGGGCGGTTTCAGACATCGGGTTGGTGTTTCTAAGCGCTACCTCGCCGATACCTGGCAGTTTGACGCCCAGTGCCAACGGGTTAATACCGAAAGAGAGGCCTAAAAGGTTCAACTCCAGTCCCTCGCGGATACCTGCCAACACGCCAAAATACCCTCCGAACGAAACTTGATAACCCGCGCCACCCGGAACCTCCGCGACCACTCGATCGCCCAAGTAGTCCTTGCCAATGGCATGGTTGGGCAAAGCAACCTCAAGCCCCGGGACTTCCCGTATCACCCAGGCCACGAAGGTATTGCTGTTCGGGCCTGGCCAGGCTTCGTACTCGGTCGGGTAGGGGTAGGATTCCACCGCCTGGTAGATGTCGGGAATGAGCTTTTCGGCCTCTTCTCCGCGGATATCGGCATAGAGCTCCGGTTTCGCTCCGTACCAGTGTCTATCCGGTTCGCCCGGGCGGGAATTGACCACGTAGCTTCGCCATCCGGTTACCTCATGAACACGATAGTGGCTGGCGGCTTTTTCCTTGGTGGCTATCCAGGTATGAACGGCAAAGTAACCCCGCCAACTCCAGGCCCGGGCGCCGTAGACTTGAACGATGGCCTCCTCGGCCTGGTCGGGCGGAGGTGCAATCCGGGCACTTTCCCGGGTCGCGGTTTGCCAGGTCTCGGCTCCCTGCAGGCTGCTGGTGGCAAGCAGAATCGGGCCGGAAAGTAGCAGGAACACGGCACCGAGGAACCAACCGGTGTATTTGAGAATTCGTTTCATGAACCTTATCCAAAGTGTGAGGATAACCGGGACTCTGTGGGGAGCAGAAAGTTCCGGATTACGATGTCGATTGTAGTGAACAGATACGCCGGTCGTTAGTTGTCAGATGAGGGCGCCGCCGGGCTGCGGTTTGCTGGCAGGTAGCCTGTCTTCTAGGCTGAAAGGTACAAGTTGCAATTTTCAGGAGGCTTTTATGTCTGACCATCACGTTTATAAAAAAGTGGAAATTGTCGGTTCTTCCAAGAAGAGCATTGAAGATGCCATCGAGAACGCCCTTGAGGAGTGTGGAAAAAGCGTCCGCAATATGGAGTGGTTTGAGGTAACCGAAACCCGCGGCCATATCGTTGATGGCAAGGTTGGCCACTATCAGGTGGTAATGAAAGTAGGGTTTCGTATCGCCAACAGCTAAACAGATACCCCTCAGTTGCTTCTGATTGCCCGGTGCCGAATGGACGAAACCAGCTGGTTCATCAGTTCTCGGGCTTCGCCCTCATGCAGGCTGTGGCACTTGTCCTGCAATACCCGGCGGTCGTGATTGGATGAGTCACTCGAGACATCTTTGAGCAGGTCCAGATACTGGCAGGCCGCAAGGTGCGCCTTGATCTCGGCATCGATCAGCCGGGTAACCAGTTCATCGACTGACTCTGTGCAGAAGGGGCGGTTCCGGTTAAGCAGATTTCGGGCCTCCAGGGCCGCATTACGAGCTTCCAGTCTGAGTTCGCCGGCCGCCTCGCCGCCTTCAACCGCCCTCAGGAACATGCCCAGGCGTTCATGAAGATGCCATACCTGGGGCCAGATCTTGGCGTAGGCTTCCACTTCTGTTTGATAGCGGGCTTCTTCCACTGGGGAGCCCGAAGCGCCATTGACGGTCTCACCGGGACGATTGAATTGTGCCACCCGTATGTCGTCAACTTCCCGCCATAGCGTATCGGAACGCTCCCGCAGCGCGGTTAACTGGTCCTGACTGCGGCGACGAGCTCCCGATCCGATAAACAGGGCAATAACGGCCAGGCCCAGCGCTACCGCCGAAAGCAGAAACGGCAGGCCGCCTGCTGATAACATGCTCCACATTGGGTCTGTATCCATAGTGTCTGACCCCCGCGCAAATCCTGTCTGGGTCTATCAGTATAGAAGTTAATCCGGCGTCTGCTGTCGAAAGGGCAGTGCGGATTCGGCATCGTTAAAGTAACCAAGGACGTGTTCCGCTTCTTCGTGGGTGAAGTTCTCGATGGCTTCGCGGAAGCCGGGGTGCAAAATACCATGCCAGGAGTGGGTGATGACCGGTTCAAAGCCTCGTACCAGCTTGTGTTCACCCTGGGCGCCGGCGTCGATATGGCTCAGCCCCAGATCCATAGCCAATTCGATACCCTGGTAATAACAGGTTTCAAAGTGCAGGTGGTTGTATTCGTCCAGGCACCCCCAGTAACGCCCATAGAGGGTGGTTTTGCCCGCCAGGAACAGGGCGCCGGCAATCATTTCGCCTTCGCGCACGGCCATGACCAGATGCACATGCCCGGGCAGCTGTTCCAGAAGCAGTTCAAAGAATCGCTTGTTGAGGTACGGCCGTTGGCCCCGTTTCAGGTAGGTTGCCTGGTAAAAAACGTAGAACGCGGATAACACATGCTCCGGAATATCCCGGCCGTGAAAGCGCGTAAAGGAAATACCCTGATCCGCAACCTGGCGACGTTCCTTGCGGATCGACTTGCGCTTGCGGGACGTGAGCGCTGCCAGAAAATCCTCGAAATTCCGGTAGTCGTGGTTATGCCAGTGAAACTGACATCCGATGCGGTGTAGCTCCTGCTCGTGGTGGAGCAGTTTCTGGTCCTCGCTGTCCGGAAAGAGCAGGTGCCAGGAGTGGGCCCCAAGTTCGTCCGTCAGTGTGTCCAACATGTGATGAATCTGTTCCGGTGTCAGCTGTTGTCGAAGCTCGGGATCCAGCAACAGTCTTGGCCCGGAGGAGGGCGTGAAGGGAATGGCGATCAGTAATTTTGGATAGTACGCCAGCCCATGCCGTTGATAGGCATCGGCCCAGGCCCAGTCAAAAACATACTCCCCCATGGAATGGCTCTTCAGAAAAGCCGGCGCCAGGCCAATAATCCTGCCAGCCATCCGGAACACGAGGTGGCTTGGTGACCATCCGGTCTCTGGGGAGGTGCAGCTGGACGCTTCGAGAGCCTGGAAAAACTCGTAGCGAAGAAAAGGATTGGTATGCCCTGCCAGCCGCTCCCAGTCGCGGGCAGGAATATCGTTGATGCTGGTGCAGGCTTCCAGTGTAAGAGTCGCTGGTCCGGGTTCTGACATGGTGAGAGAAAACTCCTTTGTGTACCCGATACCATACGTCAGAAGACGGCTTTTGATCACCCCGGGAGCCAGTGTAAAGGTTCTGCAAAGTGGCCAGGCCCGAATCAGCGGCTTGCGGGTAGCGTGTTAGACTTCAGGCAGCAACCGTGGCCGGCACGACAGGTGGAGAGGCGAGATGCAGAACAGGGTGTTACTGGTCGAGGACGATGATGAATTGCGGGGATTGCTGGGCCGTTACCTGAGCAATCAGGGATTTACCGTCCGTGAGGCCGCCAATGGCCGTGATGGCCTGGCCCTGGCGCTGGGTCAGGACTGCGATATTGTCGTGCTCGACATCATGCTGCCGGATATCAGCGGCCTTGAGGTATTGCGCGAGCTGAGAGCAGAGACCCATCTGCCTGTGGTACTACTGACCGCCCGGGGAGATGAAACAGATCGAATCGTCGGTTTCGAGGTGGGGGCCGATGACTATATTCCGAAACCTTGCAATCCCCGTGAGCTGGTGGCCCGGCTGCAGGCGCTTTTGCGACGGATAGCGTGGGACCAGAAAACCGAAGTCAATGCTGCCCGGACTTATGGCGACCTGCGGGTAGAACCCGGCCATCGCCGTATCTATCAGAGCGATGTGGCCATGGAGCTGACGGCTACCGAATACGAAGTTCTGCAGGTTCTCCTGGCGCACGCAGGCAGCGTGGTCCGCAAACCCGATCTCATGCAATGGGCCCTCGGTCGACGGTTGGAGGCTTACGACCGCACTCTTGATATGCACATCAGCAATCTTCGCAAAAAACTGGGCAACGACGACCCGCCCAGAATAGAAACCGTTCGGGGGCTGGGTTACAGCTATCGGGTGCCGGAATGAGGCGGCGGCCCATGTTCCCTCTGTTCTGGCGGATTTTCCTGTCGATCTGGCTGGCCATGGCGGTCACCGTGGTGGCCAGTAACCTTGCGACCAGGATGCTTCTGGACCGGGAGCGGCAAGCCATCGAGCGCCAGGCAGGTCTCAGGGATCTGGCCGAAGAGGCCATTGCAATACGTGAGGCCGGTGATCGTGGCGGCGCGTGGCGCTTTCTGCGGGACGAGGGCGAACGTCTTGAACTGTTTCTGGTGCTGCTCGAACAGGATGAAAACGATGGCAAGCTGCCCTCGTTCATTCGCGACCGCATGAAATCCGGCTGGTATCCGCAGAAACCTGCGGTTCTGGATGTGGGCGGTGGTTACCGGTTGGTGGCCTGGCCCCGGGTACAGGGCGCCGGCTGGCTCAACCCCAGATTCTTCAGGGCTATCGAGCTCGGGCTGGCCCTGCTGATGATTTCCCTGGCGTGCTGGTGGATCGCCCGCCTGGTATCACGACCGTTGAGGCATATGGAAACCACGGCCCAGGCGATTGCGGGCGGGGATAATTCCCTCAGGGTCAGCGAAAAGATCGCACAACGCAGGGATGAGGTGGGGCAGCTGGCAACCGCCTTTAATGCCATGACCGAACAGCTCTGCAGTCTGCTGGAGCGCCAGAAACACCTGCTTCGGGATATTTCCCACGATCTCCGGACGCCGCTCACCCGCCAGCGTATTGCCATTGAGCTGGCAAACGAGGCCGGTGCGGATGAGGAACTGATGGCGAGCATTCTGCGTCAGAATGAACGGCTTGAAACCATGACCGGCCAGATACTGACGTTATACCGGGTTACCGAAGCCGGCGGCGATATTGAGCGGGAGCCCCTCAGGTTGGTGCATGTGATCAATCAGGTCCTCAAGGATGCCGCAGACTACGCCGAACATCAGGGTGTGGACTGCAAACTCGTGGTCTCACCGGAAAGTTCACGGGCATCGGTGCTGGGTGATGAAGGGCTTCTACAGAGAGCTATCGACAACATCCTTCAAAACGCCCTCGATCACACACCGCCTGGCAGGGCGGTTCATCTGACCGTAGCGGTTTCCGATGACTGGCTGATTCTGACGGTTGATGACGAGGGGCCGGGCGTTCCGGATGAACTGATCGGCCAGCTTTTCGAGCCGTTCTTTCGAGCGGACAAGTCCCGTGGAGGCACGGGTTGGGGGCTGGGCCTCGCGATTGCCAGAGACATCGTTGCCGCCCACGATGGGGCAATAGCGGCAGAGGCCGGTGAGCGTGGTGGCTTACGGGTGACGCTTCGCCTTCCGGTGTTTTTCGGGGGCGGCTGATTCGGGCTCCGGATTGCAGGGCTTCAGTTTCTCTGCCCCGGAAAAGTCGATACCCTCCTGCAGCTCGTCCTCGTCAAAGCGGATCCCGCAGGCCGCTTTGCGGATTTTTGCGGGTTTGGCAATGCCCGGGTTGTTGTATTCGTCTTCAGAGGCCATAGGTCGGTGTCCATGAAAAAAGATTACCCCGTTCCCGCAGGATACCTTGAGCGTGAAACGGAAGTGAAGAAAAGCCGGTTCATTGCCCGGGTAGCGCCCGTGAGCTCACGCGAAGAAGTGAAGGATTGGCTGGAACATGCCCACCGGGACCATCCGGACGCCCGTCATATCTGTTGGGCCTACCAGATCGGTCGTCCCGGTTCCGCCGCCGAGGCCGGCATGAACGACGATGGTGAGCCTTCAGGAACGGCAGGCAAGCCAATTCTGAATGTGATTCAGCACAAGGATATGGGCGATGTCCTGGTGATGGTTATCCGGTACTTTGGCGGTATCAAGTTGGGTGCCGGCGGACTGGTGCGGGCCTATGCCGGCGCGGCTGAGAGTGTTCTGTCAGCGGTTGGCCGGGTGGTGCAGAAACCCATGAAAGACGCGCAGGTTTCCCTGTCCTTTGCCTATGAACAGCCCTTGCGCCATTGGTGCGATGTTAACGGCGCATCGGTGGAGTCTGTCGATTATGGGGTATCCGTTCGTGCGCGGGTACTGGTTCCGGAGGACCTCCAGGCTGAGTTCGGGGCTTTCTGCGATGCCCAGAAGCTGGATTACAGTTTTGAAAGGTGATGGATCCCGGGGGCATCGTCACACGTCTGCTATGCGTATACTGTTTCAATAGCGACCTTCTAAATTGAGGACAGAAATCATGATGCGTTTTCTGATGTTAGCGGTTCTTACATTGGCCATGACCGGTTGCGCCAGCAATGTAGTAACCGACTACAACTCGTCTGTGGTTTTCGGGAACTATTCCTCCTGGGCGTTCGCCACTGGCACTGACTCATCATCCTTTACGTCTCTGGACGGAACCCGGGTGCGCAGCGCCGTGGAGCGTGAGCTGAACCGGAAGGCGCTGCGACAGGTACCTGCAGTAGAGGCGGATTTGCTGGTCAGCTGGCAGATTGTGCCGGAAGAGAGGCTTGAGCAGACGGGGCTGGGACTCGGATTTGGTTTTGGCAGCGGACATTTCGGCTGGGCTCTGTCTGCACCGCCACCGGTGCGTGAAATTGAAGAGGGAAAGTTGGTTGTAGAACTGGCAGACAGCAAGTCGAAAGAAGTTGTCTGGCGCGCCGCCAGTCGGCGCTATCTTAATGAAAACCAGTCACCCGAGACCCGGAGAGAATTGATCGACGAGGTCGTGGCCGAAATGTTTACCAAGTATCCTCCCGGTCTGGATTGAAGGCGTTATAAGAAAGGAATAGCACGGAGACAGAATGAAGAAGCGATCTGAGGGCGGACTGGTTTTTTCGACCGAGCAGGGCCGCATGTGCCCGGATTGCCGCAACCCGGTGAATGAGTGTATCTGCAGCAAAGCATCACGACCTGTGGGGGACGGCATAGTCAGGGTGAGCCGGGAAACGAAGGGCCGCAAAGGCAAAGGTGTCACCCTGATTACCGGCATTCCTCTGGATGAAAAAGAGCTCAAAGCCTACGCCAAGGTGTTGAAAGCCAAATGCGGCACCGGTGGCACAGTAAAAGATGGTGTGGTCGAAATCCAGGGTGACCAGCGGGACCTTCTGGTTCCGTTGCTTGAACAGAAGGGGTGGACAGTAAAGCGCGCTGGTGGCTGATGGTATAACACGCAATTCCCGCATGCTCACGTTACAATAGAGCCCTCGAACAACGAATCCCTAGTTTTATATCAACCGGAATCTGGCCGGAAATTCCCGGGAATATCCTGTGGGATGGTGGGTTCCGTTCGACCGGAGGCAAGCATGCATATACTGGTTTTGGGTGCAGGCGTTGTGGGTACTACCACGGCCTGGTATCTGCAAAAGCAGGGGCACCAGGTAACCGTGGTTGATCGCCAGAACCAGGCCGGCCTGGAAACCAGTTATGCCAACGGCGGTCAAATCTCTGTTTCCCATGCGGAGCCCTGGGCCAACCCGTCAGCCCCTCTGAAAGTATTGAAATGGCTGTTCCAGCCAGACGCGCCCTTGCTGTTCCGGCCAAACCTGGATACCGCCCAGTGGCGCTGGGCGCTTTCTTTTCTGGGTCAATGCACGTCAGCCAGGGCTGCCCACAACATCCGCCAGATGGTGAATCTTGGCACCTACAGCCGCAGCCAGTTGCAGGCTCTGCGAAAGGAAGCGGGCATAGAATACGACCATCTTGAGAAGGGTATCCTGCACTTCTACACCAATCCTGAGGAATTTGACGGCGCCATGGAGCCGACCCGGATCATGCAGGATCTGGGGTGTGACCGTCAGATTATCGATGCGGACAGGGCGGTTGAACTGGAACCGGCACTCAAGCCGATCCGCAACCGGATCGCCGGGGCAACCTACACCTCTGAAGACGAATCCGGTGATGCCCGGATGTTTACCCAGAATCTTGCAAAACGCTGCGAGGAGGCCGGCGTAGAGTTCCGGTACGGCACTGAAATTCTGAGCTTCGAACGCGCCGGCGAGCGGGTACTTGGGATCCAGACCCTCCGAGACGGCCATCATGAGACGCTGCGCGCCGATGCCTATGTGCTGAGCATGGGCAGCTTCAGCGCGGCGCTTGCCCGGCAGCTGGGTATTTTCCTCAACATCTACCCGGCCAAAGGCTATTCGATTACGGTGCCGGTGAAGAACGAGGAGGCGGCGTTCAATGTCAGCCTCACTGACGACGAGTACAAGCTGGTTTATTCCCGCCTCGGCGATCGCATGCGTGTGGCGGGTACGGCCGAACTGAACGGCTACAGCCGGAAACTGAACTACACCCGCTGCCGCGCTATCGTGCGCCGCACAGCGGAAGTCATGCCCGAAGCAGGTTACTGGGATCAGGCCGAGTTCTGGACCGGTTTGCGGCCTGCGACGCCCTCCAACGTGCCGTACATCGGGAAAAGCCACTTCGCCAACCTCTATCTGAATACCGGACACGGTACCCTGGGATGGACCCATTCCTGTGGTTCCGCCGCGGCCCTTGCGGATATTATCGACGGCCGCAAGCCGGAGGTGGATTTTACGTTCTCCGGGCTCTAGAAGGTCTGGCTACCTCCAGTCCGGAGTTAGCATCTTGGTCAAGCCTCAAAACCATTTCACTTTGAATTAAAGAATTTCAAAGTGAAATGGTTTTCTTTATCTGACAGCCCTCTGTTACGTGTTTCTACCTACGAAATAATACCTATTTTTCAATGGCTTGAAAGATTCCTTTTGTGTCTATCAAGAGTTGGCACCGGCTTTGCGATGTTGGGTGTAAACGGTTCGTCCAGTTGATGAACAACAACACCAATCCAACAACCGTGTGCTGACTGACTATGACTAAACCACTGGAAGGCGTCCGGATAATTGATCTGACCCACATGCTGTCCGGCCCTTACGCAGGAATGCTGCTGGCCGACCTGGGAGCAGAATCCATCAAGGTAGAGCCCCTGAAAGGCGAGGGCACCCGTTCACTACTCGCCAAGGATCCCCGCAATTCCTACAACGGTCACGGCGCCTATTTCATTACTCTCAACCGCAACAAGAAGAGCGTCTGCATTGACCTGAAATCCGAGGCTGGCCTTCAGACTTTTTACGATCTGGTCAAGGATGCCGACGTTGTGCTTGATAATTTTTCCGCCGGCGTGCCTACCAAGCTCAAGATTGATCACGAGCACCTGTCGAAAGTGAATCCTCGCATCATCACCTGTTCGGTAACTGGTTTCGGGCAGGCCGGTCCCAATTTCAAGCGCCCGGCGTTTGACCAGGTGGTGCAGGGCATTGGTGGCGGCATGTCTATTACCGGGCACGATGCCGAGCATCCGGCCCGGGCAGGCATTCCTATTGGCGACCTTGGCGGCGGCATGTTTGCCGTGATGGGCGTTTTGGCAGCCCTCCACTCCCGAGCGGTGAACGGCTACGGCCAGCACGTCGACATTTCTATGCTCGATTGCCAGATCAGCATGCTCAACTACATGGCCACCATGTATTTCCTGAGCGGCGACAACCCGTCTCCGATCGGTAATGGCCACTTTGTCCATGTTCCCTACGATGCCTTCCGCACCAGCAATGGCTTTGTGATTATTGCGGTCATTTTCGACAGTTTCTGGGACAACCTGGTCGAGCTTCTGGGTATCGATGAATTGCGGGATCCGGCCTACAAGACCCAGCCCGGTCGATTTGCAGACAAGCACAAGATCAACGGCATTCTGACCGATCTTTTAAAGACCAACACCACGGAACATTGGGTGGAGTTGCTCTCTAGCGCCCGTATTCCCTGCGCCCCGGTCAACAAGTTCTCCGATGCCTTGAGCGATCCCCAGGTTCTGTTCCGCAACATGGTGGTGGACATTCCCCAGTTTGACGGCGGCTCTGTCAAGGCGCCGGGGAATCCGATCAAGCTCAGCGTCGACTCTTCAGACTCCTACACTGCGCCGCCTCTGCTGGGGCAGCACACCGAAGATGTTCTTAAATCGCTTGGCTACAGCGACGAGCGGATTGCAGAACTCAAAGGCATGCAGGCCATCGGATAAGGAGACAGCCATGAAGGTACGTGTCAACGACGTCGGACCCCGCGACGGCCTACAGAGCCAGGGCAAGACATTGAGTGTGGACGGCAGGGCGCAGTTGATCGAGGCACTTGTGGGTGCCGGGCTGCGCAACATTGAAGTCGGCAGTTTCGTTTCTCCGAAAGCCGTCCCCCAGATGGCGGGTACCGATCAGCTGTTTGGCCGACTGCCGGCGGTCGACAAAGTTCGCTACGCCGGGCTGGTTCCCAATATGAAAGGATACCAATTGGCGACGGCCGCGGGCGCGAAAGTCGTCAACGTGGTGCTGTCAGTGACCGACACCATGAATCAGAAAAATATACGGATGTCCCTGGACGAAACTGCCGACGTCTGTAAAACCATCGTGGAACGAGGTCACCGTGAAGGTGTCGAGGTGCAGGCATATCTGGCGGTCGCGTTCGAGTGTCCTTTCGAGGGGCTGGTCGATCCCGAGGTGGTTGCCCGATTCGCCCGGCTCATGCGTTCGGCTGGCGCTGCCAAGATCATCATTGCCGATACCATCGGAGCCGCCAATCCGACACAGGTTCGGCAGGTACTCGACTTGGTTGTCCCGGAGGTGGGCGCCGACCGGTTGTCCTGTCATTTTCACGATACCCGAGGCATGGCGCTTGCCAATATTACAGTGGCGGTGGATCGGGGCGTCCGTGAATTCGATTCCTCCATCGGAGGCCTCGGCGGCTGCCCATTTTCACCAGGTGCTACCGGCAATGTCGCCACCGAGGATGTGGTGCTTCTGCTTAACAGCATGGGCTACGACACGGGTATCGACCCATTGGATCTGATTCCGGTGGTTCATCTGGCCGAAGAGCTTACCGGTGTCTCCCTCGGTGGAAAAAGTTTCCGCTGGTTAAGTCAGCAGAGTGCCAAGCTGCGCGGGGAGGCTGGTCATGGTGGCTAAGGTGCTTGGCATGACCGCGCAGCTGGCACCCTGGGCCATTGTTGGTGGCCTGGCCTACGCCGCGGCTTTCATCAAGCCTGGTGTGGAGCCTCTGCCTCTGCCCCAGCCGCTGAATGAACCGAGGGATCTGTTCTACGACGTCAGCGCGTCAGAAGCTGGCCGGTACTGGTTTGCGGGCAACAACGGCCTGGTTCTTGAAGGCGGGGAAACGCTCGAGGATTGGCGTCGGCATGTGATGCCCGAGGACGTCAACCTGCAGGGCATTGCCTCCGCTGATAATGGCACCGTTCTGGCGGTCGGAAACGCTGGCTGGACTTTCCGGCATCATGGCGACGGTGAGTGGGAGCCGCTGCAGCTGCCAGTGTCCGACATTGCCGGCAAGCTGATTGAAGTAGCGTGGATCGATGGCCATTTCTGGGCTATCGGAGAAATGGGCGCGGTGTTCCGCTCCGATGCCGAAGCCACCCAATGGCAGAACCTCGGTATCGAAGGGGACGTTGCTCTCAACGACATCGCCAGGACCACGGGCGGTGAAATCTGGATTACCGCCGAGTTCGGCACCCTCTATCATTCCGGGGACAATGGACAGTCCTGGCAGGGCGAGGAACTGGGCTACGAGAGCCTGCGTTCGGTGGCCTTTCATGGCGACCACGGAGTGGTGGTTGGTAATGGTGGCGTAATTTTCCATAGCGCGGACGGTGGCCAGACCTGGGAAGAAGCCCGATCACCCACCACCGAGCACCTCTACGATGTAGTCCATGACAAGCAGCGTTGGCTTGCCACCGGCAATGGCGGCGTGCTGCTCAGCTCGGAGGACGGCGTTCGTTGGCAGGCGCTGCAGCCCGGTAATTTTGCCAACGGATACCACGCACGACTCCAGCCGGTAGAGAATGGTGTTCTGATCGCGGGCCAGACGATTGGACTGCTTTCTGATGACAGCTGGCAGAACTGGCCGGATGCCATGGCAGGGGGGATCTGATCATGATCAGTGTATTTGCCCGTTCCCTGTCCGAATTCTGCATCCGTCACCGGGTTTGGGTGACTGCCATTATCTTCGGGTCCACTCTGTTAATGGCGCTGACCCTTTTGAAGATCGACGTACGAACCGTGTTCAGCGATATGGTGCCCAGCAACCATGAATACGTGGACGTGCACGAGACCTACAAGGATACATTCGGCGGCAGCAACAAGGTGTCGATCCTGGTCCAGGCTCGTGATGGCGATATCATGACCCAGCCGATCCTGGAGGAAGTCCAACGGATTACCCGGGAGCTGGCAAAGGTGAGCGGCGTGAACCCGTTCCAAGTGGTCTCTTTGGCTTCTCGCAAGCTCAAGTCCGTCAGCGCTTCGTCCATGGGTATCGAGAGCGTACCTCTGATGTGGCCGGATGTTCCTGGAACCGATGCCGGCATCGAGGCCCTTCGCGAGGCCATCATCAACAACCCGCTGGTTTACGGCATCTACGTTGAGCACGACCTGTCCTCGACCCTGATCCAGATGGACTTCTATGACCATCTGGTGGACTACAGCAAAATTTTCCCCCAGGTCCAGGCCATTCTGGATGCCTCTCCGGTGGCCGATCAGGTAACGCATCATGTGGTGGGGGAGCCTATTCTCTACGGCTGGGTCGACTTCTATCTGGATGAAACGGTCTCCATTGCCCTGATTTCCCTCGGCGCCATGCTGTTTGCCCTGTTCCTGCTGAACCGCACCTGGCGCGGCACCCTGCTGCCTCTACTCAGTGGCGTGGTGTCGACCATCTGGGCCCTGGGTATCGGAGTTCTGTTGGGCTTCAACTTCGATCCACTGGTGATTGTGGTGGCGTTTATCATCACCGCGCGCTGCTTTAGCCACGCAGTTCAGTTAATCACCCGGTTTGACGACCTCTGTGACGGCGAAGGTGTGCAGCCGCGCAAGGCCGCCGAGCAGACCATGAAGGAACTGTTCCGTCCCGGTCTGCTTGGGCTGGTGTCCGATGCGGGTGCCATCCTCTGCGTGGTGCTCACACCCATTCCGCTTCTGCAGAAAGTATCGATCATCGGCGCGATCTGGGTGATGACCATCGGCTTCTCTGCGGTGATTCTCACGCCGGTGCTGTTGAGCTGGGTCAAGGCGCCTCTGCGCAATGCCCATCCGCTGAACCTGCGCTTCCTACTGAATGCTGTGCTGTCTGTGGCCGTGAAGGTGGTCGAGACCCGGGCCAGGTTCTTCGTCTTGCCAGTCACGCTGATACTTGTTGCCGCTCTCGTGTTCAAGGCCACGGATCTGACCATCGGCGACGCTACAACCGGTTCGCCCATCCTCTGGGAAGATTCCCAGTTCAACCGGGACAGCGCCCTGATCAACGCCAATTACCCCGGCACCGAGCAGATGTTCGTAGTGCTGGAGGGCGAGCAGGAGGACGCGCTCAAGCGCCCGGATGTCCTGGCCTGGATGCAGGGTTTCCAGCGCCGTATGGAGCGCCTGCCCTCAGTGGGAGGCAGTGTCTCACTGGCTGATATTGTGGTGGATGTGCGCCGCAACCTGTACGAGGGCAACCCCCGCTACCGGGAGCTGGGCGCGACCCAACTGGAGAATGGCGAACTGATCAGCTTCTATATGCAGGGCGCAGCTCCAGACGATCTCGCACAGTTCGCCGACCCACTGTTCCAGAACGGCTCGGTGATTCTGTTCTTCCGGGACCGTCAGGGCGAAACCCTGCGCCAGGCGACCTATCAGATCCGTCGATATATTGAAGATAATCCCCTGGAAGGCGTTGATGTGCGCCTGGCCGGTGGTTCCCTGGGCATTATTGCCGCGGTCAACGAAATCCTGCTGTCCGACCAGATCGAGGCCATCGCCTTGGCCCTGCTGGTGGTCATTCTTTCCTGCCTTGCCGTCTACCGCTCGTCGGCCAGCGGCATCTTTTTCATTGTTCCGGTGTTGATCTCCAACGTGGTGACCTTTGCCTTCATGGCGTGGCAGGGCATCGGCATGAGTATCAGCACCCTGCCGGTGGTGGCCCTCGGCATTGGCCTGGGCGTGGACTACGCGTTCTACATCGTCGATTCGGTGAAGGAGTACCTGGAAAAAGATCCCGAGGCGGACCCCATGGATGCGATCCGCCAGTCCCTGTTTTCGGCCGGCCGCGGCGTGCTCCTCACGTCTGTGACCCTCGCGGCCGGCGTTTTGTTCTGGTCCCTGTCTTCGCTGCGATTCCAGGCGGAGATGGGCACCTTAATTGGGCTGTGGTTGCTCGTTTCAGCGTTCACTTCGCTGTTCGTGATGCCATCCCTGGTTCGGGTGTTGAAGCCGAAGTTCATCTTCGGTGACCGCCCATTAAAGGCCGAATCCGATCAAGGTATGGAACGGCTGGCGCAATCCACTCACTGATGATGGGTACCAACATGAAGAGAGAAAACAAAAACTCAACCTCGATTCACCGCCCCTTGCAGCGAGGCCTTCTGGCCGGTGCTGTGCTGGCAGCGTCGGTGGGTATGCCTCAGGTGGCCTCAGCCGAGGAAGACTGGCTGACCAAGGACTGGGAGGTCAGCGGGTACATTCGCCAGTACCTCTCCTGGAACCTCGAGAATCCGACATTGATCGGCCCGGACGGCGAGCAGAGGGACGACTACCGCTACGACCTGTCCATGGCGCGCACCGTTGGCAAGCTAGATCTGTACCGTGACTTCGGTAACTGGCGGACCAAGATAACTGGCCGGATTTCCCGCGAATCACCGACCGACTACGGTAAGGATCTTCAGGACGTAATGGATGAGTGGGCGGCTACCGGTGGTGCCGCAGGCTCCAGCGTTAACCTTCGCGATGACGTCTACGACGATGAGGAACTCCGGGAATTCTGGGTGCAGGGTGACCTTACCGATTCCACCAACATCAAGGTGGGTCGCCAGCAGGTGGTCTGGGGCGAAACCGACTTCTTCCAGCTATTGGATGTGGTGCACGGTTACGACTTTCGCTGGCGCTCCTTCCTGGAGCCGGAAAACGAGGAACTTCGCAAACCCCTTAACATGATCAACCTGACCCAGCAGTTCTTCGACCTTGATGGCAGCCTGCAGGTGCTGTACATCCCCGGAAAACTCAATGATGGCGAAGACCGCGGCAACAGCTACGACGTGGAAGGCGGCCGCTGGGCTAACAATCCGAACAAGGGCATCACCTTTGCCTCGGCCCCGTTTGGCGCCAACGTGAAGTACAACTACGACCACCCGGACGCCGACATGGATGACGACTCCTTCGGCCTTCGTTGGAGTGGTCTGGCTGGCGACTGGGGATACTCGGTGGGCTGGTTCCGGGGTCCCAACCCGAATCCGGTGGTCAATCCCAATCCGGCCACCAATCCGGGCCAGCCGCAGTTGCAGACCGGACCCTATGAGGGCGTTTACGAGGGCGGCGCCACCGAGGCCGGTGAGTTCATCTATCCGTTCATTGATGTCTTTGGCGTAACCGCCAACAACTACTTCGCGGGTCCGGACCTGGTGTTCAGCACCGAACTGGCCTACATCCCGAATGCTCCCTACAACGTCGGCATCGAGAGTATCGCCGAAGGTCCCGGATGTGGTTTCTTTCCGGGCTTCTGTGGCATTGAAGAGAAAAAGCTGTTCCGGTCCATGTTCCGGATCGACAAGCAGCTTGATCTGCAGCAATACCTGGGCACCAGCCGGCCCTCCTTCTTCACGGTTCAGCTGTTTAACAACTGGATTACCGACTACGAGAAAGAGGAGCAACTGGTGAATCTCGCTGGCTTCGGCGGCGAGACCGAGGAATTCAGCAGCATCATCACCGCTGTGTTGGCCACCAACTACGCCAACGACCAGATCAACCCGTCCCTGGCCATCGGCTCGGATCTGACCTACGGCGGTGGCTTTGTCATTCCGGCGGTCGAGCTGGCCTACGGCGACCACATCCGCGTGCGCCTGGAGGCGGACATCTTCTTCCACGAGAAGGATCAGGAGCGCCCTCTTCAGGGTTTCAACGATACCAACCTGTTCGGGTACTTCTCCGGCAACGATCAGCTGCTTGCCCGGTTGACCTACCAGTTCTGAGCACATGAGGAGAGTAACAATGAAAACAATGATATCCGTTAAGAGTCTCGCCCTCGCTGTGGGCCTTATGGCCGGCTCGAGCTTCCTGCAGGCCGCCGAACTGTCGGCCGGGGACACCATCAATGCGGGTAACCTGGACCAGCGTCTGTCAGATACCTTCCACGGTGACAGCGTTGACGGTCTGCTGACTGATCTGCAGAAGCGACTGATCCGGGAAGAGGGCCTGGAGATCACCCTGAAGGATCCGGAGCCCATCAAACTGGGTGAGGATTACATGGCGGCCACCAAGCAGTATTCGGCCAGCGCCACGTTCAATCCGGACACCCGAATGATGGAAGGCTGGCAGGCCGGCATGCCGTTCCCGAACGTGGACGAGAACACCGACTACGCTGCGGAAAAACTCATCTGGAACCATCATGTTGCCCAGCCCACCAAGAACTTCCAGGACTACCCGGAGTTTGCCTACCTGTTTGTGGATGACGAACGGGGCCTGGAGCGTACCCAGGAGTGGGTGCTGCGCCGTTATTACATGAAGGGGCGTCTGGGTGAGGAAAGCACCGTAGAAGGCGACGGCGATGTGCTGTGGAAGCAGCTGCTTTACGCCACCTATCCTGCCGACATCCGTGGCCTGGGCCTTTTCACCGTTCGCTATGACAGCCCGAAACTGGACGACAGCTGGGCGTACATCAAATCGGTCCGCCGCACCCGCCGCCTCTCCGGTGGCACCTGGATGGACCCGATCGGCGGTACCGACCAGCTGAATGACGACATCGAGATCTTTAACGCCCATCCCACCTGGTATCCGGAGTACAAGCTGCTTGGCAAGCGCAAGGTCCTGGTTGTGGCCAATAGCCAGTCCACTGCCTGGAATGAGGACGCCAGCGGCAGTGCTGCGTTCCCGATTGTTGATCTGGACAACGCCCCCTACTGGAACCCGAAGGATCAGTGGGAGCCCCGTGAGGTCTGGGTGATCGAGGCTGTTGCTCCGCCGGAGCACCCGTACAGCAAGAAAGTCATGTACATGGATGCCCAGTTCCCGCGATTCTACATGGCAGACGTCTATGACCGGAAAGGCGAGTTCTGGAAATGGATGAACTACAACCTGCGCACCATCGAGACCGAGGATGGCGACCGGGGCATTGTCTCCAACGCAGGCTTCACGATCGATTACCAGCGCCGTCACGCCACCATCTTTGTTCTGGCGCCCAGCGCCAAACTCAACACCGATGGTTTTGATGGCAATTCCATCAGTTTGCGCGAGCTTGAGCAGGCAGCAGTTCGCTGACCCGGCCCAAACCCGACAGAAAAAAGTCAGGAGACACGTATGAGCTTTCGACTAGGGGTTGATGTGGGCGGTACCTTCACGGACTTGCTCCTTATCAACGATGACACCGGCGCAACCTATACCGCCAAGGTTCCCTCAACCCCCTCGGATTCGTCCGTGGGGGTGTTGAACGGGATCGAGAAGATCTGCCGCACATCGGGCATCGACCCGAAGCAGATCCGCTCGGTGATGCACGGAACCACGGTCGCCACCAACGCGATTCTCACCCAAAAGGGTGCCAATGTGGGCCTGGTTACCACCCAAGGTTACAAGCAGGTGTTGCATATTGCCCGCTCGTTTGTGCCCGGCGGCCTGGGCGGCTGGGTTATTTTTAACAAACAGCCGCTGCTGGCACCTCTGGAGCACACGGTGGAGGCGGTCGAGCGCCTGAGCGCCAGCGGTGAGGTGGTAACACAGCTGGACGAGGCGGATATTCGGGCGAAGCTCGAGCAGTTGCGTGACGCCGGCATCGAGGCACTGACGGTTTCGCTGATCAATGCCTACGCCAGCGGCGTGCACGAAGAGCGCATAGCCGAGATTGCCGAGGAAGTGATGCCGGGCATCCCGGTATCACTCTCCTCCCGTGTGGTCCCGGAAATGCAGGAATATGAGCGCACCGAGACGACGGTGGTCAACAGTTTCGTGCGTCCAGAGGTCTCCAGCTACCTGGACCATCTCGAAGCGGAGATCCAGGCTCGTCTGGCCGATGACGTGCAGCTTTCGATTCTGCGCTCGGACGGTGGCCTGGCCACCTGTGACTCGGCATCTTACACACCGGTGAACCTGCTCCTGTCAGGCCCCGCCGGCGGTGTTGCCGGTGCGATCTGGTTCTGTTCCCGGGGCGGTTTTGACAAAGTGCTTACCTTCGATGTGGGCGGAACCTCCACGGACGTGGCGTTGATCGAAGATAACCACGCACGCTTGCGCCGGGAGACCCGAGTCGGGGATGTGGCCGTTCGTGCGCCATCGGTCGATGTTCGGACCGTGGGTGCCGGCGGTGGCTCCATCGCGTTTGTACCGGAACTGACTAAAGCGCTCCGTGTGGGCCCTGACAGCGCCGGCGCAGAGCCGGGGCCGGCAGCCTACAACAAGGGGGGTGATCAGCCTACCGTGACCGATGCGAACGTGGTTCTGGGTTACCTGCCTGCCAATCAGAAACTTGGCGGCGACATGGAAATCCGGAAGGATCTGGCGGAGGCCGCGGTTCAGAAAGTTGCGGATGCCATGGGTGTGCCTCTGAAAGAAGCGGCGGAGGGAATTGTACGAATTGCCAATGAGCACATGTTCGGGGCCCTTCGACTGATTTCCGTCGAACAGGGCTATGACCCGCGGGAATTCGCCCTGTGTGGCTTTGGTGGCGCGGGTCCGTTGCACGCCAACGCCCTCGGTATCCTGATGGATGCCTGGCCCGTGATCGTGCCGCCATCCCCCGGTGTGCTCTGCGCTTATGGCGATGCCACCACCCGTGTGAAAGACGAGGCGTCCCGATCCCTGATCAAGGGTTTCTCCCAGCTTGATAAAGACGGTGTAGTCGGCATTCTGGAAGGGCTAACCCGTCAGGTCACCGAGTCCCTGGAGAAGCAGGATATCCCGGCCGAGCAGCAGACCATCACCTGGCAGGCAGACCTGCGTTACCAAGGCCAGGCACTGCTCCTGACTCAGGATGTGTCGCCAGACGACCTCCGGGAGCAGGGCCTTGGTCTTGTCCAGAGCGTATTCGATGCCGAGCACGAGCAGCTGTTCAGCTTTTCTCTCGACGAAGAGCACGAACTGGTGAACCTGCGTGCCATCGCCCGAGCGCCGCGCCCAAATATTACAGAACGGGAGTGGGCGGCCGAGGCAACTGATCTGGCGGCGGCCATTACCGGTGAGAGCCCAATCTACTTCAACGGCGCCGATCATAACGCCACGCTTTACGATCGCGAGCGACTTTGCCCGGGGCATGTTGTGCCAGGGCCGGCCATCGTGACCGAAATGGATTCCACCACCGTCGTCTTCCCCGGCTATCGGGCGGAGGTGGACAAGGTGGGTAACCTTTTGATTGAACCTGTCGGCCGCCAGGGCAAGGAGTAATCGTATGCCTGCCAATATCATTCAGCCAAACAGCAACCCGTTGCAAAAGGTCGACGTGGATACCGTGACCCTCGACATCATTGAGAACGCCATGGCGAACGCCCGCAACGAGATGGATGCAGTCCTGTTCCGGACCGCCATGTCCCCCGGCATCCGGGAACAGGGTGATGCCTTCCCGATGATTGCCAATCACGAGGGCAAGATGGTGGTGGGGCAGTTCGGCTCCTTCATCACGGGCTTCATCCAGTCCTACAGTGGCGACATCGAAGAAGGAGATATCTTCCTCACAAACGACCCCTATATGTGTGACGGCGCGGTGAGCCACCTTCCGGACTGGCTGGTGCTGGTGCCGGTGTTCAAGGACGGCCGCCTGATCAACTGGGCCGCCATGTTCGGCCATATGTCGGATGTCGGTGGCAAGGTGCCTGGTAGCCTGCCCACTGATGCCCAGACCATCTTCGAGGAGGGAATTCGCATCCCGCCTGTGAAGATCTACAAGAAAGGTGAGCTGAACCATGATGTGCTGGAGTTGATCCTACATAATGTGCGGATGCCGCGCTGGAACCGCTCGGATTTCAACGCCATCGTCGCTTCCTGCCGCACCGCAGGACGCCGCTGCGTAGAATTTGCCGAGCGCTTCGGTGACGACGTCTTCAGCAGTGCCCTGGGCATGATGCTGGAGCGTAACTATATCGCCATGCGGGAAATCATCCGCAACGTGGTGCCAGAGGACAAGCGCTCGTTCGAGGACTACATCTGTGACGACGGCGCCGGTTTGGGGCCCTATACCATCCGTTGCACCATGTGGCGGGAAGGTGACAAGGCGATCTTTGATTTCGAGGGTACCGACCCTCAGGCGCCGTCTTCAGTGAACTTCTACCTGAACGAGGAGATGTTCAAGATGTTCTTTGGGGCCTTTACCATCAACCTGTTTGACCCATCGATCCTGTTCAACGACGGCTTCTACGATCTGGTGGAGGTTCGTATTCCCCAGGGCAGTATTCTCAAGCCGAATTTCCCGGCGGCGCTGTCCTGCCGGACCCATCTGCTCGGCCGTATCTTTGACGTGATGGGCGGTCTGCTGGGTCAGGGCACACCGGATGCCATGAGTGCCGCGGGCTTCTCTGATTCGCCTCACTTCATGTATTCCGGTTATGACGAAAAAGGCGAATGGTTCCAGCTGTTCCAGATCGGCTTTGGTGGTATTCCCGGTCGGCCGGTGGGCGACGGCCCGGATGGCCACAGCCTCTGGCCCGGTTTCACTAATGTGCCTAATGAATTCGTGGAAGCCTACTTCCCGCTGCGCATCGAAACCTACGAAACCATCATTGATTCCGGTGGCGCCGGTAAACACCGCGGTGGCAACGGCATAAGGGTAGGCTATCGCTTGCTGGCGGACGGTGAAATTTCCATCCACGACGATCGCTGGTTGACCTATCCCTGGGGCGTCAACGGTGGCGATCCCGGTATGCGCAGCCGGAAGGAGTTGGCGAAGGCCAACGGCGAACGCCAGGTACTGCCCTCCAAGTGCGATCATATAAAGGTGGAAAAAGGCGACCTGGTTGTCTTCGACACCTGGGGTGGCGGCGGTTGGGGCAACCCTCTGGAGCGGGATCCGGCGGCAGTGGCAACCGATGTTGTGAAGGGGCTGATCAGCGTTGAGGGTGCCCTTCGATATGGTGTGGTCCTGGATGCGAAAGGCGCGATTGACCAGACGGCCACCGAGGCCCTGCGCACCGAGATGGCCAGCAGTCGTGATACCGACGCCCTGTTCTCACGGGGTGGTACCATCGAGGAGATCAAGGCCCGTTGTGAGGCTGAGACGGGATTGCCGGCGCCGGCAACGCCGGTCTGGAACACCGCAGGGGTGCTCTGATGGCCCTGTCGTCCAACGTGCTGAAACGGGGGCAGCGCTATGCGCTGATCCTCGTGGATCTCAGCGTCGGTTTTACCGACCCGTCACAGAGCCCACTGGCGTCCCAGTCGGACGACGTGGTTGAAGCCAACCGGGTGTTGCTTGAGCGTTTTCGGGAACGCGGCTGGCCGGTGTTTTTCACCACCGTTGCGTATTCGGAGCCGTCCCAGGCCTCGGTATTCCGGGAAAAGCTGCCGGCACTCAACGTGCTGGAGGCCGGTTCCGGGCTCGTGGAGATCGACTTCAGGCTGCGACCCCGGAGCGACGAGCCGGTCCTGGTAAAACATTGGGCCAGCGGGTTCTTTGGAACCGATCTGGATGACCGGCTCAAGGCGGCCGGCGTGGACGGCACAGTGGTTACTGGCCTGACAACCAGTGGCTGCGTGCGTGCCACGGCGCTGGACAGCCTTCAGCATAACTATCGGACCCTGATTCCGCGGGAAGCGGTAGGAGACAGGGATCCTGACGCCCACGAAGCGAATTTGCGGGATCTGGGGATCAAATATGCGGACGTTATGTCTCTCAGCGAACTGCTCGCGTTTCTTGACTAGCTCGCTGATGGCCGGCGCTGTGGCCTTGTTCGCAGGATGCGCAGCAACACCCTCGGGCCAGGAGAACGACAGCAACAGACAGGCGTTTCTGGAACGGCTCTCATCCGATCCGAAGGCCTGTCAAACCTACCGCGAGGCCTATGTGCGCGGTTTTCAGCAGAACGTCAATGCTCTCGCAAAGGGCGATGCGGCCGGTCAGGCCGAGGCTGAGCTCGTGCTTGCTCGGGCCCGCGACCGTCTGCTGGCGGCCGGCCTGAGTGAGCCCGACTGTGCACGACCCTATTGCATCATCGAACCGCTTCAGGAAGGCAAGCTCGATACCTGGTGCGGCTACCGTCTGGATGCCGACAGGGGCGAGGAACTCTACCAATGGCTTGACTGGGAGACCGTTCAGGCTGCGGTGCAACGCCAATAACGAGGATAACAACATGGCTGCGCGTACGCTTTACGACAAGCTCTGGCAGCGCCACCTGGTGGATGAGCTGCCTGATGGTTCGGCGTTGCTCTACATCGACCGCCATTTGCTGCATGAAGTGACCACGCCCCAGGCCTTTTCCGGCCTGCGGGCGACCGGCCGAAAACTCTGGCGCATCGCCGCCAACGTCGCGGTGCCCGATCATGCCGTACCGACCCGAAAGCGGGAACTCGGTATTTCTGGAATTGCCGATAAAGTCGCGCGAAAGCAGGTGGAAACGCTGTCCCGCAACTGCGAGGAATTCGGGGTTTCGTTGATCGAACTGGAAGACGCCCGACAGGGCATCGTACACGTGGTGGGGCCTGAGCAAGGTCTTACGCTGCCGGGGATGACCATTGTCTGCGGCGATTCCCACACCTCGACCCACGGCGCTTTCGCGACTCTGGCTATGGGCATCGGTACCAGTGAGGTGGAGCATGTACTGGCCACCCAGACGCTGCGGACCCAAAAACAGAAGAACATGCGTGTGGTGTTCGAGGGCCAGCCCGGATTCGGGGTGACACCCAAAGACCTGATCCTGGCGTTGATTGGCCGCATCGGTACCGCAGGTGGAACGGGTTACGCCATTGAATACGCCGGCGAAGCCATCCGGAACCTTTCCATGGAGGGGCGCATGACAATCTGCAACATGAGTATCGAGGCCGGTGCCCGGGCCGGCATGGTGGCCTACGACAAGGCGACCGAACAGTACGTTCAGGGCCGACCGCAGGCACCCACGGGTAAGCGTCTGGAGCAGGCGCGAGAGTACTGGCGCACGCTGGTATCGGACGCGGACGCACAGTTCGATCGCGAGGAGCATTTCTCATTGGAAGCGCTGGTTCCCCAGGTTACCTGGGGAACGTCCCCTGAGATGGTTACCGGCATCGACGGCAAGACCCCGGATCTGTCTCAACTGGCACCGGACAAACGGGAATCGGTCAGGCGTGCTCTGGACTATATGGGGCTTGAGCCGGGTCAGTCTCTGAAAGGCGTGGCCATTGACAAGGTTTTTATTGGTTCCTGCACTAATGCCCGTATGGAGGACCTGAGGGCCGTCGCCAACCTGGTGCAAGGACAGAAGGTGCACCGGTCGGTGAAACAGGCTCTGATTGTTCCCGGGTCTGGCCAGGTTCGACTGCAGGCAGAGCGGGAAGGTCTGGATATGATTTTTCGCAATGCTGGATTCGAGTGGCGGGCGGCGGGGTGTTCAATGTGCCTCGGTATGAATGACGATCGCCTTAACCCTGGTGAGCGCTGTGCCTCCACCTCTAACCGGAACTTTGAGGGCAGGCAGGGCAAGGGCGGTCGGACGCATCTGATGAGTCCGCTGATGGCCGCTGCGGCTGCGTTGGCAGGCGAACTGACCGATGTGAGGGGGGTTTAGGATGGAGGCATTCAAAACACACACCGGTCTGGTGGTTCCTTTCGACCGGTCGAATGTGGACACCGACGCAATTCTGCCCAAGCAGTATCTCAAAATGCTGGAGAAAACCGGGTTTGCAGACTTCCTCTTTGATGATGAGCGATACGTGGACCCGGGTGATGTGGACATCCCTGCCTCGGAGCGCAGGCCGGATCCCGGGTTCATTTTGAACCGGGCGCCCTTCGACCGTGCTTCCATCCTGCTGGCCAGGGCAAACTTTGGCTGTGGGTCGTCCCGGGAACACGCGGTCTGGGCGCTGAAGGACTTTGGCGTTCGCGTGGTTATTGCCAGCAGTTTTGGTGATATTTTCTTCAACAACTGCTTTAACAATGGCCTGCTTCCGGTAATACTCGACGAGGCAACCATTGACGAGTTATTCGAGTTGGCCAGTGACACGGACGGTCTGGAACTGACGGTGGATTTGGAGCACTTCGAGATTCGCAGTCCGAAGAAAACCTGGCGTTTCGTGGTTGAATCGGGTCGGCGGGAGAACCTCCTCAACGGGCTGGATGAGATAGGTCGTACCCTGACTTTTTCAGAGTCTATTCAGGCCTACGAGGCGAACCGAAGAGCCCTGGAGCCCTGGCTTTTTGAGTAGAACCGGAGTGAGGAGGTGATGATGGAGTTCAATAACGCTGAAGCGGCTCGGGTGAAGGTTTGCCTGATTGGCAACTCCAAGCTCAGCAAAATGGTCCATTCCCTGATCCCGGAATTCCAGTCAATCGCTGAAATTATCATCATCGACAGCATCTTCAGCGATGCCCTCATGTCTGCGCGGCGTCTGGTTGAGCACGACGCCGTGGATGTGTTTATCAGCGCCGGCGCAAACGCGCACTACCTGAAAGACACCTTGCCGGTGCCGGTCGTGGCACTGGAGCTCAGGCAATCCGATCTGGTCAATGCCGTGCTGAAGGCCAGGCAGATCAGCAACAAGATTCTCCTGTTGACCTACGAGCACCAGAGCACATGGACCGAATTCCTCGACTACGTGGAAGGTGTCGACATCGTGCACCGTACCTACAAGACAGCAGAGGAAGCGCGGGAAACCTTCCATGGTATTGAGAAAGACGGCATCGGTGTAGTGATTGGCTCCAGTTTTATCTGTGATCTGGCGGAGCAGGAAGGCCTGCCGTTTGTCATGGTCTACTCCCGCGAATCCTGTCGACACATGGTTCGTAAGGCGATCGCCGTCGCCGGCGAGCACAAACGGGAAGGCGAACGCCGAGCGTTTGTGCAGTTCCTTATGGATAGTGCAAGCAGTCCGACCATCATCACCAACCGGGACGAACAGGTCATCGGATTCAACCGAAGTGCCCTGAATCTGGTAAAGGGACTGGCTCGAAATAAGCGGATTGATCGGTTTTTGGATAGCCGGTTTCTGCAAATACCAGATACGGTTGCCGAGGGTATTCCAGTCGGAGACCGGCTGTGCCGGGTCCAGAAAAGCGCCTTTGAAATCGATGGCCGGCGAGTGGGGCACCTGTATGCCGTAACTGCGGCGCCTCAGAGCAAATCCGGTTCTGAAGTCAAGGCCAGCGGGCTTATATACCAGTCTGGTCGCATGGCGGAGGTCACGCATTTTCTTCAAGTTTACGGTGCGACTCCGGGCGCAGTACTGCTTCGAGGGGAAACCGGGACAGGTAAGGAGCTCGCGGCGAGGATGATTCACGATTCCAGTGCCAACAAAGAAGGACCTTTTGTTGCGATTAACTGTGCCGCCATTCCCAGTGAACTGTTTGAGTCAGAACTGTTCGGCTATGCGGATGGTGCTTTCACAAGTTCGCGTAGTGGTGGTAAATCCGGCTTGCTGGAAACCGCCAACAACGGAACATTTTTCATGGATGAAATCAATTCTCTGCCCGTGCCGCAGCAGGCTAAACTGCTGCGGGTGCTGCAGGAGCGGGAAGTGCGGCCGGTCGGCTCGCGCAAGTCCATTGCACTCAACATCAAGTTTGTCGCTGCCTGTAATCACGATCTTCTGGAAGAGGTTCGCGCCGGGCGGTTTCGGGAAGACCTCTACTATCGGCTCAACGTGTTCATAGTGAATCTGCCGCCACTGCGGGAGAGGCCAGACGATATCGAACCCCTGACCCGCCACTTTATCCAGTCACTCGGCCGACAGTACGGAATTGATGCCGATGAAAATGCCCTAGCAGAGGTTCTGGTTCCCCGGTTCAGGCGCTATCGATGGCCCGGTAATGTTCGTCAGCTCGAAAATCTGATGGAGCGTTTGCTGGTGTCTTCCACGCTCTATTCATCAACGGAACAGTTCGCTTCCCAGCTTCAAAGCCTGGCCCCGGAGTTGTTCGAATCGACAGATCGTGGCCACTCCGGGTTTGCGGAGGGCGGTCATCTTCAGTCCGTAGAGCAGGAGGAAATCCTTAAGGCGCTTGATCGCTTCGGGGGCAACAAGACCAAAGCAGCGGAATACCTTGGTATCAGCCAGACAACTCTCTGGCGGCGGTTGAAGCAGATAAGCGCCGATCCCCGTGCAGTGGGCGATGATCAGTCCGGAGAATGATATGACAATTGGCACAGAACCGATCGTTCTCGATCCCGATCCCTTTGACAATTTTCTCATCGGGCAAGGACACTGCGTGGGTAATCTCATATTCCTTTCGGGGCAGGCAGCGATCGACCAGCGTGGGCAGATCGTTGGTCCGGGAGACATTGATGCTCAGATAGATCAGGCAATGAAGAACATTGAGCGGGCGCTGAGCGCGGCAGGATCGGGTGTCGAGCGGATATTCAAGATAACCGTGTACCTTACCGACGTGAATCACTTTGAAAGTGTTATGAAGATGCGAGAGCGCTACTTCGAGAAACCCTGGCCTGCGGATACCACAGTTGGAGTTTCAGCGCTGGCACTGCCAGAATTACTGGTTGAACTGGACGTTATTGCCACCCGGCCTTAACCGGGTGGCAATCCGTTGAGTTATTGCAACTGATCCCGAATCAGTTTCTTGTTAATCTTGCCAACACTGGTCTTCGGAATATCTTCCACGAAATCAATATGCTCCGGGATCGCCCATTTATTGATCTCGCCGCTTTCCACAAATTGCTTCAGATGGTTCTGGATATCCTCGGCACTGGCTTGCTCGCCCGGCTGCAGGGTGACCAGAGCATGCGGGCGTTCGCCCCATTTCTCATCGGGTACACCCACCACGGCAGCACCGGCGACAGCGGAATGCTGGCTGATCAGGTTTTCCAGGTCCAGTGAAGACAGCCACTCACCGCCGGTCTTGATCACGTCCTTGATGCGATCCTTGATGGTGATAGTGTTGTCCGGCTCCATAGAGGCAACGTCGCCTGTGTGAAGCCAGCCACCTTCCCAGAGCTGTTCGCCTTTCTCGGGCTCCTTGAAGTACCCCTGCGTCAACCAGGGCGCGCGGGCCACGATTTCGCCCTTGGCCTCGCCATCGTGGGGTACCGGGTTGCCCTCGGGGTCGACGATTTCCAGCTCAACCATGGGCGTGGCAATGCCGGTCTTCACCCGGATTGCAGTTTGCTGCTCAAGAGGCAGCTCCAGATCTTCGGGCTTCAGGTGCGAAGCGCAGAGCAGCGGACAGGTCTCAGACATGCCGTACGCGGTGTACATCTTGATGCCGAGCTTGGCCCCCGCATCGCATAGGCCTTTAGTGAGGGCGCTGCCACCGATCAGCACGTGCCAGTTGCTCAGATCGGCCGTCTTGATGGACTCTGTGGCCATCATCATCTGCATGATGGTGGGCACGCAGTGGGAGAAGGTCACTTTGTGTTCCTTGAGAAGGTCGACCAGCAGCTCAGGCTCATAGCGGCCGGGATACACCTGCTTGATGCCCATCATGGTGGCGGCATAGGGCACACCCCAGGCATGCACGTGAAACATGGGCGTCACCGGCATGTACACGGACGAGGAGCGCATCAATGGCATTTCATCGAACGATGCCACGGTGCCTGTCATGGCCAGCGTATGCAGGACCAGCTGGCGGTGACTGAAGTAAACGCCCTTCGGGTTGCCGGTGGTACCCGTGGTGTAGAAGGTGGTTGCTACGCTGTTTTCGTCGAAGTCGGGGAAGTCGAACTTGTCATTGGCCTTGGCGAGCAGACCCTCATAATCCCCGATAGCGTCAACAGGTGCCTTTTTTGCGGCATCGCTGTCGGTGAGCTGAATCCAGGTCTTGACCGTTTTTATCTCGTCTTTGACGGCCTCAATGATCGGGAGGAAGTCATCGTGCACCAAAACCACATCGTCCTCTGCATGGTTCATGGTGTAGACAATCTGGTCTGGAGATAGCCGGATATTAACCGTGTGCAGAATGGCACCAATCATCGGAATGGCAAAGAAGCACTCCAGGTACCGGGGTGTATCCCAGTCCATCACCGCAACCGTATCTCCCGGTTTTACACCGGCATCGGTCAAGGCGTTTGCCAGGCGGTGGATGCGTTCAACCAGATCGGTATAGGTGTACTTGCTGCGGTTGGAGTAGACGATTTCCTGATCCGGGTTATAGCGAGGTCCGGAAAGTAGGAGCTGTTTGATCAGTAGTGGGTACTGATAGGCGTTGTCAGCCGGAGATAGGATGCGGGTCTGTGCCATTACTTGTTTCCTCTTTCCCAGTTGTTGGTGTTATCGCGAGAAACAGGAATAAATCTGACACAGATTGGCTGAAACAGGAACCGGTAATAGTGAAAAAATTCAGAGCCAACGGTAGCTTAGATGTAATGTCCGTTTCGCTCTGCGGACACGCCCGTCAGGGCGGCAGTATTACTCGTAAGTGCAGAGGTAAGCGGTATCGATGTCGGTCTTTGCTTTGAAGCTGGCTTGGCCCGCTACGTCAAAACTCTCGCCGGCACCGTAGGTCATCCACTCTTCCATGCCCGGGAGCAGGACTGTGAGCGCACCGCTGATGACAGTCATGGTTTCTTTCTTGCTGGTACCGAACTCATATTCGCCCGGGCTAATCACACCAACGGTGGCTGGCAGGGTCGAGGTCTGGAAGGAAATCGACTTGGCCTGGCCGTCGAAATATTCATTTACTTGCAGCATGTGCTGGGCTCCTGGAATAAGTTTGGGGGCCTACTATACGGGAATTTTGTGCACTTCCAATGATAAAATAATCAGTCCGAGGCGTCCTTACCGTTGTGGAGCACTGGTCGCTCTGTTTTAGCCTCAAGTCCGCTGTAAAGCTTGTGAGTGTCTGGATCGTATCGTTCCCGCAGTTCGTCTTTGGTGGTACCACTCCAGAGCGAAATACCGGTGAAATAACCCGCCCGCCCTATGACATGAGCAGCGATCGGTGCCGTTAACAGGATAAACACAATGAACGCGATCGCCCGTGCCGCGACGGCGCTGTCGGAGAAATGCAGCGCCACCCCGGCCATCGTCAGTATGGCGCCCATCGCGCCCGCTTTGGTGGATGCATGCATGCGTGTTGGCAGGTCCGGCAACCTTACGATACCGATGGCTGCAAGCACCATGAACGAGGCCCCTGCCAGTAACAGGATAGAAACGAAAATTTCACTCATCCTTGACACCTCCGCGCTCGAGAAATCTGGCGAACCCTATCGCGGCAAGGAAGGCTGTGAGGGATATCACGATAGCCACATCAAGAAAACTGGAGACACCGGTATCGATGGCGTGAACTCCAACGTAGCCAACCACCACGGATGCAATCAGCTCCAGTGCAACCACACGGTCCGCCAGAGAAGGGCCCCGGGTTAGTCGGATGAAGGCAAAGAGCAGCGCCAGGGAAAGCATGAGATAAACAATGTTAATGGCGATTACAAGCATGGTGACCCCTAGCGCATAACCTTCAGGATTCGGTGTTCCAGTTCCCTCAGGTCATTTCTGAGTTGCTCCTCGTCCTGAAGAAACATGGCGTGGATAAACAGCACCCGTCGATCATCGGAAACATCCAGGCTGAGGGTCCCCGGTGTCAGGGAGATGACGCTACTGACAAACATGATCTCCATGTCGGTATTTGCCTGCAGCGGGAATGCGATGACACCGGGCTTCATGTGCCAAACCGGTGTGGCAACATCGTAAGCAACCCGCAGGTTCGATTTCACCAGTTCCTTCAGAAAAAAGACCAGGAAAGCGACTAATCGCGGAATCCTCTGGGAGTAGCCCTTCAAGGCAGGCACCTGGTTTTGCAGTACCATGAGCGCGATGTAGCCAAAACAGAAACCTGCCAGCAGGTTCATGGCAGTGACGCTGCCACTGAGCACTACCCAGGCGATTGCAAGCAGCACATTCCAGAACAGACCGATCATTTCGGCATCCCTCCAAGAACCGCTTCTATGTATAGCTGCGGGTTCATCAACTGGTCTGCGGCCGTCTCGGCCAGAACGTAAATCGGCTGCCCGTAAAGACCAATAATGAGCGTGCAAGCCGCAAGCCCAACCACCGGCACATAGTAGGCCCAATTGTGCGCATCTTTTACCTCGCCGTTGAGCCGGTCGACATCGGTCACATGGTCGGGAACCTTTTTCCAGAACACTTCCGCCCAGATTTTGATCATTGAGTACAGGGTCAGCAAGCCAACCAGCAGAGCGATGGCGGAGATGACATATTCACTGGCTTCCAGGCTTGCTCTCACGACAATGAACTTGGCGAAAAAGCCGGACAAAGGCGGAATACCGGCGAGCGACAGCGCCGGGATCAAAAACAACAGAGCCAGGTAAGGGCGCTGACGGTAAACTCCTCCCAGGTTCTTCAGCTCATAGCTCCCAAGGAGACGGTAGGTAATGCCGCTCACCAGGAACAGATTCGTCTTCACAATGATGTGGTGCATGATGTAGAACACGCCACCAATCAGGGCCAGAGGCGTGAATAGCGCCAGCCCCAGCAGCATGTAGCCGATCTGGCTGACAATGTGGAAAGACAGGATTCGCCGAAATTCGAACTGCGCCGCCGCGCCGAGCACGCCGGTCAGCATTGTCAGGGCTGCGGCCCAGAGTAATATGGTGTGTGTGTAGGCGACATCCTGCGTGAAGATCAGCGTGAATACCCGATAGAGTGCGTAAACCCCTACCTTGGTCAGCAGCCCTGCAAACAGCGCTGAGACGGCGACTTGCGGCGTGTGATAGGAGGCGGGGAGCCAGAAAAACAGGGGGAACGCCGCCGCCTTGATGCCGAACGATACCATGAACATCAGGGAGACCACTGTCACCATGCCCGGGTCTTCCACGCTGTTCAGTTTTTGGGCGATGTCTGCCATGTTCAGGGTGCCCACCATCCCGTAAAGCAGGCCCACGGCGGAGAGAAAAATAGCCGACGAGAACAGGTTCAGGGTCACGTACTTGATGGCGCCTTCCATCTGGGCTCGCTCTCCGCCCAGGGTCAGAAGGGCAAACGATGCGAGCAGCATCACCTCGAACCAGACGAACAGGTTGAATATATCGCCAGTCAGAAAGGCTCCGGCCACGCCGGCAAGCAGCAGGTGCATCAGGGGGTAATAACCGAATTTTTCATGACCTCTCGGTGTTGAGGCCAGCGAATAGATTGCGATGGCAAGGCCGATAATGCCGGTTAGCACTATCATGATGGCGCCAAGAACATCGGACACCAGCACGATGCTGAAGGGCGCAGGCCAACTGCCCATTTCCACCACCAGAAATCCCTGCTCAATGGTTGAGCGCATGAGCCAGATGCCGGCCGCCAGCAACAGCCCGGTGGCAACAACTGCAAGGACCCGCTGAAGATTGATGGATCGCCAGAATGCCAGGGACAGAGCTCCGGCTGTCAGGGGTATCAGGATCGGGAGAACGAGTTCCGGGTTCAAGTATCCGTATCCTTCATCTTGTCCAGGTCATCGGTTCCGACCACGTCGTAGGCACGACGGATCAGAACCACGGCGAACGCCAGGACGCTGAAAGCAATCACAATGGCGGTGAGAATAAGGGCCTGTGGCAGTGGATCGGCCACTGCTCCAACGACTTCACTCGCCCCCTCGGGAATCAGCGGTGGCGCGCCCCGGGTCAAACCCGCGACGACGAAAATCAGAAGGTTGGCCGCGTTGCTCAGAATGATCAGGCCAATGACGAGTTTGACGATAGAGCGGCGCAGCATCATGTATATGCTGGCTGTAAAAAGCAGCCCAACGACATAGGCCATCAAGGTTTCCATAACTGAGCCATCTCCCTGTCAATGAATGCACTGTTCATTCTTCCGACTCCATCAGGCTGATCACAAAGGTCATCAGCGTGCCCAGGACGGCCAGGTACACGCCAATGTCGAAAATCAGAACGGTTGATAGTTTCAGATAGCCCTCACCTGGGAGTGGAACCTCCCACCAGAGAGCGGTAAGCATGGCCTGGCCAGTCCAGAAGGCAGGGATTGTTGAGGCGAGACCGAAGAGCAACCCGGCCGCCAGAATATCCCGCGGGCTGACACGCAGCAGCTTGCGTGTTGATTCAGCGCCAAAGGCGAAGGCATAAAGCACGAAAGCACTTGCCGCCACCAGTCCACCGATAAAACCGCCGCCAGGTTCGTCGTGCCCGCGCAAAAGCAGGAACACCGAAAACATCAGTTGTAGCGGCATAATGGCGAGAGCGGCGGTGTGGAGTATGAGCGTGTTGGTTTTCATGGCTTGTGCTGGTCCTCCGCCCTGAGTTTGACCATCGAGTAAACACCCATCGCCGCAAGGCCCAGAACAAAGATTTCTCCCAGGGTGTCCAGCTGCCTGAAATCCACCAGAATTACATTGACGATGTTTTTGCCGAAGGCCAGGCCATAACTGTTTTCAATGTAATAACTGGAGATACTGTCGAAGTACTGGATATCCAGTACCGCAAGCATCAGCAGGGTCATGATCGCGCCGGCAAAGACAGCCACCGCCAGGTCCCGGAAACGTTCCCAGGGCGATGAGAGGTTGACGAAAGGCGGCAGTTTGAAGAGCACCAGCACCAGTAAGATAACAGTCAGAGTCTCCACCAGGAGCTGCGTGATGCCAAGATCCGGGGCGCTGAAGTGGATAAATATCAGGGCCACGCCAAAACCGAGCACACCGACCGAGGCAACGGAGCCAAGCCGGGACCGGGTGACACTGGCAAACACGGTTGCCGCAACGATAAGAAGAGCGATGCCAAACTCGTAGAAGTAGCCATTGTTGAAATCGAAATCCAGATGAAAACCGTGGCGGGTGAACAGCGTGTAGCCAGTCAGGCCGAAGGTGACCAGAACGAGGATCAGCAGATAGATGCCGAGAACCCCGTTCTGCAGGACTCGGGTTTGCCAGCTTGCAACCTGGGTGATCCCGAGCATGAATCGGAAATACCCCGCCTCAGGGCCAACGCGGCTGGCGGCGGTGTTGACGGCATAAAGCGTCGGATGCAGTCGCTGCCAGGTTACGAAAAGCAGGGAGCCTGCGAGGAGGCTGGCGCCAGACAGCATCAACGGAACATTCACGCCGTGCCACAAGGCGAGGGCCGTCTTTACCCCGCTGCCATAGACGGATGAGACTGTGGCATCCAGCACAAAGGTTGCGGGCAAAAACGGCGCCACGCCAAAAATCAGCGCCAGAAGGGCCAATACGGCCGGGCCAATCAACATGGCGACGGGCGCGTCGTGGGGCTGTTTCGGGGTGGTGTGAACGGGACCGAAAAACGGCTTCAGGAAAACCAGTCCCGCTACGGCCACGACCAGAATCGAAGAAGCGACAGCCGCCGTCAGGAGCCCCCAGGGCCACACCGGCGAGTTGATAACCGACTCGAACATCAATTCCTTGGCAACGAAGCCGAAGAGTGGCGGAAGCCCTGCCAGCGACAATGCAGCCAGCCCGGTAATAACCGCTGTCCTCGGCATGCTGCGCCATAGCCCGCCCATTTTGGTGATGTCTTTGGTGCCGGTTTCGTGGTCCAGCGCACCCGCAAGCATGAACAAGGCGCCCTTATACAGCGAGTGTGCCACCAGAACGCAGACGAAAGCGATGATCGCCTTTTCCGTGCCGACCCCGATGAGCATGGTCAGGGTGCCCAGCGCCATGACCGTGGAGTATGCCAGCACCTTCTTGATGCCGGTGCTACTGAAAGCCAGGTAGGCGCCAGTGAGCATGGTTGCAGCGCCGAAAAACATCAGGGAGTTGCTCCAAAGCGCATCCCCGTCCATGGATGAATTCAGACGCGCCAGCAGATAGACGCCGGCCTTGACCATGGTCGCCGAGTGCAGGTAGGCAGAAACGGGAGTGGGCGCAGCCATGGCATTGGGTAACCAGAAGTGAAATGGTACCTGCGCAGACTTGGTGAAGGCTCCGATGAGTATGCAAACCGCTGCCGCGGTGTAGTAACCATGTTCGTGAATGGCGAGATCGGATGCCAGTATCTCGGAGAACGAATAGCTGCCGGTGATGAAGATCAGGAGAATCAGACCGGCCATCAGTACCAGGCCGCCTCCCGCTGTGACGAAGAGTCCTTGCAGAGCGCATTTCCTGGCTTCTGCATCTTCATGGTTGAAGCCGATCAGCATGTAGGAAGTGATGCTGGTCAGTTCCCAGAACACGAAAAAAGTGATGAGGTTATCGGATAACACCAGCCCCAGCATCGACGCCATGAACGACAGCATGATGACGTAGAATCGGCCGAGATCCTTGTGGCCCTCGAGGTAGGAAGCGGCATAGATCAGGATAAAGGTTCCGATACCGCTGATCAGAAGCGCGAAGACCAGTGCCAGGCCATCAACCATGAAATCCAGCGAGACGCCGAGTCCGGGCATCCACTGGTTACGAATCAGAAGAGTTTCACCACCGCTGACCGCCGGGATCAGGCTGGCAAAGTAGGCCGTGAGCAATGCGGGGAGCAGGGCCAGCACCCAGCCGATGTGTTTGCCTGCCACGCGATAGAGCGCGGGAACCGCCACGGCCAGTAAAAATCCCGAAAGCACAGCCAGTAACATCATGCAAGGGTGCTCCTTTAAGACCCAAGTGAAAACGTCCTGCAGTTAACGGCGGTTTTTATAATCAGTATTTAATACGATTCCTTGGCACAAAAAGTTCTTGGCATTGTTGATTGAATTACTGGTCCCAGGGATGGCCCCGGGTGTTTTCTGTGGTGTTAACCTTCAAATGCATGGCAGCTTTTGCCAGGAAGTTGGCACTCACAGGCGCCGTCATGAACAGAAAGGCCGTGATCAGGAATTCCTCAATACCAATACCCTGTCCAAGTGTGCTGAAGTAGATCACAGAGCTGATCACGATGGCGCCCACTCCAACCGTGGTGGCTTTGGTGGGGCCATGAAGGCGAGTAAAGAAGTCGGGTAGGCGAGCCAGACCAATAGCGCCGATCAGGGTAAATGCGCCGCCGATGATCAAAAGCAGGCAGATGGCGAATTCAGCGTAGGGATTCATCGGGTGTTTCCTCCAGGAGCATTTGTTTGCCGGGTGTGGGCTTACTCAATGACGCTGCCCCGCTTCAGATATTTGGCCATGGCGACGGTGCCAACAAAGCCCATTACAGCAATCAGAAGAGCCGCCTCAAGGTACATGCGTGTTCCGAGTGTGAGGCCGAGCAGAATAATCAAAGCAATGGCATTGATGTAGAGCGTGTCGAGTGCCAGCACTCTATCGGGTGCATCCGGTCCCTTGATCAGACGGTATACATTCAAAAGCGCCGCCACAGTGACCATGGCAATGGTGATGTAGAGGGCGGTAACTATCATTGGAACATCTCCAGCAGAGGCTTCTCGTAGCGGGTTTTGATCGTATTGATAACTGTCTGATCGTCCTCCGCGTCAAGCGCGTGAATCAGTAGCAGCTTGTTGTCATCGCTGACGTCAGCGCTCACGGTGCCTGGCGTCAACGAGATGGTGCTGGCCAGAATTGTGATGGCCAGAGGGTGCTCCAGCTCCAGGGGATAACAGACAAATGCAGGACGTGCCGGCCGCGGGCTGAGGATGAGCCTTGCCACTTCAACACTGGCGATAACAATATCCCAGATAACGCGCAGGAGGTAGGCGGGCACTCTCCAGGCCTTGATGAATGCCGGCGGATCCGGCCAAAAGCCCTGGGTTATCTGCGGTATTGCCCACGCCAGGATCAGGCCCAGTACCGCACTGCCGCCGCTTATTCCGTCACTCAGAAACTGCCAGGTGATAAAAAGGGTAAGGCTTAGCCAGGGCTGGGGAAAACTCAGGCGATCAAGCATCAGCTATCCTCCCTGACCATCTTGGTTTGCAGGATCTCAATATAGGCATCCTTGTTGTGCAACTGTTCTGCCGTGGCATCGGTGTAGCGGGTAATAGGGCCGGCAAGCACAACGATCACCACTGCAAGTGCGGTCAGGGCACCGGCTGCGACAGAAATCCGGCCGTTGAGCGGATCTGGTTTTTCCAGGTGGCCATCCACCGTGCGCCAGAAAACTATACTGCCAGCGCGGCTGTACGCGATAACGGTCAGGAAACTGCCGATCAGAAGTACTGACCAGAGCCATGCCATTTCGGTTCCCGACTGCACGGATTGCAGAATCAGTACCTTGCCAAAAAAGCCACTCAGTGGCGGCAGGCCAGCCGCTGCAACGGCACCGATCAGGAACAGCACGCTCAGGAAGGTGCGGTTCTGCATTTTGGGGGCGGTAATGATTCGGTCCCGGGCCGAGCCCCTCTGGTTGGCCACCAGCTCCGACACCAGGAACAGACCACCAACCGTCCAGGTGGTGCTCAACAGATAGAACAGGGCAGCAGACAAGCCTGCTTCGGAACCGAGGGAAATCGGCGCCAGTAATGTACCCACGGAAATGATGACCTGCCAGGCGACCAATGTTTTCAGGCTGCCGGATCCCAGCGCACCGATAACCCCCATGGCGAGGGTGGCCAGGGCAATCGGGAATAGCCAGTCCATGCCCAGATTGGCGAGTTCGCCGGCGTCATCGCCGAAGATCAGCAGATATACCCGCAGAATGGCATAGATGCCAACCTTGGTCATAACCGCGAACAGGGCGGCCACGGGCGCCGTGGCTTTGGAGTAGGCACGGGGTAGCCAGAAGCATAGGGGGAGAATTGCGGCCTTCAGACCGAAAACCACCAGCAACATCATGCCGCCGGCTTTGACAATGTTCAGACCTTCGCCGGAAACCTGCGGAATCTTGACGGCGAGGTCTGCCATGTTGAGGGTGCCGGTGACGCTGTAGATCATGCCGACACTGATCAGGAATACGGCAGAACCAATCAGGTTCAGCACAACATAGTGCAGGCCTGGAACGGTCCTTATCGTGCCGCCGCCATGCATTAGCAAACCGTACGAGGCAATGAGCAGTACCTCGAAAGCAACAAACAGGTTGAACAGGTCACCGGTCAGGAAGGCGATGTTCAGCCCCATCAGCTGGAACAGGAAAAGTGCATGGAACTGGCGATTGCCGTCGTCAGCACCGCCGATCGAATAGATGTGACAGAACAGCGCCAGAACCGCCGTCATGATCAGCATCAGGGCCGCCAGGCGATCCAGAACCAATACGATCCCGAACGGTGGCTGCCAGTTGCCGAATGCATAGATTCGATAGCTGCCGTCGTCTGCCATTACCAGAAGCACGATGGCAGAAACCAGCATCAGGACGGTTGTAGCCAATGCCAGCGTGCGGCGAAGACTGATGGGCGCATAGCCCATGAAAGCCTGAAGAATGCCGCCTAACAGAGGAATCAGAACAGGAGCGGTAAGCCAGTGGTTCATTTACCGGTTACCTCCTCTTCTTCCGGGGCAGGCGATTTGTACGGTTGTTTGCCATCCACATGGTCGTCCTCGTTGTCTGCCAGGTTGCGCAGTGACAGCACGACAACGAACGCGGTCATGGCGAAGCCAATCACGATAGCAGTCAGTACCAGTGCCTGTGGCAGAGGGTCGGAATAGCTCGCCGCGGTACCGAGGACCGGTTGCTGGCCGGTTGCCAGGCGTCCGCTGGAGAAGAGAAAAAGATTCACGCCGTAGGACAACATGGTCAGGCCCACTACCACAGGAAAGGTGCGAGCCCGCAGAATCAGATAAACGCCGGAGGCCGTCAGCGCACCGATGACCAGCGCAAAAACAAGCTCCATTACGCACCCTCCTTTTTACTTTTTATGGCGGAGTGGGGGGATATTCGGCCGATACTGACCAGCGCAAGCAGGGTAGCGCCGATCACGGTGAGATAGACGCCCAGGTCAAATATAAGGGCGGACGCGACCTCAAATTTGCCAACCACGGGCCAGGTTATGTAATCGAACGTGGAGGTCAGGAACGGATAGCCAAAGGCGAGGCTTCCGGCGCCGGCAACCGTTGCGAACAGCAGGCCCAGGCCGATAACGTTGTGGTAGCGGAAAGTGATTCGGTCCTCGGTCCAGTTCATGCCGCTGGCAATGTACTGGAGGATAAGGGCAACCGAAGTGACCAGGCCGGCGATAAAGCCGCCACCGGGCAAATTGTGGCCCCGCAGGAAAATGAATGCGGATACCATCAGTGCCAGTGGCAGCATGGGCCGGGCAATCAACCGTAGCATCAGCGGGTGGGAATCGCGTGTCCACGCATGGCCCTCGCCGTCGCTGGGCGGTGGCGTCAGGGCAGTGTCCTTGAGCATGGCGTAAATACCCAGAGCCGCAATGGCCAGAACGGTGATCTCGCCCAGGGTATCGAAGCCCCGGAAGTCCACCAGGATCACGTTGACCACATTGGTACCGCCACCGCCGGATTTGCTGTTTTCGAGGAAGAAATCAGAAATCGAGCTGAACGGTTGGGTCAGCATGGCCAGGGTGACCAGCGTCATGCCAATCCCGGCAACCGCGGCAATGGCAATATCCCGCAGCCGACGTTTCAGCGGTGTCTCGATTGGAGTCCATGCAGGCATGTAAAAGATCGCCAGCATCAGCAGAACAATGGTCACGACTTCGACGGAAAGCTGTGTCATCGCGAGATCTGGTGCTGAGAAGCGGGCGAAAGCCAGAGCCACGATCAGGCCGACCACGCTCAGAAGAACAAGCGCATAGAACCGCTGCCGGTGCAGGATGGCTGTTGTCAGTGCACAGAGGATCAACAGACCGGCCGCGATCGCTGTTGGCAAATCTACCGGGCTTAGCCCGTTTTCGCCAACAAAAATGCCAAGGCCAAGAAGCGGCATGGCTGCGACCGCTGTGGCGCTTACCAAAAGAAGCATGACGTATCGCTGAAGCGAGCCATTTTCGATGCGCGTGGTGAATCTGTTGGCCAGATCGACAATTCGCAGGACCACCGCTTCAAACACCGCCTTCTCATCAATCTCCTTGAATCGGGCATGGAAGTCGAAGAAGCGCTGGCGCTGGCTGTACATCAACAGACCACCGAAGAACGCGACAAAGCTCATGATTAGCGGAAGGTTGAAGCCATGATAGACAGAAAGCGTGTAGTCCGGCACGTCGCCGCCGAGCGTGGCCGAGGCGGCGATATGGAGCAGAGGGCCGACAGAGATAGCAGGGAAAACACCGACCATGATGCAGGCAAATACCAGGATCTCAACCGGAAACTTCATGTAGCGAGGAGGCTCATGAGGTGGATAAATAGGAAGATCCACGGGTTTACCATTGAAGAATACATCGTGGACAAAACGGGCTGAATACGCCACAGCGAAAATACCGGCGAGAGTGGCGACAATTGGTGGTAGCCAGGCCCAAAGACCCGGCAGGTTCAACTCCAGTGACTCGGCGAAGAACATCTCCTTGCTCAGGAAGCCGTTCAGCAGTGGAACACCGGCCATGGACGAAGCGGCCACCATGGCCAGGGTCGCGGTGTGGGGCATGTAGCGCCACAGGCCGTTGATGCGGCGCATGTCCCGAGTGCCGGTCTCGTGATCGATAATTCCGGCCGCCATAAACAGAGAGGCTTTGAAGATGGCGTGGTTGATCACGTGGAAGACTGCGGCCACGGCGGCGAGCTGCGTGCCCATACCGAACAGCAGGGTGATCAGGCCCAGGTGGCTGACCGTTGAGTGCGCCAGAAGTCCCTTAAGGTCATGCTTGAACATGGCCACATAGGCGCCAATCAGCAGGGTGGCCATGCCGGTAAAGCTGACCATGTAGAACCACTGTTCAGTGCCTGCCAGGGCCGGATACAGCCGGGCCATGAGAAAGATACCTGCTTTGACCATGGTGGCCGAGTGCAGGTAGGCAGATACCGGTGTCGGTGCCTGCATGGCGTGAGGCAGCCAGAAATGGAACGGGAACTGGGCCGATTTGGTGAACGCGCCCAGCAGTACCAGGGTCAGAGCGACCGGATACATGGCATGAGCCTTTATCTGGTCTCCGGCTGCCAGCACGTCATCAAGTTCGAAGCTGCCAACAATGTTGCCGATGATCAGAATGCCGGCGAGTAGTGCAAGGCCGCCGCCGCCGGTTACCGCGAGTGCCATCCGGGCGCCACGGCGGGCGTCCTGTTTATGGGTCCAGAAACTGATCAGCAGGAATGAGGTCAGGCTGGTCAGTTCCCAGAAAATCATCATCAGTAGCAGGTTGCTTGAGAGGACGATGCCGAGCATCGATCCTTTGAAACACAGCAGCAGGGCGTAGAACTTGCCGACGTTTTCATGGGCTTTCAGGTAATAGCGAGCGTAGAGAATGATCAGCAGCCCGATGATCAGGATCAGCAGAGCGAACAGCAGGGACAGCCCGTCCAGACGAAAACTGAAAGAGAGGCCGAGTGCGGGAAGCCATTCGTAGCTGTGCAGTACAACGCCGCCGTCAGCAAGGGTTTCCCAATGCGGGAAAAGGGCTGCGAGTGCGATCAAAGCGGGTACAGAAGATGCAACGGCAATCGCCGTTCTGCCGCCCTGGGCGAACAGAGGTGCAGCTATGGCACCCAGAAAAGGCAGTAAAACAACCAGCGGTAGCGACATCGCAACCTCGTTATTGGTTTTCTTTTACGTGAGTATTGAAGGCATGTTTGCCTGAGTCTAGTCTCCGGCCAGCCACCCTGCACATTGAGCGCCGACGCCTTTACGGCATTGGGGGTGGGGTGGATCAGCAGAAAGCAGGCGGGTCCGGGAAGTACGGTAAACGTCCCCGGTGCCGCGCGATGTCAGCGGTAACAGGTGGGCGGGTAACTCTTGTGCAGCCGTAGGACCTTGCGGTCATGGTTGCTCCGTCAGTCAAACTTGATTGCCGATGATACGTGCCCCGTCTGGAAGGTCAAGTCAACTTGCCATTGATCAAGTGTATACTCGCGATAAATATTTATAGAGAGACTCTCATGAGCGACACCTATCCCAACCTTCTGAAACCCCTGGATCTCGGCTTCACTGAACTGAAGAACCGGGTGCTGATGGGGTCCATGCATACGGGCCTTGAGGACCGGTTCTGGAACATCCACAAGTTCGCGCGGTACTTTGCCGAGCGCGCAGAAGGCGGCGTTGGGCTCATGGTCACGGGTGGCTTCTCGCCCAATCTGGTGGGGCAGTTGGCCCCCCTTGCCTCAACCATGAACAACCGGGCAACGGCCCTGCTACATCGTCATGTTACCAGCGCGGTGCATGAGGCAGGCGGCAAGATCTGTATGCAGATTCTGCACGCAGGGCGTTATGGCTACCAGCCGCTGATTGTCTCAGCGTCGGCAACCAAAGCGCCGATCAGTCCGTTCAAGGCCCGCGCCCTCTCCTCCAAAGGGGTTGAGCGGCAGATCAACGATTTCGTCAGTGCCGCGAAGCTCGCCAAATTTGCCGGCTATGACGGCGTCGAGGTAATGGGCTCCGAAGGCTATTTTATCAACCAGTTTTTGTGTGAGCGGACGAACAAGAGGACAGACAAATGGGGCGGCCCTTACGAAAACCGTACGCGCCTGCCAGTGGAAATTGTCCGCCGTATGCGTGAAGCCGTTGGGCCTGAATTCATCATCATCTACCGGTTGTCCATGCTGGACCTGGTTGAGGGCGGCCAGACCTGGGACCAGATCGTGACTCTGGGCAAGGCCATCGAACAGGCCGGAGCCACCATCATCAATACTGGTATTGGCTGGCACGAAGCGAGGGTTCCCACCATTGTCACCTCAGTGCCCCGTGGCGGCTTCGCCGATGTCACCGCCAAGTTTTATGGCGAAGTGGATATTCCAGTGTGCACCACCAACCGCATCAACACCCCGGAGAAAGGGGAAGAAATCCTCGCCGCGGGCAAGGCCGATATGGTGTCGATGGCCCGGCCTCTGTTGGCAGACAGCGAGTTCGTGCGCAAGGCCGAACAGGGCCGCAGTGATGAAATCAACACCTGTATTGCCTGTAACCAGGCCTGCCTGGACCACGCTTTCCAGGCCAAGCGGGCATCCTGCCTGGTGAACCCGCGAGCGTGCCACGAAACCGAGCTGGTGTTGACGGTAGCGCCTGTTGTGCGCCGCGTCGCGGTGGTAGGCGCCGGACCTGCGGGGTTGGCGGCAGCGACAACCGCCGCGAAACGGGGCCACCAGGTAACTCTTTTCGAAGCGGATGACCAGATCGGCGGCCAGTTCAACTACGCAAAACGAATCCCGGGCAAGGAAGAGTTCTACGAAACCCTTCGCTATTACCAGCGCCAGATCGAGCTATTGGAGATTGACCTCAAGCTTGGCACCCGCGTCGACGCGGATTCACTGAAGGCGCAAGGTTTTGATGACGTGGTGATCGCGACTGGCGTGAAGCCAAGAACACCGACAATTGAGGGCATCGATCACCCCATGGTGCTGGGTTACCTCGATGTCCTTCGCCATAACAAACCCGTTGGCGAGAATGTCGCGGTTATTGGTGCTGGCGGCATTGGTTTCGATGTCAGCGAATTCCTGACCCATGATTTCAGCCATCATCCCGAGGGCGAACAGGTCAGCGTTGCCGACTGGCAGGCAGAATGGGGTGTTAACCCGCACTTTGATGGCCCCGGTGGCCTGGCCGAGCGTCAGCCGACACCGTCGCCCCGAAAGATTTACCTGATGCAGCGAAAAACCGGCAAGGTCGGTGGCGGTCTGGGCAAGACCTCGGGCTGGGTCCACCGCAATAGTCTGAAGCACCGAGAAGTGGAAATGCTCAGGGGCTGTCGCTATGAGCGGATTGACGATCAGGGCTTGCACATTTCCGTGACCGACAAAGACGGCAAGGTAACGGAAAACCGGGTGTTGGCTGTGGATAACGTGATCATTTGCGCCGGCCAGGAACCCTTCCGGGAACTTTTCGACCAGTTGTCGGACTCTGGAGTGAACGCACATCTTATCGGCGGCGCAGACGTTGCCGAAGAACTGGACGCAAAACGGGCCATCCGGCAGGGAACGGAAGTCGCAGCCAAACTATGACATTACTTATCGCCTTCGCAGTACTTTCGATTGGCATTTCTTTTTTGTGTTCCATTCTTGAAGCGGCTCTGCTTTCGGTGACTCCGAGCTACATCGCCTCATTGAAAAAAGAGAGGCCGCAGCTGTTCGCCCGGTTGCGCAAACTGAAAGACGACGTCGATGATCCGCTGTCCGCAATCCTTACACTGAACACCGTTGCCCACACGGTGGGCGCTACCGGCGTCGGAGCCCAGGTAACGGTGGTTTTTGGGGAAGCCTGGCTCGGGCTTGCCTCTGCGGTGATGACCCTGGCCATTCTGATCCTCTCGGAAATTATTCCTAAAACCATTGGCGCCAAGTACTGGCGGAGCATTGCGCCACGGCTGCCAGCCATTCTGGGTTTCATGATCAAGGCGCTGCTGCCGTTCATCTGGTTGTCGAAACAGGTCACTCGCCGAATTGGGTCCGGTGAGGCAGACGTTGATATCCGTGCGGAGATTAGTGCCCTGGCGGAGATAGGAAAGGATCAGCAGGCTCTGGACGAAGACGAGCGGCGGATGATTCACAACGTTCTTCGATTCCACGAGATCAAGGTCAGTTCCGTGATGACACCACGGACGGTCTGCAAATACGTTGATCCGGATATCACCTACGAACAGTTTCGGGAACAGGTCAGAAAATCACCGTTCTCCCGCTATCCAGTAATCGATGAAGAGGGCGAGGCGCTCGGATATTTGCATCGGGCAGATCTGATCAACCTCGATGCCGACGTCGACTTGCTGGAACACATGCGGAAAATAAAGCGAGTTAAAGGCAACACAAACATCGAATTCCTGTTCTCGGACATGCTGCGAGAACGGCAACACCTGGCGGTGGTCTATGACGAACTGGGAACTTGGCTGGGAATAGTGACGCTGGAGGACATACTGGAGACACTTTTGGGCACGGAAATTATGGATGAAACCGATAATGTCTCTAACCTTCGCCGGTATGCGAAGCAGCGCTGGAGCCGACGCCTGAAGAAGTATGGCTCCGGATAAAAGGGGCTGGACGGGTTAACGGGCGGTTTTCAGTGCGTTGGAAATCGCCTCGGCTTCGGCTTCAAGTACCTGACAGCGCAGGCTGTTTCCTTGCTGGAGTGCCTGCTCGATCTGCTTGCGCTTCATGTCGTACAGCTTGCTCAAAATATCTGCCTGGCTTTGTCTGATCGGTGCATTCATGGCGGACCTCCCCATAGTGACACCTGTCGGTCTTCTTTACGTTTCAGGCCGAACATTGGCCTTCCCTGAAAACAGATGCATAACCCGGGCCATTTGGGCGCATCCCCGCATTACCTGACAAAGCGTGACCGGTAGGCACCCGGGGAAAGTCCGGAATGTTTGCGGAACAATCGGGTGAAAGAACTCACGTCTTCATACCCAACCAATTGCGTGATTTCATCAATGGGTAACCGCGATTTCTCCAAATGCTGACGAGCAACCTCAATCCGCAGAAGTTGCAGGTACCCGGTGGGCGTATCGCCGGTGGCCGTCTTAAAGCGGCGAATCAGAGAACGTTCCGTTAATCCGCTCAGTGACGCCAGGCGTTGCAGAGTGACGGGTTCGCTGTAATGGCTGTCCAACCAGTCCTGCAGGTTCAGAATGGCAGCGTCGGAATGATAGCGCCGGGCCTGCAGGGCACTGTAAGGCGCCTGGCTGGTTCGCCCGGCATCAATCACAAACGCTTTTGCCAGCTCCCGAGCTACCTGGGCCCCTGCGTACCGCTCCACCAGGTAAATCCCCAGATCCCACCAGGCCATCCCACCCCCGGCGCAGGCAATGTCGCCGTCCACCGTCACCAGCTTGTCCGGCTGCAGGTTCACCGCCGGGAAACGCTGCCGGAACTGATGACTAAAACCCCAATGCGTCGTCGCCTGACGACCATCCAGCAGCCCCGCTTCGGCAAGCATAAACGCACCGGTACAGTTACTGGCTACCCGAACCTGCTCGGCGTTGGAAGTACGAAAAGCGCCGAGCCACTTAATCAACTCCGTGTTTCCGGCCAGGACGACATCAATGGGGCCACCGATAGTCGGGATAACCACCAGGTCACTTCCATCGTCATCTGGCAGAAGCTCATTCCAGGCTCCGTCGGGCTGAATAGTCAGCCCGTTAATACAACGACAGGGCGCTCCGTCCTTCGTGAGAAGTCGGGTTGTGAACTGGGGCGTCGGCGTTTCATCGTTAATCCGCGCCCAGGTCACCCCGGCAAGCCGGAAGAGATCAATAATGCCGGTAATAGCACTTGCAAGTGCCCCGTCAAAACCGATGACAGAAACTCTCCGCATACATTCTCCTGAGTAGGCTTTGGGGCAGACGCCCCCATCCCACAGTCGGCCAGCGAGCACCGTATAAATCGATCTACGTTCAAGCCTTGGCAATATTGACCATAATTATGTCATAAACGCCGGTTTCCAGAAAAAACCAGTTGTGAGAGGCTGTCGACAACAAACAGGAGACCAAGCATGACCGACACCCTGATCGACCGCCGCGACCTGGCGTTCCAGCTTTACGAAGTTCTTGATACCGAAAACCTCACCACCCGCGAGCGCTTCAGCGAACACAACCGCGACACCTTCGATGCCGTCATCGAAACCGCCGACAAAATGGCGCGGGAAAAATTCGCGACCCATAACAGCGCTGCCGACAAGGACGAACCAAAGTTCTTCAACGGCCAGGTCGAGATGCTGCCGCAGGTGAAGGAAGCCTTTGACGCCTATGCTCAGGCGGGCTTTATCGCAGGACGTTACGACTATGAACTTGGTGGCATGCAGTTGCCTGAATCGGTCATGGCCGCCTGCAACGGTTTCTTCACCGCGGCCAACCCGGGCACCGCGGGTTACCCGTTTCTCACCACCGCCGCCGCCAATCTGATCCGGGTTTTTGGTAACGACGAGCAGAAAACCACCTTCCTTCCGAACATGCTCAGCGGGCGTTTCAGCGGCACTATGGCCCTGACCGAGCCCCACGCCGGTTCCTCCCTCGCGGATATCCGGACTTCGGCGTCTCCAACCGACGAAGGGCACTACCTGATCAAGGGCGCAAAGATTTATATCTCCGGTGGTGAGCAATCCATCACGGACAACATCGTCCACATGGTCCTGGCCAAGATCAAAGGCGCGCCGGCGGGCGTGAAGGGCATCTCACTGTTCATCGTGCCCAAGTTCCTCGTGGATGACGAAGGCGACCCCACCGAGCGCAACGGCGTAAGCCTCGCCGGCCTGATTCACAAGCTTGGCTACCGTGGAACCACCTCCACCGCACTGAGCTTCGGTGATGATGCTCCCTGTCACGGCTATCTGGTCGGCGAGCCCCACCAGGGCCTGAAATACATGTTCCAGATGATGAACGAAGCGCGGGTTGGCGTGGGTTTCGGCGCTGCCGTGATCGGTTATCGCGGGTACATGCACAGCCTCGAATACGCCAAAGATCGCCTGCAGGGCCGCAAAGCCAGCGAGAAGAATCCGGAAAGCCCACAGGTGCCTATCATTGATCACGCCGATGTCCGGCGCATGCTGCTGGCCCAGAAAGCCTACAGTGAAGGTGGCCTGGCTCTCTGCCTCTATGGCGCCCGACTCATGGATGACCAGCATACCCATCCGGACGAACAGAAGCGCCAGGAAGCCGGAAAGCTGCTGGACCTGCTAACTCCGGTCATCAAGGCCTGGCCATCCGAATACGGCCCCAAGGCCAACGACCTGGCCATTCAAGTCTATGGTGGCGCGGGCTACACCCGGGAGTATCCGGCTGAGCAATGCTGGCGTGACAACCGCCTGAACCCGATTCACGAGGGCACCAACGGCATCCAGGCCCTCGATCTGTTGGGTCGGAAGATCTGGCAGGATCAGAGCCACGGCCTGCAGCTGCTCATGCAGGAAATGCAGGTGGATCTGCAGGCAGCCACCACCGATCGCTGCCAGCAGTGGGCGCTGTCTCTGAGCGAAACTCTGCAGCAGGCGGTAAAGGTCACCCAGAGTTTGGGTAAATCCCTCATGGAAGGCGATCCCGACAAAACCCTGGCCAACGCCTCCTGCTACCTGCATTTGTTCGGCCACATCATAGTGGCCTGGATGTGGCTCCGCCAGGCTAACGCAGCTGCCCATGCTTTAGGTTCTGCGAACACCGATGAAGAGCGCAACTTCTACCAGGGCAAGCTCCAGGCGGCCCAGTATTTCTTCCACTGGGAATTGCCAACCGTGGCTCAGGATCTGGTTCTGCTGCGCAATCAGGACGATACCTGTCTGAATATGAAATCTGAGTGGTTTTGAGTGTGGAGCAGGCACAATCGGCCGGGATCGCTTTCAGGGACACGCTACAAGCACATCCCTGTGCGCTCGACTGTGGCCATCCGTGGCCACAGACGGTCCCTGAAAGCGATCCCGGCCGATTGCGCCCAGACTTGTGTGCGAACCTCGGACAAGAAATAAGATACATAAGGTGAGAGCAATGGCTCTGGTAAGTGTTGAGAAGAAAAACCACATTTTGCTGATCGGGCTGAACCGCCCTGAAAAAATGAACGCGATGAACCGCGAGATGTATCATCAGATCGCGGCGGCCTATTACCAGCTGGAAAACGACCCGGAACTGCGGGTCGGCCTGATGTATGCGGAGGGCGACCACTTCACCAGCGGCCTGCAACTGGACGACTGGGCGGGCGTGTTTGCCAATGGCAAAGGTATTGAGCCGAACGAGGGCGAGCTGGATCCGTTCCACATTACCGGTCAGGCGCTTAGCAAACCTGTGGTCTTTGCCGCGCAGGGCATCTGTTTTACCTGCGGCGTGGAAATGATGCTCAACACCGACGTGCGAGTCGCGGCCAAAGGTGCGCGCTTCGCACAACTGGAAGTAAAACGCGGCATCTTTGCCTGCGGTGGCGCCACCATCCGCCTCCAGCGTGAAATTGGCTGGGGCAATGCCCAGCGATACCTGCTGACTGGTGATGAGTGGACCGCCGATCAGGCGTATCAATGGGGGTTGATACAGGAACTTGTGGAGCTTGGCGAGCAGTTTAACGTTGCTCTGGAAATCGCCGAAAAAATTGCCAAGGCAGCACCGCTGGGTGTGCAAGGCAGTCTGAAATCCTCGAAGATCGCTGTCACCGAGGGACAAGAGGCTGCGAAGGAGCGTTTGTTCCCGGACCTGCAGCCGGTGATGGCCAGTGAAGATGTCAAAGAGGGAATCCAGTCTTTCCTGGAACGGCGAGAGGCGGTCTTTCAAGGTAAGTGACGACTCAACCTAGTCAGCAATCACTGGTTTCAGTGTTTAAAAGAAATCTGACTATATCGTCAGAACTCGGGGCAGCCGACCGGGGTCTTCCTTCCGGGAGTGTGAGCAGCAGGGATGCTGCGATCAAGCCCCCATGGATGGGTTCACGGCGTCTCCCGGAAGGAAGACCCCGGTTGGCTGCATGCGCCACAACGTCAAGGCTGGGGCAAGAATTCAGGCGGCTTCGGAATTCTCGGATTCCCGACGAGCCTTCGCTTCGACCCCTACCTCCGCAGCATAATCCGCATACTTGGCCATCAGCTCCTCCTTCCGATCCGGATCCCAGTTGATTTTGCTCAGATCCCCTTCGTAGTGATCAATCACCCGCTTGTCCATGGTTTCGTACCACCACTGTGGCAGGTAGGCTGGCAGCAGCATTGAGGCATAACCGCCGGGTAACTGTGGTGCCTTCTCGAAATGCCTCAGAGCCTGGTAGCTGCGCTGAGGATGCGCATGATGATCGGAATGTCGTTGCAGCTGATACAGGAACAGATTGGTCACAATGTGGTTGCTGTTCCAGCTGTGCTCTGGTTGCGTGCGCACATACTTGCCATGCTTGTCCTTCTGACGCAGCAGACCATAGTGCTCAATGTAGTTCACACTCTCCAGCAAGCTGGCACCGTAAACCGCCTGGGCCGCCAGGAACGGAACCGCTCTTGGGCCGCAAACCAGCGTTGTCGCGCCAAAGAACCCGGCGCTCATAGCCCATCCCTGCAGCAGCTCGTTGTCCAGGCTCCAGAAGGTCTTGCCCTTGCGGGCAAGCCTCGCCTTCTCGATTTTGATGGATGATTTGATGCCACCGAGCACTGTGCGCGGCAGGAACTTCCAGAAACTCTCACCCATACGGCTGCTGGCGGGATCCTCCGGCGTGGCTACTCGCTTGTGATGACCAAAATTGTGCTCAACAACGAAGTGGGTGTAGCCGGTGGGCGCCAGGGCTGCCATTGCCAGCAACTTGTTCATTTTGTTGGATTTGTGGCCTAGCTCATGGGCGGTATTGATCCCGACGCCATTGATGGCGCCAACCGTCAGCGTGAGCCCTATCTTGTCATCCAGGGGCGTGCTTTTGCGGCTGGCAAGCCAGGCACCCATGAAGGTCATGGCGTACTGGGTCGGAATAAACGCTTTCACAATCCGGTCGTAGTACTTGTCCTGCTCCAGTGTCTTCACCGCCGATTCCGGTGGATTGCTCTTATCCTCGCCGATGGCCCGATCCAGGGCAGGGATGATGCCGTGTACCAGCGCCGGGCCAGTCCATGCCAGGGCTTTCAGTTTTTTTGGAGCCAGGGCATAACCGGTCAGTGCGGCCAGTCCGATTCCTGGCAGTGCGGGACCGAGTAGCCACATGTAGCGCTTCGGGTCTTTCCAGTTGCTAGGGGCGTCTTGTTCAGCAGGCGCTGAGATTTTGTGTGATTGCAGGTTATCTGGGGTTTTGGCGTTCATTGTTTTCTCCCTTGCAGTGCGCGTACCTGCAATTTATGTCGGACAATCGAACAATGCAACGGTCGTCGAAGGACCCATGGAACCTTGGCTCAAAATGACAAACACCATTTCTTTGGCAGAAAGCAGGTTTCTGGGCCAGACTCACTTAGACAAGAAGAGCCTGATCACAAGGAAGAATCAGCCATGACTAACCCTTCGTCTGCCACTGCTTCATACTCTGTTCAGGGGATGCTTCGTGAGTACCTGTCTTCCGGCAGGTTGACCGAAGTGGTGTACCGCGACAGCGCCGGCCAGATCTGCCTGGTTCATGATGTCATTCGCGAGCTCTTCAGCCGGGCCGGCCAGGACTTTCTGCTACTTGGGCGGGGGACGATGCTTCCGTTCGATCACGTGATTACCATTGACGGCCAGCTGCTCTCGGACAGAGCCGGTTAACGAAAGGGTAATCGCCCGGTAATTGCCCTGGGTCCGTGCTCGCCGTACTCTGTGCCCCGTTGTAAATACTTGCCAACAGAGGGATATGTTATGAACAAGCTCACATTGAGTGCGCTTTTGATGGTTTTCACATTCGGCCTTGCCGCCTGCAGTTCAGAAGACAACGAAGGAGTGGATGTCGAGCAGGCTGCTGATAACGCCGGAGAGATGATGGAAGACGCGGCTGATTCCACCGAGGAAACCCTGGAAGAAGCCACCGGCCAGGATGAAAGTGCCATGGGCGAGTTACAGGAAGGGGCAGAAGAGGCCGGTGAAGCAATGGGCGACGCTGCCGAAGAAGCCGGCGATTCAATCGAAGAAGGCTACGAAGAAGCCACCCAGTAGGCGCCTTGTACTGTTAACGGGTAGGGGAGACCTCTACCCTTAAACTGAACTCCCTTATTTCCGGAAAAACACTCATGACTTTTGCCCTGACTTCCTCAATGACGCCCGAACCTTCCTGAATAGTTAGATGTCCTGGCAAGTCAACAACACATTCCACCAAGTATTTTTTTCCCATACGACGGCTCCTGAGTGAATGCACATTGTCCAGCATTGGGTGCTGCTCCATCAGAGTAAGCAGTCGGGAGCGCTTGTCGGGTGCTATGGCTGTGTCGACAAGCTCTTTGATGTTATCAAGTGCCATCCCCAGCCCTATTTTTCCGATTGCGGCCGCCACGGCGATGGCTGCAACGAAATCCAGCCATTCCAGGCCTGCCGAGGCTCCGACAATGGCAATCAGGACGATGGCTGAAGAAATGGCATCGGTCCGGCTGTGCCATGCATTGGAGACAATAAGCTCTGACCGGATTTGTTCACCCACCCGTTTGGTATACCGGAACAGCCACTCTTTGGAGGCGATCGACAGGATGGCAATGGTCACAGCCAGCCAACCGGTTTCGATTGCTGACGAACCTTCCAGCCAGGCCCGGATGTTGTCCAGGGCTAGTCTGAGGGAAACGGCTACCAGCAGACACCCCATCATGACAGTGCCGAGGGTCTCGAACCGTTCGTGGCCATAGGGATGGTCATTGTCGGGCGGTTGCCGTGAGTACCGCATCATGATGATGACCATGATGTCGGTGACCGCGTCGGAGAATGAGTGAACTCCATCGGCCACCAGAGCGTGGCTTCCCGATACACTGCCGGCGACAATTTTTGCTGCCCCCAGTAATACATCAACGGCCATCCCCAACAGCGTTACCTGAACTGCCTCCCGGGGTGTCGAACCAACTACATCCGTCGGCGTGCAATCCCTGAGAGCATCCGGCTCGCGAAGTGAGTGGGCATGTGTTTTGGCTTCAAAAACCTGTTGCATGGATGGAAGTATACCCTGAGATAAGCCTTTGACAGGCGTCACTATATCCGGACGGGTATTACAGTTTGATTGCTTGTTGGCCCACCCCGAGGTTGTCTCCAAAACGTCACAGGTTGGTAACGGCTCGTAAACCTAAGTGAAACACAAACCGTCCACTCTCTGAGTCTCAGAGCAATAACACCTGATTGAGACCAAGTAGGGTAACGACTATGTATCAGAAAAATGGAAAATCTCTTTTTAAGCTCTCCGCGTTGGCGCTGGCAGTTGCCGGTACTGCGTTCGTGGCCGGCTGCTCGGATGATGACGATAACTCGTCCGCGGAGACGAGCACCTATGATTCGGACAATCAGCAGCTGACCCGCCTGGCCACCGTACCGCTTGGTGCCGAGGTCACCGGTCTGTTCCTTTCTGAGGAAGGGGACCTGTTCTTCAACGTGCAGCATCCGTCTGACAGCAACACTGTGGCAGATGCGGATGGCAAGATTTTCTCTGCCGCTGCCGTCGGCGTGGTGCGCAACGCCGACTTTTCCGCTGAGGACATGGGTTTTAACGAGCTTTCCATGCCCGCGAGTGAGGAGGAAAAGGAACTGGTTCGCACAGCTATTGGTTCCTACGATGTACTCGCCCAGAATGGCGATGCATGGGCTGGTGCACCGACGGGGGGCATGGGTGCGATCAACACCATGGATGGCACAGAAACTATCAAGGTATCCAATGATCCGGATTTCAACGCCTTTATAAGCACGGATGCTGGCGAGGGCTACCTGTTCACCAATTGGGAGGATCGCCCGGGCGGTATGAGCCGTATGAAAATCCGTAAGGATGACAACGGCAACTGGAACGTCGTCGACAACGACGTAATGATGATTGATTTTGGTCCCGTCTCCGGAACCTGGGTGAACTGTTTCGGTACGCTTTCTCCATGGGGTACACCGCTTACCTCTGAAGAACTCTACTTTGACGATACGTCCGACTGGAACAATGGCAGCTATCAGTACATCAGCGGCATCGAACGTCTGCAGGAGTACTTGGGTGGCACTTACCCTAATCCCTATGATTACGGTTACATTGTTGAGATTACCGAGCCGACGGCTGCGCAACCCGTACCGGTGAAAATGCGGGCTCTGGGGCGTTTCTCCCATGAAAACGCCGTTGTCATGCCCGATGAGAAAACGGTCTACCTGAGCGATGACGGCACAGGTACCGTCTTTTTTAAGTTCGTGGCGGACACTGCTGGCGACTTGTCCAGTGGCACACTCTTTGCCGCCAAAGCGACGCAGGATGACTCAAACGATCCGGCTGTCGCTGGCTTTGACCTTGAGTGGATCGAGTTGGCTTCGGGCGACAATGCCACAATTGAGGGGTGGGTGAGCGATTACGACGGTATTGACCAGACCGACTTCGTAGATGGCAGCACCAACTATATCTCCGATGACGAGATCAACGACTGGGCAGAAGGGAAACTGAACCAGGATCTCGATGGCGACGGAACGGTCGAGAGCGCAGCGGATGACCGGGTTGCATTTCTCGAGTCCCGCAAGGCGGCTGCAGCACTGGGCGCCACGGCCGAGTTCCGCAAGATGGAAGGCGTAAACATCAACCTGGAAGGGGCCAAGGACGGATCTGTTCCTTATGCCTATATGGCCATGGCAAACTTCAACAAAACCATGGGCGATGATGTAGGCGACATCCAGTTGGATGACACCAATGGTGATTGCGGTGTGGTCTACCAGATGCCGCTGTCTTCTACTTTCGACATCACCCGAATGGTACCGGCCATCGTGGGCGGCCCCTACGACGAAAGCGCAACCGCCAACAACTGCAGCGCTGACAACATTTCCGAGCCGGATAACCTGCTTGTTCTTCGGGACGGTCGGGTACTGATTGGCGAGGATACCGGTGAGCATGAGAACAACATGCTTTGGCTGTTTGATCCGGAAGCCTGATCAGCTGCTGTTTGTTGGGGAAATCAGGGGAGGCCGTTTGGCCTCCCCCTTTTGCGTCTGGAGATGGGGCAAATCATGAAGCGCGTTTTTTACTCAATTCTAGTCGGACATGCCGTCCTGTTGGCCGGCTGTGGCGACGATGACATGCCGGCTGTCGTGGTCCCTGATGACTATGAGTCGACTACCGATGAGCCGGCACGCCCGGCAATTGCAGCGGATACCCTCTATAACCGGGAAGCCGTGATTCCGCCACAGTGCTATACCAAAACCGAGGGCGTTAACAATCCCTGCTACACCTGCCATCAAACCTATTCGGATACGAAGCGGCCCAACAGCATGGCCGATGGGTTCCTCCAAGGGGATTACAATTTCTCGGACCTGGGTGTTCATAATCATTGGTCCAACCTGTTCGTGGACCGTCGTGACGAGATTGCCGAAATCAGCAATGACGAAATTGAAGATTACGTCGAGGAAGATAACTACAGCGGTTTCATCGAACGCTTGCAGGAGGACGAGAACTGGTCTGGCCCGGTTCCAGCGATTGAAGACCTGGCAGAGGGGGCTGCCGCCTTCGACGACTATGGCTTGGCGAGAGACGGCAGTGGATGGGTGGCCTTCAACTACAAACCTCTTCCCAGTACCTTCTGGCCAACCAATGGTTCTACCGACGATGTAATCATCCGGTTGCCCGAAGCTTTCCGCATGGCTTCTTGTGGTGATGATGCCAATGAGTTTTCCCGGGACGTGTATTTTACCAATCTCGCCCTGCTCGAAATGGCGATGAAGGACCTGTCCAACATATCCACGCCACCGATTGATGAAAACAGCGTGTGTGCAGACCTGAACAGTGACGGGGTTCTTTCCGAAGTCACAAGCATTGCAGCCAGGCCTAAGTATGTTGGCGCAGCTTCCGGCCAGAAAGTCGAGCAGATGTCTTATCCGGAGGGCACCCAGTTTATTCATACCGTGCGTTACATCGGTTTCGACGGCGACGACATTGTCCCTTCAAAACGAATGAAGGAAGTTCGGTACATGAAAAAGGTAAAACATTACTCGGTAGCGGAACTGGCTTCCCTGTACGGTAATGAGCGGCAGGAGAAAATCGATGGCAACCTGCCGGTTTATTCAGATCATGGCGATAAAGGTCTGAATAACGGAATGGGCTGGGAGGTCCTCGGTTTCATTGAAGACGGTGACGGGGAACTGAGAAAACAGACTTACCAGGAGCAGATGTTTTGTATGGGATGCCACGGCACGATTGGCACCACCGTTGACCAGACCTTTGCGTTTCCAAGGAAGGTAACCGGCGCCGGTGGCTGGGGCTACATTGACCTGAAAGGTATGATTGATGCGCCAAACCGTGGTGAGAAAAAGGGCGAAATCTTGCAGTACCTTGAACGTGTAGGCGGTGGCAACGAGTTCCGCGAAAACCCGGAAATGAACGCCCGCTGGTTTAATGAGGATGGTTCGGTAAAAACGGCAGAGGTCGTGGCAGCGGATGTTTATACCCTGATCACCCCAAGCCGGGAGCGGGCACTCGCACTGAACAAAGCCTACAAAGTCATCGTCGATGAGCAGAGTTTTGTGTACGGTCGTGACGCCACGGTTGTACCCGCGAAAAACGTGTTCAGGGACGTTGATCCCGAAAAAGCGCCGCCGCTTGAGGCTGGTAGCAGGGTGAACCACTGGGATATCCGCCTGGACTGGTAATCAATACACCGTTTTCTGCTCAGGCTGAGAACACCGCAAACCCGGCCCACTCGGTAACAGAGTGAGTCGGGTTTGCGGTTTTTTGTTTCAGAAACTCTGTTCCCCGCCGATATAGTTATTAAATACACTAAAGTATGAGTTATAAACTCATGTCAATTCTTTAGTCTCCACAATGGCCTTTAATAACAAGATGCTTGCAGAAACAACAAAAAAGAAGAGGTTTCCATGGGGTTACTGGACAGGGCTTCAATTTCATGGGGGGCGGCGGTTGCCGGACTTCTTGCAGTCGTCTGCGCAGCGGTGGCTCCTTTGCTAGGTCTTGAAATTACCTCACTGCTCATAGGGCTTGTCGTAGGTCTCGTGGCTGCCGGCGGATTCATGATTGTTCGCGTCCTGGAGCCGACTGAGCGTGGCCTCAAGGCCTTGAATGACGGCACCCTGGCTGACGATCATCCGCTGCATGCTCAATGTCACCGGCTATTAGCCGATGCGAGGGCGGGGCGCGCGCTCGTCGAAACGCTTTCCGGTAGCGCTGACAGGAACGCGATCTCCGCCGCCCAGGTGTCTTTCGCGGCCGACCAGTTGAAGCTGCGGTTGGATCGCCAGGTTGAAGAAACTGCGCAAATGGCCGATTACGCGGGGCAGATTACTGAAACCGTGCGGGAATCCTCGGAGCAGGCCACCGAGGCAGCCACCATGGCGCTGCAGAACAAACAGGTAAGCACCGAGGGTCGTGAAGCCCTGATCTCCGCCATCGACAGTGTTAGGGCGGTGCACCAGCAGTCCGGGGAAAACCTGCGGCTGATCCAGGAGCTGAACGAGAAGTCCAACAAGATCCAGGGTGTGACCACCACCATCCAGGGTATCGCTGAACAGACCAATCTGCTTGCACTCAATGCCGCCATTGAGGCGGCGAGGGCTGGTGACCAAGGGCGCGGGTTCGCGGTCGTCGCCGATGAAGTACGCCAGCTCGCTGGTCGGACCGCCCAGGCAACCGGTGAAGTCGCAGAAACCCTGGAGGAAATACGCTCAGACACTACGCTGATCGTCTCCCGTATTGAAGACCTGGCCCGAAGCATCGAGGAGGGGCTGAATTCGGTGGAGAGCGTTGGGGAGAGGTTGGAACAGATCAGCGATCAGTCGGAACGTGTACAGCAGCAGGTCGCGCGGATAGCCGAGATTGACCAGAACAACGAGCAGAGTCTGGTCCAGGTTTTCTCCGCAATTGAAACAGTGCGCGACCAGATTTCCGAAAGCGATACCAGTGTTTCATCGCTTGCAGAGCAGGCGGCGACGCTGATGGAGCTTGCTGAAAAAGCCAACGCGTCATTCGCATTGAACAGCGAAGCCAGTTATCACCGGCCGTTCTTCGATCAGGCCAGAGCCGGCGCAGACCAGATTGGTCAGATGTTCGAGCAGGCCATACGCGACGGCAAACTCTCCGAAAAGGCGCTGTTCGACAAGGCCCGTACGCCGATCCCGAATACTCACCCGCCAAAATACTCCAGCACCTTTGACAAGTTTACCGACCAATATCTGCCTGCCATTCAGGAGCAGGTGAAAAATGCTCACGAGGCGATTGTCTTTGCCATTGCCGCTGCCCCCGACGGATATGTGCCCACCCACAACCGCGATTTCGCCCACGCGCCAACCGGAGATCCCAAGGTGGATCTGGTCAAGAGCAGGAGCAAGCGGCTGTTCAACGACCGTACCGGTATTCGCTGTGGTCAGCATACAGAAAACATGCTCTTGCAAACTTATCGTCGGGATACCGGCGAAATCATGCATGACCTCTCTGTGCCAATCTATGTGAATGGCAAACACTGGGGTGGATTCCGTGTGGGTTATCGTCCGGATAATCACTGACCGCCCGGGAATTTCCGGCCGCGGAGGCTGTGGTAGACTCCGGGTAATCATGAAACAGGAGAACCATCTTGGCTGAACCGGAATTTATTCCTGCCGATTCGGACCCCGCGTCCCGACGCTCAGACCCCGCCCGTAACCTGGCGGTGGTGGTCTACATCCTGCAGGCGCTATCCTTTTTCGTGGGTGGGATCACTGGTCTGGTTGGCGTGATCATCAATTACGTCAAACTGGATGATGTGCGTAACACTTGGGTGGAAAGGCATTTCCGCTGGCAGATTCGTACGTTCTGGATAGGTCTGCTCTGGACCGTGATCGGTATTGTCACCACGCCACTGATCATCGGCTGGTTCATCATCCTCGGTATTTCGATCTGGATTATCTACCGGATTGTGAAAGGGGCGCTCGCCCTGAATGATGGCAAGGCGCCTTCCTGATCAGGCGCCTTTAATCAGTCTTCCGTAACTTCCTCTAGCCGTATCGCACTGAACATCCCCGCCAGGCCCATCAGGCCCAGAACAATAATGACCGCCACTTCCGAGATCATGGATACGAGGGCTGTCAGGCCGCCGGTAACCAGCAGAAGAACACCAATGACTGTGTTGCTCACTGCCGTGTAATCGGTGCGCTTGTTACCCCCTGCCATATCCACCAGATAGGTTTTACGACCGAGCCTTACGCCCGCATGGGCGATACTCAGGACAAAGAAGGCGACCGGGTAGAACCAGACGCTGCCAATTTCCGTCCCGATAAAGAGCGCGGTAAAACCGACGATCAGGCAAACACCGCTGGCCATCGCGGCACCACGGATCATGACTCTACGGCTGGAAGTGTCTGCAGCCCAGCCCCAGAAGCTGGCACTTAGCGAACTGGCCAGGCTGCTCGCCAGCAGGAAAATACCCAGCATCCAGCCAATGTCGGATTCTTTTTGCGCCAGGACCACGAAGTAAGGCGACGCCAGGGCCGAGCACAGCAACAGCGCCCGGGTGATTACAAAGTTTCTGAAGGGAACATCATCGCGGAGCAGGGAAAGGCTCCGGAACGCCTCGTTGATTGCGTTTCCGCCACCACCGGTTTCACCTTCATACTCCTCCACTCCGGCAAAGAGAAAACCGGCAATCACCCAGAGCACACCGGCCAGAAGCAGCAGCACTGTGTAGAAGGCAATAGTTGGGTCGCCACGTTCCCAGAACAGAAGTCCTGTCAGGACTACAGTGGCCATGCCGCCGATCGTGGACGCCAGCCCGCCAAGCCTCCCCCGGCGGGTTTTCGGAATACATTTGCCCTGAACGTCTTTCATGGATACGGAGCAGAAGCCACGGGCCAGGGAAAATACGATCAGGGCGGCAATTATCCCCGAGCCGGCTGCATAATCCTCAAGAAACCAGATACTGGCTGCCATAGCGATAACGCTGGCGGCCTGGCCGAAACTTCCCAGCGTCCAGAACCACTTGCGAACAGGTTTGCGGCGCACCCAGGCCGCAATGACCATTTGTGGTACCAGGGAACCGGATTCCCGGATGGGCACGAGCCAGGCCACCAGGGCGGGTGCACCGATGGCACTCATTAACCAGGCCAACACCGTTTTTGGGCTGATGAGCAGATCGCCCAATTTAGTCAGCACGTTACTGGCGAGAATCAGGAAGAAATTACGGGGTACCTCGCGACAGGCTTCCTCAGGAATGTCTTTGCAGACCCGTGCATCTTCTTCGTTGGCAATCAGGCTGTAAAGCTGGTCAATGGTGTCCTTTCTGCTCTCGGGCAAACTGCTATCCTCCGGAAAAGTAATTGGAAAGGATAACAGTGTGGCCAGATATCCTTAAGTCCGGATTACGTCAGCTGCGAGCAATCAGACCAGATGGTGGTCCCAGTGAACGGGGAGATCTGCGAGTTCTCTAGCCGTTCTGCCGGCCCCGAGCCGAACCAGCTTTCCTCGGCCTGACGAGACCAGAAAGTCGCCCCCGGCAATGGCCTGGATGCCGGCGCAATCAGCTATGGTGACGCAGTTGACCAGCTCTCCGGTGCTGCCCCGGAAGATGATGGCCGTGCTACCAACAGGCGAAGCTGCGGCCACGAGATCGTTTTCGGGATGGGCAACCACGCTGGCAATGTAGTTGGCCAGAGCTCTCTGGGTATCCTCGTCGAACCGGTATTCCCGAAGTTGTCCCTTTTCAAGTTGCGCCAACAAGGACGGCGTTTCGTACAGCGGGCCCTGGTGTTGATAGGCCACATAAACGCGGCCACTGCCGCTGACGCTTACATGGCGGGCGCTTTGGTGATGGTGAGGTGGCTTGAAGCGGCCAACGATGTTGCCGAAATGACGATCCATCAGCAGCAGGGCGGGATCCATGGTATCCAGATTCAGCTTCATGCGGTTGTAATCCGGGTGGGACAGGATGCCCCCGAGTCCGATCACCAGGGTTTCCCCATCGGGGTGCAGGGTCAGCTCGTGGGGCCCAATACCGGTCAGGCCAAAGGTATCGGTTCGCAGGTAACCTCTTTCGGCGTCATAGACCGCAATAATGCCTTCAGCCTGTTCGTACCGGCTGGCAGTGACGTAGAGCCAGCGGCCATCCATCGAGAACACGCCGTGGCCGACAAAGTGCTCTCCGGCTTCAGCTTCTATGCGGTGTTTTTTGCTGCCGGCAGTTGAGTCGAACACGTAAAACGACCATCCGGGTCGGCGCTCAAAGAAGACGGTTTCACCCATGCGAGGCCGGTTGCATCCACTATGGCAGCGGGTTTCGACCGGCGTTTGCCAGAGGATGCTGCCGCTACGGTCGAACGCGCTAACTCCAAAGCTGCCATCCCTTAATCCCACGGCGCCGACGAAGCTGTCAGGTTGGCCAGAGGCCTTTCGGGGAAGCAAGGAACATCCGGTAAGGCCCACGGCAACACTGCTGGCAATCGAGATTTTAAGAAGGTCTCTTCGGTTCAAAGGCATAGCGTCAGTCTCCTCAGTCGCCGTCGCTCGAGTTGAAGCCTCTTACTACGCCAAGTGCAACTGCCGCCTGGTCATTTACCAATGTGGTCAACTGGGAAATATCAACATAGAGGTTCTGCAGGATACGAAACTGGTCTTCTTCTTTCAGGGCCGTCGACATGGGCAGGTGGGCATCGGGAAAGTTTTGCTGAACCTCGTTAAATTGCTCACGAATGCGCTCTGCCAGATCGGACTCCTCCGCTTCGAGCGATAAAGCGAACCCCGGCATAAAGAACTGTCGCAGGCCAGACACAGTTGCTTCGACAGTCATCAGGGTGTTGCCGCTGCGCCAGGCATCCGTGATGTAGGGATTGCGTTTGCCATTCCCGCGAAGTCCCATGGGTTGGCCGAGGCGGCGCTCTTCCAGGATTTCCAGCGCTGCCATCCCCGCACGGATAGTGGTGTCGCGGTACTGATCGGTCTCCAGGTAGTGGGGCCTGAAAGCCTGCCACTCAGCCATCAACTCTTCACTGTTGCTCTTTACGTGCAGAGCGACGTTGGTCAGCAGTTCGCAGGTCCGCGCGGCGGGCAGCGCATTGCTCCCCGCATTGAGCTGCTGATCGAAAAGCAGGTATTCCATCATCGGGAAGCCCTCGACGGCGACGCCTGACTGGCTGATCACGTCCGCCGTGATCGGTTCTTCGTTTCCGATCAGGTAGGACGCTTTGCGCGCAACCAGATTTTTTGGATCGGGCCAGAACTGGAACTGCCAGGAAAGATTGTTGTTCTCGACCGGGCCGAAATCGACAAAACGCACTCTTTGCCAGGCCAGGAAGGCATTCAGCCAGGCGGCTTGCAGGCGCGCCCGACTGTCCTTGGCGGGCTTTTCACAGTAGTCCCGGGCAGACTCGGCCAACTCAACCGTTCCTGTTGCGAGCGACTGATAGCCGGACGCAATGCCCTCATGCCATTGATGGGGGGCCTGGGTGTTGGCATCGCTTGCCCACGCCAGAGGCGAGATCACGGCCAGAATAGATGTGCACAGTAGTCTGGTGATCGGTTGCATGGCAGATCCTCAGAGTGAATTCAGGAAGTTGATCAAGGCCGTACGATCCTCCGACGACATCTGGCGGTAGCGTTCGGCCGCCGCCTGGGCCTCGCCACCGTGCCAGAGTACGGCCTCTTCCAGTGTGCGGGCACGACCGTCGTGCAAGAACCCGGCCTGTGGATTCACCACCTGGGCCAGGCCAATGCCCCAGAGCGGCGGTGTTCGCCATTCGTTGCCATTGGCCAGGAACTCATCACGTCCATCCGCCAGGGCCACGCCCATATCGTGGAGCAGCAGATCCGCGTAGGGCCAGATAGTCTGATTGCTCAGGTCCGGGCGGTCGGCTACCTGACCCGTCTGGTGTCGCGGGGTATGACAGCCAGCGCAGCCAATTTCGTTGAACAGTTTTGCTCCTTGTTGAACCGAGTCGGATTCAAGATTGCGCCGGGCCGGAACGGCGAGACTCTTGGCATAGAAGGTTACGAAGTTGGCGACCTTGTCGCTTACCTCCGGTTCGCCACCATGGGTAAACCGCTCGCAGTTCTGCTCAGGCATGCAGTCGGTAGTGGGTTTTATCGAAGAAGTAAGGCCCATGTCCCCCGCAAAAGCACCCATGCTCTGCTGGTGCACATCCGGCTCCGCCGCCTTCCAGCCGAAACGGCCGGGCAGCGTCTGTTCCGTGGCCAGATCCCAGACCTGGTTGAGCTTTCCGGAAATGCCGTTATTGTCCGCATCATCAGGGTCATGGAGAGCCTGCAAGTCGTCGATGGGGATAGCTTCTAGCAGCCCCAAGCCAATCATTTGCGGTGCCACCCTCGGCGAGACCAGCAGGTTGTCAGGAAGAGGGCCGTAGTTCGGGTTTTCGATGCGGTATACGGGCTTGCGCAGTGCCACGACCGTGCGATCTGCAAGGGTCTTTTTCACCGGTGTCCATTCAATGATCAGATCAGCCTCCGGCTTTGCCGCTGGAAGCGCTGCCGTTTGTAGCTGGCTACCGTAGACCGGAGCCGGTTTGAAACCATGCTTGCGCAGGATCTCCGCATCCCGTTCGGGGTCAGCAGGAACTGCCAGCCTCAGAAACAGGGAAACTGGCGGTTCGTCGACACCAGGGGGATGTCCACGACCATCCTTGATATGACATCCCTGGCAGGAATTGGTGTTGAACAGGGGGCCAAGCCCATCACGGGCATCGGTGCTTGCCGGTGCCTCCACCCAAGGGTTCCGGAAGAAACTGTTGCCGACGCTAAAATCCAGACGCTTGGTCATGGACAAGTTGCCCTGGGGAAGCGAGTAGGCGTTGGTGTCTGACTGGTGCACGGTACCATCGCCACCGGTGGCAGGCGATGTCTGGATCGGGTAGCCCGCGTGGGTCTGGGCCGAGACGGGTGCGCTGGCAATCGCCAGCGCACCGATGATAGCAAGCCGTCTCATCATGCTCAGAACGCGTGACCGGCGTCGTCCGGAGACAGGGCCTCAATCCCGACCTCACGGGCCGCCTGCTCAATAGAGCCGGTCTGTGCAACCAGTGCCATGATAGCGCCGTTGATAATCCGGGTACCTTCGGCATTCCCCGGTGCGATCATGGTGTCAAACGCCACGGGGTTTTCGCTGCTCTCTGCACGGGCCTTCATCTTTGCAAGGGCTTCCATGGAGGCGTCCAGCTGGATGTTCAGGCGGGCGTCCAGTTCGGGATTCGTCTGCTCAACCAGGTCGGAAAGCGAAGGCCCCGTGACCAGGCTGCCATCTACACGACGGTATGTGCCGGTGTAAACGTTCTGAATGCCCTGGCCGTTGTAGTAATGTGAGTTGTGGGTGTTATCGCTGAAGCAGTCGTGTTCATCCTCATAGGAGTTGGCCTCCAGGGCTACCTTCATCCGTTCGCCAGCCAGCTCACCCAGGGACAGGGAGCCCATGCCGAACAGCATTTTCTGAACACCCTGATTGGCGTCGGCAGTGGTAAGTTTTGTTCGATAGTTGTCGTTAGCTCCCGGCGCCCACTGGGCCACCATCCACTCCAGATCGGATACCAGCAGGTCGGTTACCGCATCCAGGTATTCCCCGCGACGCTCGCAATTCCCGTTGGTGCAATCGGTGCCCTTCGCGTAATCCGTAACCGGACGCTTTCCGGCGCCGGTTTCAAAACCATGGAGGTCCTGACCCCACAGAAGGAATTCAACCGCATGGTAGCCCGTGGCGACATTCGCTTCAGATCCGCCCACTTCGTTCAGGTCGGCCAGCAATGAAGGAGACAGGGAGGACACGTTTAGCGTTTCGCCGCCTACATTAATGCTGTTGCTGGCAATGATATTTGCGGTTGCTCCGGAGTTGCCGAGTTCGTGGTGATATCCATCCGCCTTCACATAGTCAATCAGGCCTTCATCCAGTGGCCAGGCGTTCAGTTGACCCTCCCAGTCATCGACAATAGCGTTGCCAAACCGGAATACCTCGGTCTGCTGGTAGGGAACGCGGGCTGCCAGCCAGGCTTCCTTCGCAGCAGCCAGATTGGCTTCCGTCGGGTTGGCGATCAGCCGGTCAGTAGCTTCGTCCAGGGCTCGTGCTGTGGTCATGGCATCTTCATAGTTGGCGTGAGCCAGGTCGGCGTAGTGATTGACCACTGAGGCTTTGGTTGCCGGCTGAGGATCCTTGGCGGACCAGGGATGATTAGCGCAGCCTGCAGTCAGCAGAGCGGTTACTGTCAATGCCAGCGGGGCTGGACGAAACATGGACGTCATTCCTTTCTCCAAGTTCTGGTAATTGATTTGCGAATAAGAACGATTTGCGTTACGTATTATGGGTGCCAGTTTATGAAAGCGCAAGCGGGAAAGGGACCGGTGTGATCAGGATTGAAGATAGTGCTCTTGCCCTGGGCAGCCGTGATCGGGCTTAATGGCCCCGTCACCAGGGAGCTATTCTTGTATGTTGAGTTATCTGCACGCCTTCCACGCCGGCAATTTCGCTGATGTCCAGAAGCATGGGGCCCTGGCACTGGTCCACACCATGATGCAGGCGAAGGCCTCCGGCATTGCCTTTTTTGACACACATGCCGGAAGCGCCATATACGACCTGCGTAGTGAGCGGGCCCGTAAGACCGGAGAAGCCGATCATGGCGTTCAGAAGCTTTGGGGAGCCAGAGATCGACTTCGGTCCGAGGATTGGAAGCCGTTTCTGGACGTGCTGTCAGGATTCAATGCCGGCAAGGGAGAACTGTCCGTTTACCCCGGTTCTCCTGCGTGGTTCCAGCATTTTCTCAGGGACGGAGATGCACTGACGCTCTTCGAGCTTCATCCTGCCGAGAGCGAGCAGTTGGCGGGTTGGGCCTCCGAGGCACCCGTTCGCGTACTCAGGCAGGATGGCCTGTCGGGTCTGCTCAGGCAGTTGCCACCGAAACAGCCGCGGCTACTCACGCTGATTGATCCCTCTTACGAGATCAAATCCGATTACGTTGAGGTGGCTGAAACCCTGGGAAAAGCATGGCAAAAGTGCCGTCACGGGGTTTATCTTGTCTGGTATCCGATACTCACCAGTGGCCTTCAGGAGCAGTTGAAAGACGCTGTCAGGGATACCGAAGCACGCAAGATACTGTGCAGTGAGGTGCATCTGGACAATCCGCCAGAGCGAGGCATGGTCGGATCAGGCATGCTGGTGGTTAATCCGCCCTGGGGCTTTGATTCCCGGTTATCCGCAATGATGAACGATGTTGCCGGGCCTGATGTTCTCAACCTGGCTCACGATATCGGGTGGCTGGTGCCGGAGTAATCCGGCAGCCTACTCCGGTTTGTTGGCTTCCATCTCTTCGATCAGCTGCTGCAACCGATCAAATATACGTCGGCCACTTTCTTTCGTGCGTTCCAGGTAGATGTCGCGCACGGGCATGCTTGCTTGCCGGAACGCCTCACGTTCTGCATCGGTGAGGCGGACAACCTTCATATGACCTTCTTCCAGCATTTGTTCAAGCCGAGTCTGGTTAAGCTCTTCCTGGGTCTCCCAGGCAATCTGTGCGACGTCATTGAGTCCGTTGTCGAGCCATTGTTGTTGGTTTTCGGGCAAGGCGTTGTACCACTCAAGATTCGAGACCACGGAAGCGACGAACTGGGCCGGTCGCGCCAGGGTCATGGTGGTCTGCACTTCGTAGAAATCCATTTCCTCGATGGCGAAAACCGGATTGCTCTGGGCATCGATCTTGCGCAGTTGCAGGTCGCTGTAAACCTGAGAATAGGGGACCTGACTGGGTTCGGCGCCATAGGCCCTAAAGGCTTCCTCGGCCATGTCGGATGTCATGGTTCGGATCCGTTGGCCATTGAAGTCTTTCGGGGTGCGAAGCGCTTTGTTGGCGGTCCACGCCATCCAGCCTTCGGGCACAAAGCCCAGCAGTTTCATGTCCTGATCGGAATAGGATGGTTCGAAAAGCTCGAGCAATTCCGGGCTCGCCAGAAGCTGTCGGGTAACCTCTGCGTCTTCCGGCAGAATATAGTGCAGGGTAAAAAGGCCGACCTCCGGGATGGTGTTGGCAAGATGTCCCGGGGAGGCGAAGGCAAGGTTGACTGAACCATTCCGGACCAGTTCAGTAAGCTGAGCCGAGGTACCCAGAGACCCATAGGGAAAGATATCGACTTCGATCTTGCCGTCGGAACGCTCTTCAATACGCTCTTTCAGTGCTTCGGCATAGGCGTGCTGAACGCTACCCTCGATCTCTTCGAGAGCGAAGCGCCAGGTAACAGGATATTCGGGCGGTTTCGGTGCTTCGGAGGTCTCGTCCCCACGGTCGGTCTGGCTGTCTGAGCAACCGGTCAGTGCAATGGCCAATGCGAGGCTCAATGGCCATAACCTGAAACGGGCGGTGGGCATAACGGGGACTCCAGTTTTCTCAATCCTTGTTTGATATTGATATACAAGGTAACACAAGAATGCGCGCTGCCGTGGGTAACAGGGTTCGATTCGATTACACTGTCGGCCCAACGATCCAGTGGAGACAGGAGAGAATCGATGGAGTTTCAGGTACTGGCAGGAGGCCGCGAATGACTAACCAGAAGCAAGCAATGCTCTATGGCCTCGGCACGGTGCTGTTGTGGTCGACGGTAGCAACCGCGTTCAAGCTGTCTCTCAGGGAGTTGGCTCCCGTTCAGATGCTGCTGATTGCATGCAGTGCGTCGGTGGTTGTGATGGCGGTCATCCTGATGCTTCAGGGTCGATGGCATCTGGTGTTTTCGCTCAGTCGCAAACAGTACGCCCAGTCTTTTGGCATGGGGCTGATCAATCCCTGTCTGTACTATTTTCTGTTGTTCGGTGCTTTTGACCGACTGCCCGCCCAGGAAGCGCAACCGCTGAATTACACCTGGGCTCTGGTGCTGGCCTATATGTCGGTACCCTTTCTGGGGCACCGGCTGCGCAAACTGGATATTGTCGCGGGCCTGATCTGCTATGCCGGGGTGGTGGTGATTGCCACCCGTGGGGCTGTAACTTCGCTGAGCTTCGAGGATCCGCTTGGGGTCTCTCTCGCCCTTGGCAGCACAGTGGTCTGGGCGTCTTACTGGATTATTGCCACCCGGGATACCCGTGATCCGGTGGTTGGTCTTTTCCTGAATTTTCTGTGCGGGCTACCGGTGATTCTGCTGATTTGCTGGTGGACGGAGGGACTCAGTTTTGCCCCGGGAACGTCGCTGGCTGCAGCGGTTTACGTAGGCGTGTTCGAGATGGGTATCGCTTTCGTGTTGTGGTCCTATGCCATGAAAAAAGCGGAGAATACCTCGAAAGTCAGCAATCTGATTTTTATCTCTCCGTTCCTTTCGCTGGTGTTCATCTATTTTATTCTCGGCGAGCATATTCTGCCCTCCACCTACATCGGTCTGGTCCTGATCATGATGGGGCTCTGGATTCAGCAGAAAAAAGTGAAGGATCGGGAAGAGGCCCTGAACCTTGGCTAGCTGGTTTGTCTACATGGTTCGAACCGCGAGGGGGGCGCTCTATACCGGCATAACCACCGACGTTGAGCGGCGTTTCAATGAACATCAGGCGGGAGCCCCCAGGGGAGCGCGTAGTTTGAGAGGCAAGGGGCCACTGCAACTGGTGTTCAGTGCTGCGGCCGGGGACAGAAGCCGGGCTTCACGGTTGGAGTGGCACATCAAACAGTGGCCCCGGCCCAGGAAAGAGGCCCTGGCCCGGGGCGAGCTCAGCCTGCCAGATGACGTCTGATGTGTTCGCCGGCGGTTTCCATTGCTGCGGTTGCCCGGTCGAGTTGACCGCTGTGCACCTGAAAAACGTGCCAAAGGCTGTTGTAAACCTCGAGCCGGGTTTCCACATCGTGCCGGTTTGCCGCTTCGGCCAGCCGTTCGGCATCATTCAGCAGAATTTCCTGGCTGCCCACCTGGATCAACAAGGGTGGCAGGCCGCTCAGATCCCCGAATATCGGTGATACCAGTGGATGGGTCAGGGATTCCTGGCCGGCATAGAGCTTTGCAGCCTTGCTGGTCCAACTGGCCTGGAGCACCGGTTCGCATTCCGGCGCGTAGAGCTTCTCCTGGGTGAGGTCCACCCAGGGTGAAAATACCGTGAGCGATGCCGGAAGCGGCTGGTTCTTGTCGCGTAGCCGCATTGCGAGGGCAACTGCGAGGCCCCCACCGGCGGAATCGCCCGCGACACCGATATGCTCCGGTTTAAATCCCTCCGTCAGCAATCCGTTCCAACAAGCTTCGGCATCATCCAGTGCGGCGGGAAACGGGAATTCCGGCGCCAGTCGGTAATCCGGTGTGACGATGGTGCAGCCACTGGTTCTGGCTAGGTGCCCGGTTATGCCCCGATGCGTGGCAGAGGAACCGATGATATAGCCTCCGCCGTGCAGATAGAGAACGGCGCCGTGAGGATTGTTGCCGAAGCTGGTCCTCGTGGCGGGAATGCCGCCCACCGTGGTGTTTTCGAAGCTTGCCCCTCGCGGTGGTATAGAACTCCGGTAAGCCTGACGCACAATGCGTCGCTGGAGTGAAACAGGCACTGCCGGGGTAAGTACCGGTCTGACCAACCGGTTCATGGTCTGGCGCAACGCACTCTCCAGAAGGTGTTGCAACATCTGTGTCTTTCCCCTGCTATGGGTTAGGATTGGAGGCCAAAATTTATAACTCATTCATGACAGGCGTTTAACTCTACGTGTACTGGAAAACAGATACCATAGAAATACCGAATTGGGACAGACACTCGCTCCTGGACAGACTCGAACCGTTCGATCCGGCATCCTCCCGGGATCTCAGTGATGAAATGGTGGCTTATTGCCGCTTTTACGGTCTGGATCTCTGGGTGGAACATCCGGACGTTGCTTATCATCAGGGTTACGTCAAAGCGTGTGATCACGAGGTTATGGTGCACTATTTCCGGTTGCCGGAGCAGGCAACTGAGCGAGGTACCGTGTTCATTCTGCACGGCTACTTCGATCATGTCGGATTGTATAGCCAGTTGATTGACCGCTGTCTGGGCGCCGGTTTTGATGTGCTGGCCTACGATCAGCCAGGCCATGGTCTTTCCAGCGGTACGCCGGCGGCCATAGGCAGTTTCCTGGAGTACCAGGGGGTTCTGGCAGACGTGATGGCCCAGGTCAGGGACAAGTTGCGTCAGCCCTGGTTCGCGGTCGGTCAGAGCACTGGTGGTGCGATCCTGATCGACTACCTGTTGTCCAACCAGCACAACCAGCAGACCTCCGACTTTCAGAGAGTGGTGCTTCTCGCTCCTCTCGTAAGACCTGCGGGCTGGTTAGGAGCAAAGGTGCTTCATAGCATCGCAAAACCGTTTATATCCCGGTGGCGCCGGGTGTTTGCGGAGAACAGTGGCAATAGCCGCTTCCTCCGTTTTTTGCGGGAATATGATCCGCTCCAGGCCAGGGCGGTACATGTGGATTGGGTAAGTGCGCTGCGGAAGTGGGTGCCGCATATCGAATCTGCCCGGCCTGTCGATTTTCCCGTGACTGTGGTGCAAGGTGAAAAGGATCTTACCGTCGACTGGCAACACAATTTGCGCATTATCCGGAATAAATTTTCCTTGGTTGAGGAACTGAAGATCCCTGACGGACGTCATCATCTTGTGAATGAAGCTCAGGATTTGCAGGCAACCGTATTCAATACCATCATTGATACATTCACGAACTCGGCATCATAGACTCGCTAGCGGTCTTTGCCAGGAATATCAGGCACAGGAGATAGTTGTGAAAAAGACAATACTCGCGTTTGCAGTGGCCACTGTTGGTCTTGGTGGTTGTATGACCTACGACCCATACACCGGCGAGGAGAAAACCTCCAGTGCGACCAAAGGCAGTATCATTGGCGCCATTGGCGGCGCAGCCATTGGCGCGGCAACCTCCAGCAGCAGCGATCGAGGCAAAGGGGCACTGATCGGTGCTGCCAGTGGTGCGGCTATTGGCGGTGGTATCGGTTATTACATGGACAAGCAGGAAGCCGAGCTGCGGCGCAAGCTGGAAGGCACTGGTGTTCGCGTAGTGCGTAACGGTGATGAAATTGAACTGGTGATGCCGGGCAATATCACCTTTGATCTGAATGAGTCGAGCATCAAGCCGTCGTTCAGTGGAACGCTGGAATCTGTGGCGCTGGTTCTGAAGGAATATGACAAGACCATTATCCAGATTGAGGGGCATACCGACAGCTCTGGTTCAGACAGCTACAACCAGCTGCTCAGTGAGCGTCGCGCTTCTTCTGTCCGCGACTTCCTGCTGAACCAGGGCATCGAGCCCAAGCGTACCCGCGCTGTTGGTTACGGTGAGCGCTATCCGATTGCTTCCAACGATACGGCTGCCGGCCGTGAGCAGAACCGCCGCGTTGAGCTGACCCTGGTTCCTATGCAATAGGCAGCACAGCAACAAGCCGGGCACTTTAAGCCATAAAAAACCGGAGCATTAACTCCGGTTTTTTCGTTTCAGCTCACTGCCAATCAGAACAGGACGCGGCAGCGAATTGTTCCCTTCACTTTGAGCAGCTTTTCCAGTGCCAGCTCGCCGTACTCTTTATCCACATCCACTACCACGTAGCCAATGTCTTCCTTGGTTTGCAGATACTGGCCGCACACGTTGATATCGTTCTCAGAAAAAACCTGGTTGATCTCGGACATTACGCCCGGCACGTTCTCGTGAATGTGCAGCAGACGGTGCTGGTTCGGGTGGGACGGCAGAGCCACTTCAGGGAAGTTCACGGAAGAAACAGAGGTGCCGTTGTCGCTGTACATGGCCAGCTTTTCCGCTACTTCTCGACCGATGTTTTCCTGGGCTTCGATGGTGGAACCGCCCACGTGCGGGGTCAGGATCACGTTGTCGAATTCCCGCAACGGAGAAACAAACTCCTCATCGTTGGACTTCGGTTCAACCGGGAATACGTCGATGGCTGCGCCCAGCAGCTTGCCGCTACCCAAAGCGTCGGCCAGGGCGTCGATGTCGACAACGGTGCCACGGGAGGCGTTCATCAGGATGCTGCCGGGCTTCATCTGGGCAAACTGTTCGGCCTTGAACATGTACTTGGTGGCCGGTGTTTCCGGTACGTGCAGGCTGACCACATCGGCAATATTAAGCAGCTCCTGGAGGGTGCCCACCTGGGTGGCGTTACCGATTGACAGCTTGGAGACCACATCGTAGAAGTAAACGTCCATGCCCAGGCCTTCAGCCAGAACGCTGAACTGGGTGCCGATGTTGCCGTAGCCGATAATGCCCAGCTTTTTGCCCCGGATTTCGTAGCTGTCCTTTGCAGACTTCAGCCACTCGCCGCGATGGGCTTTGGCGTTTTTCTCAGGCACACCGCGCAGGAGCAGGATCGCCTGAGCGAGAACAAGCTCTGCAACGCTTCGGGTGTTGGAGAAAGGCGCGTTGAAGACGGCAATACCGCGCCGGGTGGCTGCCTGGAGATCCACCTGGTTGGTGCCAATACAGAAACAACCCACAGCCACCAGTTTCTTGGCGGCTTCAAATACTTTCTCGGTCAGCTGTGTGCGGGAGCGGATGCCGACGAAGTGTGCATCGGCAATCTTCTCGACCAGCTCTTCCTCGGCCAGCGAGTGAGACAGATACTCGATGTTGGTATAGCCCGCGGCGTTCAGGGTATCAATGGCAGATTGATGCACGCCTTCCAGCAGCAGGATACGGATTTTGCTCTTCTCAAGAGAGGTATTTGACATGGGCTTGCTTCCGAACCTTTCGTCACGTGAAATGACCTGTGGCCAGTGATCGTCAGGGCTGGCTCACAGAACAGGGGCGGTATGATACCATAAACGCAGATTTTCACAGCGCGCCGGTTTGCCTGAACCAACTGTCTGTGATTCCTGTTGCAGGACGCTCCGGCCCAAACCTGACGAGACCGAAAAATCCATGAATTCTGAACAGATCATTGCTTCCCTCAAAGACCTGATGGCTACCGGTGATGCGCCCGGAAAGGTGCTGACTGACCCGGCGGATCTGGATACTTACGGCAAGGACTGGACCAAGATCTATCCACCCAAGCCGTTGGCGATCGCGTTGCCCAAGACCACCGAGCAGGTGCAGGCACTGGTGCAATTCGCTAATGAGAACCAGGTGGCACTGGTGCCATCCGGTGGCCGTACAGGTCTGAGTGCCGGTGCGGTGGCGGCCAACGGCGAGGTGGTTGTGGCGTTCGATAATATGAACCAGATCCTGGATTTCAACGCCAGTGACCGCACGGTTCGTTGCCAGGCCGGCGTTGTGACGGAACAGTTGCAAAATGCAGCCGAGGAGAACGGTCTCTATTACCCGGTGGATTTCGCCTCCGCCGGTTCCAGTCAGCTCGGGGGTAATCTGTCTACCAACGCTGGCGGTATCAAAGTTATCCGCTATGGCATGAGTCGGGATTGGGTTGCCGGCCTCAAGGTCGTGACGGGTAAGGGCGATATCCTGGATCTGAACAAGGATCTGGAGAAGAACAACACCGGGTATGATCTACGGCATCTTTTTATCGGTGCGGAAGGTACCCTGGGGTTCATCACTGAAGCCACTATGAAGCTTTCCCGTCAACCGGACAACCTGACGGTACTGGTGCTTGGCCTGAATGACCTGACCAATACCATGGATGTGCTGCAAACCTTCCAGAAGAAGATTGATCTCACTGCCTATGAGTTCTTCTCCCATCAGGCCATGGGGCACGTGCTGGCCCATGGCCAGGTACAGGCGCCCTTTGAAACCGAAGCGCCTTACTACGCATTGCTGGAGTTTGAATCGGTCTCCGATCAGGTGATGGACGATGCCATGACCCTGTTCGAGCAGTGCGTGGAGAACGGTTGGGTGCTGGATGGCGTCATCAGCCAGAGCGAAACCCAGGCCCAGAACCTGTGGCAGCTGCGGGAGCGCATTTCTGAGTCGATCGCTCCACGCACACCCTACAAGAACGACATATCTGTGGTGGTTTCCAAAGTTCCCGGGTTCCTTCAGGAAATCGATGCAGTGGTTACCGAGCATTATCCGGATTTCGAGATTATCTGGTTCGGCCACATCGGCGACGGCAACCTGCACCTTAATATCCTCAAGCCCGAGGATATGGCCAACGAGGATTTCTTCGAGAAGTGCCAGCAGGTCAACAAGTGGGTGTTCGAGATTGTTGAGCGCTATCAGGGCAGCGTCTCTGCCGAGCACGGCGTAGGCATGACCAAGAAGCCCTATCTCAAGTACACGCGTAGTGAGGCGGAAATCGCTTATCTGAAAGGAATCAAGCAGGTATTCGATCCGAACGGAATCATGAACCCCGGCAAGATTTTCGACTGATGCAGGACCATATCGTAGTACTGACAGGCGCAGGTATCAGCGCCGAAAGCGGCCTCTCAACCTTCCGGGATAACGGTGGGTTGTGGGCGCAGCACAGTGTCTACGATGTTGCCACGCCCGAGGCCTTTGCCCGGAATCAGGAACTGGTGCTGCGGTTCTACAATGATCGCCGACGCCAGCTGGAGTCCGCACAACCCAATCAGGCCCACTGCCTGCTGGCGGAACTTGAGAAGCGCTACCGGGTGACGGTCGTTACCCAGAACGTGGACGACCTCCATGAACGGGGTGGCGCCAGCAATGTGATTCATCTCCACGGAGAGCTCACCAAGGCCCGCAGTTCAAAGTATCCGGAGCTCGTTTACGACATCGGTTACCGTGATATCAATCCAGGCGACACCTGCGACCGCGGTGCCCAGCTTCGTCCCCATATTGTCTGGTTTGGCGAGGAAGTCCCTATGCTGGACAAAGCCGCCGAAGTAGTCCGCACAGCCGATCATCTGCTGATAGTAGGAACGTCTCTCCAGGTATACCCGGCTGCCGGGCTGGTGTACGAAGTGGACAGGGATGTGCCCATCACAGTGATTGACCCCGGCGAGCCGGCTTCGGTGTCACGGGCCCGGTTTATTCGCAAGGGTGCTGTTGAGGGTGTTGCCGAGTGGGTTGCCAAATACCTGTAGGCAGCTCTTCGGTCCTCAGGCTTTGAGATATCTTTCCAGCTCCTCCCGAAACGCCGCCTGAACCCCCAACCGCTTCAGCATCCAGTAGTGGCCGGCAATCATCCGGTCGATAAAGATGCTTTCCACCGGTGGCTTGAAGTAATCCAGGTATTTGAACACGGTGCTGGTTTTCTCAGCGACGCGTTTGTGGATGTCGGCCTCGGCAAAGTCGTAGGGCACATCCCGCTGTTCAAAAGGCACCACCAGAATATCCCGCCACATGGCGTAGTAGGCTTCATCCACGGCCGGCTGGCTGCCGACCCGCGCGCCAAGGTCAATCAGATGGCGATCCAGTGCTTCGTAATCTTCGTCCAGGGCTGAAACCAGGGCGTTCCGGTAGGCCTCGATGATCTCCGGCTTCAGCTTTTTCACGCAGCCGAAGTCGTACATGATAATGGAGCCATCGGGCCGATAGGCGAAGTTGCCGGCATGGGGGTCACCATGGATGCACTGGAAGCGAAAAAGCTGGTCCGCCATCAGGGTGAAGATACGCTGGCCGATCAGGTTGATAGTGTCCTGGTCGTAGCGTTCTTTTGTGATCTTGCTAACGTGATCGCCTTCAACCAGCTCCATGGTCAGAACCCGGCGGGTCGAATGGCTTTGCGCGACTTCAGGTATGAGAACCCAGGGCTGGTCCTTGTGGAACTCCCGGAACAGCTCAATGTTTCGTGCTTCGTTCTCGTAATCCAGTTCCTCTTTCAGTCGCTCCCGGATTTCAGCGAATAGACGGTCGACCGACTCCTTGGGCATTTTCAGGAGGCCGCCCAGTCTCAGGGCCATGCGAAGTTGTTTCAGATCAGAATCGCAGGATTCGTCTACGCCGGGGTACTGAATTTTGACAATAACGTCGGTGCCGTCGTGAAGCCGGGCCCTATGCACCTGGCCGATGGAAGCGGCGGCGTAGGGTGTCTCCTGAAGGTACTCAAAAAGCTCGGAAACCGGTTTGCCCAGTTCCGATTCGATCTGCCCGACTATAACCTCGAAAGGCATGGGCGGGGCTTCTTTTTGAAGCTTCTCCAGTGCGTCCGAGAATTCCTTAGGCAGAAAATCCTGGGTCTGGGAAGCAATCTGGCCCACCTTCATGACCGCGCCTTTAAGTTCGCCAAGGGTATCAGCAATCTGATCGGCCATGCGGGTATAGCTTTCGCTCTGGGCGCCTTCATCGTTCTCCGAGCGAAATATTCGGCGCGCGCGCTGGCCCGCATACTGCCCTGCCACAGAGGCAGTCATGCCAGCGAGTTTGAAGAAGCGACCACGTCGGGAGGTTACCGGTTTCTTTGCCATAAACAGATGTACGCCTTTGACCGGATTTGGGTTTAGCCGGCCCTGCACGTTAAACCACTTTGGTCTCCACGAACAGCAGGTCTTCCAGTTCAAGCGACAGGGTCTGGCCAGAGATCAGCGGGCCGACGCCTTTCGGTGTGCCCGTCAGCACCACATCGCCGGGAAGCAGGGTGAACTGGCTGCTGATGTGGGCGATCAGGGGGATAATGGGGTTGAGCATATCGCCGGTATCGCCAGTTTGCTGGCGGTTGCCATCGATGTCCATTGTGAAGTGGATGGGGGCATGGGAGAACTTATCGGCTGAGACAAATGGCGACAGCGGGCAGGCGCCATCGAAACCCTTCGCCCTTTCCCAGGGCTGGCCCTTCTCCTTGAGTTTGCTTTGGAGATCCCGCAGGGTCAGGTCCAGCGCCAGACCGTAGCCAAGTATCGCGGACTCAGCCTCGCTGGCTGACGCCCGGGTCAGGGGGCGACCGATCAGAACCGCCAGTTCGGTCTCGAAGTGAACTTCCCCCTGGTCTCTTGGAAAATCAAGGGGGCGGGTGATGTGCACTGCCGAGGTTGCGGGTTTGATGAACAGCAATGGTTCATCCGGCACCGGGTTGTTGAGCTCCCGGGCATGCTCGGCGTAGTTGCGACCAATGCAGACTATTTTCCCGAGCGGCAGATGGACGGGAGTGCCGTCTTTCCAGTGGTGTTGGTAATCCGGCATGGTCGCCTCCTTATTGCTGTTGATTATTCCCCTTCAAACGAGCAAACAGTATAAACCTGAAGGCCTTCATCCTGCAGCTTGCGGGAGCCCCCCAGATCGGGCAAGTCAATCATGGCTGCCACTTCCACAATCTCCGCGCCGATACGGCGAATCAGGCGGGTAGCCGCCAGCATGGTGCCGCCGGTGGCAATCAGGTCGTCCACCAGGACCACGTTATCGCCCGGTTTGAAAGCGTCCTTGTGCAGCTCCACAGAGGCCGTGCCGTACTCAAGCTCGTAGTCTTCAACCAGTGTATCGAACGGCAGTTTGCCTTTTTTGCGGACCAGCACCAGGGAGGCGTTGAGCTCATAGGCCAGTGCAGAGCCGATGATGAAGCCGCGAGCATCCACCGCCGCCACGGCATCAATGTTGTGGCCGTGGTAACGGTGTACGAAGGCATCGATCAGCTTCCGGAAGGCAGTTTTGTCCTGCAGTACCGTGGTGATATCGCGAAAGGCCACGCCCGGCTTTGGCCAGTCAGGGACCGTGCGAATGGCCTTTTTGATGCTCTCAGAGAAATAATCCATAAACGTTCCGGTTATTGCCTTTATGCGGATCAGGCCGCATCAAGGAAAATGAATTTCAGAACAAAGACAACCGCAATGATAACAACACTGGCGTTCAGATCCGCCCAACGGCCACTGAGTGCCTTCAGGATGGCGTAGGTGATGAATCCCAGGGCGATGCCGTTGGCAATGGAGAAGGTCAAAGGCATCATCAGGGCAGTGACCACAGCCGGGGCTGCGTCAGTAACATCCTCCCAATCAATCAGTTTGAGGCCGCTGGCCATCAGAACCGCCACATAAAGCAGAGCCGGGGCGGTGGCGTAGGCAGGGATGATGCTGGCGATGGGTGACAGCAGCAAGCACGCCAGGAACAGTGCGGCAACAACCACAGCCGTCAGGCCGGTACGCCCGCCGGCGGAGATTCCTGCCGTGGATTCGATGTAGCTGGTAGTGGTCGAGGTACCGAGAGCGGCGCCGGACATGGTGGCAACCGAATCCGACATCAGGGCCCGGCCGAGTCGCGGCAGTTTGCCGTCTTTGTCGAGCAGGCCACCGCGCTGTGCGGCACCAATCAGAGTGCCGGATGTATCAAACAGATCGACGAACAGGAAGGCGAAGATCACGCTGATCATGCCTATATTCAGGGCGCCGGCCAGGTCCAGTTGCATGAACGTCGGCGCGATGCTGGGGGGAGCGGAAACCAGGCCATTGTACTCCACCATTCCCAGTGCCATGGCAACGCCAGTAACCGCAATGATGCCAATCATGACGGCGCCGGTTACCTGGCGGAAGGACAGTGCACAAATCAGTACGAAGCCCCCGAAGAACAACAGACTCTCTGCAACCTTCACTTCGCCCAGGCCCACAAGGGTGGCGGGGTGGTCCACAACGATGCCGGCGTTCTTCAGGGCAATCAGCGCCAGGAAGAAACCAATACCGGCAGAAATACCGAAACGCAGGGACATGGGGATGCTGTTAATGATCCATTCCCGGACCTTGAAGATGCTCAGCAGGAAGAACAGGAAGCCGGAAATGAATACCGCTCCGAGCGCTATCTGCCAGCTGTAGCCCATGCTGCCAACGACTGTGAAAGAGAAAAAGGCGTTGAGGCCCATGCCTGGCGCCATGGCGATCGGGTAATTGGCCCACAGTCCCATGATCAGGGTGCCGATCACGGCTGCAAGGCAGGTAGCAACAAACACAGCCCCGAAATCCATGCCGGTCGATGACAGGATGCTCGGGTTGACCACAATGATGTACGCCATGGTCAGGAAGGTGGTAATGCCCGCAACCACTTCTTTACGAACAGTGGTGCCGTGGGCCTGGAGTTGGAACAGTCGTTCAAGCATGACGGGTGTCTGCCTCACAGGATGCTAAAAGTTTGTGTTTGGGGGTCTGGTCTGGACGGAATTCTTGAATTGCGTGAAAAAACGGCAATATTACCGGCTCAGCTGCCTCAGGCCAAGGAATGATTGACAGTTCGTCACACTGTGATGGCCGCTCTGGCTTTAGTGCGGATCCCGCTGCAGCCGGATATCAAACCTTACAGCCAGCATCCGCACAATCACGATGAAAAGCAGGCCGATGGTCAGAGGCAGAGCTTCGTTATCGAGGAACCACTGACACACGAAATACAACCAGCACCCGGCAAAGGAAATCGACGCGTAAATCTGGTCCTTACGGAAGATGTAGGGCACTTCGTTACACAGGGTGTCTCGCAGTGCACCGCCAAAAGTACCGGTCATGACCCCGAGCAGGGAAGCGATAAACCAGGAGTGTCCCAGGTCGAGGGCCAACTGAGCGCCAAGAATTGAAAAAACCCCGAGTCCGATGGCGTCCGGAAATACGATTCTGGACTCTCGAAGCCGCTCAGCCCCTTGCCAATAACTAAAGACAATAGCCATGGCCAGAATCAGCATGGGCTGCTCCTCATGCTTGATCCAGTAGAGCGGGTGGTTGTCCATGATCAGGTCCCGCAAGGTACCGCCGCCCAGGGCTGTGATGAATCCAATGGTAAACACACCCACGGGATCCATGTTTTTGGAGCGCGCTACGATCATGCCGGAAATCGCGAATGCAACGATCCCAATCATTTCAAGTATGTAGATGATGTCGAGCATGGCGAAACCCGGGAGAGGCGAAGAATGGCCTTGTAGCGTAGTTTTGAGCGCGGAGGATAGCGGAAACCACCCTTTTTTTCATCTACAGATCCGAGCTGGCAGGTTTCACGGCCAGCCGGGACTGTGATCCATAACGACACTTTCAAGCGTATGGTGCATTCATCTTACCTCTATACTGTTGTACGGAGCTGTTATGTCCCTAATGCGTCTGGCCTATGCCAGTGAAGCCACATTCGAAGCCAAACCGGTGGAAAAAGGTGTAGAGCCCCACGTCGCGCGAATTCTGATGACCTCCCGAAAAAATAACGCCAAAGATCAGTTGGTCGGTGGTCTTTATTACGGAAACGATCGGTTTTTCCAGTATCTGGAAGGTGAAGAGGATGCAGTCCGTCGCACTTACGACAGAATCCTGAAGGACGACCGCCATCACAATATTGTCACTCTGATAGAAGAACCTCTGGAAAGCCGCACCTTCAGTAACTGGTCCATGAAATACGTGCCCCTGTCGAGGGACGTTCAGAAATTTCTGGACGATCAGGGACTCGAATCCTTTGATCCGTCCTCTTTCACCTCCGATCAGTGTGAGAAAATGATCGAACTCGTACGCAACTCGAGTCAGGATCAGAATCTGGTCAACCGTGATGGTCCCAAATCTGTCGGCGACGCGCCTCAGGTGCTGTCCTCCGGGATGAAAGTAGGTCTGATTGTGGCCGGCCTGGTTCTGGTAGGGGCTCTGGTAATTGGCGGGACCATGCTCTGATTGAATTGCTGAAAGAAATAAGCGCGGTTTATGCGTTCAGATAAAAGAACTTTATTTGCTTCATGATAAGACTCTGTTTAGCTTGACGGATAACAATCACAGGCGATTGCCGCCTGGAAGACGATCAAACAAAAACGGAGCGCTCATGAAAGCCATCCTCTGTAAAGAATATGGCCCGGCAGAGAAGCTGGTCATCGAAGAAGTCCCAAGCCCCGAAGTGAAAGGCCGCGGTGTAAAAGTACGCGTCAAAGCCGCCGGCCTCAATTTTCCGGACACCCTCATCATTGAAAACAAATACCAGTTGAAACCGAGTCTGCCTTTTTCCCCGGGTGGCGAAATGGCGGGTGAGGTGATCGAGGTTGGTGATAAGGTAACCCGTTTCAAAGTGGGCGATCGTGTTGCAGGGCTTACCGGTTACGGCGCCTTTGCCGAAGAAGTCATCGTGCCGGAACAGAACCTCCTACCCGTTCCCGATGGTATGTCTGACGAGAAGGCCGCGGCCTTCACCATGGTTTACGGGACTTCCTATTACGCGCTCAAGCAGCGAGGTAACCTTCAGCCTGGCGAATCGCTTCTGGTTCTGGGGGCCAGTGGTGGCGTCGGCCTGGCAACGGTTGAGCTGGGTAAGGCGATGGGCGCCAGGGTTATTGCAGCAGCCAGTTCGGCCGAAAAGCTTGCGGTCGCAAAGGAAGCCGGAGCTGACGAGCTGATCAATTATACCGAGGAGCCTCTCAAAGACGCGGTCAAGAAACTGACTCACAGCAAAGGCGTGGATGTGATCTATGATCCCGTCGGCGGTGACTTCACCGAACAGGCTCTCCGAGCTATGGGCTGGAATGGCCGCCACCTGATCATCGGCTTCGCCGCCGGCGATATCCCGAAAATTCCGGCCAATTTGACTCTTCTGAAAGGTTGTTCCGTGGTTGGCGTGTTCTGGGGCAGCTTTACCCAGCGTGAACCTGAGGCCAGTGCCCGGAACATGATGGAGCTGATGAAGCTCTACGCCGAAGGCAAGATTGATCCGAAGATCAGTGCGGTTTACGAATTTGAGGATTACGCAAAGGCACTGGGAGCTTTGACCGAGCGGAAAGCGACCGGCAAGGTGGTGTTGAAGGTCGGCTCCTGAGTATTGTCGTAGCCTGAAAGCTTTGGGAGGTTGCCGGCTGGAAGCCCTTCCCAAAAAACGCTACGAGCACCCCTGCGGGGTCCAGCCAGCAATCACAGATTGCTGTCGTTCGGCTGTCGCATGAAGCTTCGCTTCATAAACGCTCGGCCTCACCCATGTGCGCTTGGCGTCGGCCATCCATGGCCGCCGACATTTTTGGGAAGGGCTTCCAGCCGGCAACTTCTGATATTCGAGATATACCGAAAATATCAAAGCCTGACACTCCGCCCTTGCCACACCACTGACCCAGAAGGCTGGGGCCGAACTATCGGTCGAAGATTAAAAACTGATCTTCCCGCCATCAATCTCCGAAACCAGCTCCCGCGTCAGCAGGGTATACCCGTCAGTCCCGGGCAGCCAAGCATAGACGTCCTCGCCGTCCCGAAGCGAATATCCGAGCTTCTGGATATCCACCTTCCGGTACTTGAAGGTTCCCGTTTTTTCGATGGCGTGGGTTACCCGCACGAATACTGGCACTGCATAGGCAGGTAGGTTCTCTTGCAAGTAACTGAACAGCTTGTTGACGTCGAACGGTGTGCCGTTGCTTTTCGGGACCAGAGTCACCATGCCAGCCTTGCCATTGGTGCCGGGGATTTCGACGCCGTAGACGATGGCTTCCTCAACCAATCCTGAGCCGTCGATGATGTTCTCCACTTCCGTCGTTGAGACATTTTCTCCCTTCCAGCGGTAGGTATCGCCCATGCGGTCGACGAACTGCAGGTGGCCGCAGCCAATTTCCTTCAGGACATCGCCAGTGTTAAACCAGGCATCGCCTTTCTTGAAGGCGTTGCGGAGGACGGATTTTTCCGTGGCTTCTTGCTGGGTGTAGCCCTCGAACGACCACTTCTTGGTGATCTCACCAATCAAAAGGCCGGGCTGGCCCTTGGCTACTTCCTTCATGAAGCCCTTGTAGTCTCTAACCGGATCCCGTGTGCCGTCGTGAAATTTCACCAGTTTGTAGGGGGCGGTAGAGAAGCCCACGGTGTTGTCCATATTGAAAAAGTTGCTGAAGCCGATGTTGCCTTCGCTGGAGGCGTAAAGCTCTGCGACTGTTTCTATCCCGAAGCGCTCCTTGAATTCCCTCCAGATAGAGGGGCGGAGGCCGTTGCCGATCATTTTGGTGAGGCTGTGGTTCCGGTCCTGTTCGCTCGGTGGTTGATTCAACAGGTAGCGGCAGAGTTCGCCGACGTAGCCGAAGGTGGTGGCGTGGTAGTAGCGAACGTCGTCCCAGAAGGCGCTGGCGGAGAACTTACGGCGCAGGGCAATGGCGGAGCCACCGGCCAGGACGGAACCCCAGCAGACCAGCAGAGCAGTGCCGTGGTAAAGGGGGAGTGTGCAGTAAAGAACGTCCTCCGGCTTCATGGCTAGAGACATCAGGCCAAACCCGCCGTAGGCCATGATGAATTTGCGGTGTGACCCCGGGGCCGCCTTGGGCAGGCCGGTGGTGCCGGAGGTAAAAAGGTAGATGGCGGTGTCGCCCATTTTTGGCGTATCGCTCAGAACCGGGGCATCGCTGTTGAAAGTGCTCACCCCCTCGGCCATGTTGGCGTAACTGTCCGGAGCATCGGCAAAGACGTTTAGAGTGTTGGTATCCGCCAGAAACTGGAATGGCTCGGGGTGGTCGGTCTTGAGCTCTGCCTTGATGCCGTCGAAGGTGTCCACTAGTTCCTCGCCCACAACAATCATCTTGGGTTCGATCAGGCTGATGCTGTGTTCGAGTACTTTGCCTTTCTGGGAGGTGTTGAGCATGGCGCAGGCGACGCCGAGTTTGGCCGCGCCTGCCACGACGGCCAGCAGCTCGGGGCGGTTTTCAAGGAATACCGCGATGGCATCGCCTTTGGCGAGCCCCTGGTCCTGCAGGTAGCGGGCGATACGGTTGGCCCAGCCATTGAGCTCGTTCCAGGTGATCGAGCGGTCCTCAAACAGAATGGCTGGCCGGTTACCGACATTCCGGGCGTTGTTTTCGACAAGCGTGCCGAGCGTAAGCTCACGGTTCTCGTCTTTCAGGGCGTAGTAGTACAGGCCCCGGGTAATCGCCGGCAGTCGGCGAAAAACCCCGGGCAGGCTGCGGACTATGTCCAGTGCGGATACGTTGTCTTGGCTCATGGTTTTTCCATTGGTCCCTTTTATTGTGTGGACGTTGAGCCCGGAACAACGCATGCCGCGGGCTCAGTCCAGAAACAGGTCCGGCATCAGGGGTTTATCGCCCGGCTCGTAACGGTAATGCTCGAAGTCGGTGATACCGTCCTGCCGTAGCAGCTCCTCGTCGATCAGGTTCTGACCAGTCATGGTTTCAGGCGAACGTTTGAGGATGCTGGCAGCGGCATCGGCCATGATGTCGGGCTTCCTGCCCTGGGCCATCATCTGGGGTCCGCCAACTTCAAATTCGATGGCTGCCGTGGCAATCAGCGTCTTTGGCCACAGGGTGTTAACCGCGATGCCGTAGCGTTTGAATTCTTCCGCCATGCCCAGGCTCAGCATTGTCATGGCATACTTCGTGGTGGTGTAGGGGCCGTACTGGGCAAACCACCGGGTATTCAGGTTCAGAGGCGGTGAAAGACTCAGGATATGGGCCTGGCCCGACTCCTTCAGCCAGGGCAGGGCGGCCTGACTGCAGGCCATGACTGCCCGGGCGTTGACCTGGTGCATCAGGTCGTATCGGCTGACCTTGAGGTTTTCCACCCCGGTCAGGCGAATGGCGCCGGCGTTGTTCACCAGAGCATCGATGCCGCCAAAATGCTCTCCGGCTTCATCAATGCGCTGGCGAATCTGCTTTTCATCCCGGACATCCAGAACCAGCGGCAGTGCCTGGCCGCCGGCTTGGCGCACTTCCTCCGCCACCGTATGAATCGTGCCCGGCAGCTTTGGATGGGGCGTACCCGATTTGGCGGCAATCACTACGTTCGCGCCTTGTCGGCCAGCGGCGAGGGCAATAGCCCGGCCGATGCCACGGCTGGCGCCGGTAATAAAAACGGTGCGGTTACGCAATGTGCTCATGCCTCATTCTCCTGTTCGGCCGTCTCGTTGGCGGTGATCTCGACCAGCAACTGACTGCGCTTCACCTGGTCACCCTTGCTGGCAAGAACCTCGCCGACAACGCCGTTGCGGTCGGCTTTAACCGGATGCTCCATTTTCATGGCTTCCAGTATCACCAGCGTATCGCCCTGGCGAACGCTCTGGCCAGCCTCGACCAACACATCAATGATAGCGCCGTCCATGGTTGCCTGAATGCGACCACTGCCCGCACCACCGGCACCTTGGACCGGTTGGTGAGTTATGTCCCGTACGGACCAGGATTGCCCAAACGCCTGCAAATATAGGGAATTGCCCTGGCGGTGATATTGGCAAGTCTGACGAACGCCGTTGTCGATAATGCATAAAAGGCCATCGCTTTGGCTTTCAAGCATCAGGGTATGGTGTGTCTCACCCATATTGAATGCCAACTGATTACCGCTGCGAGTGACCAGGAGTTCGACAATGGTGTCACCGCTTTCCAGTTTGATCGGCGTCATGGTGGCCGGCGCATTGCTCCAGGCGCTCTGGCCTGAACTGCCATGGTCGAGCACGCAAGCGGCCAGCGCCAGCTGGCGAATGTCCAGAGTCTGTGGCTGCAGGGAGGGATCGTCCTTGAAGGCCCGCTGGAGGAAGGCCGTGGTTGCTTCGCCGGCCCCGAAAGTCTCGTCTGCGATAATCCGGCTCAGGAAATGGCGGTTGGTGGTTACACCGAACACGGTCGTGTCCTCAAGCGCGCGGATCAGCCGCCGGCGGGCTTGATCTCGGGTCTGGCCCCAGGCAATTACCTTGGCCAGCATGGGGTCGTAGTGGGGAGTGATAGCATCTCCAGATCGTACCCCGGTATCAAACCGTAAACCTTCGCCTTCGGCTGGTTCAAAGGCGAATAGCGGCCCGGTCTGGGGTGTGAATCCGTGGGCAGGATCTTCTGCATAGAGTCGAACCTCAATGGCATGGCCATTCAGGTGAATATCGTCCTGGCCGAGTGGCAGCGGGCGTCCCTCGGCCACGTTGAGCTGCCAGGCGACCAGGTCCTGGCCGGTAATGAGCTCGGTGACCGGGTGTTCCACCTGCAGGCGGGTGTTCATTTCCAGGAAATAGAAGTTCCGGTGCTTGTCCACCAGAAACTCGACGGTGCCGGCACCCTCGTAATTGCAGGCCAGAGCTGCTTTAACCGCGGCCTCACCCATGGCCTGGCGTAGTTCGGGCGTCACAAAGGGAGAGGGCGCTTCTTCAACCACTTTCTGGTGTCGGCGCTGTACCGAGCAGTCGCGTTCGCCCAGGTACACGGCATTGCCGTGCCTGTCCGCGAATACCTGGATTTCCACATGGCGGGGCTCAATTACGGCTTTCTCGAGGATCAACTCGTCGTCGCCGAAGGCCTGTTTCGACTCGGACCGCGCTCGTTTAATATTTTCGGCCAGTTCGGATTTGCTCTCAACCAGACGCATGCCCCGGCCACCGCCGCCGGCAGAGGCTTTGATCATCAGGGGGTAGCCAATGTCTTTGGCAGCTGCGATAAGTTCTTCGTCGCTGGCGTTGTTGCCTTCGTGGCCGGGCACCACCGGCACGCCGGCCTCTTGCATGGCGATCTTTGATCTGCGCTTGCTGCCCATGAGTTCGATGGCCGAGGCGGGCGGGCCAACGAACACTAATCCGGCGTCTTTGCAGGCGTTGGCGAAGGCGGCATTCTCGGAGAGGAAGCCGTAACCCGGGTGGATGCAGTCGGCGCCGGTTTTGCGGGCGGCTTCAAGAATTGCATCGCTTTTCAGGTAGGAGGCGGATACCTGTGCGGGGCCAATGCAGACGGCCTCGTCGGCCAGTTCCACGTGCATGGCCCTGGCGTCGGCCTCTGAGTAGACGGCCACGGTGCGGTAACCCAGGGCTTTCGCGGTGCGGATCACCCGGACTGCGATTTCGCCGCGGTTGGCCACTAGTAGTTTCTTTAACATGTTCTTGTTCTCTCCTTTGGAGTAAGCCGCGAGGCTGAGGGCCGCATCAGTCCGATTCGCTTGCCCAGGCTGGTGGACGTTTTTGCATGAACGCCATAGTGCCTTCTGTCCCTTCGCTTCCCCGAATGGCTTCCGCAAATTTCTCCGCCGCACTGTCGAGCAAACCGCTCATGGGTTCATGACCAACCCGATGCAGCAACGCCTTGGTTTCAGCGGTGGCAACCGGTGCACAATGGCGAACACGATCCAGAGCGCTGGCCAGCATCGCTTCCAGTTCATCATTGGAAGATGCCGCCTGGTGAACGATTCCAAGACTGCATGCCTCGTTTGCATCGATTCTCAAACCCAGCAGGGCCAGCCGCCGGGCCTGAGTGAGGCCGATCCGTTCAACCACAAAGGGCGCAATCTGGGCGGGAATCACACCAAGTGAGGTTTCCGGCATGCCGAATTTTGCTGATGGCCCGGCGATGGCGACGTCGGAGACGCAGGCCAAACCGAATCCACCGCCCATGACGGCTCCCTCGGTGATAGCGATGACCACTTTCGAGGATTCGTTAACCTGTTGAATCATCTGGCCGAAGGCGCGGTTCAGGCGATAGAACGGGTCCGCCTCACCCTCGGCCGCTTTCTGGCCGCGGGCACCGGCCATGTCTTTGATATCGCCGCCCGCACAGAAATGACCACCAGCGCCCCGCATGACGACGGCGCGGATATGCAGGTCGTTTTCGATCTGCGTAAACACCGCGGACAATTCCGCCACCATCTCCAGGCTCATGGCGTTCCGAACGTCTGGTCGGTTGATGGTGATAAACAGGGTGGGGCCCTGTTTTTCCAGAATCAGTGTTTCGCAATGCGGTACCTGGTCCATAAATGACTCCACCGTCCGTTTCTCAGTCGCGTTTCTTGCCCGGAAGGGTTCCCATCATCTTGCAGATAATCCCGAGCATGATTTCATCGGCACCACCGCCAATAGACACCAGCCGAACATCCCGGTGTGCCCGGGAAATCGGGTTATCCCACATGTAACCATTACCGCCCCAGTACTGCAGGCAGCTGTCCGTGACTTCACGCCCTAGACGTCCGGCCTTGAGCTTGGCCATGGAAGCGAGGCGAGTTACATCCTTGCCGTCAACATGCAGTTCACAAGCCTGGTAGGTGAGGGCGCGCAGGGCTTCCACTTCGGTTTGGAGTTCGGCCAGCCGGAAGTGGATCACCTGGTTGTCGATCAGTGGCTGGCCGAAGGTCTTGCGCTCGCGGCAGTACTCAATGGTCTTGGTGATGCAGTTCTCCAGCGCCTTGATCACGTTGGCCGCACCCCAGATGCGCTCCTCCTGGAATTGCAGCATCTGCATCATGAAACCGGTGCCCTCGGCGCCAATGCGGTAGCGCTGGGGCACGCGCACGTCGTCAAAGAAGATCTGGGCGGTTTCTGAAGAGCGCATGCCCAGTTTGTTCAGATGCGGACTGAAGGTAATGCCCGGGGTTTTGGTGGGCACGATAATCAGGGATTTGTTCTTGTGGGGCTTGTCGTCCGAGGTGTTGGCCAGCAGGCAGATAAAGTCGGACCTTGGACTGTTGGTGATCCACATCTTGGAGCCATTGATGATGTAGTCGTCACCGTCTTTCCTGGCGGTGGTTTTCATCCCCGCCACATCAGAACCCGCGCCGACCTCGCTGACGCCAATACAGCCCACCATGTCGCCGGCAATGGCCGGGGCGAGAAAGCTGCGTTTGAGTTCATCGGAACCAAACCGGGAAATGGCTGGGGTACACATATCGGTCTGGACCCCGATGGCCAGCGGCACACCACCACAATGGGCCATGCCAAGCTCTTCCGCAGCCACCAGGTTGTAGCTGTAATCCAGCCCCATACCGCCGTATTCTTCGGGCTTCTGGATACCCAGGATTCCGAGGTTTCCGAGCTTTTTGAACAGCTCATGAATCGGGAATTCTCCGGCGGCTTCCCATTCGTCGCAGTGGGGATTGATTTCCTTCTCCACGAAATCGCGGACGGTTTTTCGAAGGGCTTCGTGTTCGGCTGTGAATTTCACGTTCTTGTTCTCCTGGATGTTAGTTCGTGCCTTCTGTTTGCTGGTGCACGTTCACTAGCTTGGGTGGCGGCTGTGTGGGATCGGTTTCAGAAAACCGCTACGAGCACATCCCTGTGCGCTTGGCGTCGGCCATCCATGGCCGCCGACATTTTCTGAAACCGATCCCACACAGCCGCTTATGTTTGCAAACTGTTTGCTGCCTGCTGGCAGTTTTGTTGTTTTTGTAGGTCGGGTTAGCCGAAAGCGTAACCCGACAGATTGGCGGGGTGGCCTGGCATTTTCGTCGGATTAAGCGTTTGGCTAATCCGACCTACGGTTGTTTTTTGCATGCTGTCGTTGAAAAGCATGCTTGTTTCAAGCGTTAACTCTGCATTTCGACGAACTGGTTGGAACCCCCTGTCCAAAAATGTCGGCGGCCAAGGATGGCCGACGCCAAGCGCACATGGGCGGAGCAAACGCTTTAGAAGCGAAGCTTCGCGTGCCGCGGAGCGACAGCAATCTATGATTGCTGGCTGGACCCGCTTGCGGGTGCTCGTAGCGTTTTTTGGACAGGGTGTCCCAACCGGTTCCTTCCGCAAAACAAGCAGACCTACAGGCGGGCCACCCCAAACGTATTGGGCCGCAACTGCCGAGCTTCTGCCTCCCGGCAAACATCGAGAACCAGAGCCAGAACCCGCCGGGTATCCCGCGGATCAATCAACCCGTCATCCCATAGCCGCGCGGTGCCAAACAGCGCCGTTGAGCCTTCCTCCAGTTTCTTCGCCGTGGCCTGCTCCAGAAAATCCAGTGTCTTCGGATCCGGCTCCATACCGCCGCGGCGCTGCTTGTCTTCGGCCACGATACGCATCACCTTGCCTGCCTGCGCCGGCCCCATAACCGCGGTTCGGCTGTTGGGCCAGGCGAAGATGAACCTTGGGTCCAGACCGCGTCCGCACATGGCGTAGTTACCTGCACCATAGGAACCGCCGATGACAATTGCGACCTTTGGCACCCGACAGTTGGCAACGGCCTGGATCATTTTCGAGCCGTGTTTGATGATGCCGTTCTGCTCCGAGTGGGTGCCCACCATGAAACCGGTGGTGTTGTGCAGGAACAGAAGGGGCGTTCCGGCCTGGTCGCAGAGCTGGATAAACTGGGCGGCCTTGGCGGAGCCGGCCGGGGTGATGGGGCCGTTGTTGCCGATGATGCCCACCGAATGGCCCTCGATCCGGATGGTGCCGCAGACGGTCTGATCGTCGAACTCGTTCTTGAAGTCCATGAACTTTGAGCCGTCGGCAATGCGGGCGAGGATTTCGCGCACATCATAGGGTTTCTTGGAATCCGCCGGGATTACACCCAACAGCTCCTCGACCGGGTAGAGTGGCTCCTCCCATTGAAGTTCGCGCCGGGGTGGAAACTGCTCGTTCCAGGGCAGGGCTTCGAGGATGTTTCTGGTCTGGCGGATGCCATCGGCATCGTCTTCGGCCAGGTACTCTGCCGTTCCTGCCACAGTGGCATGCATCTCCGCGCCGCCAAGTTCCTCATCGGTGGCAACTTCACCGGTCGCTGCTTTCAGCAGTGGCGGGCCGGCAAGGAACATCTTGGCCTGTTCGCGAACCACGATCACATAGTCGGACAGGCCTGGCTGATAAGCGCCGCCTGCTGTGGCGTTGCCGTGGACCACGGTGACCTGTGGAATGCCGGCCGCTGACATGCGGGCCTGGTTGGCAAAGCCCCGGGCGCCGAGCACAAAAATGTCGGTAGCGTAGTTAAGGTTGGCGCCGCCGCTTTCGGATAGGGAGACCACGGGGAGCTTGTTCTCCATGGCGATCTGCTGCAGCCGGAGGGTCTTGTCCAGGCCGGCTGGCGTAATGGTGCCGCCTTTGATGGCGCTGTTGCTGGCCACCACCAGACAGCGGATGCCGCTGACATAACCAATACCGGCGATGATACCGCCGCCGGCCTGGCTGCCGTCCTTGTCGTCATGCATTTTGTAGCCGGCCAGGGAGCAGAGCTCCAGAAACGGTGCACCACGGTCCAGCAACCGGTTAATACGGTCTCTTGGGAGCAGCTTGCCCCGTTTGGTGAACTTCTCCCGGGCCGCTTCCGCCAGATCCAGAACCTTCTGCTCAACGTCCCGGAATGTGGTGATGTGGGCTTCCATGGCTTCGGCGTTGGTGCGGAAGTCTTCGGACTGGGAGCTTACGGTTGATTCAAGTTCCTGCATGTTCGGCTCCTCAGTCGTCGCTCAGAACTTTCGGGGTGACAGCCCGGTGAAAGCCGTTGTAGGGCTCGTTGTTCTTGGCTTTAGGCAACGGCCAGACCCGGCCGCCCTGGGAAGCGCCGCCATCGATCCGCAGGCAGTCGCCGCTGATGAACGCCGCCCCAGGACTGAGCAAAAAGCAGATGGCCGAGCTGACTTCGGATTCTGTCCCCATTCGCTTGATGGGCACGTTGTCGCCAAGACTGCGGATCCACTGCTTCATGTGTTCGGGGTAATTGTCCATGCCGCTTGAGGCAATCCAGCCCGGAGCGACCGCATTTACACGAACCCCGGACGCGCCCCACTCAACGGCGGCTGTCTGGGTAAAGTTCACCATACCGGCCCTGGCTGCGCCGGAGTGTGCCATGCCGGGCATGCCGCCCCACATGTCGGCCACGATATTGACGATGGCGCCGCCGGTTTTGGAAAGAGCCTGAGTGTAGGCTTCCCGTGCCATTAGAAAGCCGCCGGTCAGATTGGTGCGAACCACCGTTTCCCAGCCCTTCTGGTTTATCCCGGTCAGCGGCGCCTGGAACTGCCCGCCGGCATTGTTCACCAAACCATTCAGGCCTCCGTGTTCGGCAATGATCGCCTTCACCGTGGCCTTGACCGAGTCCTCTTCACGGATATCACAGACATGGGCGGACGCAATACCGCCATCCTCGATGATCTCTGCTTTTACAGATTCCACTTTTTCGGCTTTACGGCCCACGAGGGCAACTCGGGCACCTAATGCGGCAAGCTCATGGGCCGTGCACCGGCCAATACCAGAACCGCCGCCGGTAACAATAAACACCCGGCCCTTAAACAAGTCGGGATGAAAAACAGACTGGTAGCTCATATCTCAACGACCTTTTCCAATGTTCGGGCACTCTGGTGGAGCGCCCGCCCCACCAGAGTGCATGCACCTATAAATCAATCTTTAACCAAGCTAGCGGGAACAGGTACCGGAAACTCAAGTAATTGCTGCGCAAACGCCTTCCCTTGGGGATCAATCCGCAGGCTGGCCACGCCACCGCCGCCAAGGCTGTGCTCCAGCAGGAAATTGATGGCCTGCAGCCCAGGCATGGCCCAGCGGGTCACCCGGCCGGTTTCCGGATTCAGGGTATGGGCCATCCAGTCCGCAACCGCCGATTCCGTCAGCGCGGTTTCAATGAACGGCAGAAATTCCGGTTTGCGGGCGATCACGCCAATGTTGGTGTGGTCGCCCTTGTCGCCGCTGCGGGCCCAGGCAAGCTTCACCAGCTGCACAGTGGTATCCGTATCGCCTGTCTCGTGTGTGAACGACTGGGGCTGGAGGTCACTGTTATCGAAACCGCCGCTTGTCTCAACCTCAACGGTTTGCCGCTCGCCGCCCAGATCCACGGACACATCGACTTCGGTTTTCGGCACCAGGCATGAATACAACCGGATCTTCGGCCACACGGTCGGCCGCCCACCCACAATCCCGGTGATGCCCGGTGCCATACCCGTGGCTGCCTGGGCAATCTCGCGGGAAAACAGCACAAGGGCCTCTTTCTTGGGATGGGCGGTGCTGATCTTGACCACCACTTCGCGGCAATCCTCGCCACGGCCATGAGGACCGTAGGTCGTTTCAGTACCCAGAAGCTCAATACTGGTTTCGCTGTAATCTGGCAGACCACGTTCGCTGAACATGCGTGAGGTTTTGGCCAGAATGGCCTGGGCGACTGTCTGAGCCTTGGCCCTGGCATTCATGCCAGCCAGAAGGAAGGTGACCGTACACTTGAAACCATCCGGCCAGGTGCCCGATACCTTGTAACTGCCCGTGGGCGGAAGCCCCCGGGCGCCCCGAGCCTGAACCTGGTCTTTACCGGTTTCTTCCAGCTCAACCTCCGTGAAATCGCAGGTGACATCCGGAAGCAGATAGGCCCTGGGATCGCCTATTTCATAGACCAGCTGTTCGGCCACAGTACCCCGACTGACGAGGCCGCCAGTATCCTCGGGTTTGGTCATTGAAAAGCCGCCGTCGGCACTCACTTCGGCAATCGGAAAGCCCATATTGGCGTAGCCTCCGGCTACCGCTTCCCAGTCGGTAAAGTTGCCACCGGTAGACTGGGCACCGCACTCCAGAAGATGCCCCGCGAGGCTACCCTGAGCCAGTTTGTCGTAGTCTCCCCAGCTCCATCCAAATTCGTGCACCAGCGGCGCCAGCACCAGGGCGCTGTCGGCAACCCGGCCGGTAATAACAATGTCAGCGCCCTGTTCCAGGGCCGCAACCAGGCCAGGCGCACCCAGGTAGGCGTTCAGGCTTACCATCATCGGTGGCATTGGTTGGCCGGAACTCATCTCCGTGATGCCCATATCAGCGAGCTTTTTCTTTTTCATAAGCAGGTCGTCGCCCAGCACCAGGGCAATCTTCATGTCCACGCCTGCTTTTTCACAGAGTGCCTGGAGGGCGTCGCGACAGGCCACCGGATTCACGCCGCCGGCGTTGGCCAGCACGCGGATGCCTTTTTTCTTGATGTCTCCAAGTAAGGGGGCCATGACCGTCTGGACGAAATCCCGCGCATACCCCTGGGACGGGTCCTTCATTTTCTGGCCCGCCATAATCGACATGGTGATTTCGGCCAGATAATCGGCAACGAGATAGTCGATGTTGCCTTTGTGAACCAGTTGCGCAGCAGCGGTTTCCGTATCGCCCCAGAAAGCGGCGGAGCATCCGATGCGAACAGTTTTGGGGGATTCAGCCATATTCCTTTGTCCTGTTGATGATTACCGATTCGATGCCTTTGGTAATCCCGGTTTTGTCTCATGATGAAGCTGACAATACCAAGCAAGCGCTTGGTTTGTAAACAGGCAAGTTTGAGGTAGAATCAAGGGCCTCTTATGACAACCGGACAGTTTTAGTGAGCCAGAACCAGATCCTTCAGTCCCTGATCTCCGAAAACCTTGTATCAGACCCCAGTGGCGCCCGCGGCCGCCTGCTCACTGAAGCCGCCCGGCTGTTCCGGGAAAAAGGCTATGAGCGCACCACGGTTCGTGATCTTGCGGCCGCCGTGGGTATTCAGTCCGGTAGCCTGTTCCACCACTTCCGGACCAAGGAAGAGATTCTGAAAGCGGTCATGGTCGAGACCATCCGGTTGAATACCGCGCTCATGCAGGCGGCTCTGGAGGCTGCCGATACCAACAGGCAGAAACTGCGTGGCCTGGTCCGTGCCGAGCTCGAGTCGATCAATGGCCAGACCGGTGAGGCTATGGCGGTCCTGGTATTCGAGTGGCGGAGTCTGTCGGCCGCTTCCCAGGTTGAAGTGCTGGAACTTCGGGATATCTACGAGAAGCTGTGGCTGGATGTGCTGGAATCGTTGAAGCGCGAGGGCGCCCTGGAGGCGGATCCCTTTGTTGTTCGACGGATGTTGACCGGCGCTCTCAGCTGGACAGTAACCTGGTACAAACCGGAGCGGGGAGGCCTGACACTGGATGGCCTGACCGATCAGGTAATGGCGATGATGGCTTTGTAAGCGGATTGGCATTTTCAAACGTCATTGTTTTATATCAACAATATCCAGATTAACTCCTTTCCTTCCGGGCCATTGGCCCGATCGGCATAACAAAAACGGCATTCGAGCCATTTTTGTAGGACAGTTTTCACTGCATTCTTGCACCCGTTGACAAAAACCGAGTTCAGATCGGGCAAACAAAAACAACGTGATGCAGGGTGAAATATGATCTCCTCTCTGGCAAGGCTCGGACCGCAGGTCTTTGCGGCTCGCCTCAAGGCTCTTTCACTGGCAGCAGTTGCCATTCTCGCAGGTTGCTCAGCCAATCCCATCTATACCACCACCGGCGTTGTACTCTCCAATTATTCGGAGGGCGAAGCCACACCCTACGTATTGCAGATGTCCGACGCCCAGATGGCCTGTGCATTGGGTGAGGGCGTTGACCCGCTGCTCTATTCCTTCTCACGGGTGACCGATGCCCCTGACAGTACCGGCTCCTTACTGATGCTCCTGGCAGGCAATTGCGCCGAGTACGAGGCCTGGGAGGCCGAGCTCGCCTACCTCAGAGCGGACTACGAGGGTGATGTGGAAGCGGCCAAAGATGCCAGGGAAATGGCCAAGCGATTGAACGCGCTGACCGCAAAGCGCCGCTATGCGTCATTTCAGAGAGCGATGGCTGCCTACGAGTTCGATCCCGGCGCTGAACCCCTTGAATGCCCCTTCCTGTTCACCGAGCAGGATGAAATTACCTTTCTGCTTGGCCTGCTGACCGGCATGCAGGCTATCGTCAACGATGCCAATTCCGGCGCCATGGCTGGAGTGCCCAGAAATATTGCCCCTCAGGCCGAGCGTGCCGCTACCTGTCTGGACAATGAAAAGTGGGGCGGTATGCCCAATGCCATCCGGGCGCTGGTCTGGCTGCTGCTGCCGGAAACACGCCCGGAGCTTGCGCCGGATCCGTGGCATGTGCTCGAACACAGCAGGGAGTTGGCCGTTGAAAAAGGCATTCGGGTTCCTCATGCCCTCCAGGCTGTCGCCGCCGAAACCTTTGGCCGACCGGAAAAGCTTGAGGAAGCCATCGCAAGTTTCGCCGAGGCCGACGCAACGATTGAGGTCTGGGACGAGTACCGTCTGGTGGATGAAGTCGCGGCGGGTGTGGTGCGCTTCTCTTCTGACAAGCACTGGACTGCCAATTACGGCCATCGGACCCCGCAATCCTTCTTCGGCAGGATGAGCCCGGATCGGCAAACCGAAAACGTCGAAACCATGAATCTGGACGACCTGTTGTAAGGCAGGTTGCCGACATCCTCTGAAAACTGACAAACACAAGAATGACCCGGAGGTCGATATGATCCGCAAATCCCTAGCTGCCATGGCCCTTGTGGCCGCCGCTCCGCTGGCATCGGCGCAGTCTGTTTCCATGTGCGTGTTCGATGTCATCGGCGCAAATGGGGACTTCTACAACTTCGTCAAAGACTATGCGCTTGAGATGAAGGGCCACGGCGTGGATTTCGAGCTTAAACCCTACACCGATGAGGGTGTGGCGATCGGTGATTTTAACGCCGGACAATGCGATGCCGTTGCCGCCACGGACATTCGCATTCGTCCGTTCAACAGGTTCACGGGCAGCATCAGCGCTGTGGGAGCGCTGCCCACCTACGACAACTTGAAAACCTTGTTGGCCACGCTGGCACAACCGAAAGCCGCGCCATTGATGAAGGATAACGGGTACGAAGTGCTCGGGATCATACCAGTGGGTGCCGGTTACCTGTTTGTAAATGACCGCAGTATTGATACCGCCGGCGAGCTGGCGGGCAAGCGGATGGCGACCCTCGACTATCAGAAAGACGCGATCCACATGGTGAACTTCGTCAAGGCCACGGTGGTGCCGTCCGACATCACCAATTTCGCGGGCAAGTTTAACAACGGTTCGGTGGATACTGCCTATGCGCCAGCCTTCGCTTATGAAGCTCTGGAGCTTTACAAGGGTATCGGCGAGAGCGGTGGTGTGGTGGACTATCCTCTGGCACAGCTAACACTTCAGATTGTTGCCCGTGATGACGTGCTGGATGACAACACTGGCCAGAAAGCCCGGGAAGTTGCCTGGAATATGTTCCCGCAGGCCATGGGGCTGATTGAAGGCCAGGAGGCGGCAATTCCCGAAGAAAAATGGGTGCGCATACCGGAAAAAGACATCCGGGGCTATCAGGAAATGTTCCGTGAGAACCGGATCGAAATGCGCGACGGCATTAATGGCGCTCCGGACGTGTATCACCCGAAGATGATGGGGCTGCTCAGCAAGATCCGCTGCGCAAGTAACCCCGCTGCGGCCGAGTGCACTGCGGCCAACCGCGAATAACAGGGCGGAACCATCATGAACTGGCGAGCAATCACCGCCCCGGCCGCACGAACACTCTACCCCGTACATCGGGTGTATGGGGCCGTTCTGCTGCTCCTGCTGCTATTTACCCTGCTGCTGGGAATGGGCAACTCGCTCCATTCCCGGTTGCTCTGGGTCGGCGAACAGACCTGGCCGAACTATTATTTGCTGAATCCCGATGCGACAGAGCCGTCCTGTCAGTTGGAAATGGATGTTGATGCTGAGGTGGCTCGCCGGGTGGCCAATTACAAGCCCGACCCCGATGATCTGTTCAGCTCATCGCCTAATCCTGATGCCATCCGCAAATCGCTGCAGAGCAATCTGGAACTCTGCCAGCAGCAATACGATATCTATGAACAGAACCTGGCCCACGCTACGCCAGCCCTGGGGGCGTTCAAGACGGTAGAGCAGGGTCTCGCGAATTTTCTGCTCGAGAACATTGAGCTTACCAAGTACCTGTTCATCGCGATGTTCGCGATGGCTGCGGCAATCGCTGCGCTGGACACGGACCACATAGCGTTGCGCCTGCCCCGCAATCGTGCCGAATGGCGGCTGAGCCAGGGTATGCAGTTCGTGGTTAACGGTCTGATGATGCTGTCGCTGAACGCTTACCTGGGCAAGTTGGCCAACTCGCCGGGTTCGGACGGTACGATGAGCCTTCAATATGCCTGGGGCGGGGTCTTTGGCCTCTTCATGGTGATCAATGCACTGCGCTTCCTGAACGTTCCGGAACGCATCCGCCCCGGTGGTCTCTCCGCCTCGTCCGGTCTGGTGATTCCTCTATACTGTGCCATGGGCCTGATCGCCATGAGTTATTTCTTCCTGGTAGACGGGTACGCCTCGGGCCTTGCCATCTACTTCGGAATGATGTCCAACCTGTCGTCCATGTTCATCAATATCGGCCTTTACGTGCTGGTGGGCATGATGCTGAAGCAGACCCGGATTCCCGAACTCCTGCTCAATCTCATCAAGCCTTTCAATCTGCCAGCGCCGATGTTGGCTTCGGTGATCATCTTCGCAACGGCGTTTCCGACAGCGTTTACCGGTGCATCGGGTATTTTCATCCTGGCTGTGGGTGGTGTTGTCTATGACGAGCTGCGCCGGGCCGGGGCAGGGCGGCAGCTATCCCTGGCAACGACCGCAATGTCGGGAAGCCTCGGCGTGGTCCTCAACCCATGCCTGCTGATTGTTGTCGTCGCGGCTCTCAATAAGGAAGTGACGACCACTGAGATGTACAGCTGGGGCTTCTGGGTCTTCATCATGTCGGCAACGCTGTTTTCACTGATTGTCTGCAAGACCCAGGGAAACTGGAAACCTCGTCCGGCGCCCGGCGCTTTCCGTGCGGCTCTCTCGGAAAGCCGGGCCCTGCTGCCTTATGTGGCCGTGGCAGCTCAGGTTATCCTGTCGATCTGGGTTTTTCTCGGCTTGAAGTTCAACGAGTACAGCGCTCCTTTGATCCTGCCGCTGGTTATGCTCGCGCTTGTGTTGCTGGATTCTGGCCGGAGTAGTGGTGAGCAGGGCCAGACCCGTTCGCAGGTGTTCTGGGTTCGCAGCTCGGCCGCTGCCAGCGATTCGGCAGTGCACATTGGCGCGCTGCTGGCGTTGATCGGGTTTTCCATCTGCTTGGGGGGAATCCTGGAGCGCTCCGATATCGTTCATGCGCTCTTCCCGGAGGATCTGACCAGTCCCTGGATCGCCATGCTGGTGATTGTGGTTATGCTCACGGTAATAGGTATGGTCATGGACCCGTTCGGCGCGGTAATTCTGGTATCTGCTACGGTAGCCCAGCCCGCTATACAGTTGGGCATTGATCCGCTGCACTTCTGGATTGTCTGCCTGGTGGCGTTCGAGCTTGGCTATCTGAGCCCGCCGGTGGCGCTGAACCACCTGCTCACCCGCCAGGTTGTGGGTGAGACGGAGGTATTGGCAGCAGAGCGTACAGGCTCATTCTGGCATCGCTACGAACGTCTGCTACTGCCCCTGGCGGTGATGGGGCCAACACTGCTGTTCGTGGCCTTTGTGCCGATGCTGTTCTACTCGTTGTAATGTTCAAATGAGATAAAGAAGGCCGCCTGAGGGAAGCTTCAGGCGGCTTTTTGCATCTGGAATACAAGAGGAAACGTAGTTTGAACGAAACCGAACACTCGCAAGGAACGTGTTTGTTATACCCTAGGAAATAAGATTGATCTGCAGCCAGTGGCCTGACCTATGTTTTCTGATGCCCCATCTAAATTGATTCCGGTTTTTTCAGCTCTGTTTCTCCTGGCGGGTTGCGGGGGAAGTGGTGGTGGCGATGGCCTGGATTCGCAGGAACCCGGACTGAGCGGAACTATTACAATCGAAAGTGGAACACGAGTGGATTCGGATACGGCTGATGACAGTCGTCTGAACGAAGCTGTATCCAATGATTCTCCCAGCACAGCTCAGTTAATCCCTGCAACAGGTATCCTGGGCGGCTATTTGAGTGCTAACTCAGGCATCTATCCCGATTCCGGCGAGTTTGTATTTCAATATGTGGTTGATGGGCAGGATACATTTCGCGCCGATCTCGCAGCGGGCAGCATGATTGCGGTTCAGGTTTTCAGGGATTCGGACTTTTTAGCCCCCTCGATTACGCTGTCGGTTGATCAGGGCGGCGCCTCGGACTCAGATTCCGGTGCCGGCGATACACCTTTAATGGTAACTGCACCCGCTGAAGGGCCCGCAGAGATCAGCCTCCGAACCGCCGGTGGCGGTCCGTTCCGTTATGTGCTGTCTGTTTCGACAACCGGCGTCACCAATTTTCAGAGCTCTTATTACAGCGAGCCAGAGTTTGTTCCGGATCAGGCCATTGTGGTGATGTCGCCAGAAGAGCAGGATGGTCTGGATTCGCAGGGCCTCGCCGGAGCCTTGTCGGCCTCCTCTGCGAAATCACTGGGGCAGGGGGCCTGGTTAGTAAGGCGTGAGCCTGTTGGTTTCGTGGCTTCCCAATCGTCGAGCGCGTCAGGTGCCCTACGGGAACAGACGCTTCGTTGGATCGCTGACCTGAAGTCGGAGCCCGGGGTTCAGGTTGCTGAGCCTAATTATATCTATCGGGCCCAGGCGGACCGGGATCTTTCCTCTCTGCAGTGGAATCTGCCCCTCATCAGTCTGCCGCTTGCCTGGCAGGCCGCCCCATCCCGAGGTAATGCTATCGGGGTCGCTGTGATGGATACCGGTCTCTTTACGTCTACTCCGCAAACATACGGTGACTGGCACCTTGATCTGGATGCGAATGTGGTTCCGTTCAATTCCGGCAGAATTCTGGATTATGTTTCCGCCGATCTGGACATAGATCCACAATTCAATGACCGGTTGGGCTATGACAATAATCCTGCGGATCCAGGTGATGGCAAACCTCAGAGCAGTAACTTCCATGGAACCCACGTGGCAGGCATTATTGCCGCGTTGGCAAATGACGAAGGCGTGAATGGGGTGGCTCCAGCGGTTACCTTATGGCCAGTCAGGGTATTGGGTAGAGACGGTGCCGGAACTCTGGATGATCTTGTCGCTGCGATGAACTGGGCCGCCGACAATCCTGATATCGATGTCATCAACCTCAGTCTTGGAGGCGTTGGTCCAAGCACTGTGTTGGAGGCAGCGATCAACCGGGCGGATTCAAATGGAAAACTGGTCGTCGCTGCGGCAGGCAACCAGGGTACCGATGATTTGACCTATCCGGCAGCCTTTGAGCGGGTGATTGGTGTTGGTGCAGTCGATGCCGGCAAGGTGCGGGCTTCCTACTCCAACTTTGGTGGTTCTGTGGATCTCGTTGCTCCGGGCGGCGATGCAACCAGGGACGCGAATCTGGATGGCAATGCCGATCTGGTCATCAGCACCTGGGGTGTTGATGACGGTGGCGAATTCATCCGCTCTTATGCCGGACTGCAGGGCACTTCGATGGCTGCTCCGCACGTTGCTGGTGTTTATGCCCTAATGAAAGGTGCTAACGGTGAAACGGTTACCCCCGCAAGCTTTCGCGCATGGCTCGCCAACGGACTGCTGACAGAAAACGTAGGAAGCAGTATCGAATATGGTGCCGGCCTGATGAATGCGCTCAAGTCGGTTGACGCCGCCCTTGATGGCTCAGTCAACACGATTGTCCTGCCTTCGCCTTCAGCAATCGAGTTTGATCTGGCGCGTTTCAGTAGTGATCTTGACTTTACCGTTTATCCTGAAGGGGAATCAGTCGAAGTTGACGGTGTTGCCTTTAATACTGACCTGATAGCTCTTGATCCCGCTCTAACGCCCGGAGATTCTCTGCCTGGCTCGGTGGCAGTCTCGGTACTAGAGGAAAATGTTGTCGAAGGGCAGACATATGCCACTACCATCGAAATTGACTATAGTGCCGGGAGCGATTCGGGAACCATTAAGATCCCGGTCTCCATAGACCTCAGAGCATTAGCTGATGAGCGGGACGCAGGTCGTCATTACGTATTACTGGTAAGCACTGATGAAAGCCGCGAAACCATAGAGCAGAGCGTGGTGTCGGCCCGAGATGGAAGCTACAGCTTCTCGTTCGATGACATGGAACCCGGGGAGTATTTCCTGGTGGCCGGAACGGACATGGACAACAATGGCTTCATCTGCGAGAGCGGCGAGGCATGTGCCGAGTACCCCGTGAACGGTTTGCCAGAGAAGATTGTTATCGGGGAAGAGCGTGTCACCGGAGTCACGCTCAGCACAAGCTTCCGGCGTCCAACCATTGCTTCCATGGGTTTGCCTCGCATCGGCTTCGAGGGTTACCGTTTGAAAAACCATGGAAACACAGCTGCGGAGCCAGTGAGAAACTTGGAGGCCAATCGTTGATGCCCATTCACTTTCGCGCCGGGTGTATGCTGATAGCAACGCTGCTGGTATCCGGATGTGCAAGCAGTCGTTCGGAAACCGCAGAAGGTGGGCCGCTGGCCCGCCAGATCACTCAGTCGGCACACTGTGGTCTCACGGCTCCCGGTCATGTCCACCTGACAAGTCGGCAGGAGGTTGAGCGTCTGGAAGCGCTGCCTGGGCGAAACCTCTCCCTTGAGTCTCTGAAAATGATCGAGTTTGACAGAGAACACATAGTTCTTGCGGCTATTGGTCAGAAGCCAACTGGCGGTTATAGCGTCACTCTGGATTCCGCTGAGATCCATCGCGGAACTCTGGAATTGAGGGTCAGAGTGGCCGAACCCGCTCCCGGGACGATAGTCACGCAGGCCCTGACCACCCCCTGCGCGGTCATCGCTGTGACCGCAGAAGGCTGGGATGATATCCAGATCACCCGCGCCGAAAACAACCGTTGATCTTTCCTCACGAATCCCTAAGCTATGGCTCAGCTTTTCATATCAATCGCGGAGTCAGTTCCTGCCCATGAGCCAGCAACAATATAACGCCGATGCTATTGAAGTACTTAGCGGCCTGGATCCGGTGCGTAAGCGTCCGGGGATGTATACAGACACCAGTCGGCCCAATCACCTGGCGCAGGAAGTTATCGACAACAGTGTGGATGAGGCGCTGGCAGGGCACGCCAAACGCATCGACGTGGTGTTGTACAGCGATGGCTCGCTCAGCGTTGAGGATGACGGCCGGGGCATGCCGGTGGATTTGCACAAAGAGGAGGGCCTGCCTGGCGTTGAACTGATCCTCACCCGCCTCCACGCCGGCGGCAAATTCTCTCAGGGCAACTACAATTTTTCCGGTGGTCTCCACGGTGTCGGTGTTTCCGTAGTAAACGCACTGTCCACCCATCTGGAAGTGACCATCAAGCGCGATGGCCAATTGCACCGGATGACGTTCGCCAATGGCGACAAGGCGTCTGAGCTCGAAGTGATCGATACCGTGGGCAAGCGCAACACCGGTACCCGCCTGAAGTTCACGCCCGACGTAACCTATTTCGACAGCCCCAATTTTTCCGTTAGCCGGCTTCGCCACAACCTGAGGGCAAAGGCGGTTCTGTGTCCGGGCCTGACGGTCACCTTCCTCCAGGAAAAAACCGGCGAGAAAGACGAATGGTTATACGAGGACGGGTTGCGCGACTACCTGCGCACTGCCCTGGCCGATATCGAGGTGGTGCCACTTGAGCCGTTTACCGGCAGCTTTTCCGGGAACAAGGAAGCGGTGGACTGGGCCATCCAGTGGCTGCCCGAGGGCGGCGAAGCGATCATGGAAAGTTACGTTAACCTGATTCCCACGGCCCAGGGCGGAACCCACGTTAACGGGTTGCGCACCGGCCTGCTGGAAGCCATGCGCGAGTTCTGCGAGTTCCGTAACCTGTTACCCCGTGGCGTTAAGCTCTCGCCGGAGGATATCTGGGAACGGGCAGCCTACGTCCTGTCCTTCAAGATGCAGGAGCCCCAGTTCTCGGGGCAGACCAAGGAGCGTCTTTCCTCACGGGAGGCGGCGGCCTTCATCTCCGGCGTGGTCAAGGATGCCTTCAGCCTGTGGCTCAACCAGCATACCGATGTAGCTGAGGCGCTGGCGGAACTCTTCATCAGCAATGCTCAGCGTCGGCTGCGAGCCAGCAAAAAGGTGGCTCGCAAGAAAGTCACGTCGGGCCCCGCCCTGCCGGGCAAGCTGGCTGACTGCTCCGGCGGCGATACCGCGCGTTCCGAACTGTTCCTGGTTGAGGGTGACTCCGCAGGTGGTTCTGCCAAGCAGGCCCGGGACCGTGAATTCCAGGCGGTCATGCCGTTGCGGGGCAAAATCCTCAATACCTGGGAGGTGGATTCCGGCGAGATCCTGGCGTCCCAGGAAGTTCACGATATTGCCGTTGCCATCGGTGTAGATCCCGGTTCTGACCAGTTGGATGGCCTTCGGTACAACAAGATCTGCATCCTTGCAGATGCGGACTCTGATGGCCTTCACATTGCCACGCTGCTGTGCGCGCTGTTCGTCAAACACTTCCGCCCTGTGGTAGCGGCCGGCCATGTGTTCGTGGCCATGCCGCCGCTTTATCGGGTGGATCTGGGCAAGGAAACCTTCTATGCCCTCGACGAGCATGAAAAGCAGGGCATTATCGACCGTATTGCGGCTGAGAAGCGCAAGGGCAAGATTTCTGTCACCCGCTTCAAAGGCCTGGGTGAGATGAACCCACTCCAGCTACGCGAAACCACCATGGCGCCGGACACCCGTCGCCTTGTCATGCTGACCATCGAGGACGGTGACGATACCGACAGCCGTATGGATATGTTGTTGGGCAAGAAGCGTGCGTCTGACCGAAGGGCGTGGCTGGAGACCTACGGCAATATGGCCGACATTGAGGTCTAATATTCTATAAGGTGCTATAAAAAGCATCCTTTATTCTTTCTCTGCATTCTTCAAGCTCGTTATCCTGCCAGTTTTCTGATCGGGAAGAACCGTTGATGGACTGGCAGGGCTGGTTTGCGCTGGGCCTCGCAGGCACCGCGTTGATACTGATGAGTGCAGGGCGATTTGCGCCCCATCTGGTTATGATGGGCGTACTCGTGGTGCTCAGTGCCAGCGGGATTGTTTCTGCTGACCAGGCCCTTGCCGGATTCAGTAACAGTGGCCTGATCACCGTTGTTGCCATGTTTGTGGTGGCAGCGGGCATTCATCATTCCGGTGGTGTCGATCTGCTGGTGCACCATTTGCTCGGCAATCCCAGGACCGTCCGGTCTGCCCAGGCAAGGATTGCGCTCCCGGTATCCCTTCTGAGTGGTTTTCTCAACAATACCCCGGTCGTCGCGACCATGATTCCGGCGGTGCATGCCTGGTCCCGGAAGATCGGTATCTCGCCGTCGAAATTGATGATTCCGCTGAGCTACTCCGCCATCCTAGGGGGCACCCTCACACTGATCGGTACCAGTACCAATCTGGTCGTCAATGGCCAGTATCAGCAGCTAACCGGAGAGCAGGGCTTCTCCATTTTCTCTATTACGGCCGTCGGGCTGCCTGTGGCAATCATCGGTGTCGCTGCGCTGTTGCTGGTTATGCCTAGGGTGCTCCCGGATCGCAAGGATGAGCAGAAATTCGGGGCCATGAGGGAATTTACCCTTGAGGTCGCGGTGTCGTTCGACGGTCCGCTTGTCGGCAAAACCGTTGGCGAGGCTGGGCTCAGGGAGCTGGAGAGACTCTATCTGGTCGAGATCGAACGCGACGGCAGCGTGGTTACGGCGGTGCCCTCGGAGGAGCGGCTTCGGGGTGGCGATCGTCTAGTGTTTGCCGGTGATACCCAGGCCATTTCCGACCTCCTGCGGATAAACGGTATCGTCCCGTCAGTCCATGAAGACGAGCCGAGTCTGAGCAAGGATCGTGCAGAAAGGCGCCTGGTGGAGGCGGCATTGTCGCCCCAGTCTGATGTGCTGGGCTTGACCATCCGGGATGCGCGCTTCCGGGACCGTTATGGTGCTGTCGTGCTGGCCGTTGCCAGGGGTGGGGAGCGGGTATCCGGCAACCTTGGAAATATTCGATTGAAACCCGGCGATGTCCTGCTTCTGGAAGCCCGCCCCGCGTTTGTCAGCCGTCAGCGCTATAACAAGGATTTTCTGCTGATCAATGATCTGGAAACCGAGACACCTCGGCATGACCGTGCCTGGCTGTCATGGGGGATCCTTTTGGTGTTGGTGGGGCTTGCCGCTTGCGGCACGCTGAGCATGCTGAATGCGGCTTTGTTGGGTGCAGCGGGTATGATTGTGTCCGGCTGTTGCTCGGTTGGCCAGGCCCAGAAATCGGTGGACGTGCCGGTCATTCTTACCATTGCGGCTTCCTTCGCTATGGGCGCGGCTTTGGAGCAGACCGGTGCGGCAGGCTTTGTGGCGGAAGGCATCCTTGAATTCAGCCAGGGCAACATGTTGTTAACGATCCTGCTGGTTTACCTTGTGGTGTCGGTGCTGACTGAGGTGATTACCAATAATGCGGCGGCTGTCTTGGTAATCCCAATCGTTCTCTCCATGACGACGAGTATGGGCGTGGCCGCTGAGCCATTTGTGATCGCGGTGATGATGGCCGCGTCTGCCAGCTTTGCCACGCCACTGGGGTATCAGACCAACATGATGGTATTCGGGCCCGGTGGTTACCGGTTCAGTGATTTTGTGCGAGTGGGACTGCCAATGAACGTGTTTATTGGTGCGGTCACAGTCGTGGTCATCGCCCTGGTTTACGACATCAGTCTCGGCTTATAAGGACTGTTCTTTCGGGTTGGCGAGAATGTCGCAGCACAGCACTTTAAGCTTTCCATCCTGGTAATACCCCAGTGACAGGGTCACGCACATATAAGCCCCGGTAACGCAGAGGTAGGGGGCGGTGACGTGCAGGCTTTCCGGTTGGGCAAGTGCCTGACGAAGGTACTGTTGGCGGTACCAGTCGGCGCTACTGGTGCTTTCCAGGGGTTTGAAACGCGGGTCCATGCTGCGGGTGCCGGCGTCGGAAACCAGGGTGTCATCCATCTGAACGCCTTTATCGTCGACCAGATAGCAGCGGGATACCGCAGGGTGATTCAGCAGTTCCAGACAGGACTGTTGCATGCTCATTCCGCTGCGAAGCTTGGTGATGGCATGGTCAAAAAAGCCACTGAAGAAATCCACCAGTTGCCGTGTCGGGTCCAGGGTAACCTGGTTACGGGTCTTGTATTCCTGCAAAAGGTGGTCGAAGTCTGCGGGCGCATGGGCCAACTGATCCAGGTCGGTACTCGGTCTGCGGAAATAGAAGCCCTGTACGAAGTCAACGCCAGCATCAATGGCAATCATTGCCTGATCCCGGGTTTCCACACCTTCCAGAAGAACCAGGCAGCCGGACTGGTGCAGCAGTGACACAATGCCGTTCAGAATCTGGCGGGCCTTGTGATCGTTCGTCGCCCGGGTCAGCAGCTTTCGGTCCAGCTTCACGATGTCCGGTGACAGGTTCCAGATCCGCTCGAAATTGGAATGGCCGGCGCCGAAATCATCAATGGCGGTCAGGCAGCCCAGCTTTTTATAGTAGGCAACCGTTTCCCGCAGCCTTTCTGCGTCGTCCGTTGGTTGCTCGACAATTTCCATCACAATGCGGTGCGGTGGAAGGCCTGTTTTGGCAAGCAGTTGCCCGAAAAACGAGTCGGCCTGGCTACCGCTGGTCACCACTTGTGGCGATACATTGAGGAAGAGCCAGTTCAGTTGATCCCGGATGCCACTGTAGTTGCGTATATGCAGGTAGCGGCAGAGACGATCAAGGAGCAGATTCTCCGCTTCGGAGGCCGGCAGCTGGAAGAGATGGAGCGGGAGGACTGCAGAGTTATCGGTATCAAAGGCCCGGATCAGGGCCTCGTAACCAACGATGCGCTTGTGGGAAATACTGTAGATCGGCTGGAGCGCTGTTCTGAGGGTCAGTCCGCGGAAATCGGCAGTCCATGTGTCACCTTCCCTGTTCAGCATAGGGGATAACAGTTCCACTTCCGGAGCTGTCAGCTTTTCAGGGAGGCGTTTCGACATAGATGATTCTGGTTGATTTAACGAACGCATCAGTCGCCCCAGTCTGGCGTCTGATCTGTCTTTTATCAGTACAGATATCGCAAAAAAATCGCGAAGTTACTGATAATTGGAAGGAAGACTGCCAAAAAAACGCGTTTATTACCACTGTTTCATGTAGAAACTGGAAACGGTTTGTATCTTTGCCTGTCTTGAAGAGCTAAGGAGGGAGGAGCCCAGCGGTCCGGGCGGACCGCCAGAGAATCAGTTGTTACTGGGTACAACCACGCTTTCGTCGAAATCGAGTTCCATGTCCTGTCCTCTCGGTCAATGAGGCCCCAGACGGGGCATCGAAATATGTAACAAGTCTATCGTTGCTATGATTTTGAGCAATCCGTAAAACCCGTATGCGACCAAAGGCAAGGCCCGGGCAATGGTCAGAAATTCTGATGTAACGCTGCAAAAGATTTTGATTTTCTTTGTCGGTTCGGGTTTCTAGACTCTGTAGCATCATTTGAACCAGGGAGCGGGGTAATTTCTCATCATGCAAATCAGGAACACAGCGGCCAGCTACGGGCTCGTAGCTATCACTATTCATTGGCTTGTTGCGCTGGCTGTCTTTGGCCTGTTCTGGCTTGGCTATTGGATGGTGGACCTGTCCTATTACGACGACTGGTATCGCAGAGCACCGGATATTCACCGCAGCATTGGCATCCTGCTGTTGATGGTCATGCTCTTCCGGGTGTTCTGGAGAGTGGGGAACGTCTCGCCGGAGCCACTGCCAGGCCATAAGCGCTGGGAGGTCCGCAGCGCCCATATGGCCCACCTTCTATTGTATGTACTGATTTTCGTTGCCATGGTGAGTGGCTACCTGATTTCGACAGCGGATGGCTCTTCAATCAGCGTGTTCGACTGGTTCGAAGTACCGTCGGTCACCGGCCAGATCAAGGGCATGGAAGACATCGCTGGAACCGTTCACTACTGGTCGACCTGGGCAATCGTGTGCCTTGCCGTGGTTCATGCGGCTGGCGCCTTCAAGCACCACCTGCTTGATCGTGACCGCACATTACGGCGTATGTTAGGTAAGTGATCCGCCTGCCGTTTGTTTACTCATCGTCTAACGCCCGGGAGTCGGGCACCAATGAAATAAGGGAGATAACCATGAAAAAAGTTCTGCTCGCCTCTGCCGTGTCGATGGCGCTTGTCGGTGCAGCTCATGCCAACGAGCACAGCGGCACCTATGCGTTTGATACCAAAGGCGCCCATCAGTTCATTACCTTCAAGATTTCTCATCTTGGCTACAGCTGGCTTTACGGTCGATTCAACGATTTCGATGGCGAATTCGTGTATGACGCCGAGAACCCGGAAAACAGCACCGTTAACGTCACGATTGACACCGCGAGCGTGGATTCCAATCACGCCGAGCGGGACAAGCATCTTCGCAGTGAAGATTTCCTGTACGTCGACGAGTTTCCTGAGGCAACCTTCAAGAGCAAGCGCGTTGTTCTGGATGAAGAAGGCGAGGCCGACATCATCGGCGACCTGACCCTCCGTGGTGTGACCAAAGAAGTGACCCTCGACGCGGAAATGCTGGGCCACGGGGAAGATCCCTGGGGTGGCTACCGCATGGGTTTTGAAGCTGAAACCGAGCTTCGCCTCAAAGACTTCGGCATCCCGATGGGTCTCGGAAAGGCCTCCGAGACCGTCGAGATCATCATTTCTGTCGAGGGTATCCGGCAGTAATACTGGCTGACCCTGCCACTGTCAGATTCCGGGCCTAGACCCGGAATCTGCCGGTCTGACTCTGCAGTTCCCTCGCATAGCCCTCGAGGGATTCACTGATTCCGTCGATGTCCCGCGACCGGTTTGCGCTCTCTGTGGCCAGATCGTTGATCTCGGTAATACTGCGGTTGATCTCGTCCACTACCTGAGTCTGTTCTTCGGTGGCCGACGCAACGCTGGTATTCACGTCTGCAATATTTGCCATGGCCTCAAGAATGGCTTTGAGCTCAGACTCTGCATCGGTGGCCAGCTTCTCGGTTTCGCTCGCTTCTTTGCTGCCTGTTTCCATCACCGACACGATGTCGGCAACGCCCTCCTGCAACGTCGTGATCATTTTCTGGATGTCTTCCGTCGATTGTCCGGTCCGTTGAGCCAGGGTCCTGACTTCATCGGCTACCACTGCAAAGCCCCGTCCCTGCTCACCGGCACGCGCTGCCTCGATGGCGGCATTCAGCGCCAGCAGGTTGGTCTGCTCTGCGATTCCCCTGATAACGTCCAGCACGGATGTGATGTTGTCGGAATCGTCAGAAAGCTTCCGGATAACCTCCACAGCTTTTGAAATCTGTGCGGCCAACCGGTGCACCTGCTCTGAGGAGCTGCGGATAATTCGTGCGCCGTTCTTGCCCTTTTCTTCGGCCTCCCGGGTAATCTCGGCGGCCCTGGAAGCATTGCCGGCTACCTCTTCGATCGCACTCTGCATTTCGTTGATGGCAGTGGCAACCATGGAAATGGAGTCGGTCTGTCGAGTCACGCCATCATTGTTGTCCTTCGCCGCCCGGGCGAGATCTGTGGCTCCGGTGCCAAGCTCCCGGGTCAACTGCTGGATGGAGCCAATCATGGATTGCAGGTTCTCCAGAACGAGGTTGAAGCTTTTTGCGAGCTTGCCCAGGTCATCATCCATCTCCACAGGAATCCGCTGGGTCAGATCGCCTTCACCCTGGGCAATATTGTCTAGCTGATCCCGAAGCGCCGCGATAGAGCCAATGATCATTTTCAGGAACACAGCAAACAGCCCAATACTGATCAGGATAGCGACGGCTGTGACTAGCAGGATGGTGACTGAGCTGCTCTGGCCCTCCGAAGAGGCTTCACCAGCGCGAATCTGGGCCTGGGCATCTGCGTGAGCGCCGACCTCGTCGAAGTAATTTCTGAGATTGTCGAAGAGGTTGTTGGTTTCACTGCCTGCCAGGGTTCTCGCCTGCTCTGGATCGCCTGCTTCTGCCAGCTCAAGAACCCGTTGGGCGGATCCCAGCCAGCGCTCATAGGCCGCATCGAATCCTCGAGCTACATCGGAGACGCCGGTACCCTCAAGCCTGGCAACCGCCTGGTTGAAGCGGTCCAGTGCCTGGCCTGCATTTTCATCAAAGCTGGCCAGATAATTCTCACCTTCCTCATTGTTGAGCTGCGCGTCCACATAGGCGACCTGGGCTACCAATGCCTGGTAGAGGTCTCGGTCACCGTTGAGGATTTCGCTGACGGACGGCAGATAGGTGTCGGCAATATTATCGGTGTCGGATACCAGGTTTCGGACGGTGCTGACGGCAAACAACCCTATAATGACCAGGGCGAGAGCCGTGATAGCGAAAGGCAAAGCAATTTTTACCCGGAGCCCCAGGCGCTTACCAAAATCCATACGTTTCTCCCGCGTTGCCAGAATGGCTTATTGCCAATATAGCATCGGGAAGGAGATAGATTTGAGAAACAGTAGAGCAATTGCTCCCGGTCAATGAAGCGGAGTTCTCGCCGGGAGTGGGGGCGGGCTATCTGGAAGGGCCAGGTGATTCACGGTGGGTGTTACCGGATCTGCACAGGTGCCTCTGGCGCCAGAACTGTCCCGCGAAAATAACGACCCAGATCAGTAATCCTGCCCAGAGATAAGTCTCGGGAATCTGGAAGCTACCACTGATTGCAAACTCAACCAAAAGCATCAGCGTCACCGCCAGAACCGCATTTACCATGGCTGTCACCATGGCTTGCCCGCAGGCTTTGATGTTGGGTTTCATAGTGTTCCGCTTGTCAGAGAAGTAAAACGGTCTTCTATCTACTGAAATGGAGAATACGGCTCACCTCACGGACTCTCCATGCGGGAATTCCGCTATTGGAATCAGTCGTCTGTGCGACAGCTGACCGATTTTGGCCAATAAATCCGCAGGTTGTTGGTGTATCGGCGCCTTGCTCCATATAATGTGCGCTCCTGTTAACCGGTGATTAATCCGGGCGCAGGGAGTAGCATCACGGACATTATTCAAATCAGGCAATACAGGCAATCAAAGAGGCATCCATGCCAGAGTTTCAGACAACGGACGAAGGTTTCGAGCGGGTCGCGCTCCGGGATTACACGGAAAAGGCCTATCTCGATTATTCCATGTACGTCATTCTTGACCGGGCACTTCCCAATGTCGGCGACGGTCTGAAACCGGTTCAGCGGCGAATTGTCTATGCCATGTCTGAGCTGGGGCTGAAATCCACCTCGAAGTACAAGAAGTCTGCCCGTACCGTTGGCGATGTGCTGGGTAAATTCCATCCCCACGGCGATAGTGCCTGTTATGAAGCCATGGTGCTGATGGCTCAGCCTTTTTCCTATCGCTATCCTCTCGTCGACGGGCAGGGAAACTGGGGCTCCCCGGATGATCCCAAATCCTTTGCGGCGATGCGTTACACCGAATCCCGCCTTGCGCCTTTCGCCGAAGTACTATTGGGCGAGCTCGGGCAGGGCACGGTCGACTGGGTGCCCAACTTTGATGGCACCATGGAAGAACCGTCAGTGCTCCCCGCCCGGTTGCCCCATGTACTGCTAAATGGCACCACCGGTATCGCAGTTGGTATGGCCACGGATATCCCGCCGCATAACGTACGGGAAGTGACTGCGGCCTGCATACGCCTTCTGGATCAGCCCGAGGCGACGGTTGAAGAGCTCTGTGAACACATCAAGGGACCGGATTTTCCGACTGAGGCGGAGATCATTACCCCTCGGAAGGACATCCGGCAGATGTACGAAACCGGCCGCGGATCACTGCGGATGCGCGCCCGTTGGATCCGGGAGAGCGGCGAGATCGTAGTCACGGACCTCCCGCATCAGGTGTCTGGTAATCGGGTGCTGGAGCAGATTGCTCATCAGATGCAGACCAAGAAGCTACCCATGGTGGCCGACCTTCGTGATGAGTCTGATCATGAGAACCCGACTCGACTGGTGATTGCGCCCCGTTCCAACCGGGTTGATCTGGATGGTTTGATGGCGCACCTGTTTGCCAGCACCGATCTTGAGAAAACTTACCGGGTTAACATCAATGTGATCGGTAACGACGGTCGGCCCGGCGTGAAGGGGTTGCACCAGATCCTCACCGAATGGCTGACTTTCCGTCGCACCACCGTGATCCGCCGGCTCCAACATCGTCTGGATAAGGTTCTTGCTCGACTGCACATTCTGGAAGGCTTGCTGATCGCCTATCTCAATATTGATGAAGTGATCGAGATTATCCGAACCGAAGACAAGCCCAAGGCCGAGTTGATGGCCCGTTTCGGGTTGTCCGCCGATCAGGCCGAAGCCATTCTCGAACTGAAGCTGCGTCACCTGGCCAAGCTTGAGGAAATGAAAATCCGGGGCGAACAGGATGAACTCTCGGCTGAACGGGATGAGCTCCAATCCATTCTGGGATCCGAGGATCGACTGCGCGAACTTATCAAGAGCGAGATGCAAGCGGATGCCGAGACCTTTGGCGATGACCGTCGCTCACCGATAGTCGAGCGTGAGGAGGCCAAGGCATTTAGTGAAGTGGACCTGATCTCGAACGACCCTGTCACGGTTGTGCTGTCTGAAAAAGGCTGGGTTCGCGCCGCCAAGGGCCACGACATTGAGCCGGAAGGTCTGAGCTACAAAGCCGGTGACCGTTTCTCCCTCGCGGCTCGGGGACGGAACAACCAGCAGGCGATTTTCCTGGATTCTACCGGGCGCGCCTATTCATTGATGGCTCACAGTTTTCCGTCTGCCAGAGGCCAGGGTGAGCCGCTGACCGGGCGCATCAACCCACCTTCCGGTGCAAGCTTCTCAGGTCTGTTGATGGGAGATCCGTCCCGTAAGGCCTTGCTGGTTACCGACGGTGGCTATGGGTTTGTTACGTCGCTAAACGACATGATCAGCAAGAACCGCAATGGCAAGGCAGTGGTCAGTGTCCCCAAGGGGTCGAAGATCATGCCTCCGATGACCATACCGACCACCGAAAAAACACTTTATCTGGGGGCGGTGTCCAACGAAGGACGGATGCTGGTGTTCCCGCTAAGCGAATTGCCAGAGCTGGCAAAGGGTAAGGGTAACAAGATCATCAGCATTCCCTCTGCCCGGGTCCAGAACCGTGAGGAATATGTGGTGGCGGTAGCGGTATTTGCCGAGGACGACCAGCTGGAGATCCGGGCTGGCAAGCGCAAGATGGGACTGCAGTTCAGTGACCTTGAACACTACCTGGGTGAGCGAGGCCGTCGTGGCCACAAGCTGCCCAGAGGGCTGCAACGGGTTGATGGCATTGATGTGATTCCTTCCGCCACCCGGGCGCAGGAAGAGGCGGGCTCTGATAGCGAGGGTGCCGACGGTGAGTGAGCTGGTACTGATTAATGTCTCCGGCCGTGACAAGCCGGGCCTGACATCGGAAATCACCGGCATCATGGGGCGCTACGATGTGCGGATCCTGGATATTGGTCAGGCGGTCATTCACGATCATCTTACCTGGGGCATCCTGATCGAAATCCCGGATGAATCCAAATCCTCGCCCGTTATTCGGGATCTGCTGTTCCGGCTCCACGCCCTGGATCTGCAGGTGCGTTTTGCGCCGATCACCGTGGAAGAGTACCAGTCCTGGGCCGCCGCCAGGAACCGCGCCTGCTACATCGTGACGCTGCTTGCCCGGGATATCAAAGCCGAGCAGATTGCCCGGGTTTCCGCCATCACGGCGCGTCATGGTCTGAACATCGATAACATTTCACGGCTCTCTGCCAGGCCCTCGCTGAATGCCTCCGACAACCGCATTGCGTGTGTTGAATTTTCGGTGCGTGGAACGCCCTCGGATCTCGAGCAACTGCGAGCGGATTTCCTGCATATTGCCGGCGAGATGAATGTGGATATCGCCTTCCAGGAGGACTCCATTTTCCGGCGTAATCGTCGTCTGGTGGTCTTTGACATGGACTCCACGCTGATCGAAGCCGAGGTGATCGACGAGCTGGCCACGGAGGCCGGAGTCGGGGATCAGGTGGCAGAGATAACCGAAAGGGCCATGCAGGGCGAGCTCGATTTCAGCCAGAGTTTTGCCGAGCGCCTGGCACTTCTGAGAGGCCTGGATGAATCGGTCCTCGAGGGAATCGCCTCGCGGTTGCGGATGACCGAGGGTGCAGAGCACCTGATCCTCAGTCTCAAGGCGCTGGGATATCGCACCGCAATCCTATCGGGCGGCTTCACCTACTTTGCCCGCCACCTTCAGCGCAAACTCGGTATCGATTACATCTACGCCAACGAACTCGAGATTGAGGACGGCAAGGTGACCGGCCGGGTGTCCGGGCAGATCGTGGACGGCAAACGGAAAGCGGAGTTGCTGCTGGAGATCGCCGAGAAGGAGCACATCTCAAGGGAGCAGGTCATTGCGGTAGGTGATGGCGCCAATGACCTTCCCATGCTGAGCCAGGCCGGCCTGGGTGTGGCCTTCCGGGCCAAGCCTTTGGTCAAGGAATCAGCGCGTCATGCGATTTCGACGCTGGGGCTGGATGCAATCCTGTATCTGATTGGTTTCCGTGAAAGTGAAACCAATCAGAGCCTGGAAAACGCCGACTTCTGAGCCATTCAGGCTCAGTTGTCGCCGAAGTCGTAGTTCATTTCGGGTACCGGTGCCTGCAGGTAGTAGCCCTGAATGTAATTCACACCAGCCTGCCATAGAGTGGCGAGGACGCCTGCGTTCTCCACCAGTGGAATGATAGTGAGCTTGCCGTTTGATTGCAGGCTCTTGACCATTTCCTTGACCTGTTCCTTGGCCTCGTCGTTCTTCTGGATTTCTTCCGTGAAGGAGCCATCGATCTTCACATAGTTCGTATCGATGTGTTTCAGGGTGTTGAAGGGATTGAGGGCGCAGCCGAACTGGGCGATGGATACCTTGCAGTGAAGCTCGTGAACCGCTTTGGTGAAGTCTTTCGCCTGCTTCATGTACTTGTTGGCATCGCCTTCCCTGATCTGGAAGATCAGGGAATCGCCCGGCAGCCGTGCGGCTTTCAGAGCAACGCTCAGCCAGGGAGTGAAGGTTTTATCCTGCAGGGTTTCGGCCGTCACATTGAGGAACAGGCGGGTATCGTGGCCCCGTGAGCGATGGCTGGACAGCTGTTTGATGGTTTGCAGAATGACCCAGCGGTCAATCTTGATCGCGGTGTCGCTCGGACCTGTTGGCGGCAGGAAGTCATAGGGTGAGACTTCCTCATCGTCCTTGTCGAGCATGCGCACGAAGGCTTCGTAATGTTCCTCGCCTTCGCCACGCAGGTTGATGATCGGCTGGAACAGCAGCCGGAAGCGGTTTTCTTCCAGGGCCTTCTGAATTGCTTCCACCGAATTGCTCTGATCCAGTTCTTCGAAATCGGCGGGGTTGTACACCACCACGCCATTACCCTCAGCATGCCCCTCGAGTTTTCGAACTTCGGCGGATGCGGTATGGGCCCGAGCCATTAGTTCTTCGGCTTTCGGTGAGTTTTCAGTGATGGACGCGACACCAATACTGACAGTCAGCTGGATTGTTCGTTCGTTGATATCGAACAGATGGTCCTCTACGGCTTTGCGAATTCGTTCGGCGTGTCCTGCCATGACCGTCTCGTCGCAGGGCTGACACAGAAGGCTGAACGCATCGTCGCTGAGCCTGGCCAGGGCAAGTTCATCTCCTGCCTGTTCCTGCAGCAATTTCGCAAGATCGCCGAGCAGCAGATCCGCACCAGAGATGCCTACCTGGCCCTTCATGCTCATGAAGTTATCAAGGGCGATATAGGCCAGGGCGCCGGTTTCGTTTTTCTTCCCCGCGTTGGCAATGGCTTCAGCCAGTGCATCCATCAGGTACTGACGGTTATAGAGACCAGTGAGAAGATCCTGGCTGCTGATCTGGCGCAGCTTTTCTTCCAGTTCTGCATCGCTGTGCTCCGGTTGCAGAACAATCTGCGTGCAGGCTTCACCGTCGTAGGTGGCCGCCGACACGGACATGGTAACGTTCAGCTCGTGGTCGTCACTGCGCCGTGCCGTACAGTTCATGGTCATGCCGTCTTCGCCATTTTCGGCAAACGACTTCATGAACTCCTTGTACTTCTCCTGGCTTTCCGGAGTAAGGGTGTCCAGCACCGGAACGCAGATAAGATCGTCGATATCGTCGTACCCGAGAAACTCCATGTACGACTGGTTGGCGTAGATGTGCATGCCATCATTAATATAGGCGATCGCATCCTTGGAGCTTTCGAGAAGTAGCTGGCAACGCTGTTCCGCCTCTCGAAGGTGAGACTCCAGAACACGACGTCTCCTCCGTTCGTCAAGGGCTGCCAGCTCCCGGTTAACCTTGAGCACAATCAGGTCGGGGTGCTCGAACGACACCGTGTCCTGGGCACCGGCTTTCATCATTCCAACCGTGCGTTCGCGGCTTTCCTCTTCCGTCAGGAGGATAAACGGAATGTCCTTGTCCATCCTGCGGATCATGGCGAGGGCATCATCGGCCGAGAATTCCTGGTCCAGGTCGCGGGCCAGAAGGAGATCCCAGTTACCGGTCTTCAGCGTTTCTTCCAGATCTTCTTCTGAGGTAATTCTATGGGCCCGGGTGGCCTTGCCAGAGTTCCGGAGCAGGCTGACCAGCGATTCGGCATCGTTTTGGGATGGATCAAGAATCAGCAGGTGTACGGTCGCGTTCTTTTTCTGCATTCGAAGGGCGTCTCGTGATACACGGTTCATTCACTAACGCTGAATGATGCAGGGGTTGCCGATCAATAACAACCCTCTGCGGCGTTCCGGTGTCTCAGTTTGGCGACCTTATAGAGATGGCCACAGCGAGTCGAATTCATCCTCGCTGGCTCCGGATGATGCCCGCGGTGCACCAGCATTCAACGTCGCTGCGTTCTGCAATTTGAGTTCGAACTGGCTGATGCTGCCAGTGGAGGAGACCTTGCGGGACAGTTGGCCCTGATCTTCCCGACCATCGTGGAGCAGCGAGATGCGGCTTCCCGACTGGAATGGCAGGCGAGGCGTAATCAGTGTGGCGGACTGGTTGACCACGCTGATTTCCGGTAACAGCAGGCCACGCAGGTACTCACTGCTGTTGCCTACCTTCTGGATAAGGCGGACCCCGCAGGGTGACGCGCTCGGGGCGAGCAGCTCAATGCCCACCTGAGTGCCCTGGTTCTTGATCTGTCGAATCCAGCGCACCACAGCCACGCTCCAGGGGTGTGAGCTTTGCTCCCGAACGCCCAGAACCTCGCCTGCCTGCAAAGAGGGGGGCACGTTGCTTTCCCAGGCAACGCAATAGCCGCCAGGGCTGGTGTTGATCAGCAGGGAATGGTGCGATTTTGGCCGGTTCCTGTCCGTCGACGGGGCCTGTGAGTTACCGTAAGCGCCTTTGAAATTTATCGGCGTGTCGCCCGCATGTAATCTGTCGTCGCTGGGGGCGGCATCGTGAGCGCCTGACCAGGCATCCTGTTTCTGGCGTGAGGATCGTTCGAAAAGGTTCTCTTCCTCATGGTGCCCGTTGTCGTTGCCATTCACGAATTCGGTAAAGGTTTTCTCGCCGGCAATGAAGTAGTGCGCAGCTGTGAGGCCGACGCAGACCTCAAGGGACCCCTGGCTCGCGATGCGGTTGAAGTTCCGTTTCGCGAGAATGCCCAGAGCCTGGCTGAGATGGGTCAGCAGGGTGTCGCTAACCTTTGCCGGTACAGTAAGCTCGTGATCGGTTTCTTTATGCTCGCGACGGGCGTGGAGCGTTTCCGAAAGCATCGCCGAGAGATCCCGCGTGTCAAAGCCGAAGCTGTCGTCCCCGGGCTTCTGTTCGAGGAGGCTACGGTAAAACGGCGGATTGTCTCGCTCCATGTTGATCACAAACAGGCTGTCGTCCTCAATATCCGGCCCGCATCGGGTGTGGTCAGTCCAGGATTCGAAGAGTTCATAAACGTGCAGAAGTTCGGCCTGGCGCAGCTGGTTCGGGCGCGCGCAGCCTAGCAGGAGGATTCGCTTGTAGCTGTCGGCAACCGAGCTGGTATGACGATGCTGAAGCGTATCGTCCTCCACCTGAACCACAGAGAGCTTGTTGCGATGAGCGAACCGGAATAGCCGGTGACACTCCAGCCAGCTTTGGGAAGGGCTCGGGCAGTAGAGTTGATGCGATCTCAGAATCGTTGCCGACAGCTCGGAAATGGCGCGATGCGAGGCGGTGGCAATCTGGCGGCGATTTTTGTCCAGTCCGCCATTGTCGATGAATTCCAGAACACACAGCTTGTAACCGCCGGCCAGATGCAATTGGAGTGCCTGAGACAGATTGGCGATTTTTCGTTGCTTCTCAGGAAGGGCCACGGCAAGACCCAAGTAGTGGCGGGCAAGCTCGCTACAGACGAAATGAATCTTTTCCCGGATAAGTTCCAGGAACTGCATGCGTTGCTGGGGTGCGAGGAAAAGGTGATTCAACTCGATAATGGCATGGTAGAGCTGCCGTGATACCTCGCCGATATTGGCCATCGGCAACTGGTCGATCCAGACCCGGAACGCCTTGGGCGTCGTGTCACAGAAGGACAGGCTGGCCGTTTTCTGTTCGGGAACGCGGAGATCGGGTTTCAGGGTCTTACCTTCCATGAATGCTTGCCAATGTCTGGACCACAGGTGGTATTCCGGGGTTGGCCCTGCCCAGCTGGCGGCTGCTTAATGTCCGCCGGCCTGTCAGGAAAACGCCGTAAATACATATTTTTATCTGCAACGTTACTGGACTTTAAAGTATCAAACCAGTTGTAAAAAGCGAGAAGATCATGAGTTGACAATCTTTGACAAGTGAATTTGGGCCGTTTTTTGCGGAGCCTGTCACGGGAACAGATTGATCGGGGTCTTGCTTTCCTTGCCTGGTTCCTCTCTCACCAGCTTCGGCACCAGGAACCCCGGCAATCGCGACAGCAGTTCGCGGACCAGGTTTCGTGCCTCTTCATCCGGCACATCGTAGTGGTGGGCACCTGCCACCGGGTCAAACGCATGCAGGTAGTAGGGCAGGACGCCCGCCTCAAACAGAGTCTCGCTCAATTCTTCAAGCACCGACGCCCGATCATTCACGCCCCTCAGGATAACGCTCTGGTTGAGCAGCGTCGCTCCTGCCGCCCGGAGATAGCCCAGGGCGCGGCGCGTGGCTGTGTCTATTTCCGCGGGATGATTGACGTGCAGGACGATAACCACCTGAAGCGGCGTCGTCGAAAGCCACTTCAAAAGCTCGTTGCAGACCCGTTGTGGGATAACCACTGGCAGGCGTGTGTGCAGGCGCAGGCGGCGGATGTGGGGGATGCTACTAATTGCGGTTGCCCACTGGGCCAGCAGTCGGTCATTGACCGCCAGCGGGTCGCCGCCGCTGAAAATGACTTCATTGATCTCCGGGCTGGCGCCCAGGGTGTCAATCACCCGCTGCCGGTCGTCCGGGTTCAGGCGTTGTTCATCGTAGGGAAAGTGCCTGCGGAAACAGTAGCGGCAGTTTATCGCACACTGCCCCGTCACCATGAGCAGGGCGCGGCTGCGGTACTTGCGGATAAGCCCGGTGGTGGCAACGGCGCCCGACTCTTCCAGTGGATCGCTGACGAAACCCGGCGCGTGTGCAGTTTCTTCGGCAAGGGGAAGCACCTGCCTGAGCAGGGGGTCGGCCGGGTTGGCCTTTTCCATGCGCGCAAGAAACGGCTCGGGCACGCGAACCGAAAACAGGCGGTGACCTTGCCGTGCTGCTGTTAGCCATGGTTCCTCGGGTAACTCCAGGCGACGGAGCAGCTCTTCCGGCGACGTCACAGACTCCGACAGCAATTGCTGCCAGCTGCGATGCTCATGGTCGGAAAGGTGGGCTTCTATACGGGCGGGGGTTCGCTGTATCATATCGCCCTTCGAATTCTAAACAGTATTTTGTCAGGTGGACATTTCATGGCTTCATATTCTACCAACGAATTTCGCGGCGGTCTTAAGGTTTTGCTGGATGGCGACCCCTGCATCATTCTCGAGAACGAGTTTGTCAAACCCGGTAAGGGGCAGGCCTTCAACCGCGTAAAGCTGCGTAACCTCATGACCAACCGGGTCTGGGAGCGCACTTTCAAGTCCGGCGAAAGTCTGGAAGCCGCAGATGTCATTGATCAGGACATGGAATACCTCTATACCGACGGTGAGTTCTGGCACTTCATGCTGACTGACGGCTCCTTCGAGCAGTATCCTGCAGATGCCAAGGCAGTTGGCGATGCCCTGAAGTGGCTGAAAGAGCAGGACGTCTACACAGTGACCCTCTACAACGGTTCGCCGCTGTCGGTAACGCCCCCCAATTTCGTCGAACTCGAAGTGGTTGATACCGACCCGGGCATGAAAGGCGACACCGCCCAGGGCGGCTCCAAGCCCGCGACCCTCTCAACCGGAGCCGTGGTCAACGTACCTCTGTTCATAACGATCGGTGAAGTGCTCAAGGTCGACACACGCTCAGGCGAATACGTCAGCCGGGTCAAGAGCAGTTAAACCAGTCATGACTCGCGACCCTGTCTGGCAGCCTTCTGCCTCACAGGCTGCTTTGAAAAGCCGCGCACAGCAACTGGCGTTTGTGCGCGGCTTTTTTGCGCAAAGAGGCGTGCTTGAGGTGGAGACGCCGATTCTGGGGCGGTGCGGCGTCACTGACGCCAATCTGGACGGCATTCATGCGCAGGTCACCGCTGGCTCCAGAACCGGGGGCTGGCTCCAGACGTCTCCCGAATACCACATGAAGCGCTTGCTTGCGGCCGGCTCCGGCTCGATCTATCAGGTCTCCAGAGTGTTCCGTGATGGCGAAAAGGGACGCCGCCATAACCCGGAATTCTCGATGTTGGAGTGGTATCGGACCGGGTTCGATGACGTGGCGCTTATGGACGAAGTGTCGGATCTTGTTTGCGGCTGGCTGCAATGTGAGCGGCCGGTCACTATTCAGTACCGGGAGGCACTGCAACACTGGGCAGGCATCGATCCGTTTGCCGCAACCGATGGCGAACTGATGCAGCGCTGTGAGCAATGGCTGGAGCCTGAGCAGTTGGCGGGTCTTGGGCGCGACGGCTGCCTGGATTTTCTGATGAGTTTTGCCGTGGAACCGCACCTTGGCCGGGAGAAGCCTGTGTTCATAACCGATTATCCGGCGTCTCAGGCTTCGCTGGCGAGGGTTTCAAGATCCGATGGCTTTGAAACAGCGCACCGTTTCGAGCTTTATATCGGCGGCCTGGAGCTGTGTAACGGTTACTGGGAATTAACCGATCCAGAGGAACAGAGGCTGCGATTTGAGGCCGACAACGAGTTGCGCAGGCGGTCTGGTAAGCCGGAAATGGTGCTGGATGAGGCATTTCTTGCTGCGCTTGAGCGGGGGTTGCCCGAGTGCTCCGGTGTGGCGCTCGGGCTGGACCGATTGCTGATGCTCAAGCTCGGGGTTCAGGATATCAGTGAGGTATTGGCATTTCCGTTCGAACGGGCATGATCAAGCGAGGGCGCCGAACGCCTCGCCCATGCGAACGGTTTTTCCTGCTACCTGATCGCCGTTCCAGGCCACGGCGCCCCTGGGCATGACCATGATGACGGTGGAACCCAGTCGAAACCTTCCCATTTCCTCGCCCTTCGCGAAGCTGATGGCCTGCTCGCCTTCATAGCGGGTTGCAGTAACCTGCTTGCTGCCGGGTACAACAACGCCCGCCCAGCGGGTTTCCACACTGCCAACGATCATGGCGCCAACCAGCACCAGGGCCATGGGGCCGAAATCGGTGTCGAAGATGCAGACAACCCGCTCATTGCGGGCGAACAGGTTCGGGACATTCTCGGCGGTTACCGGATTGACTGAGAAAAGCTTGCCGGGAACATGGATCATCTGTCGCAGCGTGCCTGCCACAGGCATATGGATACGATGATAATCCTTGGGAGAGAGGTAGATTGTCGAAAACTCGCCATCGGCAAACGGAGCAGTGGTCGCCCCCTCGCCACCGAGCAGTTCGCTCAGGCTGAAAGACTGGCCCTTGGCCTGGAAAACCCGGTCTCCAGTGACCTGACCGAGCTGGCTGATAGCGCCGTCGACGGGGCTGATCAGGGTTTTTTCGCCGTCGGCCAGGGGGCGGATGCCAGGCTTCAGCTCCCGGGTGAAGAAATCGTTGAACGTGGCGTAGGCTTCAGGGTTCGGCTCGGCGGCTTCGCTCATGTCAACGCCGTAGCGGCCGATAAACCACTTGATCACCCGGTTCTTGAGCGCGGGGGAGCGGTCATTGTCCGCCAGACGGCCGGCCAGGTTGGATACCCCCAGTTGCGGCGTGATGTACTGGCTCAGAACAAAAAGCTTGTCGAACATTAGATGTGATCCTTTACGCTCAAAGGCGCGAAGTTTACCAAAGACTGCCACCTGTATAGAAATTGTTTCATGGCTTCGCGGTTGCGGCGCGGCCTTGCTATTATCAGGTCACCTTTTGCGAGGCTGATTCCGGCTCAGGCCGTTAACCAAGAAAAATAGGGCGTGCGTAGATTCTATGTTACTGATCGTCGGTTCAATTATCGTGATGGCCAGTGTGTTGACTGGCTATGTTCTACACGGCGGCAATTTGATGGTGCTCTGGCAGCCAACCGAAGTGCTGATTATCTTCGGCGCAGCCTTGGGTTCGTTCATCATTGCCAACCCCCTGCACACTCTTAAAGAGGTCTTTGGAAAAAGCCTTCAGCTGCTCACGGGCTCGCCCTACAAAAAGGCTTTCTATATGGATCTCCTGAGTTTGCTCTATGAAATCTTCGACAAGTCGCGCAAACAGGGTGTCATGGCGATAGAGGAGGACATCGACAATCCCGAGGCCAGCCAGATTTTCAGTCGATACCCGGCAGTCATGAAATCCAAAGAATTGTTGGCGTTCATTACTGATTACCTCAGGATCATAAGCTCCGGCAATATGGCGACACATGAGCTGGAGGGCATGATGGAGAACGAGATTGACAGTCGTCAGCACGAGCTTGAGGAGCCTGCCCACGCTGTCAACAAAATCGCCGATGCGCTGCCGGGGCTCGGCATCGTTGCAGCGGTTCTCGGTATCGTAATTACCATGAACTTTCTCACCGAAGGGCCGGAAAAGATCGGTCTCAGTGTTGCCGCAGCCTTGGTGGGTACTTTTCTGGGTATTTTCATGGGGTATGGTTTTGTGGGTCCTGCTTCCATTGCCATGGAGCATTCTGCGAAGTATGAGCTGAAGGCATACGAGTGCGTCAAATCAGCTATTGTTGCGACTGTTTCCGGGCAGGCACCCCAGATGGCCATTGAGTTCGGCCGCAAGGCGTTGCCCACGGACAAGCGCCCCGGATTCCAGGAACTGAACGATCACGTTCGCTCCAAGTAAAATTGCAAGCACCTGACCCCGGAGCCGATTCGTGGAAGAACAGCCGATCATCATCAAACGCAAGAAAAAAATTGTCGCAGGCCATCACGGCGGCTCCTGGAAAGTCGCCTTTGCCGATTTTGCCACTGCGATGATGGCGTTCTTCCTGGTGCTCTGGCTAACCGCGACAGCCTCTCCAGAACAAAAGAAAGCAGTTGAGGGCTATTTTCGGGATCCTGTTGGTTTCACTGAAGGTGGCTCGCCAAACCCGGTTGATCTTGAGGGTAGTGCCTCGGTGGTTAACGAGGCGAGTCCCGATATCGAATCGAGCCAGATCCAGATTGAAGACGAAGTAGTAGACGAGCTCTCTGAAACTCTTGAACAGCGCCGTATGCAGGAATTGTTTCAGGAGCTGAAGAAGCAAATCAAGCAGGATGCGACTCTGCAGGAGTTCAAGGATCAGTTACTGATCGATATAACCGACGAAGGCTTGCGCATTCAGATCGTCGATCGCTCGGGTCGCCCGATGTTCGACAGCGGTCGGGCCGAACTCAAGTACTACTCCCAGGATATTCTGTTTGAATTGGCGAAGACGCTGGGTTCAGTAAACAACAAAGTCAGCATCACCGGACACACCGACTCCACACCATTCAGCGGCCGGCCCGGTTACACCAATTGGGAGTTGTCGGCAGACCGTGCAAATACTGCCCGAAGGGCCCTGGTTGCAGGGGGCGTTCGGCAGCAGCAGATCGCTCGCGTTGTCGGGCTGAGCGATTCCGTGCTGTTTGACAAGGAAGACCCCAATGCGCCTGTTAATCGCCGCATCTCAATTATCGTTCTGAACAAGAAGGCCGTCGATAATATTCAGAGCACTGCCGGCCAGTCGAATGAGCCGCTGATTGATCTGACTCAGCCGGCTGAGGCAGAGCAGGGAGCGGCTCGCGAGCGTCTGGAAAGCGGGGAATGGCTGCAGGAAAGAGAAGAGCCCGCACCTGGCGAGCTTAACTGGTAAGGCCGTTCGGGGTCGTCAGTCGAGTTTCAGTCCCCGGGCCTGTTTTTCAGTCATATCCTGAAGGATCCGGTGGAAGCTTTTCAGCCGCTCAGGACTGATTCTCCCCTCATCTGCCGCCTTGTCGATGGCACAGCCAGGGTCACGCATGTGTCGGCAATTGCGGAATTTGCAGGTGCCAATCACCTCCCGGATTTCCCGGAAGCCATACTCGATTTCCTGCGCTGTCATATGCCAGAGCCCGAACTCACGAATGCCCGGCGAGTCGATCAACTCACCGCCAAGGGGCAGGTGGAACAGTTTGGCCGTGGTTGTGGTATGAATTCCCTTGCCGGTGCTCTCTGACACAGCCCCAACGCGAATGGCCTCATCAGGCATCAGGGTCTGGATGATAGACGACTTGCCCACCCCGGACTGGCCAACAAAAACGCTGGTCTGATCCTTAACCAGCGCCTCAACCTCTGGCGAAGGTTTACCACCAGACTCAGCGGCAGATGTTCGAACCACCTCATAACCCAGGGCCTCATACCGCCCCAGAAGCGCGTCGATACTTTCCCGGTTGCTGTTGGTGATCAGATCGGTCTTGTTCAACAGAATCACCGCCGGAATATCCGTGATCTCGGAGGCCACCAGATACCGGTCGATCAGGTTATCGTGAGGCTCCGGCTCCGGCGCGATCACTAGAATAATATGATCGATATTCGCGGCCACCGGCTTCAGGGCACCAAAGTTATCCGGCCGTTGCAGCAGATTGCGACGCTCACTCCGGGCAACGATAACCCCGGTTTCGTTCTTTCCCGGGCGCCAGACAACCTTGTCACCGGTCACCAGGCTATCAATGTTTGCGCGAACAAAGCAGCGCACCACAGCGCCTTCCTGATCGCCCTCGAGCGCTTCGACATCCAGCTGTTGCCCGTAGTGAGCAATGACCAACCCTTCCTGCTCTGGCCCGAGCTCTCCGGCGTCAGCCTGCTCCTGAACCTTCTTCTCCTTGCGCGCCGCCCGGGCCGCACGCTCTTCCTGGACTTTCTTGATACGGAATTGTTGCTGTTTGTTCAGTCGCCGTTTTGCCATGAAGTTAGCTGATGCCAGATTTGGTGTGCGTGAGGTGTTACATCATACGTTAATCGTCCACAATACAAAGACAAATCAGACCGGTGTAATCTCATTAACATTGACCGGCAATGACGTTTTTCTTGTATATCTCTTAACTTTGCTGCGGGGGTGGGGTTGTTGATCCGGGAATGGCGTCGGCCATGGATGGCCGACGCCAAGCGCACATGGATGTGCTCGTAGCGTTTCCCGGATCAACAACCCCAGGCCCGCGGACTCAAATCTAGAAGGCTGGTAACAAAATGGCAGAAGGCAATCGCCTAGTTTGGATTGATCTGGAAATGACAGGCCTGGATCCGGAAAAAGAACGGATCATCGAAATGGCCACAATTATCACCGATTCAGAACTCAATATTGTCGCGGAAGGACCGGTTATTGCCGTCCATCAGCCACAATCCTTTCTGGACTCCATGGACGAATGGTGCACCAGAACCCACGGTGAAAGTGGGCTTACCAAGCGCGTGCAGAAAAGCGATATCTCCGAGTCTGAAGCCGAGCAGCAGACCATCGACTTCCTGAGAAAGCACATAGAAAGCGGTCAGTCCCCGCTGTGCGGCAACAGCATCGGTCAGGACCGCCGGTTCCTGGTCAAATACATGCCCGAACTTGAAGGCTTCTTCCACTACCGGAACCTTGATGTATCGACGGTCAAAGAACTTGCCCGCCGCTGGCGCCCGGATGTCCTGGCCGGGGTTAAAAAGAAAGGCAGCCATCTTGCTCTGGACGACATCCGCGACTCCATTAACGAGCTGCGCCATTACCGGGAACACTTCTTCAAACTATAGGCCGTGCCGCCTCAATGCCCACTGTACATGCTCGCGGACCATCTCTGAGGGGCAATCCGCGCGCTTTTTCAGGGCCTCAATCACCGGAATGGTTGAGGGCGCATTGCCCAGCCCGACAGCCAGGTTGCGAAGCCAGCCTTCATAACCTGTTCGCCGAATCGCGGATCCCTCGGTGCGTTTCAGGAACTGCTCCTCGGTCCAGAGAAACAGTTCTGCCAGGGAACTGTTGTCGAGCCCGTGTCTGGGCTGAAAATCCTTCTCGCCGGTGGGCTTGCTGAACTTCTGCCAGGGGCAAACCAGCTGGCAGTCATCGCAACCGAAAACCCGGTTGCCCATCAGCGGTCGCAGCTCTTCTGGAATGCTCCCTTTCAGCTCGATGGTCAGGTAGCTGATACAGCGTCGGGCATCGAGCTTGTGAGGGCCGACAAAGGCATCAGTGGGGCAGAGGTCCAGGCAGGAGGAGCAACTGCCGCAATGGTCGGTTTCAAAGGGGTCATCGATGGGCAGGGGCGCGCTGGTGAAGATTTCCCCGAGGAAAAAGAACGAGCCGGCCTTCGGGTGGATCAGCATATTGTTCTTGCCGATCCAGCCGAGACCCGCTCTCTGCGCCAGGGCGCGTTCCAGCACCGGAGCACTGTCCACGAAAGCGCGGTAATCGTATCCGCTAACAGCCTCATTAATCTTTGCTGCCAGCTGCGCAAGCCGTTTGCGGATCAGCTTGTGGTAATCCCGCCCCAGCGCATAGCGCGTAACGTAGGCGCCCTCCCGGTCAGTAAGCGCTTCTTTCGGGCTGTCCGGTGAGGGCAGGTAGTCCATTCTCACGGAGATGACCCGCGTGGTACCCGGCATCAGGGAGGTGGGCGTATAACGCTTGTCACCGTGATGGGCCATGTAGTCCATCTCGCCCTGATAACCTGCTGCCAGCCAGTTTCGCAAATGGTCGGCGTGCTCGCCGGTGTCCGCGTTGGTAATGCCCACATCGGCAAAACCGAATTCGGCTGCCCACTGGCGGATAAGCGCTGGCAGATCAGCGAGTTCCGGGTGTGTTGTCGTGCACGATGATGTGGTGCTCATAGTCACTGCCGGTGCTGGAGTTCGCTGGCGAACCCGGGTACGGATATTTAATCTGATTAAGTTATGACCTTTCGTACTGTTTTGCTATGCTTTACAGGTAGCTGGCCAATTTTCTTAAACCGGTTTCTGTAACGGGAGCAAAGGTTCATGCCGCCGTCCGCTGGGCACAGTTTACCAGACGCACTCTTTTCCGCCGATGCGGTGAGGCAGATCGATCGCTATGTGATTGATCAACAAGGCGTTGATGGTTTTGAGCTTATGCAGTCCGCCGCCCACGCCGCTTTTCGCTGCCTGGTACGACACTGGCCAAACTGTGGCTCGGTGCTGGTTCTGTGCGGTGCAGGTAATAACGGTGGTGATGGCTACCTGGTCGCAGCCAGCGCAAAGAGGCATGGCCTGGAGGTTAGCTGTGTCGCCGTTGCACCAGCGTGCAAATTGTCCGGCGACGCCCGTAAAGCCTGGCAAAAGGCGCTGGCGGACGGTGTCGATGTTCTTGACCTGGAGGCTCTTAGCGAGTCATCGCAGGATGATCTTTTTGCCGGTGCAGGCCTGATTGTTGATGCCATGCTCGGTACCGGTGTGTCCGGCGCGCCCCGAGAACCCTTTGCCGCCCTGATAGGCCGGTGTAACAGTGCACCAGCTCCAGTCCTTGCGGTGGATCTGCCCTCCGGGCTTAACGCCACCACCGGAGCAGCCGAAGGGGATGTGGTCAATGCCGCCATGACGGTGACTTTTATCGGCCTCAAGGCTGGCCTGTTTACCGGACAGGGTGCAGCAGTGTGCGGCGAGGTAGTTTTCGAGTCTCTGGATACCGCCGACGGAATCGCTGGCAGTGGTCAGCGGCCAATAGCCTGCCGCCGTGACTGGAGGTCAGTAATGCCCTGGCTGCCGCCCCGGCCGGCCAACGCCCACAAGGGTCGTTTCGGGCATGTGCTGGTGGTAGCTGGTGATCGTGGCTTTGGCGGAGCCGGCCTGCTGGCAGCCGAGGCCGCTGCTCGCTCCGGGGCAGGGCTTGTCTCGCTGGCAACCCGACCTGAGCACGTGACGGCTGCCCTGGCCAGATGCCCGTCGGTGATGGTTCATGGCCTGATTCATGGCTCAGAATTGCCGTCACTGCTGGACGCCGCTTCGGTGGTGGTATGTGGCCCCGGTATCGGCCGGAGTGCCTGGGGACAGCAGATGCTGGAGCAGGTCATTGCCAGCGGCAAGCCGAGGGTACTGGATGCAGATGCCCTGAATCTTTTATCAGGCCGGGTTGCCGTGCCGGCGGACAATCACATTTTGACACCCCACCCGGGCGAGGCAGCCAGGCTGCTGAATTGTCTGGTGCCGGAGGTAGAAGCAGACAGGATGGCTGCCGCCAGAAAATTGCAGGCGCTGTATGGCGGAACGGTTCTGCTGAAAGGCGCGGGCACCATTGTCGCTTCTGAAGGCGGCGCCCTTGATGTTATCAGTGGCAGCAACCCGGGCATGGCCACTGGCGGAATGGGTGACGTGCTCTCGGGCATTATCGGGGCGATTCTGGGACAGATTGGCGATGGACAGAAAGCTGCCGTGTTCGGAGCGTCGGCCCACATGGCGGCGGCGGACAGGGCTGCAGAAATCAATGGGTTTATCGGGTTGATACCCAACGATGTGATCGATGCGCTGCCGTTGGTTTTTCGGGAGTCTGAAAGGAGCCCGGAGGCGAGAGAACTATGAGCATAATGGGTAACGAGCGCCGGCTTTTTCTGGAAAACGAGGCTGAAACCGAACATCTTGGCCGTGAGCTGGCGAGAACGGTCGCAGAATCTGACCACGGCCTGGTTATCTATCTGGATGGTGATCTCGGTATGGGTAAAACCACCATCAGTCGGGGCGTCATGCGCGGGCTTGGTCACGAAGGAGCTGTGAAGAGTCCAACCTATACGCTGGTTGAGCCCTACGAAACCCTGAACCCTCCGACTTACCATTTTGACCTTTATCGCCTCGGCGATGCAGAAGAATTGGAATATATGGGCATCCGGGATTACTTCTCCGGAGAAAATTTGTGCCTGATTGAGTGGCCCGAGCGCGGGAAAGGTGTTTTGCCAGAGCCGGATCTGGAGATTCATCTGGAGGTTCAGGCCGAAGGCCGCTCTGTGGTGATCAGAGCCCGGTCAGAGCAGGGTGCCCATATACTTAACGAACTTGAGCTGATCGGACCTGGACATTAGCGAGTCCAAGACCCGGGAATAAACTGGCAGGTAAGCTTTATGAATTGTGCAAAGCTGAGTAAACAACTGGTCTGGCCGCTTGCGGCATTGCTCGCCACGCTGGTGTTTCAGGTGTCGGCTGCAACGCAGGTCGAGAGCGCCCGTATCTGGCCTGCGCCCGATCACACCCGTTTGGTTCTGGATACTGGCGGGCAGGTGGAGCACAACATCTTCTCCCTGAATAGTCCGGCCAGGCTGGTTATTGATCTGAAGAATGCCAACCTGAAAACCGATTTTTCCGGTTTGGACCTTTCCGGCAGTCCGATCAAGCGAATCCGTAGTGCGCCAAGGAACGGGACCGATTTGCGCGTGGTCCTCGATCTGAAGGCCGACATCAAGCCGCGGAGCTTCCAGCTTGAGCCGAACCAGCAGTATGGCCACCGGCTGGTGGTCGATTTAATTGATGAAAGCGGCAGTCGGCTTGAGAAGGCGACCACGCCCACCGTGACCCAGGACTCATCCGGAAAGCGGGACGTCATTGTGGTCATCGATGCCGGGCACGGCGGCGAAGATCCGGGTGCGATTGGTCCGCGGGGAACCCGCGAAAAGGATGTGGTTCTGAAAATGGCGAAAACCCTGGCTGACCTGATCAATGATCGGCAGGGCTATACCGCCAAACTGACCAGAACCGGTGACTATTACATTGGCCTTCGCAATCGAACGATTCTGGCCAGGAAATACAGCGCCGACCTGTTTGTCTCAGTACACGCCGACGCTTTTCGGACGCCGCAGCCCAAGGGTGCCTCGGTCTTCGCTCTGTCCCAGCGAGGTGCCACCAGTGAGACGGCCCGATGGTTGGCCAACAGTGAGAACCGGTCTGACCTGATCGGCGGTGCTGGCGGGCTGTCCCTCGACGGCCGTGACGACATGCTTGCCGGTGTGCTGCTGGACCTCTCCATGACGGCGAGTATTAACGCAAGTCTGGGTGTTGGCAGTTCGATCCTTGGCAAACTGGGCGGTGTGGCGAAGTTGCATAAACCCGGTGTAGAGCAGGCCGCGTTTGCGGTTCTGAAATCGCCGGATATCCCCTCCATTCTTGTGGAGGCCGGATTTATCTCGAATCCCCAGGAAGAGAAAAATCTGGCCACAGAGTGGTATCGCAACAAGCTGGCCGGCGCCATCATGAAAGGCATTGATGACTATTTTCAGAAAACGCCACCGCCCGGGACTCTGCTCGCGTGGCAGAAACAGAACCGTCAGGGTGGAAACAGTATCAGCCAATACCGTATACAGCGGGGAGACACGCTTTCCGGCGTGGCCCGGAAAAACCAGACCACCGTCAGTGAGCTGATGCAGTTTAACGACCTTCGGGACGACCGTGTTATGGTAGGGCAAACCATTCGTATTCCCGCGTCCTGATCAAGAGGTTTTTCCGTAACATGCCCCCCATTCGATTGCTGTCACCACGGCTCGCGAACCAGATTGCCGCGGGCGAGGTGGTGGAGCGACCTGCATCTGTCGTCAAGGAACTGGTCGAAAATGCCCTCGATGCCGGTGCTAACCGCGTCGATGTTGAGGTGGAACAGGGCGGCGCCAAGCTGATTCGTGTTCGGGATGACGGGAGCGGGATTGAGGAAGGCGACCTTCCCCTGGCTCTCAGTCGTCATGCCACCAGCAAGATCGCCAGTCTGGATGACCTGGAGGCAGTGGCGTCTCTTGGCTTTCGCGGGGAAGCGCTCGCCAGTATCAGTTCGGTGTCCCGGCTCACTCTGACCTCAAGAACCGAATCGCAGGAAGCGGCCTCCCGGGTGGAAGTCGAGGGTCGGGAAATGGACGCGAGGATTTCGCCTGCTGCACACCCGGTCGGAACGACTGTGGAAGTGCGGGACCTATTCTTCAACACCCCCGCCCGTCGGAAATTCCTACGTACCGAGAAGACCGAATTCAACCATGTTGAGGAGTGCGTGCGCAGGCAGGCGCTGAGCCGTTTCGACGCCGGTTTTACTCTGCGCCACAATCAGCGCGTTGTACAGAGCCTGAGGCCGGCCGAATCGGCTCTCGACCGCGAGCGGCGTATTGGCGCCCTGTGCGGCCAGCAATTTATCGACAACGCGGTGGTTATTGATGCGGAAGCCACTGGTTTGCGGCTGTGGGGCTGGGTAGCACTGCCCACGTTTTCGCGTAGCCAGGCCGATCTCCAGTATTTCTTCGTCAACGGTCGCGTTATCCGTGACCGCCTGGTGGCCCATGCCGTGCGCCAGGCCTATCGGGATGTACTCTACAACAACCGGCATCCGGCGTTTGTGCTCTATCTGGAAGTCGACCCCGCCACCGTCGATGTAAACGTCCACCCGACCAAGCACGAAGTCCGGTTTCGGGATGGTCGGCTGGTTCACGACTTCATTTTCAGAACCCTGCACAAGGCGTTGGCCGATGTCCGGCCGGACGATCATTTGCGCGGTGCTGTGGCGCAGTCCTTTGGTCGCGAAGCCGGGACCCAGGGTCAGGAAGCAGTGTCGGCAACCGGTGCTCCTGAAGAAGCGGGCTGGAACGGCCAGTCGTCGACACCCAATTACGGTTATACCGGTGGCTCAGGCGCCGGCTTTGGCGGACAGTTACAGCCGCAGCAGGAGTGGCGCGCCAGCGATCAGATGGCCTTTTATCAGTCCCTGAATGCCGGCGGCGGGAGTGACGGACAGCAGGCCATGTCCGCACGCGATAGCGTCGCTACTCCAATGCCGACTCCACCTGCGGACAGTGACCAGGAGCCGCCGCTCGGGTATGCCATCGCCCAGCTGCACGGGATCTATATTCTTGCCCAGGGTCGGGCAGGGCTCATTGTGGTGGACATGCACGCAGCTCACGAGCGCATTACCTATGAGCGAATGAAGAGAGCACTTGCCGAGCAGGATCTGAAAAGCCAGCCATTGCTGGTACCGCTGTCGTTGGCGGTCAGCCAGAAAGAAGCAGCCCTGACGGAGAGTCATGGTGAAGAATTGCAGAAACTCGGTCTCCAGATTGAGCGCATTGGACCGGAAACCCTTGCTGTGAGGCAGGTGCCCGCGCTCCTGCGTGGTGCTGACACCGAGCAGTTGGTGCGTGACGTACTGGCGGATCTGATTGAGCATGGCCAGAGTGACCGTGTTGAGGCGGTGACACACGAATTGCTTGGAACCATGGCATGCCATGGTTCCGTTCGTGCCAATCGACAGCTAACCATTCCCGAAATGAATTCACTGCTCCGGGATATGGAAGCCACTGAGAGAAGCGGCCAGTGCAATCATGGCCGCCCCACGTGGACCCTGGTGACCATGTCTGAACTGGACAAGCTGTTTCTCAGGGGGCGCTGAGGTGTCTCTGCCGCCTGCCATTTTCCTGATGGGGCCAACGGCCTCAGGCAAGACAGACCTTGCCATGGCGCTCTGCGATCACCTGCCTTGCGAAATCATCAGCGTGGACTCTGCGATGATCTATCGGGGTATGGATATCGGGACTGCCAAACCGACTGCGTCAGAGCTCGCGCGGGCGCCCCATCGGCTGATTGATATCTGCGATCCAGCTGAAACCTACTCCGCTGCGGACTTTCGCCGGGATGCACTGGCAGCGATGGCCGAAATAACGGCCGTGGGCAAGATCCCGCTGCTCGTCGGCGGCACCATGATGTATTTCAAAGCGCTGCTCCATGGAATGTCTGGCCTGCCATCGGCCAGCCCGGCCGTGCGAAGGGCCCTGGAGCAAGAGGCTGAAGAGCGTGGCTGGGAGAGCTTGCACGAGGAGCTGCGAAGCAATGATCCGGTTGCAGCCGAGCTGATCCATCCGAACAATCGGCAGCGTCTGATGCGGGCCCTGGAAGTGCTGCGTCTCACAGGCAAGCCGATTTCCGAATTCTGGCGAGCCGAACCGGATGCTGGTGAACAACCAGAGGCAATGGTGCAGGGTGGTGATATTAAGGATTACACCTATTTCACTCGCTGGCAGGCAGACGAAACACATTTGCTTCCGTATACTGTTATCAAGCTCGCTATGACGCCGCCTGAGCGGCGAGTGCTTCATGAGCGGATTCGCCTGCGTTTTCTGAAAATGCTTGAGGCGGGTTTTGTTGATGAAGTTCGGGCACTGATGCTCAGGGAAGACTTGCACCCCGATCTCCCTTCCATGCGTTGTGTCGGATATCGCCAAGCCTGGAGTTATTTGTCCGGGGAAGACGATTACGAGACATTTGTCAGCAAGGGAGTCGCAGCGACACGCCAGCTGGCGAAGCGGCAGCTGACCTGGTTGCGCAAATGGTCCGATGTGGGCTGGCTGGACAGCGACGACAAACATATCGTCGAGGCAGCCTTGAAAATAATCCGACTTCGCACCACATTTAATTTTGACAAATGACGATCTGCATTTACTAAAAACAGGAGAAAACACATGTCAAAAGGGCATTCGTTACAAGACCCTTACCTTAATGCATTGCGCAAGGAACGCATTCCGGTTTCCATCTTTCTGGTCAACGGTATCAAACTTCAGGGCCAGATCGAGTCTTTCGACCAGTTCGTGATTTTGCTGAAAAATACTGTCAGCCAGATGGTCTACAAGCACGCTATTTCCACTGTGGTACCTGCCCGTAATGTACGCATTCCGCAGCAGGCTCCGGGAGGAGAGGGCGAGTCTGAAGACTGATTCAGCCAATTTCCCGGTTTTGCTACCCGCGTTCCGTAAGATCCCGTCCAAGGTTCTTTTGGCCGCGGGTGTTTGTTTTTATGAAACTCAAAATCTGATGGCCCCGGAGTTGATAACAATTGTTTGAACGTCCTGATGTTGGTGAGCGCGCGGTACTCGTCCACATCGATTTTACTGCCCATGATGGCACCGAAGACCCGGGTGAGTTCCGGGAACTGGTAACGTCCGCCGGCGTAGAGCCTGTTTCCACGGTTACCGGGTCCCGCAAGCAGCCCAGCCCGAGATTTTTTGTTGGTGAGGGCAAGCTGGAAGAGATTCGCGATGCCGTAGCCGCTAATGAAGCGGACGTTGTGCTGTTCAACCATGCGCTGAGTCCGCGTCAGGAGCGAAACATTGAGCAGGAGCTCAAGTGCCGGGTGCTTGACCGTACCGGCGTGATCCTTGATATCTTCGCCCAGCGCGCCCGGACCCATGAAGGTAAACTGCAGGTCGAGCTGGCCCAGCTCGACCATATGTCGACGCGCCTGGTGCGGGGCTGGACCCACCTTGAGCGGCAGAAGGGTGGTATTGGTCTCAGGGGGCCGGGTGAAACCCAGTTGGAGACTGACCGCCGCCTGTTGCGGGAGCGGATCAAATCCATCCACAAGCGTCTTGAAAAGGTTCGCCGGCAGCGGAACCAGGGTCGCCGAGCCCGCCAGCGGGCCGACATACCCACGGTTTCATTGGTCGGTTACACCAACGCAGGAAAATCGACGCTATTCAACCGGATTACAACTTCCTCCGTATATGCTGCAGATCAGCTGTTCGCCACGCTGGATCCGACGCTGCGGCGGTTGGAACTTCCGGATATCGGGCCGGTCGTAATGGCGGACACCGTGGGCTTCATCCGGCATCTACCCCACAAGCTGGTTGAAGCTTTCCGGGCCACGCTGGAGGAAACCACGCAGGCGACGCTTCTGCTGCATATTATCGACAGCCACGACCCGCGGCGTGACGAGAACATCGAGCAGGTCGAAGAGGTTCTGGCCGAGATCGGGGCCGATGACATTCCCATGCTGCAGGTTTTCAACAAGATCGATTTGCTGGAAAATTTCACCCCGAGAATCGAGCGCAATGAAGAGGGTATCCCGGTGCGGGCCTGGGTGTCTGCGGTAACCGGCGAGGGACTGGACGGCCTGTTCGACGCGATCGTTGAACGGGTCGCCGAAGATGTTGTCCACCACTTCGTTCTGCTGGGTCCGGCGGACGGCAAGTTGCGCGCGCTGTTGCACGAAGCCGGCTCCGTGCTGACCGAGGAACACCGTGAGACGGGCGATACCGTTGTCGAGGTGCGCTTGCAGAATCGGGACTGGCAGCAACTGCTGAGCCGGGCCGGAGTAAACGAAAAATCAGTCAGGCTGGACCTTGGGCACGCCTGAAACCGCAGCGGCTATTGCCGGGGCGGAGATAAATCCCTAGTATTTGCAGCCATTCTATTTATAAGTCAGTAACGGAGAGCACTATGGCCTGGAACGAACCGGGTGGAAACCGTAACGACAATGACCCCTGGGGTACCGGTGGTGGTCGACGCGGCAATGATCAGGGGCCGCCAGACCTTGATGAGGCGCTGAAAAAAGGTCTCGACAAGCTCAACAAGATGCTGGGCGGCAAGGGTGGAAAATCCGGCGGCAGCGGTGGCAGTAGCGGCGGAAGCGCCGGTGGTTTCGGGGCGATCCTCGCGCTGGTAGCCATCCTGGCGGTTGGTTACGTAATCTTCCAGTCTTTTTATACGGTTGACGAACAGGAGCGGGCGGTTGTTCTTCGCTTTGGTGAATACCATCAGACCGAGAATCCTGGCCTGAGATTCAAGGTGCCTCTGATCGACAACGTTACCAAGGTGCGTGTCACCAACGTGCGTACGGCCGAGTCCAGTGGACAGATGCTTACCCAGGATGAAAACCTGGTCACGGTAGACCTGCAGGTTCAATATCGCGTGGGCGACGCTGAAGCCTATGTGCTGAATGTGCGTGACTCCAACCAGGCACTGGCTTTTGCGACCGATAGTGCGATTCGTCACGAGGTCGGCAGCTCGACACTCGACGACGTGCTGACCGAAGGTCGTGCGGAACTGGCCGTGCGGGTAGAGCAGAGACTCCAGATGTTCCTGCGGGAATACGGCACCGGTCTGGAGTTGGTGCGGGTTAACGTCGAAAGCACCCAGCCACCACCAGCGGTCCAGGATGCCTTCCGTGAAGTCCAGAGGGCCCGTGAGGACGAGCAGCGGGTTAAGGAAGAAGCTGAGACCTACCGCAACCGGATCGTTCCGGAGGCTCGTGGTGAGGCCCAGCGTATGATCGAAGAAGCCAACGCCTACAAGGAAGAGGTTATCGAGCGGGCACGTGGTGAGACCTCGCGTTTCCTCGAGCTACTGGCCGTCTATCAGATGTCTCCGACAGTGACGCGCGAGCGCTTGTATTTGCAGACGGTCGAGCAGGTCCTGGCCAACAGCAGCAAGATTCTTGTGGATACGGAGAGCAGTGGCAACATGATGTACCTGCCGCTTGATCGACTGACCCAGGGCTCGCTGCCCCGCACCGGAGGATCGTCCTCCGGCAGCAGCCAGGGCAATGTGGACATCCAGACCCTGACTGATCAGGTTCTTCAGGAACTGCGAAGCAGGCAGGATACTACCGTTCGGAGGAGCAGATAATTATGGGACCTAAAGGTGTAGTGGGCCTTGCAGGCGCTCTGATCGTTGTCCTGCTGGTACTGTCCAGTGTGTACATCATTCCGGAAACCCATCGGGGTGTTCTGCTCCGGTTCGGTGAGCTGGTAGAGACCGATATCCAGGCCGGTATCCATTTCAAGGTCCCGGTCATCGACCAGGTTCGTGAATTCGATATCCGGGTTCTGACCATGGATCTGCCATCCAGGCAGTATCTGACCGTGGAGAAGAAGCCGCTGGATGTGGATTCCTATATTGCCTGGAAGATCCGGGACGTGGATCAGTTCTACCGGGCGACAGGCGGTGATGAGTTCCGCGCTCAGTCTCTGCTTTCTTCCCGTGTCGATAACGGGCTGCGGGACGAGTTCGGTATCCGGACCATGGTCGAAGTCGTCTCCGGCCAGCGGGATGAGCTGATGCACACCCTGCGGGATCGCGTAAACCAGACGGCCCAGAACGAATTCGGTATTGAAGTCCTGGACATTCGTGTCAAGGCCATCGAATTCCCTGGTCAGGTGAGCGAAAACGTCTACCGCCGGATGGCGACCGAGCGCGAGAAGCTGGCTCAGGAATTCCGTTCCCGGGGCCGGGAGCTCGCAGAAGGTATTCGTGCCGACGCCGATCGCCAGAGAACGGTTGTTCTTGCGGAAGCTTTCGCCCAGTCAGAAGAGACTCGGGGTGAGGGCGACGGTCAAGCGGCCAGAATATACGCCGATGCCTACGGCTCGGATGCTGAATTTTACAGCTTCTACCGGAGTCTCCAGGCTTATCGCAACACCTTCATGAGCAAGGATGACATCATGGTGATCGATTCCGAGAGTGCGTTCATGAAGTTCCTGAACGATCCGCAGGGTGCCCGTTAACCCTGCAGGATGAGACCAAAAACCGGAATACCCCCGTATTCCGGTTTTTTTGTGCCCGCCAACCGTGTAAAATTCTGCCGGTTTTGTGTCGGGCTTTTGCCGAGTGCCGCCTTAAATCCTGTGTGATCCCCCCAGCCGACTGTGCCGGAGCGGATATAACGGACAACGGAATCTCATGACAGTATCTGATCGCTGGTTACTGCCAGACGGGGTAGAGGATATTCTTCCCCCGCTGGCCGGACGGATCGAATCCCTGCGTCGGGATGTAATGGATACCTGCCAGCGCTGGGGCTACCAGCTGGTAATCCCACCGCTCATTGAATATCTCGAATCCCTGTTTACCGGAACCGGGAACGATCTGGAGCTTCAGACTTTCAAGCTCACCGATCAGCTGACCGGGCGGATGATGGGTGTTCGCGCCGATATGACGCCTCAGGCGGCGCGCATTGATGCCCATACCTTGGGCCAGGAAGGGATCACCCGTCTATGTTATGCCGGGCACGTACTCCACACCCGCCCGAGGCATATGCTGACAGGTCGCACACCCATCCAGGCCGGCTGCGAACTGTTTGGCAGTGGCTCCGAAGCGGCGGATATGGAAGTGATCAGCCTGATGCTGGAAACCCTTCGGGTGGCGGGTTTACCCCGTATCCATCTGGATCTGGCCCATGTGGCCATCTATGAAAGCCTGATTGGCGAAGCGGATTTTGATCGGGATACGGAGAACGCGATTTTTGACGCCATGGCCCGTAAATCGGTGCCTGAGCTTGATCAACTGCTCGGTGAGTGCCCGTCTGGCTCCGCTGGCGCTCGTCTGCGGGAGCTGGCCCGGGTCAGCGGTGGCCCGGAGGCTTTAAGCGAAGCCCGCCGGATCCTGCAGGGTGCGTCTGATAACCTGGACGCGGCACTCGACCAGCTTGGGCGCGTATCTGACATGTTGGGACGGGATTATCCGGATATCAGCTTCGGATTCGATTTCTGTGAGCTTCGTGGCTACAACTACCACACTGGCTTGGTGTTTGCGGCCTATGTTCCAGGCCATGGCGATTCAGTTGCCAAGGGTGGCCGCTATGATGCCATCGGCAGTGACTTTGGCCGGGCCCGCCCGGCAACCGGGTTCAGTCTTGATATACGGTCGCTCGTCTCTCTTGGAGAGAGGGTGGTACGCAGTGCCGGTGCAGTCTGGGCGCCGGCCGATGACGACCCGGCCCTGGAAGGCGTGATTTCCGGTTTGAGAATGACGGAAACCGTTGTTCGCGCCTTGCCCGAAGACGACGGCGTGAATCCGGCTGCCAGAGGCTGTGACCGGGAGCTGGTTAAACAGAATGGCCAATGGGTCGTGCAGACGCTGGGCTGACGCCTCACGGGCCTCGTTGAATTCATTTACAGGTAAACTTGCGAAACGCTTGTCCTGCGGGGCAGCCGCACTGAGAGAGAATCATGGGTAAAAATGTTGTTGTGCTGGGCACCCAGTGGGGTGATGAAGGCAAGGGTAAGATTGTTGACCTGCTGACCGACAAGGTTGCAGCGGTTGTTCGCTTCCAGGGCGGGCACAATGCCGGTCACACCCTGGTGATTGACGGCAAGAAAACAGCGCTTCACCTGATTCCTTCCGGTATCCTGCGGCAGCACGTCTATTGCCTTATCGGTAACGGCGTCGTCCTGTCGCCGGAGGCTCTGCTTAAAGAAGTGCGTGAGCTGGAAGCCAATGACGTGGCGGTTCGCGATCGCCTGCGCATCAGCCTGGCCTGCCCGATTATTCTGCGTACCCACGTCCGCATTGATCAGGCCCGGGAAAGAGCCCGCGGTGTCGACAAGATCGGCACAACCGGTCGCGGCATCGGGCCGGCCTATGAAGACAAGGTGTCCCGCCGTGGTCTTCGCCTGGGTGATTTGTGCAATCCCGCCGACTTCGAAATGAAGCTGCGGGAGATCATGTCCTACCACAACTTCATCCTGACCGAGTACTTCAAGGAAGAAGCCGAAGACATCGATGCGGCTCTTGAAGAGCTCAAGCAGATGGGCGAGGAAATCCTGCCGATGGCGGCGGACGTGACCGACATGCTGCACGACTTCCGCAAGCGTGGGGAGAATATCCTGTTTGAGGGCGCGCAAGGCTCGCTGCTGGATATCGACCTGGGTACCTATCCGTACGTGACCTCTTCCAACACCACCGCCGGCGGAACCGCCACCGGTTCCGGTTTCGGACCGCTGTTCCTGGATTATGTGCTGGGTATCACCAAGGCCTACACCACCCGTGTCGGTTCTGGTCCTTTCCCGACCGAGCTTTTCGACGATATGGGTCAGCACCTGGCCGTCAAAGGCAATGAGGTGGGTACGACAACCGGTCGCTCCCGCCGTTGTGGCTGGTTTGATGCGGTAGCCCTGCGCCATGCTATCCAGATCAACAGCGTATCCGGCATCTGCCTGACCAAGCTGGATGTCCTTGATGGTCTGGAGACGGTTAAGGTTTGCGTGGGCTACAAGACCCCGAACGGCGAGATTTTCCGGCCGCCCATTGGCTGCGACAGTTACAAGGACATCGAGCCGGTCTATGAGGAGCTGCCGGGTTGGAGTGAGAGCACCGTTGGCCTGACCAGCGTTGATCAGCTGCCGGAGAATGCCAAGGCCTATATCCGTTTCCTGGAAGAGCAGATCGAGGCGCCAATCGACGTGATCTCCACTGGTCCGGATCGTATCGAGACGATTACTTTGCGTCACCCCTTCGGCGAGTAATTGCCAACTTAAAAAAGCCGCCCTGCCATAAGGCACGGCGGTTTTTTGCGTTCAGGGCTTTTCGGCAATCACGGTGGCCCGAAGCGGCCCCGGGTATCCCTCCACCGTTTTTGACGGGTCGTCCGGATCGAGAAAATCCTGGAGGGAGTTGAAACGCATCCAGTCGGTGCTTCGCTGTTCGTCCGTGGTGGTCGCGGTCACATCCACCACCCGAGCATTTCGGAAGCCGGTACGGTCCAGCCAGCGCAGCAGAGTGTCACAACTGGGCAGGAACCAGACGTTTCGCATCTGCCCGTAGCGATCCTCGGGCATCAGGCTGAAGCCTTCAGGCCCCTCGACTACGAGTGTTTCCAGCACCAGCTCGCCGCCCCGGCGTAGTGTTCCCTTCAGCTCTAACAGGTGATCCAGCGGCGAACGACGATGATAAAGGACCCCCATGGAAAAGGTGGTGTCGAAGGTTTCAAGGTCTGCCGGCAGGTCTTCCATCCGGATTGGAAGCAGGTCGACAGGGACATCGCCGAGGTAGTCTTTGACGCTGAAGAACTGAAACAGGAAAAGGAGCCCGGGATCGATGCCGATCACCCGGCTCGCACCTTTTCCCAGCATGCGCCAGCAGTGGTATCCAGAGCCACAACCTACATCCAGTATTCGACGACCCGAAAGGTCTGAGAGGTACGGAGACACCCGGTCCCACTTCCAGTCGGAGCGCCACTCGGTATCGACGTAGGTACCGAAGAAATCGAAGGGGCCTTTTCGCCAGGGCATCAGGCCGCGTAATCCCAGCTCCAGTTGTTCTTGTTGTGCCACGGTCAGGGGTTGCATGGAGGTCAGGGATACGGCGGATCGGTCCAGTTGCGCTTCTACCTGTGCAAGGTAAGGTAGCTGGTCAAGGGCAGCTTGCCAGCGATCGAGATCGCCGTGGGGGCGGTCTTCAAAGCGGTGGGTCAGTTGCTTTTGGAGTTGCACCGCCCAGTGATCCAGGCCGTCGTCTGCAAGTTCATTGATGATTGGCCCGAAACGGGCTTTCCAGTCAAAATCTGCCATGATCATTCGGTGGTTTGGTTGGCCTTGATGGCGAGCATGGAAACAAAGTTGAAGCACTGGTACCACACCACCACATCATTGAAGCCTGCCGCCAGCAGTCGTGCCTTGTGGGCTGCCAATGTTTCAGGGATCAGCACCTGTTCGATGGCTGTGCGTTTCTGGCTGATTTCAAGATCCGAATAGCCGTTAGCGCGCTTGAATTCGTGGTGCAGTCGGGTCTGAATGGCCTGCTCGCCTTCAGACTCAAAGCGGATTTTCTCGGACAGGATCAGAACGCCGCCGGGGAGAGTGGCATCAGCAATTCGTTCGAGCAGGCTGGCCCGCTTTTCCGGGTCGACAAACTGTAGCGTGAAATTCAGAGTGGTCACCGAGGCTTTGCTGAGTTCAGTGTCCAGAATATCTTCGCACTTCAGGGTAACGGGGAGAGCGCTGTCGTCCAGGGCGATGTAATGCTCGCAGCTTTCGATCATGGCGCTGGAGTTATCCACGCCGACAAGGGTGCAATCGGCATGGGATATGCCGTGGCGCATTGCCAGGGTTGAGGCGCCCAGGGAGCAACCGAGGTCATAGCAGTGGGAGCCCGGTTGGGCGTATTGTTCGGTGATTACCTCAATCATCGGAATGATGGTCGTGTAACCCGGCACGGAACGCCGAATCATGTCCGGGAAGACCCTGGCCACAGATGCGTCGAACCGGAAATCTTCCGGCCGGCGTTCTGTTGCAAACAGCCGGTCCGTCACCTGCTCGGGTGCCTCCGACGGCTTCCGGGATTTATTCATTGGTGTCGGGTGCCTTGGGGGCGGGCGGAACGGCAGGTCCCGTGGGTGACGGTCTGGCGCAGCGTACGCCGCGATTTTTATAGTCCACCAGGATTCCCCTGAACGAGGGGTCTACATCGGCGGCAATTGCCAGGTAACCATTTTCGCAAACGGCGTGTAGTTCCGAGGCTTTGGGTGACATACGGAACGGATCCTCCTCGGTTACATGGATGGCCTGGAAATCGCCAACAGGCATGTGATCCTTGTTCTCGCTATGACTGATCTTGCCGCTCATTTCCAGTACAAGAACGGTGCCAATAGCCGCAACCAGGGCGGTTACAATCAGGCTACGGACGGTGTAACGGGCCTCATTCTGGCTCATGCCTACCTCGAATCAAACGAATTTAAAGTGTTGGTCAGTACTGTCCCGGCACCGTGATGGCCGGAGACTGCAAGGCTGATAACTGCTCCCGGAGCGAGAGAACCTGGTCTGACCAGAACCGTGGCTGGGCAAACCAGGGAAAGAAACGCGGAAATGCGGGATCGTCCCAGCGCTTTGCCAGCCAGGCGCAATGCGCAATCTGCCGGTAGCAGCGCAGCGGCTCAATCAGGTGGCGTTCACGGCGATTGAAATCACGGAACATTTCGTAACCTTCCAGCAGTTCGCCGAGCTGGGCTCCCCGCTCGAAGTCGTCGCCGTTCAGTAGCAACCACATGTCCTGGATAGCAGGCCCAGTGCGGCAATCGTCAAGATCCACAAACAGCATCTGCTCGTCCCGGCAAAGAATGTTACCGGCATGGCAGTCGCCATGAATTCGCAAGGTTTCCACCGGGCCGGCTTCATCAACCCGAGCGGCACAGAGCGTTTTCAGGTCCGGTATCAGGCTGTCCCAGGCGGGCCTGAGATCTGCAGGTATCCAGCCACCTTCCACCAGAAGCCGGTTGCTGGCTTCAATGCCGTCAAGCAAGTCCATGGTGGAGCGGTGGGCAAAAGGTTTTTTGGCGCCAATGTTGTGGATCTGGCCCAGCCATTGACCCAGCCGGTACAGGGTATCGGTTACACTGGTGTCTGGCGCCTGCCCGCCGCGCTGCTGAAAAACCGCGAACAGGAATTCACCATGGCACCCAAGGGTGTCACCGGACGCCAGTTTCATGGGAGCTACGACCGGAATGTCCGCTTGCAGGAGTTCCAGGGTGAAGGTGTGCTCCTCCCGGATTTCCGCTTCGCTCCATCGGCCCGGCCGATAAAACTTGGTGATGACCGGCGCGCCCTCATCCAGTCCCACCTGATAAACCCGGTTTTCATAGCTGTTCAGTGCGAACAGCCGGCCACTTACCGCAAACCCGGCTTCCTCCATCGCATCCAGAATGATATCCGGCTTCAGGGAATCGTAGGGGTGGGTGGATGCCGGGAGTGATGGATCATGGGTCATAAAGGGACGTTTCAGAGCCTTGTGTCGTATTTGGATTTCATGGATTGCAGATGGTACCAGTTTTCATCCAGCTCCCAGCGGATACGGCCGATCCCTGAGGCCCCAAGAACAACGTCTCCGGCGCGGGCCTGCACCTGAGCCAACTCGCGCTCTGCCCGCTGCCAGTCCCGATGGCTGTCCCCAAGATTGCGCATGCTCGGAAAGACCGCACTCAGTGCCTTGTTGGTCGATGTAGTATGGGAGCGCAGCGAGCTCATAATGGCCGTATCACCCTCCACCCTGAGCACCCGATGCTTGTAGGGATAACTGGCAACCACCTCATCGGCTTTCAGTCGCTCGTTCAGGCTGATTACTTCAAAACCACGCCAGCCGAGCCACCCGACAAAAAGGGCCGCCACAACCATTACCAGAACAAACTGCTTCCTGTCAGACATCATAAGCCGGGCTCCACGCACTACTTTCCGGAAGCAAGTATAACCGTTATGGGCTCTTGAGTAATGTGTTCAGCCTACTGGCGCCGGTTTTCGTCGGGATCGCGGGATAGGGTATGCTCAGTGTCTTGTCAGTGGAGCAGGGGCAAGCGTAAGTGTCGACAGAAGTGCTGGAGGCTCAAACTGTTGTAATAGGCGCCGGTGTCATTGGCTTGGCCATTGCCCGCGCTTTGGCGAGAGCTGGACATGAAGTAATTGTGCTGGACGCCGCAGACCGGTTTGGTGAGGGCATCTCCTCAAGAAACAGCGAAGTCATTCATGCAGGTATTTATTATCCGGAAGGGTCACTGAAGGCGGAACTGTGCGTTGAAGGCCGACAGCGGCTTTACGAATATTGCCGAACCCACAAGGTCGAACACCGGAGGTGCGGCAAATGGATTGTGGCTCCCGAGGAGCAGCAAAATGGCAAGCTGCGAGACATTCAGGCTGCTGCAGCGCGCAATGGCGTTGAACTCGACCTGTATGATGAAGACAGAGTCGCCCGAGATGTTCCGGAAATCCGCGCCAGCTCGGGGCTCTGGTCGCCGGAAACCGGTATTGTCGACAGTCATGGGCTGATGCTCTCGCTGCTCGGCGAGCTCCAGGATGCTGGTGGTCAACTGGTTCTCCGTTCACCGCTGGTAGCCGCTGAATCAGATAACCAGCGGCACCTTCTGCACGTGGGAGGCGAACATCCGCTGATTCTGAAAACAAAAAACGTCATCAATGCCGCCGGGCTCGGCGCTGTCCCGCTGGCAAACAACTGGGCTGGCTTGCCCGAAGAATACAAACCACAGCAATGGTTCGCCAGGGGCGTCTACTTCAGCTACAGGGGCCGAATACCCTTCAAAACCCTGATCTACCCGGTCCCTGAACCCGGTGGCCTGGGTGTCCACCTCACCCTCGATCTCGCCGGTCAGGTCCGTTTCGGCCCGGATGTGGAGTGGATCGACAAGGAAGACTACACCGTGGACCCCAGCCGCCTTGAAACCTTCGCCACAGGCGTCCGCCAATGGTGGCCAGGCCTTGACGCGACCCGACTTCAACCCGCCTACGCCGGCATCCGACCAAAGTTGACGGGTCCTGACGGGGGCTTTGCGGATTTCCAAATTGATGGGCCTCAGGAGCACAGTTTGCCCGGACTGGTGAATCTGTTTGGGATCGAATCGCCCGGGTTAACATCCTGTCTGGCAATTGCTGAACGTGTCAAAGCTATACTGTCTTAACCGGGCGTCCGCGCCAAAGCCCAGACCTGAATCTCCCGGGCCCCGGCTTCCCGGAGTGCTGATGCCAAGACCCGAACTGTCGCTCCCGTCGTTACAACATCGTCCACAATGGCCACTCTCTCAGGCGCCGGCGAGATGACCTTAAACACCCCGCAAAGATTCGCCAGGCGCGCCTCACGATTCAACTCCCGCTGCGCCCGAACCCGCTGGACGCGCTGCACCAGCCCGGTAGCCACAGGAATTTTCAGGTGGCCTCCGATGGTCTCAGCAATGTCCTGAGCCTGATTGAACCCACGTTGGCGCCGTCGCCTTGCATCCATTGGTGCGGGCACCAACGCCTCTGGCTTCGTGATGCTACCGCTGTGCAATGCCTTCTCAAGAAGCCCGTTGAAATCCGCCATCAACGGCCGGCCGAATTTGCGTTGGCCATTGTATTTGTAACGGCCAATCATGCCGTCCAGCGGGTACTGGTAACGCCAGGGAACAAAGGACGTATCAAAGGGTGGCGGGCGCTTCAGGCAGTCGCCACAAAGCAGTTCCGACGATGGAAAAGCCAGCGGCAGGGCGCAGCAGCGACAGCGCCAACGGTTGACCGGTAACTCGTTACGGCAGGGTTGGCATAACCCGTTGAAAGCGTCGGCTGAAAGGCATGCGACACAGAGTCCACCTTGTTGGACGCTGTTAACCTTTTTGTCCATGAAGGTTGACAGCCAGTTCAGTCCCTTTATCATCTGATTCATCCGTAAACCCAGAGACCGGGAAAGGTTAACAGGACTTTTACATGACCGCTACAGAACTCCGCCACGACTGGACACTGCAGGAAGCCCGCGAGCTTTTCGAGCTTCCCTTCAACGACCTTCTTTTCCGTGCCCAGAGCGTGCATCGCCAGTATTTCGATCCCAACGAGGTGCAGGTAAGCACCCTGCTGTCGATCAAGACGGGCGCCTGCCCCGAGGATTGCAAATACTGCCCTCAGAGCGGTCATTACAACACCGGCCTTGAGAAAGAAAAGCTGCTGGAAATTGAAAAGGTGGTGTCTGAAGCCAGGGCCGCAAAACAGAAGGGCGCTTCCCGGTTCTGCATGGGCGCCGCCTGGCGCAGTCCTTCCAGAAAAGACATGCCTTATGTTCTGGACATGGTCAAACAGGTGAAATCCCTGGGCCTTGAAACCTGCATGACCCTCGGCATGCTGAAAGAAGAACAGGCCGTAGAATTGGCTGATGCCGGATTGGATTACTACAACCACAATCTGGATACGTCCGAGAAGTATTACAGCCACATTATAACCACGCGTACCTACCAGGACCGTCTGGACACGCTCGACAATGTTCGCAAGGCCGGTATGAAAGTCTGCTGCGGCGGCATTATGGGCATGGGCGAAGATGAGGATGACCGGGTTGGTCTGCTGGTTCAGCTGGCAAATCTGCCTCATCATCCGGAAAGTGTGCCGGTGAATATGCTGGTGAAGGTAAAAGGTACGCCCCTGGAGGACGTTGAGGATCTGGATCCGTTCGAGTTCATCCGGATCATTGCCGTGGCGCGGATCTTGATGCCGGCTTCTCACGTTCGCCTGTCGGCAGGGCGTGAGAACATGAATGAGCAGATGCAGGCTCTGTGTTTCATGGCTGGCGCCAACTCGATTTTCTACGGCGAAAAACTCCTGACCACCGCTAATCCGGAGGCTGATGCCGATATGCTGCTGTTCAAACGGCTGGGTATTCGCCCTGAGCAGCGGGAGCAGTGTGCCTCTGAGGAGCAGGAAGAGGAGGCGATTGCCGAGGCCGTGGAGTATGAGGCGACTCGTCACATGTTTTATGACGCTACCCGCGAATCTGCCTGAGTTTCAGAAGAATTGCTGAAGTTCGGGGGAGCAGTCTGCGTGCAGGGCTCTCCGGGATACGCTACAAGCACTCCGGTGGGGTCCAGCCAGCAATCACAGATTGCTGTCGTTCGGCTGTCGCATGAAGCTTCGCTTCATCGGCGCTCGGCCTCACCCATGTGCGCTTGTTTCGGGCCATTCATGGCCCTCTACAATCCCGGAGAGCCCTGCACGCAGCCTGCCCGAACCTTCGGGTGCCTTCATGGCATCAAAGCTGATTCAACGCGTAACGGTTAACCTGGAGCGATGCCTGTGCGGGACTTTGCCCTTGAACTCGAAGAGCGTAAACAGGCCGGTCTATATCGGACGCGTCGGCATGTAGCCGGTCCTCAGCGGCCTTCCCTGATTGCTGACGGCAAGCCTCTGTTGTCGTTTTGCAGCAACGATTACCTTGGTCTTGCCAATAACCCTGCCAATATCGAGGCACTGCGTAATGCACTTCCCGAGACAGGTCTCGGCGGCGCGGCTTCTCATCTGATTTGTGGTCACCATGATGCCCATCACCGGCTTGAACTACGTCTGGCGGAGTTTACCGGGCGCAGTTCGGCGCTGTTTTTCTCCACCGGTTATATGGCCAATATGGGGGTTATTTCGGCGCTCGCCGGGCGGGGCGATACCATTTTTTCGGATCGGCTGAATCATGCATCCATCATTGACGGCTGTATCCTGAGCCGGGCCCGGGTCCGGCGTTATGCCCATGGCGATGTGGCGGCGCTGGAGGCGATGCTGGCGGAAACGTCCGGGCATAAGTTGGTGGTAACGGACGGTGTGTTCAGCATGGATGGCGATATTGCACCGTTGGCGGAGTTGGCCCGGGTCTGTCGCGCCCATGATGCACTTCTGATTGTTGATGACGCTCACGGAATCGGCGTGCTCGGGCCTGAGGGGCGGGGCAGCGTTGCCGAGGCGGGGCTGTCTGAAGAGGATGTGCCTGTGCTGATCGGTACCCTCGGCAAGGGGGTTGGTACCAGCGGCGCATTTGTTGCCGGGCCGTCGATGTTGATGGATTATCTGGTTCAGAAGGCCAGGACTTATATTTATACGACGGCGATGCCGCCGGCTCTTGCCATGGCAACTATCTCGAGTCTGGATCTTATTGAGCGGGATCAGGGGCGTCGCGAGCATGTATTGAGCCTGGTTTCCCGGTTCCGGTGGGAGGCCTCGGCCATGGGGTATGCATTGATGCCCTCGCGCACGCCGATCCAGCCGATCATGATTGGCGATAATCATGACGCACTGGCGCTGAGTCAGGCGCTGGAGGAGCGTGGTTTGCTGGTGTCGGCCATTCGCCCGCCGACGGTTCCGGTGGGTGAAGCGCGTCTGCGGGTAACGTTCAGTGCCGCACATTCTCAGGAGAACCTTGATTGTCTGTTGAGCGCACTTTCTGAGTGCCGTCATCTGGTTCAAAAGACGGACATGGCGATATGAGTTCCTGTAGGGTCTGTCCGCGTCTGGTGGTGGTTGCTGGCTGGGGCGTTCGTGCAGAGATGCTGTCGGAGCTCTATGGCTACTGGCCCGGGAAAGTTGTGCAGGTATCTCTGGACGATGAGTTGCTGGTCCGTTGCCGTTCCCTTTCAGAAGTAACGGATGAGCTTTTGTCGCTCTATCCGGAACCGTCGGTGTGGATGGGGTGGTCTCTGGGCAGTCAGGTGGTCATGGAGGCTGCCGCGCGTGAGACCGGCGCGGTATCTGTCGCCATAACGCTGGGCGGTTTCCCGAAGTTTGTTGCCGATGGCAGCTGGCCTCATGGGATGCCGGCACGGGATTTCCAGGCGTTCGCCCTTGGTATCCGGCGGGACCCCCAGCGGCATTGGCTGCATTTCCTGTTGTTGATGATCAACGGTGCGGTGGACGAGAAACAGGAGCGACAACGCCTCAAGCCCTGGCGCGAAAAAGGTACCCTGGTTTCTCACGAACATCTCTGCAAGAGCCTCGCGTGGCTGGAAGCCGGGGACCAGCGGGCGTTGTGGCGTTCGCTAACCACGCCCGCACTTCACATAATAGGAGAGAGGGTTATTGTGGTTCGGTCCCGGGCCGAGGATCTCTCGGTTCCAGCTTCAAGCAGCCATGTGGTGGTTTCGGGTATGGCGCACTGGCCGGGGGGATGCTCGGCCTCGGATTGCTGGGGTGCAATGCAGACGTTTTTGGCATCGCGAAGGGATCTGTCATGGGCGTTATGAGCCGTTCGCCGGGAGCATCGGCTGGCGTTTCTGAAACGCTCAAATCGGATATTGCCCGGGGTTTTGGCACTGCCAGTGGCACCTATGAAACTGCTTCCAGACTGCAGCGCTTCATGGGCAATACCATGCTGCAGAAATTTGAGTTCCGGCAAAGCCCGGCTCCCGATTTAACAGTGCTGGACCTGGGGTGTGGCACCGGTTGGTTTACCCGAAAGTTCGCAGACTTTGAGCAGATTGAGTCGCTGAGCGGGGTTGATCTGTCGCCGGGTATGCTGGCGCAGGCTCGGGAGAAGGGCCCTGCGGGAATTAGCTGGATTGTGGGCGATGCCGAACACTTGCCTTTGCCGGATAGAAGCATCGATGTAATTTTCAGCAATCTCATGATTCAGTGGTGTGGTGACCCCGGTGCGGTGCTCCGGGAATGTCGGCGTATTCTGCGTCCCGGTGGATTTCTCATGGTCTCCACGCTGCTGGATGGCACGTTGAGAGAGCTGAAAGATGCCTGGCAGGCGGTGGACCCTGATCATCAGCACGTTAATCGCTTCGAGACCGACCTCGCTTTGCAGGCCAAGGTACGCGCCGAGTTGCCGGGTGCCGTTGTTGAAAACCGCGCCATCAGGCTTTCCTACGATTCTCCGATGGCCCTGGCAGGTGAGCTTCGCCACCTTGGTGCGGGCTTCCGCGGCGCTGGACGGCGAAGAGTGGTCACGGCTCCCGGCAGAATGCGGGCAATGTGCAAGCAGTACCCTAGAGAGCCAGACGGCACTAT